>JBCBZB010000017.1:0-71083 GCA_039815565.1 Planctomycetota bacterium
CCAGTGAGGTCGGCTTGCTCAAGCGGGAGCTCCGCAAGAAGCGTCGGCACCTGCCAGTCCGCAAGCTGCTCGATCAGACGCAGCACCTGACGCCGCGGCTCAAGCCCTGTTTCCTGATGAGCCCGCTGTCGGTCGCGCAGTATCTCGACGCCGGAGACTCGCCTTTCGATCTCGTGGTGTTCGACGAGGCCTCGCAGATCGCTCCGTGGGATGCGGTTGGCGCCATCGCGCGTGGTTCCCACTGCGTCGTGGTCGGCGATAGTCGTCAGCTGCCTCCAACCTCGTTCTTTCAGACAATGGACGGCGAGGAGTTCGGTGACGACGAGGACATCGAGGACCTCGAGTCGATCCTCGACGAGTTCAGTGCCGCGGGCTTCCGTGCTCTCGACCTCGAGTGGCACTACCGCAGCCGCCACGAGAGTCTGATCGCGTTCAGTAATCATCACTACTACGAGAACCGGCTGTTGACCTTCCCGTCGCCCGCCGAGGACGTCGACGGCATGGGGTTGTCGGTGAAGCCGGTTCCGGACGGGGTGTACGACCGCAGCAAGTCACGGACGAACCGCAAGGAGGCGGAGTCGGTCGTCGAGGATCTGTGCTCGCGACTTCGTGCTGGCACCGACAACAGCCTCGGTGTGGTGACCTTCTCGATGGCTCAGCGAGAGCTGATCGAAGACCTGCTGGACGTCGAGCGACGGAAGTCTCCGGAGCTCGAGCGCTTCTTCTCGGTCGACGTCGAGGAACCTGTGTTCGTGAAGAACCTCGAGAACGTCCAGGGTGACGAGCGCGACGTCATCCTGTTCTCGATTGGTTACGGCCCGGATGCGAGCGGCAAGGTGTCGATGCACTTCGGACCTCTGAACCTGAGCGGTGGCGAGCGACGCCTGAATGTCGCTGTCACGCGCGCGCGTCGGCAGATCGTCGTGCACTCGACGCTGCGCGCCGACCAGATCGATCTGCGGCGGACGCAGGCCGAAGGCGTGAAGGGGCTCAAGAACTTCCTCGAGTACGCCGAGCGAGGATCCGCGGCCCTCTCGGCGTGGGCGGAGGAGGTCGGTCCGGGCGAAGCGGAGTCGCCGTTCGAGGCCGAGGTCGCGGCGGCTCTACGTGCCCGCGGACACGACGTCGCGTACCAAGTCGGATGCTCGGGCTATCGCATCGATCTAGCGATCCGAGATCCGGAGGCGCCGGGCCGCTTCGTGCTCGGCATCGAGTGTGACGGGGCGAACTACCACAGCGCGAAGACCGCGCGCGACCGAGATCGCATTCGAGAGTCGGTCCTGCGCGGTCTCGGCTGGGAGATCTGCCGGATCTGGTCGACCGACTGGTGGCGGCATCCGGCTCGCGAGATCGAGCGGGTCGAAGCCGCACTCGAACGGGCCAAGGCGATCTTCCGAGACGCCCGCGCTCGCGAAGCGATCGAGGCGAAGGCTGTTTCCGAACCCGAGCGATTTGCGTCGTCGGTGACTGCGGACCACGCGGGCGATGAAGGCGAAGGCGCGCCGGAAGAGGCTGCTTCGGAGGTCGTCACTGAGGACCAGGCCTCAATCGGTGTGGACGAAGTTCGTGAGGTGAGCCCGTCACCAGGGCGGCGCCTCACCTATCAGTCGACTCCTTCCTCACAGCTCGGAACGAATGAGCAGTTCTTCACGCCAGCGAGCGACGGAGCACTCAGGGAGTTCGCGGGTCGGGTGCTCGAACTCGAGGCGCCGATCGTCGAGAGACTGCTTCAACGGCGTCTGGTCGATGCCTTCGAGCAGCGATTGACGAAGAAGGCGCGAGACCGGGTGGCTGACGTCCTCGCGGCGTTGCCAGAAGCCGTTCGGCCACGGATGCATGAGGGCGCCTACTGGCGGCCGGATCAGGACCCGCTGCAATTCGCGATCTACCGGGTCCCTGACGAGAGCTCGGAAGATCCCCGAGAGGCCGACGAGATTCCGGTCATCGAGACCGTCAACGCCGCTCTGGACCTCGTTCAGGCCTCCATCGCACTCCCGAAGGACGAACTCGTCCGCGAGATGGCGCGCCAGTTTGGGTTTGCCAGACTCGGTTCGAGAGTCGAGGTCGCGATGACGTCCGGCGTCGACACGGCACTTGCCAAGGGCGCACTGATCCTCAAGTCCGACGGCAGCGTCGTTGTTGCGGGTTGACCCATAGATCCGGCCCGTGGCCTAGGGAGCAACCCGCAGTCCGTCCTACCGACTGATCGGGACTTGACCGATTCTTTCGAATCGAAGGCTTTTTCGCTCAAGAGTGTGACGCGGAGTGCCGATCTCTTCTGTGAGAGGTGATCTCGGTGCTAGGTGAGAGCAGCGTCGGGATCACACGCAGAGGAACTGAGAGAGGGAGCACGACCCTCGGCCGGCTAGCCGGCCGAGGGTCGCGTTTTGTACGGCTGCCTCGGCCGGTTCGTCGGCGGTGGGGCGCGTCTTGTACGGCTGCTTCGGCCGGTTCGTCGGCGGTGGGTCGCATCTTGTACGGCTGCCTCGGCCGGTTTGCCGTCAGCGGGTCGCGTGTAGT
This sequence comes from Planctomycetota bacterium, assembly GCA_039815565.1. GTDB lineage: Bacteria > Planctomycetota > UBA1135 > UBA1135 > UBA2386 > JBCBZB01. Next base: position 2,521 of record JBCBZB010000017.1, read on the forward strand.
CCAGCTGCCTCGCCCTGCTGCCCCCAGCCGCTTGGCCAGATCCGCGGCTTCGAGTCCGGGCTGAGCGCTGGTGCGGCCGACTCCCGAGCGGCCGTTCGGGCTCCAGTTCGGGGCGCCAAACGCTCGATGAGATCGACAGGAGTGTGCGGGCATCGCCCGCTCGTGGTGGTCGAGCGAGAGAACGACAAAGCGCGTTGGGTCGAGTGCGTACCCGTCCAGCCCTCGTGGCTGGCGACGGTGGCTTCGGTTCGTGGGCGACTGAACCGAGAGGGCTCGGTGGGTCGACCGCTTCTCGTCTGTGTCGAAGTCGAGGCCGCGTTGCGTCAATCCAGGCGCAGGTCCATCCGGCAGCTGACGGGTCGATTGCAGCGACGTCTGCTTACGCGCCATGGCCCCCGAATCGAGGTGGCGATGCGTGCAGCCAGTGCGGCCACGCAGAGCTTCTGGAAGCTCCCGGTCGTGCGCTTGGGTGAGTCCATCGGTGAGGCCGAGTTGCGTTCGGCTCTGGTCGAGTTCGACGTGCTCTGGATCGGACGAAGCACGCCTTCGATGCTCGAGTCCGCCGTCCACCGTCTTCGTCGTCGAGGGCTGTCTCCGCGGGTCTTGCGGCTCGAGCCGATGCGACGCGGCGCCTGGATCGAGCGACTGACCGCGAGGTCGCTCGGTGGAGCGGTGTTCGGGCGCGCTGCCACGGTGCACTCGGCATCTCGAGTCGGATGCAGATCCATGCGTTGCGCCGCGACCGGTGCGTATCCGTCGGCGTTCCGCGCTTTCCCTCGAGGAGTTCCGAATCGATCCGTTACTCGCGCGCTCTCGGTAGCGGGCGTGACGTCGTCGCTTGCGAGCTTCGGCCTGATCTCCCAACTCGCGAACCATCAGTTCCTACCAGGCCCGCGGGAGTCTGACTCGGTGATCGATGGGCGAGAGCCGGGGTTTGGTTTCGGAGGAGCTTCGAGGTCGTCGGTGGGTTCGGACCGCGAGGTTCTCAATGCGAGTCCGAAACCCTCGGGCATCCAGGGCCTTGAAGGGACTGGGGGCCGCGACGCTTCGAGTCGCTCGGTATCCGAGTCCTCGGAGGGGGAGTCGATCGGCGTGCCGGAGTCGAGTTCGAGCGGACGGGCGATGTCTGACGTCGCACCACAGGCCGCGGGGTGCTCCGCCGTCGACGAGAGTCCGACGGCTTCGTCAGTCCTCCCGGATCGTCGAGGCACGCGATGGGGCGTGCCACTTCGAGCGCTTTGCGTCCCGGCGGTTCCTCTTTGGTCGTCCGTTGTGGCTTCTCCGGCGTCGATCTCTGGGTCCGGCCGACCCGATCCGAATCGGATCGTCTGCGTGTTGGAACCTGCTGTCATTCCGGTGTTCAGCGCAACCGTGGCGAGCGCCGAAGGTGTCGACCCGGTCTTCGACGAGCTTCGCGAAGTCGAGCTCGAGGGAGACACTCGGTTCGACCTGCTTCACGAGGAGCCGCTTCTCGAGGAGTACGAGCTCGAAATTCTGGATGACGCGTGGTCGGTCGAGGAGTGTGACCCGTTCGAACCAGACTTCGCCGCAGCAGAGTCGTTCTCTGCCCAGTCGGCGCAGGCTGCTACTGAGCCGCAGGACGACTCCGGCAGTGACGACCAGCATGAGGTAGGTGCGCCGTCGGTGGGCTCCGAGGGTGAGTTCGTTCGGCCGACACATTCGAGCGATCACGAAGACTCGACGCGGCGTTGGCCTCTCAACGACGTGGCGCCGCGTTTTCGGCGCCTACTCTTGCTGCGAGGACTCGCCGCCTGTGAGCCTGATGGCGATCGGGCCTCATCGCTGCTCGAACGCGCTCACCGGGAGTCTCGGCGTCAGCGTCGCCTCTTGCACGACGACCTCGCAGCTCGAAGTGTCGAGGCGGAGATCGAGGTCGAGAAGGCTCGACTCGTCGAAGATCCAGCGCATCGTGATCACGGGATCCAGCTCGCTCTGCGTCGCTTCGAGGCCATCGAGCAAGAACACGGTGGCCGCTCGACCGCACTGATGGCGCGGCACGCGGCAATCGTCGAGCGCGCTGCGCCGGATCTCGTTGATCCCGAGCGTCGTGCCGATCTGTTTCGTTGGGCCGGACGACGTTTTGCCGTCGCAGCGCGGGCGGGAGGGCACTTCGAACCTGAGCGTTGGCTCGGCGAGGCTCGCTGCGAACGCGCTCAAGCTCTGAACGGCGATTCGGACCAGGCCCGGGACGCCTGGCACCGCATGCTACTCGCGCTCGAGAGCGCTGAGTCACGAGGTGCTCCCGAGGTTCTCTTGTCGCGAATGCGTGCCGAGGCGCGTGTTGCGGAGACACTTCCTGTGGTGCCGGATCGTGCGATTCTTCGTCGGCCTGTCAGCCGGGGGGCGGTTCGACGTTGGGCCAAGAGATCTGGCATCGAAGGACTGGATCGCTACCAACTCCTGTGCGCCCGCGCGCGCGTGCGTCGTGAGCAGGCCTCGACCTGTTGGAACCAGGAGACCGCGCAGCACCTCTTGGATGAATCGATCCTCTGCGCGAACGAGGCTTGTTCGATCCGGGAAGACGACTACCTGGCGACCTGGGAATTGGGTGAGAGCCTGAGTTCCCGAGCTTGGTTCGAGACCGATGTCGTCACCTCGACCGCGACCCTTCGAGACGCTGACGGTTGGCTTGGCCGCTCGATCCACCGTGCTCCGCGAGATCGCGCGGCCCGGTCCGAGATCTGGTACTCGTTGTCGACTGTCGCGGCCCGTCTGGGACAGCCGATCGAGTCGATGAAGCGGCTCCATCGCTTCGATCAGACGACCTGGGTCAAGGGCCGCACGCAGATGGCGATCTGGGACGACGCGTCCTTTGATTCGATTCGGCGGACTCCGGAGTTCCGCCGCTTCATGCGCCGATTGCGGATCGACCTGGATCCGGTTCTCAGGGTTCGGGTCGCTCGTCGATCGAGCCAAGAGAGGGCGATCCGGCTGCTGCCGGGCTGACCCCGATTGCGGGGTTCGCGAAACTCAGACCCCGGCGCCCTCGTAGGCCCCGAGGTCTGAGGTGTTGGGCTGCAGTTCCCGGGTGCGGGAGGTCAGGTCGAGGCTCGACGACTCACTCTCTTCGCCGACGTTGAGGAGTGGCGATCCGGCGGCTGGGCGCAGACCGTCGTCGTTCGTTGCGAACATGTCGTCCGGGCCCTTGGGGTCAGCGGCGTTGAAGAACTGTGGAGCGACGTCCAGGATCGAGGACGAGCTTCCCGGCGCGACTCCATCGACGTTTCCGAGGCCGCCCCCGAGCAGGGTGTGAGTCACTCGAAGGGTTGCCGAGTCGTTGCTGAGTTGAGCGTTGCTCGGTGCTCCGAGGTTGCCGTGGATCACCGAGTTGTAGATCTCGATCCCGGTTGCCGAGGTCTTCACCGCGGCGCCTGTGCCGGTGTTCGCCGTGACGGTCAAGTGGCTGAGTACCGAGTCCATCGCGGTCACAGAGACGGCCGCATTCCCGGCAGAGGAGGTGTTTCCGACGAACAGGAGATCGCTGGCGTCAAGGTCGGCGCCCGCGACTGCGATCGCTCCGCTGCCAGCTGCGTCGTTGTCGCTGAACACGGACCGAGTGAGCTTGAGCCCGTTGGTCGTTGCCGACACGGCTCCGCCGGACGCCATCGATTCGTTCGACTCGAAGATGCAGTCTGCGATCGTGCTGAGGGCCATGGACGTGGAGTTGACGAACACTGCGGCTCCGTCGCCGAGGGCGGCGTTTTCCTCGAATCGGCAATTGAGCAGTGCGACGTTTCCGGAGGTCACGGCGAGGACGCCCGCTCCGGTCGTGGTGCCGATGCCGTTCGCCTGACCGCCGCGGATCGTCAATCCGTCGAGGAAGAGGGATCCGGTGCTCGTCGCGGTCACGACGTGTTCGTTGTTCTCAGAACGTCCGCTCGCACCCGCGTCGTCACCCAGGACGTCGCCGTCGAGGACCGTAGGGTTGCTCAACGGATCGCGGGTGTTCCCGAGTCCGCTCACACCGGCGTAGCCTCCCAACAGCTGTACCTCGTCGATCGGCTGAAACGTGTCATCCCGGGCGTTGCCGGGCGAGTAGCGGCCCTCGGCGATCCGAATCTGGTCGGTGTCGCTTGCCGCGGCCAGTGCGGACTGAAGGTCGGTGAACGCGTCGGTCCACGAACTCCCGTCCTCGGTCCCAGTGGCGTCTGCATCGACGAAGAAAACCGTCGTCGGGTCGACGGTGAACGCCACCGCGTTGCTGTCTTGGCCGTCGACTGTCACGACGATGCTGACCGGGCTCATCGGCGTCCCGGGAGGGACCTCGACGTTGAGCGTGAAGGGCGACGTGACCGCGAGGACCCGTGCCGCCGTGCCGCCGAACTCGACCGAGTTGTTCGCGGGGATCGGGTCGAAACCGGAACCGAACAGCGAGACCGTCGAGCCGACCACTCCCTCGTCGACCAGCGTGAACGCGATCACCGGGACCTGGACGAACTCGAGCGTCACGGACAGCGAGTCCGAGCCCGCGACGTTCGTCACGAGGACGTCGAAGTTGAAGGTCCCCTCGGCGAGCGAGATTCCACCGAGCTGACCAGTGTTGGGGTTTATGTTCACTGTCTGCGGTGCGCCCGCGCTCAGCGACCAGGTCATCGGCGCCGAGCCGGTGGCCAGGAACGACTGTTCGAACAGGTTGCCGACCCGGACCTGCGGAAGGACTCCGCTGACTGGTGACGTGATCGTCGGGGCGGTCGGAATCGGAAGAACTCCGATCGTGAGCTCCTGCGAGTCGCTGCCGTGGGAGTTCGTCGCGAGCAGCGTGAAGGTCTGCGGATCGACCAAGGCCGGCGTGCCGGCGATTCGGCCGGTGTTCGTGTCGAGGACGAGCCCGGCAGGGAGAGAGCCGCCAGTGATCGAGAATGTGATCGGCGCCTCTCCGGTCACCGTGATCTGCTGTTCGTAGGCGAGGGCGACCGTCGCATCGGGAACACTCGTCGTCGTAATCGTCGGCGCTAGGTCCGGGTCGGGTGACACCGCGATGGAGAAGGGCAGCGTGTCCGAGCCGGCGCTGTTGGTCGCGGTGACTTCGAATTCGAAGGTCCCGATCGAAGTTGGCGTTCCGGTCAGATCCCCCGAGTTGGGAAGCAGCGAGATCCCCGCTGGCAAGGTGCCCGAGGTCACTGAGTAGGTGAACGGAGGAGTGCCGTCGCTGCGGATGCGCGCGAAGTACGAGTTGCCACCGATCGCCGCCGGCACCGCCGAGGCCATCGCGTCGATGCTCGGTGCGGTTACGACGGCCGCACCGCCAGAACTGCTGCCGCTACAGCCGCCGAGCAGACTGACCAGTCCGAAAGTGATCGACGCGCTGATCCGCGCCGCAAGTGTTCCAAGAGTCCTCATCCGCATCCCGTCTCTCCCGCGCTGCTCCCCCCTGGAGCACGAGCGCTTCGGATGCGTTCGACTAGTGATCCCGTCGAACTCGACTAGGGGAATCCCGAGGGCGGGGACTCTCGCAACCCGAATCGAAGCGGGTCGCCAGGTCGGCACGGCTTCCGGAGCGGAACAACCCGTGAGTCGGGGCGGTTGCGCCTCCCCTCAAGACCGGATCTGTGGTGCAGCCTTCGCTTGCCGGTTCCGTTGCGGATCCCAGACCGGGAACAGCCGGGTGCGCGCGGGAAAGAAGAAAGCGGGCCGCCCGGCGACGGTCTCTCGACGGAAGGGGGATCCGTCGGGAGTGCCGAACGGCACCGCTTTCAAACCTTGGCCGGTCTTGGCCTTGGCTGCGACTTGCCGCCGGCGGTCATCGAGGGTTCTCAGGCCTGGTTCCCGTCGTCTCCTTCTCTGCCCGATGCGTCTCTGCAACCCGGCGCCAGGGACACCGGACACCGAGCATCGAAGGATTCCAGCTGCGGCGAACTGGAGCGTTCTCGATCGACAGCGAACCTAACGTTTCGGCCCGGCGAGTGGTTGGCGAAACCTACTTCGCATTGACTTTTTCGACCGAAGAAAACGGTTTGAATGGGATCAAAGAACACCGCCGTGGGGCCCTTGGGCAAAGATGAGCGCGGTGGCGTCCGGCGATCGATCGCGACCCACAGCGCGAGGATCTCGATCGGCCAGCTGCCCGGACGACACCGCTCTCCACCTGACCCTGAGCCGAGTCGAGGCGTGATTGCCGCTGAGGAATCGGAGTCTCTCAGGTTCCGGGTCCAGTGGCCCTCGATGTTGATCCGGGTCTCTGCGGTCCCGACACCGAGGTGTCGAGCCGGATCCGAGGGTCCAGCCACGGCGAGCTGGATGGGGGGTGTTCTGGGAGCGCAAGACTACCTCGGTGATCATGAGACGCAATCTCATTATCAGGAAGATCTCAGGACGCCCGAACTTGCCGGTCGAATCATTCCGAGCGAGGCGCGCGTCGTTCAGGTTCGCGACGACGAGAGGGTTCGACTGGCTCGCTCTGACGGTCGAGCGATTCTTGGCCGCCGGCGACCTTGAGAGGTTTCGCCTCGAGAGGGTGCGTCTGCTCTGACCGGCTGGAACTCCCTACAGCAGGGGGAGGAGGCAGGTCAGTTCGAAAGGAAGTGGGCACGCTGGGCGCGACGTCCAACTGAACTACAGCGCCGAGTTCGGTCGGACGATCCGTTCGCGCCTAGCGTGCCCAACTTCGACCCCGAGAGGAGTCGCCGCATAGAAACGGGACCGAGGCTGGCCCCGGTCGATCGTTCTGCACTCGCACCCACAACGTCCCAGCAGATTGGGTGGTCGAGCAGACCCGGTGCGGCCACCGGACTAAGAGGACTACACTGCACGCTCTCGCGACGGAGAGTGGAACAGCCATCACTGGCACGTTGGACCCAGGTCCTCCGAGACCTGGCTCCCGATCCGTCAGGGCACCGCCAGCTCGAACGGAGAGCCGCATCCAGGGCCCGAAGGACCCTGGGGAGGAGTCGTGGCGCGTCGTCGGCTGGGGTTGAGAGCAACGTGGAGGAAGGTGTGCCGGTGCAGGATCTCTGCGCGAGCGAGGTCCTCGGTCTTCGAAGGAAACACGATATGAACTTGAGACGCAATCTCATTCTCGTTAACACGCTTGCATGTCGGAACTCATCGCACGCTCTCACCTCTGCAACCTCCGCGTCTGCTGCAGCTCGCCGGACGGGGAGGCCGAGCACCTGACCCTCACCGTTGGTGCGGTCTCGCTGCACCTCGACCGTGAGACCTTCCGCCACGTCGCCTGGTTCCTCCGAAAGGCGGACCACCGCGTCGTGATGCGCGAGGAGCACGGCCCGGGCTACGCCTTTGATCCAGACCTCCGGAAGTGAGAGGCGGGTAGCCTGCGGGCGTGTGGAAGCGTTGGTTCAAGAGGCGGCCGAGGCCGGCGGCCCGAACCCCCGTGGTCCCGACGCCGGTGTTTCGCGACCGTCGGGGCGACGACCGGCAAGCCATCTACTCCGGCTTCTGCGCGTTAGTGCGCTGCGTTCCGGAGTGGAGCGAGGACGTGCTCCTCGAGCGCTTGTTGCGTGGTTGCTCCTCGCGTTACCCCGACTACCTCAAGGAGCACGACTCGATCTACGTCTGCTCAGATTCGAGCTGGGTGCACCTGATCGATGACCTTAGCTACACGACTGACGGTCTGATCGAGTTGAGGTCACGCCTCGACGAATTGGGGAAGAGGTTCGATGTCTTCTACGGCTCGTTGGGTGACTGGGATCGGAGCTACGACTTCACCGTGCATCGGTCTGGCAAGATCGTCCGGCGCGAGGATGTAGATGATCCTCGATCCGATACGGGGCGGTCAGGTCCGGGCTACGTAGGTCTCTACGTGCACGAGTCGATCGGCGACCTACTGCGGCCCGAGCAGGCGCTGATGCAAGCCGTCGAGGAGGGGCGAGTGGAGGACCCGGATCAAGACAGGCTGCTTGCGATCGCCAGCTACCTCGGCGTCGATCTCAACCACCGAACCCTCTCGGTGCGCACGCTCCCGCTCGTCAGTCTTCTCTGACCGACGAGCGAGGGGGCCGCAGGCTCATCGCGCGGCCGCTTCAGTCTTCAGGCCGTCACGACCTCGATCTCCTCGTAGGTCGTCGTGCGTTGCACCGGCGTGTAGCCAGCCTCGCGGATCAGGTGCACGAGCTCGCTCTTGCCGAGCACTTCCGGCTCGGTCGTGCCGGCGTCGTGCGTGATCTTCTCCTCGGACACGGTGCCGTCGAGGTCGTTCGCGCCGAACGACAGCGCGGTCTGCGCGGCATTGCGGGTCATCATGATCCAGTAGGCCTTGATGTTCGGGAAGTTGTCGAGCATCAGGCGGCCCACGGCGATGTTGCGCAGGTCCATGTGGCCGGTCGTCACATGGCCGTGGCGCGAGAGGCCGGTGTGGAATGGCCAGAACGCCAGCGGGATGAAGGCCATGAAGTTGCCGCACTCGTCCTGCAACTCACGGAGCTTCTCGAGGTGCGTGACCCGCTCCTCGGTGCGCTCGATGTGCCCGTAGAGCAGCGTCGCGTTCATCTTGAACCCGGCTTTCTGCACCTTGCGGGCGGTGTCGAGCCACTCCTGTGGTCCGAGCTTGTCGCGGAACGTCGCCTTGTGGACGCGGTCGGTGAGGACTTCGGCGCCGCCGCCGGGTAGGGATCCGAGGCCGACGTCGCGCAGGTCTTGGAACACCTCTTCCTCCGACTTGCCCGAGATCTTCAGCATGTGATCGATCTCGACCATCGTGAACGCCTTCACGTGGATGTCTGGGCGCGCGCGCTTACAGGCACGCACCATCTCGAGGTAGTAGTCGTAGCCCTTCTTCGGGTGGATGCCGGCGACCATGTGCACCTCGGTCGGTGCCAGGTCGTCGTACTCGCGCAGCTTCTTCTCGACGTCCTCGCCTTCCATCGTGTAGCCACGCTCGTCGCCCTCCTTGGCGGCGAACGCACAGAACTTGCACGAGTACTGGCAGACGTTCGTGTAGTTGATGTGGAGGTTGTTGTTGAAGTAGGCTTTGTCGCCGTGGAGGCGCGTGCGGACCTGGTGCGCGAGAGCGCCGACTGCAGCGAGGTGTGGCGTCTCGTAGAGCTTCATGCCGTCGTCGAAGCTCAGACGCTCCTGGGCGTCGATCTTCTCTTGGATCTCGCCGAGGCCCGCTCGCTCGATCAGCTTGCGGGAGAAGTCCGTGTCGAGAGGCTGATAGTTCATCGGGTCACCTCCGTCGGGAGGGTGTCGTCGGAGTCTGCCGTGTTGCCCGCGCCGTCCTTGCTCGCTGCACTGACGACGGCCTTCTTGCGCGGTGGCCGCCCGAACTTGTCGGTCTCCGGCGTCTCGATGTGCTGGTAGAGCATGTTGCGCCGTCTTGGCGTGAAGCCGGCGTCCTTGATGTGTCGCTCGATCTCTTGGACCGAGGTCGGGTGGGAGCAGCCTGCCGAGGAGACGACGTTCTCCTCGAGCATCGCAGAGCCGAAGTCATCGGCGCCCATAGTCAGACCGATCTGGCAGATCTTCATTCCCTGCGTGACGAAGCTCGACTGGATGTGCTGCACGTTGTGCAGGTAGATCCGGCTGAGCGCGAGCATGCGCAGGTATTCGGCGACCGTCAGCTTCTTGGGGAACTGGTCCTTCATCGGCGTGTGGTCGGGTTGGTAGGTCCAGGGGATGAACGCGGTGAACACTCCGCACTCGTCTTGCAGGTCACGAATGCGCGTCAGGTGCTCGATGCGGTCCTCGTCGGTATCCGCGGTGCCGAACATCATCGTCGCAGTGCCGCGAAGTCCGAGCGTCGCCGCCTGGCGCATGACGTCGAGCCACTCCTCGGTCGTCGCCTTCTTGGGCGCGATGATCTTGCGCACGCGCTCGGTCAGGATCTCAGCGCCGCCACCAGGGATCGAGTCGAGACCTGCTTCCTTCAGGTCCGCGATCACGTCGCGCACCGGACGTTTCTCGAGCTTCGAGATGTGGGTGATCTCCGGCGGCGACATGCCGTGGATCCAGAGCTCTGGGTAGCGCTCCTTCAGGTCGCGGAAGAGCGACGCGTACCACTCCGTCTTGAAGGAGGGGTGGTGGCCGCCTTGCAACAGCACCTGCACGCCGCCCTGCGCGAGGAGTTCATCGACCTTCTGGTAGATGACTTCTCGCGGGAGCACGTAGGCCTCGGCGTCGCCCGGCGAACGGTAGAACGCGCAGAACCCGCAGTCCGTGACGCAGACGTTCGTCGGGTTGATGTTTCGGTCGACGATGTAGGTGACGGTCGAGTCCGGGTTGTGCTGGTAGCGGATCGAGTCCGCCAGCATCCCGAGCGAGGTCTGGTCGAGGCCGCGGTAGAGCGCGAGGCCCTCCTCGGGAGTGAGCGGGGTGCCGCCGGGTTCTTGAGCTGCGAGCGCCTTGTCGGCGATCTGCGTCAGTCGGTCGGGGGAGACCTGTTGGGCGTCGTTCGGGTTGCTGGCCATCGGCAAGGCGTCGGACATCGAAGGGGAGACCATAGCGGTGCTCCCGGCTGGTCCAGAGCAACGAGGACGCGCACGGCGGTCTTTCCGGCGGTTCCGGGGCAGAGTGGTCCGAATCCGGCCTGAACCATCGGGATCCCCGAAGTGCAGCCTCGTTCCAGAAGGGGCCTCGACTTGCTTGGGGGAAGTTCATCGGGGATTGAAAGACAAAGCGACGACCGGGCTTGACTTCGAAACTGAGACTAGTTCTCATCCTCAACAACTACTGAGACTCCTTCTCAACGAGAAGTTTGAGAGCTCTCCAACCGGGGGCTCTGGCTCCCACATCTCCAAGCCATGAACCTGAACTCGACTCTCGGCGCCGGCCTCGCGGCCGTTGCCCTCTCCTTCCCAACTCTGACCGCGCAAGAAGTCGTCGTCGACTACGACGACTCGACCCTCGGCGCGCCGGAGATTCTCGCCCCGTTCTACACGCCGGGTGCTGGCGGAGCGATGTTGCGTGTTCGCGCACAGTTCATCTGCCCGGACTCGTTCGCTGGTCTGCCGAGCACGCGGATGCGCTGCACTCGGATCGGATTCCAGGTTCAGGGCATGGGCACCTACAGCGAGCTTTCGCTGCGCGCTGGCATCGCCGGTAGCTCGACTTTCGACCCGGGTGGCGCGTGGAACGTCAACTTGCCGGACCAAACGCTGCAGTTCGACGGCGCCTTCATCCCTCAGTTCGCGCCGGTCACGTCCTGGCTCGAGTATCCGCTCGCCCAGCCGTTCGTCTACAACCCGGGCGACAGCGTCTGCGTCGACCTGACGACCTTCGTCGCGCCGTTCAGCATCGGTAGTGTTCTTCAGCCGGTTCGCACGACCACTGAGACCGGTCGCAACGTCGACTTCGACTTCCAGGGCCTTCCGACCGCAGCCGGCGGCCCGCGCCCGGACGGCGGCATCAAGTTCCGCATGGTCTTCGAGCCGATCGGTGCCCCCTACCAGTATGGCGCTGGTTGCGCGGCTCCGTCGACTTCGCAGATGACGATCGACGGCACTGGTCTTGCTACGCCGGGTGGCGCGTTCACCGTGGACCTTACGAACGGCACCGCGGCCGGTGCGTTCCTCTTCGTTGGGTTCTCGAACACGACGAGTGCCTTCGGTCCGCTGCCGTTCTCGTTCGGCGGTGGCTGCGATCTGCTCACGTCGATCGACGCCTCGCTCTCGTTGCTGACCGACGGAATGGGCAACGCGAGCCTGCCGCTCGCCGTCCCGAACAACCCGGCGCTGGTTGGTCAGAGCCTCTTCTTCCAGGGTGGCGAGGTGAACCTCGGCTCCCCGGCGACGCTCTTCCCGGTCGTTCTCTCGAACGGCCTGGGCGTCGAGTTCGAGTGATCGTCTGATCACGCACTCCAACCACCGCAAGGAACGCTGAGATACGACCCATGACGCACCGAACGATGACGCGTAGCTCCCTGCGCGCGAAGCTGCTTGCTGGCGCGGCCGCGACCGTGCTCGCTGTGACTCTCACGCCCGCCGTCGAAGCACAGGGGCCGAACTTCCTGTTCGGGCCGATGTCGTTCAACGCGGACCTTGCGGAGCTGCCGTCGCTGACGGCGTTCCCCGCGACGACGAACAACACGCGGACGCAGATCTTCTACGGAGCGAGTGAACTGGGTTCGCCCTTGTTCACCGCGACCGAGATCGCGTTCCGCTACGACGGGCCGTTGCCTCCGACCAGCCCGGGTGTCGACTTCCCGATCACCCAGCTGACGGTGCGCGTCGGAACCACCGCGGTCGGCTCTCCGCGCGGCAGCTTCGGGGGCAACCTCACCTCGCCGCTCACCACCATCTTTGACGGTGCGACAACAATTCGCATCGACGAGAGCAATGCGGCTCCCGAGCCTTGGAGTCCGTCGTGGACCTTCCCGATCAATCCGCCGCTCAACGTTGATCTGACGGGCGGCGGATTCTTCGTCGTCGAGTTCATGATTCGCGGGAACTCGGCGGCCGGTGCGGGCCACGGCTCCCTGGATCAAGCTCGACAACCGGAGGGTGCGTTCGGCGGCACCGCGGTCGTCGAAGGAACTGGCTGCTCGGCTGGTGCAGGCCAGCCAATCGCCGCCATCCAGCCGTTCGGTACTCGACCTTTCTCGGGCGCCTACGACGTCTACGCGCCGGGCGGTGCCTACAGCCTCAATGCGACAGGCCTTGGACCGAATGCTCCGGCCGCGCTTCTGATCGGTTTCTCGGATACCTTCGATCCGCTGTTCGGAAACCTTCCGTTCCAGTTCACGCCGCAGTGTGCTCTGCTCCAAAGCATCGACGCTTTCCTGCCCGCGATCGCAAACCCGATGGGAACGATCACGGCTCAGACACCCGGGAGTTTCTTCAGCATCCCTCCGCGTCCCGCCCTTCAGGGCACGACGCTGTTCCACCAATTCCTTTCTTTCGTCCCGACGGTGAACCCGCCGTTCGGCCTCGTCGCGACGAACCGAGCGCGCATCACGCTCGGTGGGCTGACCCAGCCGCCTTTCCCACTCTGGACGGTCGCTCACCGTGCAGACCCCGATGCAGCATTCGCCACGGACATCGGTCCGCACGCACTGGCGATGCGCATCACGACACTCTGAACCTGGCCACTCCGATTCTGATCAGGATGAACCCCTCCCGTTTCTTAGTCTTCGTGACCGCCGCCCTTCTGGTGGGGGGTGCGTCACGTTCTGTCGTCGCCCAGGATTCGCCGGTTGACGACCCGCTTCCGCTCGTCGCCGGTCACAAGGTGCCAAAGAAGCTCGCGAGCTTCGGATCCGCCCAGATCGACAACTGGGTCTACGTCTACGGCGGTCACTCCGGAAACACGCACCAGTTCGGCAGCCACACGCAAACCGGTGAGCTCTATCGGATGAGCCTTGTCGGAATCGATGGCATCTCGCCGACGCACATCGAGGAGCTTCCGAGCGACCTTCCGGTTCAGGGAACCGCCCTCGTCGCTCATGGATCGAACCTGTTCCGGATCGGCGGTCTGCGGGCTCTGAATGGCCCTGGCGAGATCGACGATCTGGTCTCGACCGATACGGTTCGGCGCTTCGATACGGCTCGCATGCGTTGGTTCGATGCGACGCCTCTGCCGGAGCCTCGATCTTCGCACGATGCCTTCGTTCTCGATGGCCGTGTCTACGTCGTTGGTGGGTGGTCGATGGGCCACGCCGAGGACGGTGAGCCGGTCTGGCACAAGACGGCGTGGTCCGCGGACCTGTCGGCCGATGAGCTGGTCTGGGAAGCGATGCCTGAGACGCCGTTCCAGCGCCGAGCGCTCGCCATCGCGGCGGTCGGCTCGAGGCTCGCGGTTATCGGCGGCATTCAGGAGGAAGGCGGCCTCAGTTCGGCGACTTCGATCTACGACCCGGCGACCGAAGCTTGGACCGACGGACCTGATCTGCCGGCACGAGGATTCGGTGCCGCTGCGACGACCGTTAACGGCGTTCTGTTCGCGAGTGGTCTGAACTCGCCACTGTTCCGCCTGGAGCCAGGGGCGGATTCCTACACGAAGGTCGTCGATTACCTGCAGCCGCGCTTCTTTGAGCGTTTCGCGACGCTCGGTGAGGATCGCCTGGTTGCGATCGCCGGCGTAGGCGCCGGCGACCACATGAGCACGGTCGAGGTGCTTCCGATCGATGGTTCAAACCAGCCACGCATCACGGCTTGGACCATCCCCTACAATGGGGAGGCGCTGAACCGACAAGGCGTGTTCATCTACCGCGACGCTCTGTGGATGTTCGGTGGCAACAAGTCCACCGAGCAGCATGCCTTCGAGGCCGAAGACTTCTCTCGCGAGGGTCGGGCACTACGGCTCGCGACCATGACGGTCGATTCGACGATGCCGGAGGCTCCTCTCGATCGGCAGTCCTACGTCACGATCCAGACCGGGAAGAAGGACGTCGATGGCTGGGCCCTCGGTGGCTTTGGTCACGACCAGGTGCTCGCCGACGGTTCGATCCAATCGGCTAACGCGGACAGCACCGAGCGGGCGCATGCAGATCTTTGGCATTTCGACCTGAAGTTTCGGACCTGGACCCATCGGGCGATGATGCCAGAGCCGAGGACTCAGTTCGGGCTCTGCGAGCATGAAGAGTCTCTCTACGTCTTCGGTGGAACCGGTTTCGATGAGGAAGAGGAGTTCGTCTACCCGACCTCTGTCGTGCGCTACCCGCTTCAAGAAGACGCTACGTTCGAGACGACCGACTTCGAGCTTCCGCGGCCGCGTCGAGCTTTTGGTTCGGCCAAGCTGGGCGACGAGTTCTTCATGCTCGGTGGCCTTGGCGAAGGCTTCTCGGTGATCGAGGAGATCGATGTCTTCAACTTCGAGACCGAAACCTGGCGCACGATCGATGCGCCGAGCAAGCCACGGATCTCACCGCGTGTTGTCGAGCTCGATGGGCGCCTCGTGATGGCTCTCGGCATTTCGCCAGACGGGGAGCGGTCGTTCAGCGAGAACCGATCGGTCGAGGTCTGGGAGCCCGGCTCGGGCTGGCGCACGGTTATCGACGAACTCCCGTTCCCGGCGCGACACGTTCGCATGTTCGCGATGCACGGGCAGTTGGTGTTCGTCTCGACGCACTTCGAAGAAGGTGGCCAAGCGTTCGTCGCCATCGTCGACCTAGGGCTCGAGGACCTCGAGGATGAGGCCGTTGGTGTCCAGGAAGCCTCGTCGACTGGAGGCCACGGGGGCGGCGAGCGATGAAGACGATGAAGGCGGTGCGCCGAGTGCACCTCTACGCCGGTCTGGCCTTGTGCCCGTTCGTGCTGCTGTTCGGCGTCTCCGCTTTCCTCTTCAACCACCCAACGTCGTTTCGTGACGACGTCCTTCGCCACGGCTCGGAGCTCACCGAAGGCACGGTCTTCGATCCGGCTGCGGCCGAAGCGATCGCCCAGCAAGTCCATGCGGCTCTCGAAGCCTCGGACTTCGGCGGCGAAGCAGTGCCCGAGCTCGCTCGGGTGAGCGACGGTGAGCCGGCCGAGTTCGGCCGCACCGGTCGCATCGTGGTCGAGACGGAGTCGACACGGCACAGCCTACGCCTTCGCAATGGGGCGGGCGGTGCTTTCGAGGTCCGGAGCGAGATCGAACCCGACGTGGGGCAAGAGCGTGAGGGACCCCAGCGAGTTCAGGTCGAGCTCGGGCGAGACCTCGAATCGGAGTTCGAGCAATCTGCGCACGAGGTCGCGCGCCGAGCGAATCTGGAAGAGTCGAGTGTGGAGCTCGAGCGGCTGCCGACGATCCGGTTCGCTCTCACCGTGGACGGTGTCGAGCACACCGCGGACTTCGATCCGAAGTCGCAAACGGTGACCCTTCGTCCGACATCCGAGGCGGAGGCTCCCGGCTGGCGGCGCATGCTGACTCGCATGCACACGGCCCACGGTTACCCCGACGAGCCGAACGCGCGGTTCGTCTGGGCGGTCCTCGTCGACATCGTCGCTTTCGCCATGGTCGGGTTTGGGCTGAGTGGCCTCGCGATGTGGTGGCAGATGAAGAAGCTGCGCCGCCAGGGGGCCGTCTGGACGATTCTCGGCGTCGTTGTCTTCGCGGCGATGACCGTCGCGATGCGCGCGGCGTTCATGAGCTGAGTGCTCCTCGGCTCAGTCGCAGGCGTGGACTTCGGTCGCCTTGACCGCGACCCAGATCCGTCGGCCAGGTTCCAGCTGGAGTTGTCGCACCGACTCCTTCGTCACCTCGGCGACGCAGGGCAGAGAGCCGTTCAATCGGATCCGAGCGCGTTCGAGTCCGGATTCGATGGACCCGACCCGGAGCTCAAAGACGTTCCGTGGCGAGCCGACCGGAGGCTCGGGGAAGAGCGAGATCGCGCGGGGATGAATCGTGACCGTCGTGAGGCCGTCGGGGGTCCCGGGGTCGACCACCAAGACGGCGTCGTCTTCGAGCGCGAGTCGTCCGTCCGCGACCAGTCCTTCGATCCGATTCACGCCAACGAAGTCGGCAGCATAGCGGGAGCGCGGCGCCCGGCAGATCTGTGCGAGCGATCCCTGCTGGCTCACGTGGCCGTTCTCGAGGACGACGATGCGGTCGGCCAGAGCGAAGGCGTCCTGCACGTCATGGGTGATCAGGATCCGTGGCCCCCCGAAGGCCGCCAGCACTTCGCCGAGGAGTCGGCGCAACGCCAGGCGCTCGCTGGAGTCGATCGCGGAGAGCGGCTCGTCGAGGAGTAGGACCGAGGGCTCCGATGCGAGCGCGCGAACGAGCGCGACGCGCTGGGTCTCTCCGCCAGAGAGTTGCTGTGGGCTTCGGCCCTCGAGGCTGCTGAGGCTGAATCGATCGAGCCATCCGCGAGCCGTCCGTCGCGCGTCGTTGCGGGCCTGGCCACGGAAGCGGGGACCGGCCGCGACGTTGTCGAGCACGCTCAAGTGGGGGAGCAAGCGGAAGTCCTGGAACACCACGCCGATCCTCCGATCCTGTGGCTGGACGAACGTGTTCTGCGACGGGTCATCCCAAACCGAATCGCCGCAGGTGATCGATCCTCGGTCGATTTGTCGGAGTCCGGCCAGTGTTCGAACACAGGTCGACTTGCCAGCGCCGTTCGGCCCCACGAGGACCAAGGTCTCGGACGGCCTCGCTTCGAATGCGACCTCGAGTTCGAAGTCGTTCGCGTTCGAAGAGAAGTCCACGCCGAGGCGCCGGGTCGGATGCGATGCCGTGTTCATCGGTCGGTCGACCTGGGCAGCCAGTGGTTGCGGGATAGCACGAGCACGATTACCGCGATCGTCAGAAGCACGAAGCTCGTGACGATCGCTGTGTCGGGATCGGATTGGAAACCGGCGTAGACCTGCAGCGGCATCGTCCGCGTTTCGCCTCGGAGATTGCCGGCGAACGTGATCGTCGCTCCAAACTCGCCGAGAGCCCGGGCCCAGGCGATCACTGTTCCGGTCGCGATCGTCGGACGGATCGCGGGGAGCGTGACTGCGAAGAACGCCTGCGCTGGGGAGGCACCGAGCGTGCGTGCGGCCTCGAGTGGGCGCTGGTCGAGGCCGCGGATCCCGTTCTCGACCGTGAGCACGAAGAACGGCATGGCGATCCAGGCTTGCGCGGTGATCACCGCACCGCTGGTGAACGGCAACCCGATGCCGAACCACTCATCGAGAACACTTCCGAACACTCCGGAGCGGCCGAAGGCGAGGAGGAGTAGGAGGCCGCCGACGACCGGCGGGAGGACCATCGGCAGCGTGACGAGGACGCGGGCCATCGCTCGAACCGGTCCTCGGCCCGAGGACAGCCAAAGGGCGACTGGTAGGCCGAACGCGGCTGCGAGGATCGCGGAGGTCGTCGCGGTCCAGAGCGACAGCTTCAACGCGTCGAGAACCTCTCGTCGACCGATTAGGTCGGCGGCCCGATCCCAGGGCAGGCGCAGCAGCAGCGCGAGCACCGGTGCGCCGAAGAGCAAGGCCACGACCAGTAGGCCGAACAGGCCGAGGGTGCGGGCGCGGCTGAGTCCAGTCATCAGAGGGCGAACCCGTGGGACTGAAGGAGGGCGAGGCCGGTGGCACTTCGGAGAAAATCAACGAACGCTGACAGCGAGTCGTTCTCTTGCGGTGAGTGCTCTCCGAGCAGCGCGAGCCAGTAGCGGATACCGACGTCGCCATCCGCTCCGATCCCGACTTCCTCCAGGTCGTGGATCGTGAGATCGGTTCGGTAGAGGAGAGCCACATCGATCTCGCCCAAGGCGACCTTGGTGGCGAGCGCGTGTACGTCGGGCTCGTCCGAGACGGAGCGCGGCTCGACCCCTGCGCCTGCCAAGACGGCCCGTGCGTAGCGGCCGGCTGGCACATCGGGTCCGCAGAGTCCGACGCGGAGGTCGTCACGGAACCAATCCGACAGCCCGGTGATTCGGCGGGGGTTGCCCTTCTGCACCGCGAGGCAGATACGGTTCGAGACGAAGGGCAGGGGCTCGGCCGAGGTCTTCCCCGACTGTTGCACGCGACGGATCCAGGGCTCGTCGGCCGAGAGGAATAGGCCGGCTGGTGCGCCTTGGAGGATCTGCAGCGCGAGGGTCGAAGAGCCGGCGAGGTGGAGCCGGATCTCGGCGTCCGGGTGTTCCGCCTCGAAAGCGGTGATGGCTTCCTCGAGCGGAGCCCTCAGCGAAGCGGCCGCGAACACCACGCTGGCATTCTCGTCGTCACAGCTCGAGAGGCCGGCTGCGAGGATCCCGGCGAGCAGAGAGGCTGCCCATTTCGGCCTGGGATTCTTCTTCGGTCGTTGTCGCGCGCGGCGCCGCATCCGAGCCACGAAGCGTATCGGCTGGACGATTCCAGCGCGTCGGCGATCCCCAAACCGTGATCCCCAAACAGTGATCTGGCGTCAGCGGTCGCGCGAAGGACCGCCGACGACCATCGCCTGCGAAGTCACCGTGTGTTCCTGACCGTCGTTGCCGAGGAATCGGACCGTGGCCGTGACTTCGTGCGCAGTCCGCAAGTCGAGCGGGGATTGGAACGCGTACGGCGCGCCGCGCCAGACTCCGCCACCGTCGCTCTCGAAGTTCTGGCTCACCTCGCCATCGATCGTCCACGCCACGTGGAGAACGCGAGGTTGTTTGGCGGTCGTCTCGTCGTCGAAGCCGACCAGGAAGATCGACGTCGGTTCACGGCCCGCAGCTCGGAGACGCACCGGCCCCTCGGCCAAGTTCCAGACCGTGCCCGAGCTCTCGCCGGTCAACGGGCCATGCACCTGATTGCGCGTCGCGCGACTGAGGAACAACAGTGCGAAAGAGGTCTCCGCCACGTCGCCCCAGCTGCCGTTGCTGTTCTGGTCACCGACGAGTCGGCGAGCGCCGTGCGGATACCACTCGTTCGAGCCGAAGAAGTCGGTCTCGTAGAGGGCGCCGACCCGCTCTTGTCCGTACAGGCCGTAGAGCGAATCACGCGGCGGGAACCGCGCGGCGAACCAGTCGAGTGCCTGCTCCGTTGCTTCCCGGACCTTGGTCTTGCGGGGTTGGTTCAACCCACCGCACTCGGTCGCGATTGCCATGACGCAGAGCGCGGCCAAGGTCATCGTCGCGCGTGTGCCACTGCGGCGGGGGTAGTAGCCGAAGCCGCGGATCCGCCGTTCGGTCACCGAGTTGTTGGATGGTGAACCGACTTCGCCCTTGTCCGGATTGCCGCGGTAGTCGTCGATCAATCGATCGATCATCCGGTCGTAGACACGGTCATCGATCTCCAGGCCCATCTGCTCCGCAGCCCAGAAGCCAAGAGCCGCGAACTGCGTGTTCGAGAGGTCTGCGTGGTTGTGCGGATAGGCCCACTCGCCGTCCTGTTCGAAGTCGAGCAGCGCCTGCAGTGAGTCCTCGGCCATGCGGCGTCGTGCCGGCGAGTCGAGGGTCTGCAGCATCAGCAATTCGACGCCGGCCGCGTAGGTCGTGACCGGCGCTTGCTCGGCGAGAAACTCCAGCGCCTTCAAGATCGCGGGGTCATCGCGAGCCACACCGCAGTGCAGCAGGGCTAGAGTTGCTAGAGCGGTTGCGCCGTTGCGGTAGCTCTCGTGACTCGGGAATCGACCGTTGTCCCTCTGCTCCTCGAGCAGGTGTTCGACACCCTGGTCGATCGCGAGGTCGATCAGCGTCTGCATCGGCGCGTCAGACTTCGAGAATCCGAGCCAGGCGAGGCGGCGGGTCGCGGGGTCTGGCAGGCCGTCGGGTAGATTCAGTCGTCGTTCGACGTTCGTCTGGCTTAGAACCCGGTCGAAGATGCGGCACGAGTGGATCGCACCTTTGAATCGTTCGCCTTCGATCGGAACCTCGAACTCGCCGATCGAGAGTCGCTGTGTGTCGTAGTAGGCGACCCGACCGCTCTGATCCTTCGAAGTGCCGACGAGTGCTCCATCCTGGTAGAGCCGCATGCGCCGGCCGTCGTAGGTCGCGGTCGCGAGCACGTAGCGGTTGCGTTCCAGTAGCCGATTCGACTCGACGAAGGTCGGTTGATCGGACTTCGTCGTGCGTAGGCCGAAGGTCAGCCGGTTGTTGTGTGCCATCAGGCAGAAGCCACGGCGCTGCCCGTCGACGTCGGCCCACATCGACAGGATTGGTCGATTGGGTCCGAAGTCGTCGACCGAGACCACTGCTTCGATCGAGAACGCGCGATCCGTCAGGACGTCGGTCGGATCGAACGGTTCGGAGATGAGCGGCCTCGAAGCCTCGGATATCAGCAATGTGTCCGAGGCGAAGATCATCTCGCCCTCGGCCGAGACCTTCAGATCGCCGACGACCGGGGTGAAGGCGCCGCCTTCCATATGTCCGGTTTGGAAGCGGTAATCGAGGATCGGTCGTTGTGCGCGGAGTTCTCCGAGGCCGGTCGTTGCGATCAGCAAGACAGCGACCGTCGAGAGCCGTGCGCACACACGGGTCCAGACGCGGTTCGGGCCGCGAACGATTGGGAGAGCCATGAGGGACGAAGCTGGTTCGAGAGGGGCAGAACCGGCAACGCCCATCCTCTGCAGAACGGCTCGGCTCGGCAAGTCAGCAAGGTGCGGCCCGAACTCCGAGATCCGCGAGTGCGAGCTTCCCGGCGAGCTGCCCGGGCGGGAAAACGGCTCTGTTCCGCCTTCTCCGGCGGTCAGCCCTCAGAAACGATCAGCCTCAGTCCCACGTCGAGAGCCTCGAGTCGGCGGAGAGATCCGTGGCGCCGGTCCCAGGTTCCGTCATCGAGGTCCCTTCGGAGGTCGTGAAGCACTCGTTCGACCACCGGCGCGGGCTGGCGAGCGAATCCCGAGGTCGCGTCGCGGGCGCCTTGGTCGAACACGCGTTCGGGATGGGCCCAGAAGGCGCCGAGGTTCCAGTCGGGCGTATCCGCTGCGTGGGGGACTTCTTTGATGCACGCACCCCCGAGCCAGCTCGCGACCCGATCGGGTGGCGGGAAGATACGGCGATCGAGTTCGGCGACTTCGCTCAGGTAGTCCGACATCAACCACATCTGACCGCTGATCTCCGGATCGTAGGTGACGATTGCGATTGGGCCGCGCGCGACGCGACGCATCTCTCGTACTCCCCGCTCTTGGCATCCGTCCCAGTGATGGATGGTCAGAACAGCCATCGCGGCATCGACGCTTTGGTCGCGGAGCGGGAGCGCATCGGCCGTGGCTCGAATGGCGGGTGGATGATCGGTCGAACGTTGAACCGTCATCGCATCGCTCGGCTCGATCGCGATCACATGACGGTCGAGAGGTTCGTAGGAGCCGGTGCCGGCACCGACGTTCACGACCGTGCGGGCGTCCCCGAGTGCCCCGTGGATCAGACGGCGCAGTTCAGGGTCTTCGTGGCGATACTTGGCGTAGCCAGGTCCGATGGAGTCGTAGCGGGCCAAGGTGTCGGTCTACTCGGGTGGTTCGATCGTGAGGGTCCTGGATCGTCGTCGGTGGCGCTGGCCCTCGCGATCCGTGAACACCACTTCGGCGGCGATCTCGTGGGGGGCCGCAAAGTCGAGTTCGAGCTGAAACGGGAACGAGTCCCGTTGCCAAGGTTCGCTCTCGTCGAACTCGAAGGACTTCACGAGTCGGCCGTCGACTGCGTAGAGGATGCGTTCGATCCGTGGTTCGAGAGCGAGGATCGACTCGTCGAAACCGACGACGTAGACCGAGGTCCTGTCACGACCCGCGGCTCGCAAGTGGATCGGACCGTCGGTCAGGCTCCAAACGGATCCGGCGCTAGCTCCGGTCGTCGGACCGCTGACCTGCTTCTTCGTCGCTCGCGTCAGGAAGAGGAGGGCGAACGAGGTCTCGGAGGAGTTGCCCCAGCCACCGCGCTCGTTCTGGTCCGAGATCAGGCGCTCCGCCCCGTGCGGATACCATTCGATGGCGCCGAAGTGCTCGGTGGCGAACAGCGCTCCGACCCGCTCCTGGCCGTAGAGACCGTAAAGCGAGTCGCGTGGAGGGAAACGTGAGGCGAGCCAGCCGATCGCGGACTCGGACGCGTCTCGAGCCCGCTTGAGGTCGGATTGGCGGAGCGCTCCGCTGTTCCTTGCGACGGCGAGAACGCAAAGTCCGGCCGAGGTCATCGTCGATCGACTGGACCTGGTTCGAGGTGAGTAGCCGAAGCCCTGGACTTCACGAGTTGTTTCCGTTGAGTCCTGCGGGCTCCCGACCGTTCCGCGCTCGGCCGGGCCGCGGTAGTCCGCGAGCAGCCGACGGCACATCCGTTCGTAGACCGCATCGGGAACTTGTAGGCCGAGGTCCTCCGCTGCCCAGAGCCCCAGCGCGGCGAACTGTGTGTTCGAGAGGTCGGGGCCGCCATCGGGATAAGCCCAGTGTCCGTCCTGTTCGAATCGGAGGAGTGCTTCAAGGCTCTCCTCGGCCATTCCTTGTCGGCTCGGGTCGTCGAGGGTCGCCAACATCATCAGTTCGATGCCAGCGGAATAGGTCTGCGTCGGTCGTTCCTCGGCGAGGAAGTCGACGGCGCGACGGATCGCCGGATGGGTCGGCGGAATCTCAGAGTGCAGGAGTGCCAGGACCGACAGAGCGGTCGCGCCGTTCCGATAAGATTCATTGCCCGGAAAGGCGCCGTTCGGCTTCTGGGTCGAGATCAGCTGATTCGCTCCACGTTCGATCGCGATGTCGACGAGCAGATCGAGAGGAGCCGATTCCCGGTCCAGGCCATGTGCGTGCAGCACTCGATCAGTGACGCTCGGCAGGTCGGGGGGCAGCCTAGATCGCTTTCGCACGCCCGAGGTCCGGATCGTTCGGTTGTAGATCCTCAGGGAGTGGATCGCCCCGACGGTCTGGCGGCTCGAGATCGAAGGATCGAACCCACCGATCCGAAGGCGGTGCTCGTCGAACCAGGCGATCCGACCCTCGGCCGGAGTCGTGCCGACGAGTTGCCCGTTCTGGTACAGCCGCAGCTCCTCGCCGTTGTAGGTCGCGATGGCGGAGCAGAACCTGCGTCCGGGAATCGCGCGGTTCGAACTTACGGTCGTCGTCGACTCACTGTCTTCGGTGCGCAGACCGAAGGTCAGGAACCCCGACTTCGAAGACAGGAACAGGCCGCGTTCCTGCCCATCCTCCTCGCGGAAGATCGCCGCCAGGGGGCGATGGCCGGAGAGTTCGTCGACGGCGAGGACCATTTCGATCGTGATCGATCGTCGACTGAGGACATCCGCGGGATCGAACTCCTCCGACATCGCCGGAGCCGAGTCCGGGTCGAGGAGCAGGGTCGGACCCACGAAGCGGAAGTCGTCTTCGGATCCGAGCGAGGTCGGGCCGACCGTCGACTCGAGTCGCCCGTCGCGAAGTGCATCCGGCTCGAAGTCGTAGGCGAGGGCCAGCGCTTGCGGTCTCGTCTCGGCGAACACGACGGCACTCGGCCACAGAGCCGCGAGTGCGACCCACGCGGCGAAGAGCGCTTTCCCAGCGGTGCGGGCAGGCATGGTGGCGCTCGGCGATCGAGAGGGGGCGATCCCGAACTCGGCCAGTCTCGGTGGTCCTGGGGCTTCTCGCAAGGTGCCCTGCGCCCCGCGTGGGCAGGGAGACTTGTCGATCAGAAGTCCCAGCTGACCCCGACCGTCACGCGGAAGTCGTCGCCGTCAGGCAGCGTGCCGTCCGCGAGGGGGACGGGGTCTCCAACGCGATCCCACTGGAATCCGACGTCGAGGTCGAAGTCGTCGATCAGGTCGACGGACAGAAGCGCCCGCAGGTTGTGGTTCACGTCGTCGCCTCGGGCGAACCCGACTTGGACCTGGTAGTCGAGGTCGAGGTCGACCGAGGGGGTGACTTCCCACTCGAGATGAGTCATCACGACGCCGGTGCCTTCGTTGTCCGATCGAGAGCCGTCGGGTCGGACCCCCGAGTAACGCGTTGAGCGGATTCCGATGCCGGTCGTCACATTTCAGTCGAACTCGCCGCTCTTGAAGAGGTCGTAGCCGAGGCCTGCCGACGGGGTCAGGCGACGCTCGATTCCTTGGAACGGATCCCGGAAGTAGTCGAGTCCGACCGGTCGGACGAAGAGCCTTCGAGACAGGCAGACGTCGAAGGATCCGGTTCCTCGCTGGTTGAAAGCCACCGCTTCGCCATCGACTTCGCCGTAGGTGTTGACGTAGGTGAGCCGTGCACGCGTGTCCGCCGTCTCCCGTTCGAGCCGGAACTGCGCGGACGAGTCGACCTGGTCCGTGTTCCCAGAGCGACCGGCGACCGAGATCGTGAAGCCGCCCGACCAGTAGTTCTGCTCCTCCGGCTCCCCGGGAACGATCGCGGTCAGGTCGTCTCGAGTCAGGGCCGTCGAGGCTCCGCTCTCCTCGATCAAGGTGATGCGATCGTCGAGCACGTCGATGCGCCCCGTCGCGACGTCGCGCGATTCGAGCAGGACCATCATCGGTCGATTGGAGTAGACCTCGGCGACCTCGTCCCAGTCGAGGTCGACTTCGTCGAGCACGTCACTGTCGAAGACGAGGATGTCGTTTCGCAGCTCCACGACCTCGCCGATCAGCCACTCGCCGGAGACCAGTCGGACGCGGTCGAGGTCCGGGTTCGTCGGGTCGATACGCCAGTCATGGGCGCGTTCCGGTTCTTGCTCGGCCCCTCCTTCGGGTGCCGTCGCCGGCTCCTCAGCGGGCGCCGGTCCGGTGCTCTGCGGGCCGACGCAGCCACCGGCCAGGGCGCTGATGAGGGCGACGGTCGGGGTTGCGAGGAGTAGCGGGAGTCTCCGGGGCACGCTTGAGGGGGGAGTGGAGGCTGGCGCGAGGGGTTCGATCCGACAGGTTGGAGTCGCCCAAGTCGAGCGTCTGCGAAGTTCGAAAGTGCGACCGGCCCGGATGCGCGGTCCGGATCTGCTCCGCATTCGGACTCACGGCTGTTTCCTGGCTCCACGCCTGCTAGCGTCCTCGGCTCCGATGGCTGAACAGACCTCTGACCTGATGGATCGCATCGTGTCGCTCTGCAAGCGGCGCGGCTTCGTCTTCCAATCCAGCGAGATCTACGGGGGCTTCAGCTCCTGCTACGACTACGGCCCGCTGGGCGTCGAGCTGAAGCGGAACGTCAAGGACGCCTGGTGGCGTGCGATGGTCGTCCAGCGTGATGACGTCGTCGGCCTCGACTCCGCGATCATCCAGCACCCCGAGGTGTGGCAGTCGTCCGGTCACCTCGCCGGATTCGCGGACATGCTCGTGGACTGCAAGACCTGCAAGGGCCGGTTCCGTGAGGACCATCTGCCGGACCTGGATTGCCCCAACAAGGACAAGCAGTTCAAGGGTCGGAAGGCCGCGCAGTGCCAGCAGGACGGTCTGATGACCGACGCGCGGGCCTTCAACCTGATGTTCAAGACCTTTGCCGGTCCGATGGAGGACACGTCGAGCACGGTCTACCTCCGTCCCGAGACCGCGCAGGGCATCTTCACGAACTTCAACAATGTCGTGACCAGTGCCCGGATGGCGCCGCCGTTCGGCATCGCGCAGATCGGCAAGTCCTTCCGCAACGAGATTACGCCGGGCAACTTCGTCTTCCGGACTCGCGAGTTCGAGCAGATGGAGATGGAGTTCTTCTGCCCGCCGGAGGACGACGAGAAGTGGTACGAGTACTGGTGCGACGCGCGCTTCAACTGGTACGTCCAAAATGGCGTCCGCAAGGAGAACCTCCGCATGCGTCCGCACGCGAGTGACGAGTTGGCTCACTACTCGTCCGGCTGCACGGACGTCGAATACCTCTACCCCTTTGGCTGGGGCGAACTCGAAGGCATCGCGAAGCGCGGCAGCTACGACCTCGATGCCCACAGCAAGGGCTCGGGCAAGGAACTCAGCTACTTCGACGAGGCCAACAAGAACCGATACGTCCCGCACGTCGTCGAGCCAGCTGCTGGCTGTGACCGCGCGGCGATGACCTTCCTGATCGATGCCTACAACGAGCAGGAAATTGGGGATGGCGAGAAGAAGGAGGTGCGCACGGTGCTGCACTTCCACCCGCGCATCGCTCCGATCACGGTCGCCGTGCTTCCGTTGGTCAAAAAGGCCGGAATGCCGGAGCGCGCGCGCGAGATGCAGAACTCGCTGATGGAGGTCGGCATGCGGACCTTCTACGACCAGAAGGGCGCGATCGGCCGTCGCTACCGCCGCATGGACGAGGTTGGCACGCCCTACTGCGTGACGATCGACGGCGACACGGTCGAGGGTGATGGCACGGTCACCGTGCGCGATCGCGACTCGATGGCGCAAGACCGCGTGGCGTTCGACGAGGTTGTTCCGTTCCTGCTGCAGAAGCAGCGGGAGTGGAAGCGGCCCGAGTGATCGCTCACCAGGAGGCGCGGAGATGCTCGCGCCAGACGGCAACGTCGAAGGTTCCCAGCTTCGACTGCTTCTGGTTCTCGGGCATTCCGGCGAGCTCGATCAGTCGCTGTTCGAGTTGACCGCGCGCGCGGGTCTCCTCGGCCTGGTCCGCGCGAGCGAGGAGTGACCACAGGACGTAGGTGTCCTCGCTGGTCTCCGCGGATTCGACGATGCGTCGAATCAGGAGGTCCTCGGTCTTGGCGTCCCGCCGGCCGTAGTCGAACTTCTCACAGAGCCCGGCCAGTCGTGCTGTCGTATTGGCGAGGCGGGGAGTTCCGACCCGGAATCCGCCCTCGTCCAGACTCTGAACTGTGAGTTGAGCCGTCGCCGGCAAGTACGTCTCGATCGCACCGAGATCCGTGTCCGCTCCCTGGAACGTCGCTGCCCCGCCGACGACCGTGATCTCGACCTCGCGGTTCCGGCGTTCGGTGACGCGCACCTCGCCGGCCTCGACTCGCAGTGAGCCCGCTGTGGTCTGCACCTGGCAGCCCATCGTCGAAGTCACGCCGACCTGGCCACGCAGCAGTCGAATCCGGGCCTGGTCAGACTCCACTCCTTCGAACTGAGCCCGTGCGCCGTCGAGGAGCACGAGTCGCGCACCGTCGAGTTCGTAGAGCCCAGGCTCCTCGAGCACGGTGCCTGGTGCGATCGCGAGTCGCTCGTTGGACGGCTGTGGATCGTTCGTCGGATCGTCGCCTGCGAACATACGGACCACTGCAGTTAGTACGAGGGCTGCGAGCGCGACCATTCCGAGGTGTCGAAGCAACCGCCGGCGCCCCTGGCGGGCGGTTTCCGCCCGCAAGGCCGTCTGGGCCAGAAACTGGCCGAAGTCGGTGTCGACCTGATCCGAGCCTCCGAGCGGGGACAAGAGGGTCTGAAACGCGTCGAGTTCGGTCGATGCGTCGTCCTCCTGGCGGGCCGCGTTCGAGAACAGCGGGTCGCGTTCGGGACTTGGGTTGGCCATCGGTTCGTCGCCTTCTGGGTTCACGGCCATCCCTCCCCTTCGAGCATCGTCCGAAGTCTTTGCATTCCGCGGTGCAGGTTCACGCGCAGCGAGCCGTGGGTCTTGCCGGTCATCCTCGCGATCTCCGGGCCGTCCAGGCCTTCGACCAGGCGCAGCGTCAAGGGTTCGCGGTAGGCCTCGGGAAGCGAGCGAATGCAGGCGAACACGCGCTCCCGGAGTTCCGAGTCTCGATCCTCGGTGCTGGCGGACTCCGACTCGATCGACGCGAGGCTCGGGTGACGTTGCCGCCGTCGGTGTTGGTCGCGTGCCAGGTTGCGGGTCATCGTCGTAAGCCAGGGGCCGAAGGCGTTGGAGTCTCGGAGCTGATCGAGTCGCGAAAAGGCGCGCAGGAACACGTCCTGACTGAGGTCGTCGACGTCGCTCGACGGGACGAGCGAGAGTGCGAGACCGTGGACGAGGCGACGGTAGCGCCCGTGCAGGATCGCACAGGCCACAGAGTCGCCGGCCCTCGCTCGCTCGAGCAGGGCTCGGTCGTTCTCTGCGGCTTCGCGCTCGATCGCCACGGTGCGCAGCGAATCGTCAGCGGCGTTCCAGATCCAGGGTCGAGGTCTCTTCGTCGGGATTCTCGGTCGTCGGAGCCGTGATCTGGTCGAGCATCGATTGCGCCGAAGCGACGATCACAGGATCCGTCGTCGAGGTCAGGGCTCGACGCAGGTGTGGCTCAAGGAATCGGCCGAGGCCTTCGAGGACCTTCTCGGCGCCCTCGCGCACGGCCGGATCGTCGTCGGAACGCTCGCGCAGAGCGATGTTGACCGCGGCCTCTCGTTCCGGAGTCAGGAATTCCAGGCGGCCGACGAGCACGCGAACCATCGAGTCCGGCGCCGGGTTCACCATCAGGGGCAGGCGGGATTCGACCGAACTGCGCGGCACGAGGTAGATCACGCGGTGGCCCTGCGAGCGGAACCACTGGCGGGACCAGGTGCGCACCATCGCCAGCGCCTCGTCTTCGAACAGCCCTTGGGCGACCAGCGCCTCGTGAATGGTCTCGAACAGCTCGAAGACAACGTCACCGAGGGGGCGGAACTCGACTGAGCCGAGCTCGAGCGGAGTGTCGGTGTCCGGGCTGACTTCGCCCAGCGTGCGGAAGCGAGCCCGGTCACCGTTCACCTCGAGCGCGATCGCGAGCGGGATTGCGTCGTGGAAGCCCGAACGCAGCGAGGCCCGATCGCCTCGCTCGGCTTGGACCTGGATCGGCAGCCGTTGGTTCGAGAGGCCGCGATAGAAGATGTAGTGCTCGGCTTCGCGGGGGTGATCGGCGGATGGCGTGGCGTCCGGGTTGTCCATGCGGCGAACGAACGCCGAGTCGACCTGTCGGGCGTAGGCCCAGGGGTCCTCAGAGTCGACCTCCGGGATTCCCTCGGGAGTCTGCCCGCCGTTCGGAATCACTTCGACCGACCAGTGGGCGTTTGAGGCGCGGAGCTTCTCGAAGTCGATCCGCCCACCGGCGATCCGCTCGCGGATCTCTGAGAGACGCGGGCTCAGGATGTCCGGTGCCGGGAAGTACTGTGTCAGCAGACCCTTAGGGTAGTAGACGTCGACCTCCACCTCGCGACGGACGTCGCTGTAGAAGTAGATGACCGGCGTCTCCATCTTCTGGAGGACGTGCGAAGCCGGGAACTTGGTGTGCTTCGCCGAGCCGAGATCGAGCAGAGTCGTCGCGTCGTGCACGAACTCGGGGAGCGCCTCCTCTTCGTGGTGCAGGCCTTCGAGCGCGTAGCCGTCGGAGCCCTGCATTGAGGTGAAGGTGCCCCACTCGTGCACCACGAACGGGGACTCTTCCTCCTGGGGCTGGCCGCCTTCTTGGGCGCGGAGCGAGCCGATGAGGAACGCGGGTGCCAGAAGAGCCAGGGCCGGGAGCGCGACAAGCGCAGAGAGGAGGGGCCGTCGGGTCGGATTCGTGGTCATGGTCCCCGGGAGACGTCTCGGGACCGGGGGCGTTATCCGAGTGCTCCAGAAATCCGTGCTCGACCGCCTGTGGGCCTCTCAGCGCTGCAGGAGCACTTCCAGCGTTCCGAATTCGTAGTGACTGACCACCAGGTCGGGGCGGTGGT
Organism: Planctomycetota bacterium; assembly: GCA_039815565.1. GTDB lineage: Bacteria > Planctomycetota > UBA1135 > UBA1135 > UBA2386 > JBCBZB01. Next base: position 32,253 of record JBCBZB010000017.1, read on the forward strand.
CACCGTTCAGGTCTCCCGCCGCCACCCTGGGGTCCAATCCGCGCGTCTGGAACGTGACCGGTTCGCTGAATCGGCCGGCCTCGAGCCCGAAGCAGAGACCGATCCGGGCGGTCCCCGTGCCGGAGGCGACGAGATCCAGTCGGTCATCGCCATCGAGATCGAAGAGCAGGCCGCCGACCGAGCGCACCCCGAGGTCGATCTCGGCCTCCTCGGGTTCGGCGAACTCCGCGGGACCCGTGCCGAGCATCCGGATCGCACGATCGGACTCGTCGAGGAAGGCCACAAGGTCGGGGACCTGGTCGCCGTTCAGGTCCCCGACGGCGGCTTGGATCGGTCGTTCGCCTTGGCCCAGGGGATTCGAAGTTTCGAAGGCGAACCCGTGCTTGGGGGAGAACATCCCAGTTCCCGACCCGACCAGCAGCGTGATGCCGTGGCCGCGCACGTCGGTCATCAAGGCATCGACCGACCCGTCGAGATCGAGGTCCTCGAGGTGGAGGCCCATGTAGGGGTGACGGTGTGCGAAGAACGGTTGACCGAGTGCCGGTCGAAAGCTCCCCGCGCCATCTCCGAGTTGCACCGCGAGCGCATGGTCGTCGACGAGCGTCGCGCAGAGATCCAGGTGGCCGTCATCGTTGACATCGGCTGTCTGCAGGCTGTGAACGTGCGGGCGCCCGTCGCTGTGGAGTTCGAACAACTCGCCGCGCGTGAAGCCGCAGTCTCCATCTCCGAGCAGGATCTGCACTTCGTAGCTCTGGTGGTGGAACGCGGCGAAGTCAGCCACGCCGTCCTCGTCGAAGTCCCCGGTCACACCGCCGAGTGCGGTCGGGCCGAGTGCGGTTCGAGCAGCACGAGGTTCGAGGGTGCCTCGGCCATCGTTCTCGAGGACCTGCAGGTGCCCCGAGTCCTCCAGTGGCTCCCGACCGCAGCATGGGCCGCACACCACGAGGACATCGAGATCTCCGTCACCGTCCAGGTCGCAGAGGATCGGCGTATTCGGCATCGAACCGACCAGGATCGGGTCTTGGGACGTCTCCAATCGAACTCGCTCGGAGTTCTGCGTCTGGGCTTCGCAGCCGATCGTTAGAGCGACAGCGAACAGCATCGCGCGTCGGAGCGGTCGGACGTCGAGCTCAGAACTGCGCGAAGGATCCTTGGTCATGGCGCCGTGGGGACGACGTCGAACCGGATCTGTTATCCGCCGATCGGCAGATGGTCGTCCTCTTGCTCTCCGCGTTCGCTGGTCACGCCCTGTGCCTCGAGTCGGAACGCCACGCGGAAGGTTGAGCCCTCCCCGGGCGCGCTCTCGACGGTGATCGTCGTGCCGTGACTTCGCGCGATTCGACGGGCGAGTGCGAGCCCGATGCCGGTGCCTTCGGCCTTCTCGGTGCGCTCGTTGCGGCCGACTTGGACGAAGCGATCGAAGATTCGGTGTAAGTCGCTCTCGGCGATCCCTTCGCCGAAGTCCTGCACCTCGATGAGAAGCTGCTCGCCATTCTCTCCCGAGGTTACGAACGCTCGGAGGTTCACCTGAGACGACTCGCCGCTGAACTTCAGCGCGTTGTCGAGCAATCGGTCGATCATCCGGAGGATCTGACGCGGTTCACCTTCGAAGGTCGGCAGCTGGTCTTCACACTCCACGTGGATGCGGCTTCGATCTGCGTCGGAGCGTTGCATCACCACTTCTCCGAAGAGCGCGTCGACCGGTACGTGCTCGGTCGGAAGTGCGGACGAGACCTCGTCGCCTCCACTGAGGGCCAAGGTGTCCTCGATCAGGCGAGTCAGGTGACGGGCGTCCTGTAGGATCGCGTCCGAGAACTCTCGGCACGCCTCCGGATCGCCCTCGCTGAAGTCGCGCAGGATCTCTGCCGAGGCGAGGACACAGGCGACCGGGGTGCGGAACTCGTGGCTGACGTTGGTCACGAAGCTCGCCTGTGCACGTGCGGCGCGGAGTGCGTCGTCCCGAGCGTGGCGAAGTTCTCCTTCCGTCTTCTCACGACGATCGATCGCGATGCGGAGAGCCGAGACCATCTCGTCGAACGACTCCCCGAGATCGCCGAACTCGTCTTCGCGGTTCAGGCCAACCTTGGCCTCCAGTCGACCAGCCTTGATCGCACGCGTGCCCAGGATCAGCTTGCGGATCGGGTCGAGGATGCGCCGAATCTGAACGAGGCTCAGTGCGACGACGATCAGCGTGGTGAGAAGGGCGACTCCGATCAGCATCGACTCGATGCCCCGGATCGCGGTGAGTACCTCGGCCTTCGGGCGGCCGTGGACGATCAGCCAGTTGATTCGGTGGCGAGGTTCTAGGAACAGGCGCCAAGCGCGCCCGATGAACACCTCGCCGTTGGGGTCGGACCACTCGATCGAGCCTTCGGCTCGTCGGATCTGCCGGAGCTCGTCTTCACCGAGCCTGGTATGGCTGTCGTGGAGCGAGCGTCCGTTGCGATCCAGGACGTGAACGACGCCGACCGGAGGGCGGACCCCGAAGGCGCCGAACAGCGCGTCGTGGTTCAACATGCCACGAACCAGTCTCGGTGCTCCCGCGGATTCGACCAGCAGGGAGAGCTCGATGTGGCGGTCGAAGGTCCGCACGAGTGAGCGACCCTCGTTCAGGTGCGCGCGTTCGTCGGCGTCGAGCGGTGGGAGTTTGGTGGCCGTCCCGACGAGCGTGGCTCGGAGTTCCTCCGAGCCATCGTCCTCGAGTTCGTTGATCGTCAACCAGAGGAAAGTCTCATCGAGCCGGGTCGCGACGCGGCTCGGCAGGACTCCCGGACCCTGAGCCGTCGGAGACATGCCGACGATTTCGAGGTCGCGCTCGATGCGCAGCAGGCGTTCCGCCAGAGCGGTTCCGACGGACTTCGTCTGCGCGTGCAGAGATTCGTCGGCATCTTCCCGAAGTCTCGTCGAGACCGACTCACGGGACACGATCGCGAGCGCGAGAATTGGAACGAGCGCGCAACCGACGAAGAGCGCGAGCAGGCGACGACCGAATCGGCTACCGAGAACGGGCAGCCTGGGAGTCCCTGGTTCGTCCGGATCCGGACGGCTCGCGCTCGTCTGGTTCACGACACGGTCTCGGCCAGCTCGGTGGTTTGAGCGGCTTCCTCCGACGTCTCGGTCTCCGGTTCTCCGATCCGGTCCACCAGGAGGTTCAGCTGCTGTTCGATCTTCTGCAGGGCCTTGCGTGTGCGGGCGACGTTCTCTGGGCTGATCTCTCTCTCTGCCTCGGCGAGCGTCGTGCGCATGTCGTCGCAGACCGAGTCGAAGCTCGAGCGATTCTCCCGCAGCTCATTCGTCGCTGCGTTCAGCGCGCGGACCTCGTCTTTCAGGAAGTCTCGGTCGCGGGTCACGAGTGGGCCTGGGATGCGGCCCTGAGCGATCGACCACAGGTTGCGCTTCACGCGAACCAGCGGCCCGGCGATGCGATGGGAGGTCAGGACCGAAAGCAGGGCCGACAAGATGACAGCGCCGAACGCGAGCGGCCAGAAGCGCTCGTGCAGGTAGAGCAGGACGACGGCGGTGTCGACGTCGACGTTGCCCTGGGACTTGTCACTCAGTTCGCGGATCAACGGCAGGAACAACGCCGCCGAGATCAACGCGATCACGCAGAACGTGAACATCGATGCGCGTGCCGCAAGGCCGATCTGCAACTGGCGATCGACCAGCACACGGCGACGGACGCGGCTCTTCAGGCGGCGATCGATCCGAGGATCCTCGTTCGCTTCGTCCGTCGGACCCTCGCCTCGGGTCGTACTTTGAGGGGTGGACATCGTCACTGTCTCTGGGGGGGGGGGGAGCTCAGCCGCGCATCGACTTGAGCTTCTCGATGGCGCTCATGACGCCCTTTCCGCCTGGCCGTGCGCCGGCGATCTTCTGAGCGAGGGCGCTGTCGGCGGCCGGCGCGGTCGCACTGGATTGCGGCGAGGGTGCGTCGGGGGCAGCGGTCGATCCGCTGGCGGTCGCGGCCGGTGCGGCGGCGACACGGGTCGGCATCTGAGCGATCTTGGTCGACAGCTGCGACAGTCCGGTCGTGACGGCTTGGAGTTCGCGACGGATCGAACCGAGTTCTTCCGAGCTGTCGTTCTCCGGCTCGCGGTTGGCGAACTCGACGGTCGCGGCTGCGATCTGGGCCGACAGACTCTCGACACGCTTCGCGATTGCTTCCCCGAGTTGCTCGTGGATCTCGCGGACTCCGGACTGCACTCCGCGAGCGACGCGGCTGACTTCTCGGAGTTGCTCTTCGACTTCGGACTCCGAGGCCGACTGCTGTTGCTCCTTGCGGAACGTGTCGAATTGCTCCGGGAGCTTTTGGATCTCGCCGAGGTAGACGCCGAGGTCTGCGACTTGCTTCGAGATATCGACGAGCGGCTTGCCGTACATCTTCGTCGCCTTGGTCAGGTTCAGGATCTTCTCCATCTGACGGTCGGCGGCGAGGAGCACGCGATCGAGTTGCTCGGCCATCAGGTCGCCACCTTCTTGCGGGGCGCCCAGGGCCTCGAGCTGAGCCGCGATCGACTCGAACTCCTCCGTGACCTGCGCGGACTGTGCCTGGTTCTGACGGCCCAGCTTCTGGATCGCGAACAGCACGAGACCGACAAAGATCATCGCGGCTGGTGTCAGGCCGATCTCGCCGAGCTTGCCGTTGATCGAGGCGAGCTTCGCTCCGGCGGCCAGAGTCGCCGCGCCCCAGAGAGCGCCGCCACCGATCAGACCGAAGGCGAGCAGCGGTGAGCCCGAGCTCTTCGTCGTCCGCGACGGTCGCGAGCTGGTGCGGCGAGAACTCCGGCTGCCTCTGGAGAGGCGGGGCTCTTCGTCTGGCTCTTCTTCCGACTCGTCGTCTTCTTGGTCGATCAGGTCGCCCCAATCCTCCTCAGTGGCGGACGGGACGTCCTCGTCGAACGCCTCGTCGAAGGCGTCCTCGTTGAGATCACCGAACACGGGCGACTCCGACAGGGCGTCGCGGTTCGAATCGGGCTTCGAAGATCGGGTCATGACCAGCTCGCTGTTCGGGCCGAGCCGCAGCGGAATCGCCGGCTGGCACCGTCTCGTTCTTCGGTCGGGAGCTGTGTTGCCCTGAATCCCGTCCTAGGGGAATTGCGGGGCGGGGCGGGCTTCCGGGCAGGCACCCGATCCGGGGCCGCTCTGCGCCCCGTTTGCAAGCCTCTCGTCGTGTTGCAATCTGAGGCAGGGATGGGGAAAACGACAGGCTGATGCGCGTAAAGCTCAAGGGTGTCGCCGCGGCCAGCGGTATTGCGATCGCGCGTCTCGTGCACTTCCACGGTGATCTCGAGTTCATCCCCAAGCGGGAGATCGGGCCCGAGCAGATCGAGGCCGAGCACGAACGGCTCCAGGGCGCGATCGACCAGGCCGCCCGGTCGATCCTGGACCTGAGCAAGGAGCTGGCCCCGGATCTGTCCGACCAGGACACGAAGATCTACGACGCCCAATACGCGCTCCTCCACGACAAGACCGTCCTGGCCGAACTCCACCGGGTCATCGAGCGCGACCTCGTGAACTCGGAGGTGGCGATCCAGCAGGTTGTGGCGCGATACGAGAAGGTCTTCGAGGGGATGGAAGACCTGGCCATGCGCGAGCGTGCCGCCGACCTCCGAGACGTCAGCCGGCAGCTGCTGTCGGTGCTGATGGAGAGCGAGCGCTCGGTCTTCACCTCCGGCGGGCAGGACTACGTTTTCGCCGCCGAGGAGTTCTTGCCCTCGGATGCCGGTGCGGTCGATCGGACCCACCTCCGGGGAATCGTCACGGCCCGGGGCGGCAAGTACTCGCACGGTGCGATCCTCGCCCGCTCACTCGGGATTCCCTCCGTCGTAGCGGTCGACGACGTGATGCGGAAGGTCGACAGCGGCACCGAGGTCGTCGTCGATGGCGAGCAGGGCATCGTCATCGCGGAGCCGAACGAGGAGGACCGCGAGAGCTACGAGCGGATCGCAGCCGAACAGGCGGAAGCCGAGCGCCGGGTCTTTGAGGTCCGCCACCTCGCGGCGAAGACTCCGGATGGAACCGAGGTCCGCCTCTGCGCGAACGTCGAGAACACGCGGGACCTCGGGTCGATCGACACGAAAGTCATCGACGGGGTCGGCCTGTTCCGGACCGAGTTCGCGTTCATGGAGCGACGGCGCTTCCCGAGCGAGGACGAGCAGGTCGAGCTCTACGAGAAGGCGATCGAGTGGGCCGAGGGGGCGACGGTCACGTTTCGCACGCTCGACGTCGGTGGCGACAAGCCGCTCAGCTACTTCCAGACCCCAGCCGAGCGGAACCCTGTTCTCGGTTGGCGGGGGATGCGGATCAGTCTCGACTGGCCCGACCTGTTCTACACCCAGATCCGGGCGCTGCTCCGCGCGAGCGCTGGTGGCCACGCCCGGATCATGCTGCCGATGGTCACGTCGTTCGAAGAAGTCGAGCGTGCTCGGGCCGTCGTCGACGAGATCCAGCGCGATCTCGCTCAGGCCGGTGAGCCTCACGACGAGAACATCGAGTTCGGTGTGATGGTCGAGGTCCCGGCGATCGTTGATCTGCTGGACCATGTTCTCCCCTTGGTCGACTTTCTGTCCGTCGGAACGAACGACCTCGTCCAGTACCTGCTCGCGGTGGACCGAGACAATCCGCGGATTGCGCAGATGTACACGCCGTTCCATCCGTCGGTGCTGCGTGTCCTCCAGCGGATCCAAGACCGTGCCTCGGCACACGGCAAGACGGTGTCCGTCTGCGGTGAGATCTCCGGGGACCACACCTACACGCCGCTTCTGCTCGGTCTGGGCTACCGCGAGCTTTCGATGGCTCCGGTCTTCTTGCCCCGGGTGAAACTCGCTGTGCGGAGCCATTCGATCGAAGAGTGCCAGGCGCTGGTGGAGCAGTCGCTCGGATGCTCGACAGCGGCCGAAGTCCGTCGTCTAGCCCGCGAGCAGAGCAAGTCCGGCTGGTCGCGCTTCCTCGAGGGAGACGACTCTTGAGCGAGGAGGCGCTTCGCCGCGGGCGTTGGACGGCCCTGGAGCTGGCTCGCGTGCGGGAGATGGTCCCGAGGAAGAGCCTCGAGAACGTGGCCGAGCGACTTGGGCGGACGCCCGATGCGGTTCGGCAGGTGCTGCCGCGGGTGTTCGATGCCCCACGGCGACTGGGGCCGCTGACCGAGTCGGAGATCGAGCTCCTCATGGACGGCTACGGCATCTACGAGCTCGATGATCTGGCCGTTCTCTGTGGTCGGACCGCGGCCGAGCTCTCTCGTGAGATCGAGCGGTTCGGCTCCGAAACGATCGATCGTCCCTGGTCCCGGGCCGAGCAGGCCTTCCTTCGTCGCGCCTACGGACGCCGTCAGGACTGCGACTTGGCGCTGATTCTGCGCCGGCACGAAGTCGATGTGACCGCCGAGGCGAAGCGGCAGGGCCTCGGCAAGGATCGGCGCCAGATCTTTGCCCAAGGCCGGCCGATGCCGCGCTGGACAGAGCCGGAAATCGAGCGGCTGCGGGCCGACTTCGCTGACCGACCGACACGTGAGATCGCAAAACTGCTGGGTCGATCGACCCAGTCGGTGCAGAGCAAGGCGAAGCAGTTGGGGCTCAAGAAGTCCCCGAATCGCCGAGCCTTTGCGGCTCGTGCGGCGGCCGAAGCCCGCCATCACGACGACTGATCAGGACCAGATCCTGGTTCGGGGCCCCGGTTCCTGGGGTCGAGTCCGTGGCTGGTCTCAACTTCGAGCATCGCTCAGGTCGAAGAGTCTGGAAACGGTCCGACCGGGGGAGGACCGCTCCAAAGCGCCATGGAAATCGTCGGTAAGAAGAGCGAAGGACTGTCAGTGACGGTTCTGTCCGAGGACAAGACCTGCATTCTCAGGTTCAACGACAAGAGCTTGAACTTCTACGTCACAGATCCACTCAAGGAGACGATCAAGCAAACGATCGTTGAGAAGATCGACGACGGGATCGAGCACTTCGTCCTCGACTTCGACAACGTCAAGATCATCGACTCTTGCGGAGTCGGTCTGATCATCGTCGCCAACAACTTGACGTCGTCGCGTAGCGCCGGCCTCTACCTGGCGAATATCAAGCCGTTCATCGTCAAGATCTTCGAGATCATGCGGATCTCGAAGCACCTGAACATCTTCGAGACCGAAGATCAGGCGTTGGACGCGATCAAGCAACAGAACTGAAGCCGGCACTCCCGGACAGGTGGGGTTGGGGACGTGCAGAGCTTTTTGATCGTCGATTCAGATCGAATCGCCCGTGACTGCATCACATCGATGCTGCAGGCCGCGGGGGTTCATGTTGTCGGAGTCTCCGATGCCGAGAGCGCCTTGGCGGTTCTCGGGGTCGCGACTTTCGATTCGGTGGTGGTGGACCCGGCAGGGCTCTCGAAAGAGCAATGCCAGGCACTCGACGAAGGGGTGCGCCAAGTCGGCGCACGCATCGTCATTGCGGGCTCGCCTGGCGGGCAAGGTGTTCAACCAATGCTGCAGAAGCCGTGGCCCTCGTTCGACGAGGTCGCGGATCGCTTGGGGATCGACGGTTCGAAGTCGACCTCGGGCGGCAGTAGCGCACGCGACCTTCACATGCTGAAGGAGCGGTGCAAGGACCTAGAGACCCGACTGGCGGACAGCCAGAACGCCGTCTCGATGGCCCAGGAGTCCTTCAACCACGACATCTCGAGGATGATGAACATCATCAGCAACATCATGGACGGCATCGTGTTCACCGACACCGAAGGTGAGATCACGCTGCTGAATCCGATCGCGGAGGAGATGTTGGAGCTGCGTGCTCTGATGTCCGTCGGTCGGAACTTGCTCGATCTCGAAGGGGGCGAGCTGCTCGAGGCGGTCCAAGACTCTTTCGATGCCGTCAAGGAGTGGCGCGAGAACGACGCTGTCGTCGAGGTCCACCAAGAAGGCGGCGAGCTGACCTACGTTCGGCTCCGGATGTCTCAGGTCCGCAACTTCCGCGGCGAGCCGTCCGGAATGCTGATCCAGATGCAGGACGTCACGGCGGATCACAAGACAGACCAGCTGAAGAACCAGTATCTGTCGATCGTTGCGCACGAGCTGCGCACGCCGCTGACCGGCATCAAGACCTACGCCACGATGATGTCCCAGGGCTTCGCCGGGGAACTCGACGAGCGGCAGCAAGAGATCGCGGGGATCATCCGCGAGCAATCGCTCCGTCTCGAGCATCAGATCGACAAGCTCGTCAACCTCGGTAACCTCGACTCCACGGAGTTCGCGGATGACCCCGAGGACTTCGACATCCGGGGTCTGATCCAGAACTCGGTGCAGTCCTTCGAGAAGGTGGCCGAGGAGCGATCGATCGAGATCGACTTCGCGATGCCGGATTCGAAGTGCGTCGTCTGCGCGGATCGCGCGGATCTACGCCGTGCGATCCAGGCCTTGGTCGAGAACGCTGTGAAGTTCAGCAAGACCGACGGCCAGGTTCGCGTGAAGGTCTGCGAGGTCGACGGCGGTTACGAATTCTCGATTGCTGACGACGGTGTCGGCATCGATCCGCGCTACCAGCGCCGCATCTTCGAAAAGTTCTTCCAGGTGGAAGATCCGCTCACTCGCCACCATGGCGGTTCCGGTCTCGGCCTGTTCTTCGTGAAGAACATCGTCGAGGCACACGGCGCCAAGGTTCAAGTTGAGAGCGCGGTTGGGGAAGGCGCGAGGTTTTCGTTCACGTTGGCAGGATCAACTGCCGATGGGAAGGGGGACCGGGACGCGGTTCCCGTGGAAGGCACATCGACTTGAGAGAGGACATCTCCTTGGATCGCACAGTTCTGATCATCGAAGACGAGAAGCTCATCATCTTCTCGACGCAAATGGTGCTCGAGTCCGCGGGTTTCCGCGTCGAGTCCGCGGTCGATGGCGAAGAGGGAATCCAGAAGGCGCAAGCTGCGCGCCCTGATCTGATCCTCCTCGACATCATGATGCCGGGTATCGACGGCTGGGAGACGCTGACCCGTCTGAAGCGCGATCCGGCGACTTCTGGCATACCGGTCGTGATCTTCACGGCTCGCGAGCACTCGCGCGGTCACCAGAAGAGCACCGAGATGGGCGCCGCGGATTACTTCCGCAAGCCGTTCGAGCCGGACGAGCTCGTCGATCTCGTCAAGAAGCACGTCGGCGAGACGGTCTGACTCCGTCCCGCTCCTGCGCGACCTAATCCTCGCGCAGGATGCGACGCATGAGCCGCTCGACGGTTTCGGCGTCGCACTGCGCTCGGTCGAGGACCCAACGGAGGTCCTCCCGGTCGAGACCCAGTCCGATCGCGGCCCTCGCGTGTCCGATCAGCTGCGGTTCCTGACGCATCGCGGCCAAGACCGCGGTTGCGCAGAGTTCGCGTCGAGAGAGTTCGAGGCCGTCGCGTGCGAGGACTCGTCCGTAGGCGCATTCGAGGACGAACGCCTCGAGATCGGGGTGGAGTCCGTGAAGCATCGAGCGCACGGCGCCGTGCTTCTCGCCGTAGATCCGTTCGAAGAGTTCCTCTCCCCGCGATCGCTGACCTCCTTGGTCCGAGGTCGGCCGAGGGTCCGTCGTCGGAGTTCCCGGCCAGGCTTGCTCCAAGGCCTGGAACGCGGACAGCGCGCGTGGGAATCCGAAGTAGAGCGCACCCTGGAGAAGCGCTTCTTCGATCGAGCGCCGGTCGAGGCAGGCGGCTCGGCCGTTGCGCACGGAGGTTGCGACTCCGAGCGACTCACCGCGGTAGGCGGCGAGCGAGACGTCGACGAGGTGGCGATCGTCTGGCCTCAGCATGATTCCGGGTTGGTTGGTCCGATGCGGGTACGGAGTTGCGAGGCGAAGGCTTCGGGCAGCTCCTCGCGGATCCGCGCGGGGTCGCACTGGTCTTCGATTGCTGCGCTGAAGTCCTGGCCGGGAGCGCGCGAGAAGGGAATCGAGCCGTGGATCAAGACGCGATCCTTCGGTCGTCGCACACGCCGTTGGGCTCCTCCCACGAGCTTCCGGCCATCGGGCGCGACGAGGTCGTAGCGACAGGCCTTGGCGAAACACCAGTCGATACCCGCTGCTCGTGGGTGGGGCGCTGGTCCCTCGTGACCGATCATGCGGGACTGCACGCCGAGTTCGGCGAGCGCATCGACGAGTGCTCCGTGCACGAGCTCGAAGATCGCGTCGGTCGACGAACCGAGGATCGAGGCGTCTCCGGCGACCGCGAAGGTGCACTCGTCGTGGTGCCAGATCGCTCCGCCACCGGTGCGTCGGCGAGCGATAGGGACGCCGAAGTCGGCGAACGCTGCCGCGTCCTGGAATCGTCCGACCGTGATCGAGCTCGGCGTGAACCGGTAGGTGCGGAACACCGCCGGCTCTGCGCCGTCGAGCAGCGTCTGGTCGAACGCGAGCTCCGTCTCGGCCGAGCTCTCCTGGAATGGGGCGTGCGTCAACACGGTGTGTCGTGTGCGCCTGTTCGGGGCACGCCCGTCGGGGGCGATCAGCCCTCGGCTTCGACCATCTTGTCGTAGGCCGAGGCGTCGAGCAGGTCCGGGGACTCGCTCTCGACCTTCACCTTGATCATCCAACCCGCGCCGAACGCATCGGTGCCGAGCGTGTCGAGCGAGTCCGGAAGCGCTTCGTTGACCTCGATCACTTCGCCGGAGACCGGCGAGTAGAGGTCGCTGACGGCCTTGACCGATTCGACCTCGCCGAACGATTCGCCGGCGGTGACGGCCGAGCCGACGCTCGGGAGGTCCAGGAACACGAGATCGGACAGGTTGGCGACAGCGTGATCGGTGATGCCGATCGAGGCCGTGCCGTCCTCGTTCTTGCACCACTCGTGAGACTTCAGGTAACGGCGATCGTCGGGACGGGACATGGGGTCTGCTTCGTAGAGGGGATGCGGATGCAGGGGGAGAGGAATCGGGGCGTCGAGGCGGTCAGCGCTCGCGCTTGTAGAAGGGGAGAGCCGTGACCGTGCACACCTCGCGTGCGTCACGGATGCCGATGTGGAGTTGCGTGCCGGGTTCGGCGAACTCCTTCGGGACTCGGACGGTCGCGATGTTGCAGCCGAGAGTGGGCGAGGCGCCACCCGAGAGGATCTTGCCCAGTTCGCGCTCGGAGTCGGTCCCGCCGTCGGCAAAGACCGGGTAGCCCTCACGCGGGATGCGGCGGCCTTCGTTCTTCAGGCCGACCAACACCGGACGCTCGAGGTCCTCGGTGCCCTCGATCGCAGATCGGCCGGTGAAGTCGTGGGTGAACTTCACGGCGAAGTGCAGCCCGGCATCGAATGGCGTCGTGGTCTCGTTGATCTCGTGGCCGTAGAGCGGCATGCCGGCTTCGAGGCGGAGGATGTCGCGCGAGCCGAGGCCGCAAGGAATCACGCCCTTCGATGCGCCGGCTTCCTGCAGGGCCTTCCAAACCCGCTCGGCCTCGGAGGCCGAGTAGTAGACTTCGAAACCGTCTTCGCCGGTGTAGCCGGTGCGCGAGACCTGGGCTGGTACCCCTGCGACACGGCCGTTGGCCCAGGCGTAGTACTTCAGCGCGTCGAAGTCGATGCCTTCGCTCTGCGAGGCGAGCACCTCCACAGCGACCGGGCCTTGGATCGCGATCATGGCCAGGTCATCGGTGACGTCCTTCACTTCGACGTCCGACATCTCCTGCTCGGCCTGACGCAAGATCGCGAGGTCGCGCTCGGCGTTGGATGCGTTGACGACGAGGAAGTAGCCGTCGTCTTCCGGCGTCGCGTCCGGCTCGCGGTAGACCAGGACGTCATCCTGGGTCTTGCCCGAGTCATCGAGCATCAGCGCATAGCGGATCCGGCCGGGCTGGATCTTCAACGCGTCGTTCGTCTGCACCTTCTGCAGCAGCGCGCCGGCGTTTGCTCCACGGATGCGGACCCGGCCCATGTGGCCGAGGTCGAACAGGCCGGCCGCCGAGCGGACGGCCTTCGCCTCCTCGAGGATGCCGGTGTACTGGACGGGCATGGACCAGCCGGCGAACGGCACGAGGCGTGCACCGAGAGACTCGTGCAGGGCCTTGAGGGGTGTTTCTCTCATCGCGGGCCCGGCAATCCTACGGAGACCCCGGCCGGCGGCAAAAGACTTCCCGCCTCGCCATCTGCCCGCGAACCCTGCGACCCGGTCACCGGTCCGGGTGGACTCAGGACTCGGTCAGTCGTCGAGCGAGGTCGTCCAGATCGCAGCTCCGCATTTCGGCCGGGGCGATCGGGTCGAGTTGGCGGAACTTCCTGCGCTCGTGGCGATCGACGAAGTCGTCGAACCAGCGGCCAACCGACTCGCTTTCCGCTCCACGGGCGAGGTCGTCGACCCGTTCGGGGCCTGGACCGCCCCCCTCGAGCATCGCGGTGTCGCCCGGATCGCCGGCACCGAGGTCCACGGTGCCAAAGTCGTGCGCGTCGCTGTCGTCGCCAGAATCACTGTCCCGGAACTCGACAGCCGTCGACGGCGCCAGAGGTTCCAGTCCGCCCGCGCTCGGCTGCTGGAGCGTGCCCTGGGCGAACGCCGGGCGCTCCCGGCCGCCGTCGAGGCTCCAGCCGGTCCGTGGCTCGAACAGCTCGAAGGGGTGCCGCAGCCGCGCGAAACGCTCCGGGGCCGTCCGGCGTGCGTGGGCGCACTGCTCACGCCATCCGGCGTAGTCGCCGAGCTTGTAGGCGATTCGGCCCAGGTGGACGTAGGAGACGAAGTGGTCGCCCCTCAGCTGCAGGACGCGCTCGAATCGGCGTTTCGCCGCGCGATGCCGACCGAGCCGGAAAAGCGTCCGTCCCGCGAGTGAATGGAGTCGAACGGCGACAGCTCGCTCGAATCGAGCCCGGAGGCTGGTCGGATGCCCGATCCGGCTCGGAAGCCGGGAAGGTCGCTCAGACGGGCGTTTCCGTGGGGCTGTGGGCATTCTGCGGGTGCCCAGAGGCGTGCTCGGGCGTCCCCGAACACTAGGCGCGGGCCCCTTGGCTCGCAAGTGTCTCAATCCCTGCGGTGAGACGGTCGATACGGAAAGAGTGGACCGCTGTGGATGAGCGGTTCGGACTGGCCGGACTGTCAATCACAGGGATCAGAAGAGATGGCTCTTAAAGGCGATCTCGCGAGCGTCGACCTCGCGCAGGTATTCCAGATGCTAGCCCTCAACCGGAAGGTGGGGCTGTTCTGCGTGACGGCTCCGACCGGCTGGCGGGCTCTGTACTTCGAGCCCCGAGGAGTCGGGGTCTACTGCGACGAGCAAATCGTCGTCGATCGTGTGCTGACCCAGATCGCGCGTAGCGGTCGGGTCGACGAGGACGCGATCGCCGAAATCCGGAGCCATGCGGCCGAGCGCGGCATGAGCTTGACGGACGGTGTGCTCGCATCGGGCGCGCTCGAGGAGGCTGAGCTCGACTATCTGATCCGCACCGAGCTCGAGGAGCAGATCTTCGACCTGTTCTTCTGGCAGGAAGCGGACTTCGAGTTCTTCGAGAACCGGGAGACCCTCGAAGGGCGTCCTGGTGCCGTTGATCCTCGATTCCGGTTCTCGGTCGACTCCGTGATCATGGAAGCCGCTCGTCGGATCGACGAGTGGGCGCTGATCCAGGAGCGGATCGACTCGAGCAAGGAGATCTTCCGTCCTCTGGTCGCGACCTACGAGGTCGAGGGACTCGAAGACACCGAGGTCAGTCTGCTCGACCTCGTCGACGGCAAGCGCAACGTCGATCGCCTCATCGAGCTAACCGGTCATTCTTCGTTCCTCGTCTTCAAGGGCCTGAGTGTCCTGCTCGACGAGGGGCTGATCGAACCGGTCCCGCAAGAACAGCTGGTCGGTCTAGCGCGTGAATGCAGCGCCGAGTCGCGAAACGTCGACGCGCTGAACCTCTACGAGCTGGCCCTGGTCGGAGCCGATAGCGCCGAAGCCGTCACGACGCATCAAGAGGCAGCGGAAGTCTGCGAGACCGTCAAGGAATACGAGCGCGCGGGTCATCACCTCCGCTCGGTTGCGGAGTTCAGCAAGGACACCGGGGCAGCCGTCCAGGCGCTGCAGCACGTCGTCGACCTGCTGCCGACCGATCTCCGAGCGCGTGAGCAACTCGTCGAACTCACCGCTGGTCGGAGCGATCTACAGAAGTTCGGTATCGATCCGGTCGCGCAGGGCAAGGAACTCGTGGATCTCTACCTCGCGGCCGACGACGTCGACCGCGTGCGTGCGATCCTCGAGCGCCTGCTCGAAGAGAACCCGAAGGACGTCGACCTCAAGAAGCAGCTGGTCAACGTCTACTCGCGCTGCAACGACCCTCGCCGCGTCGTCGAGCTCTACGAGTCGATCGCGGACGACCTCGTCCAACGTCGCGAGCCGATCGAGGCGATCAAGTTCCTGCAGAAGATCGTGATGATCGATCGCAGCCGCAGGGACATCTCGGAGCGGATCCGTTCGCTCTACCAGATGGACGAGCGGTCCCGCAGCCGCAAGCGCAGCGCGATGCTCGTCCTCGCCTCGCTGATCTTGGTCTGCAGTCTTGGCGTCGCCTGGTACTTCTACGATCAAACCGCGCGCGAAGAGTTCGCCGCGACCGATCGCGAAGTCGCTCAGTTGATCGAGGACGGCGACTACGGTGCGGCGCGCGCTCGCTGTGAAGCCTTCACCGCCAAGTTCCCGCTGACTCTGGCGCTCCGCGACGTGAACGCACGGGTCGCGACGATTGACTCACTCGAGCGACAGGAGCAGAACCGTCTCGCTCAGGCTGAGCGCGATCAACAGCGAGATCTCGAGGAGCGCCGCCAGCGCTACCGCATCGGATACGAGCTGTACAAGACCCTGTTCGAGCAGCAACGTCTCGAAGAGGCGAAGGAGCAGCTCGAGAGCGTCCTCGCGATGGTCGATGAGGCCGGTCGCGGGGAGGACTTCCTCTGGGCTCGCGAGAACCAGATCCAGGAGCAGATCGAAGACCTCGATCGAACGCTCCGTCGTGCGGACTACCTGACCAAGGAGTCGAGCCGACTCCTCGCAGCTGGTGACTGGAAGGGTGCACGGGACCGTCGTTTCGAACTGCTGTCCGAATACGGCGACACCTCGAATGGCCGCAACGTTCTGTTGCCGGTGCACATCGCCACCCAGCCGGAAGGCGCTGCCGTCCTGGTCCCGCGGGGGACCGAGATGGTCGAGGTCGGCCGCACGCCGTGCACGATCGAGTGCCCGCCGGACGACGAGATCGCGATGACGATCTCGCTCGACGGATTCCGGTCCGCCGAAGCACAGTTCACCTCGCGGGACATCGAGATCGTCGAGCACGTCCTACAGATCCTTCCGAACACGCGGCTGTCCTTCGAAGAGCCGGTTCGCGGTGAGATCGCCGGCACGCCGGATGGTCGCGTCGTCGCGGGGCTCCGCGGTGGCCGCATCGGGTTCGGCAAGCTCGGTCGGGATGAATCGCGCGTCGCGCGCCTGCCCGGGCTCGACGAGTTCCACGGCCGCGCTGCGATCGAGGGTTCGATCGCCTACATCACGACCAGTGAAGGTCGTGTGCAGGCCTACCAGATCGATTCGGCGACCAAGGTCTGGGAAGTCGGGCCGCTCGTCTCGCCGCCCCAGTTCGATCCGGTCGTTTCGGACAGTCGCGTCGTGATCTGCGACGAGTCTGGCCGACTGATGGCCTTCGACGTGAGGGTCGCGAGCAAGAGTCCGATCTGGACGCGGCGGATCGACGGCGTGCTGGCTTCGCCGCCGGTGATCGTCGACCAGAACGTCTACTGCCTGACGACCGACGGCGAGCTGATCGCTCACCGGATGAATTCCGGCGACCGGTCGATGTCGATCGATCTCGGCTACTCGGTTGGATCCGGCCTCCGCGTCGTTCGTGGTGCGGCCGTCGTGACGAGCACGTCCGGCGAGCTGGTTGCGATCCGTCTCGCCGACTCCGCGGAGCTGTGGCGAGTCGCTTCGAGCGATCGTTCGCCGTTCGATCACATCGGCGGTGATGGCGAGAGCATCTTCGCCGGCACTTCGACCGGCGAAGTCGTCCGTGTCGCGCTTCGCAGCGGCGAGGTCGACGCTCGTCAGTCTCTCGGCGCCCGCATCCTCTCGGAGCCGGTGCTCACCGAGGATCAGATCGTCTGGCACGTGCGTCGCGAAGGTCCGCGGACTCGTGCCCTCGAGGCGCTGATCGCACTCCGACCCGACGACCTCGGGCCGTTCTGGGAATTCGAGGACCCGCGTCCGTTCGCGACCCGTCCAGCCGTTGTCGCTGGCGGCGTCGTGCTCGCGACGGACTCCGGAGAGGTGCTTCGCTTCCGATGAATCGAATCGAACAGACTCGCATCGAAACGACCTTCTCCACTCCGGTTCAGCGCATCGCTGCCTCAGCCGATCAAGAAGTGAGACTTGCCGGATGAATCTGATCCAGCGACTGAAGATCTGGAAGGAGCTGCGCCGCCTCGAGCAGCGTGCCCAGGAAGTACCCTCGCCGTCGACGTTCATCGACCTCGGCCAGGTCTACATCAACCTGGACATGCACGAGCGAGCTCTCTCACTCGCCGAGGACGGTCTCGCGCTGTTCCCGCAATCGCAGGAGCTTCGCAAGCTCCGCCGATTCGCCAAGAAGAACCAGGTCGCTTCGGCGATCGACACGGCTCGTGCCGAGGTCGGCCGGACTCCGAGTCCGGAGGCCTATCACAAGCTTGCGTCGCTTCACCTGGAGCTCGGTGACTTCGAAGCCGTCCAAGGTGTTTGCGAGGAGTGCATCCGTCGCTTTCCGAACGATCCGAGTGTGCGTCTGCTGCTCGGCCGGGCCTGGCTGACGAACTTCTACCGCGATCTGCGCGCCCGCGAGGGCGCCGCCGCGGTCGAGCATCTCGAGCGATCGCTCGAGACCGAAAACCCACCGGTCGATGCGCATCGATTGCTGGCCGAGTTGTTCTGGCGCCTCGGCGCGGACACGCGTTCGAAGGCCCACCTGAAGGCGCTGGAGAATCAGGGTCCGCTCGACGCTGAACTCACCGCCCTCAAGGCCCAGCTGCAGAAGCGGCCCTCGGGCGGAGAGGCCGACCTCGAACAGCTCCTGCACCGTGCCGAAACGCAGGGTCGCCTGCCGCGGAGTGCGGTCCAGGTGCCGGCGGCTGGCGTGACCCCGCAGGGCGCGATCCAGGGTGGCTCAGGCGGTGGTCTCCGCGATGCGCTGGCGAACCTCGCTGGCCGCGACGGCGTCCGCAAGGCGACCTACATCCGCGGCAGCAAGGCGTTGGTGAAGGGTGACATCAAAGGCGGACGGGATTCGTTCCTGCGAGCGACACGCGTGATCGCGCGATCCTCGCAACGGGCGGCACGTCGCATGGACATCGGCAACTTCAACAAGGGTGTCGTGCGCGGCGACTTCGGGCAGATCTGCCTCTGCTCGTTCGGCGAGGCGCTGGCCGCGGTCGAGTGCGACGACCGGATCGATTCCACCGAGATCCTCTCGGAGCTTCAGGAGCTGGTCGCCGGCTCGCTGGTGCAGAACCGCTTCGAGGAGGAAACGGCATGAGTGCGATCGACGGGATTCTGGATCGTCTCGGGGAGCTCCCGGGTGTCCGCGGCTCGGGTGTAGCGACCAGGGACGGCATGATGGTCGCTAGCAATCTGCAGGGGCGGTTCCGTGAGGATGCGGTCTCTGGACTGACCTCGTTCGTCGTCCTGACGACTCGCAGGGCCTTGGCCGACGCCGGTGAAGGCCCGGAGTTGACGAGCTTCGAGCTCCACGCCACCCATGGCCGTCTGCTGATCGAACAGGCCGGTGACGCGGTGCTGATCGTGATCACGGATCAGTTCGTGGCCATCGACGACCTCAAGCGCGCCGTGCGGGCTGCAGCTGAGGAACTTCACCGCGAGACGATGATCCCGGAGACCGACTGACGGTCTTCGAATCGGGCACCTTCGGCTCAAGCTGAGGGACTCCCCGAGTCGATGAGAAGTGCGCTGCCGCCTGGGAGTGATCGACGGCTCGATCGCATCGGAGCGGCGCAAGCCACGACACGACACGAGGGATAGAGCCCGATGGTTCAGATCAACTTCGCGCTTAAAGAAGTCAACTGCAAGGTCGTCTACTACGGCCCCGGAATGAGCGGAAAGACCACCAACTTGGAGGTGGTCCACCAAAAGGCGCCGGAGGAGAACAAGGGCGAGCTCACTTCGATCTCGACGGACGGTGATCGCACGCTGTTCTTCGACTTCATGCCACTCGACCTCGGCAACGTGGCGGGCATGCGGACGAAGTTCCAGCTCTACACCGTTCCCGGCCAGGTCTACTACAACTCGACCCGCAAGCTGGTTCTCCAGGGCGTCGACGGAGTCATCTTCATCGCCGACTCGGACGCGGACAAGCTCGCCGAGAACATCGAGAGCTACGACAACCTGCGCGAGAACCTCGCCGAGATCCACAAGGACATCCGCGAGCTTCCGCACGTCATCCAATACAACAAGCGTGACCACCCGAACGCGCTGCCGGTCGCCGAACTCGACCGCCAGCTCAACAAGTACGGTGTGCCAGCGTTCGAGGCGGTGGCAAGGAGCGGTGAGGGTGTCTTCCCGACCCTGAAGTCGCTCGCCGGCCTCGTCCTCGAGAGCATCGACAAGCTCAACGACCGCAGCAGCCGCCCGGCACCGCGTCCGGCCGCGCAGCGTCCGCAGACGCAGCGTCCGGCTCCGCAGCAGCAGGAAGATGAGCTCGCCGCGGAGGAGATGGAGCAGGAGGCTCAGGCGCCGCAGCGTCGCACCCGCACCGCGGGCGCTCGCTCGGCCGGTGGACGCACGCAGCGCGCAGTCAAGAAGAGCGCTCCGTCACGTCGCGGTGCCGGCGGCGCTCGCAAGGCTCAGACGGCTCGCCCGCAGACGCAGGGTGGTAAACGCCGTCGCACGACTCAAGCGGATATGGCTCCGGCCGAGACCGCTGAGAAGAAGGGTTCGGGTGCGGTCCTAGCGGTCGCAGCGACCGTGTTGCTGGCCGCAGCTTGCGCCGGCGTCGTCTACTTCTTCATGCAGGGCAAGTCATGACCACCGATCCCTCCAAGATGAGTGCCAACGAACGTCTACGGCACGACCGTCTGACGTTCTATCAAGAGGACATCGAGCGCATTGATCGCTTGCTGGCCGAGTTCCTTCGCCTGTCTGGAGCCAAGTGTGCGCTCCTGATCGACAAGGAAGGACACCTGGTCACCCGCAAGGGTGAGGTCCGTACGGTCGACATGGACACGATCTCGGCGCTCGTCGCCGGTTCGTTTGCCGCGACCAAGGAGATGGCCCGCCTGCTCGGCGAGCAGGAGTTCACGGCGCTCTACCACCAGGGCACGCGCGACAACATCCAGCTCAGCCTCGTCGGCGACCGCACGCTGCTGACGATCCTGTTCGACGATCGCACGACCGTCGGTATGGTTCGCCTCTACGCGAGCGAGACGGCGAAGAAGCTCGGTGAGATCTACCGTCAGGCGAGTCAGCGCGAAGAGCCGGACATCCAGCTCGAGGCCGACTACGGTTCCGACGCGAAGAAGAAGCTCGAGAACCTGTTCGACTGAACAGGTCGCTGCTGGTCGAGATGTCCGCGGCAACCTGTTCGACTGAACAGGTCGCTGCTGTCACAGGCGACGGCAACCAGTTTTTTGTGACGCGCAACAGCGCGTTCGATCCAAGCGGTCGGACGCGCTGTTTTCGTTTCCCGCCTGACGTGTGATCGGACGGGTGGCCCTTGGTTCGCGAGCGTTGGTTCCATGCCCGCGTGCGACGCGCGGATCGGGCGCTCGACGCGCTCCGCGGTGGCTCGGAACGCGGGCGATGCCGGCGGCGAGCGCGCCGAATCGCCGTCGCAAGCGGGGGTTTACCACCAGCGGTGGAGGAGCAAAGTTGGGGCCGAACGGTATTTTTTCGGCTCCACGTCAAGTCCTGCACGGCGGAGCGAAACAAGCGTGCGGGACCCCATCTGTCGGCAATCCTTCGATCGGGCAAAAGTGGGGGTGTCGGAGGCATGCGGCCTATGTCCCGTTCCCATCGAGTTTTCGGTGAATCTCCCCGGACTTGTTGCCGATCTGGTTCCTGACGGGAGTGCGCAGGCTTCGGCCGCCTTTCTGGCCGGCTGCACCGCTCCACTTCTCCAAGGAGATTACATGGCCGCCAGAAAGAAGAAGACGACCAAGAAGGCAACCCGCAAGAAGGTCGCCAAGAAGAAGACCACTCGCAAGAAAGCGACCGCCAAGAAGGCGACTCGCAAGAAGGCCTCGAAGAAGAAGGCCACCAAGAAGAAGGCAACTCGCAAGAAGGCGACCGCCAAGAAGGCAACCCGCAAGAAGGCGACTAAGAAGAAGGCAACTCGCAAGAAGGCCACTGCCAAGAAGGCCACTCGCAAGAAGGCGACTAAGAAGAAGGCGACTCGCAAGAAGGTCGCCAAGAAGAAGACCACCCGTCGTCGTTGATCGACACGGGTCGCTGCTCGGCGCCAAGCTAGGGATGCCGAGCGCGATCAGGCCCGAACCGGTCGGAGCGGTGCTCCGGCCGTCGGTTCCGGACCAAACCAGGCTCTCCTCCCGGTCCGTCGGTGACGTCGATCGAGCCCGATGCACGCTATTGAACGGAAGATCTGTCCTCGTTCAGGCCGCAGGTCCTCAGGGATGGCCCTCAGAGCGGTGCCAGAGTCTTGTTCGCTGAGCGACGAGTGAATCCGTTCGTCGCGTCTGATCGGTTCAAGGGTTGGAGGCGGGCTTCGATGTCTGAGGAGTCACCGCGAGAAGCTGGCCAGCGTTGGGAGTTGTTTCTCGACTGCGGGGTCGGCCACTCGGATCACGGGGCGGTGATCGCCAGCCCGACCGAGACGGATTTTCGGCGGGCACTGACGACACTCGACGCGCGGGAGCGCACCTTGCTGAGTCTGACACGAGACGAATCGACCGTGCTGATGGTCGGTGGGGGTGCCGGTCAATACGTGGTGACCGCGTCTGTGAGGCCCGATGAGCACTGGGCGCTTCGAGGGTCGGCGCCGGCCTATGGTGAGATCGAGCTCACAGCGGGTGGGCAGCCGGGCCTCTTCGATGCTTCGCAAGTCGTCGATTTCGACCAGGCTCTGCTGGCCGGACTCTGGTTCCTCGCGTCCGGAGCACTCGATCCGCGGCAGGAATGGGTGTCCGAGTGACGCCGACGCTCAGCCCACCCGCGTTCCCGGCGGCGAATCGGGATCCGGGCTAACCAGTCTCGGCTTGCCGTCCTCGCCGTCCGAGGCGAGGAGCATGCCCTGAGACTCGATGCCGCGCAGCTTGCGGGGGGCGAGGTTCGCGACGACCGAGACCATGCGGCCGACGAGATCTTCGGGCGCGTAGGTCGCGGCGATTCCGGCGACGATCGTGCGTTGCTCGAACCCGAGGTCGACCTTGGTGACGAGCAGGCGGTCGGCCTTCGGATGCTTCTCGCACTCCAGGATCTTGCCGACGCGGATGTCGGTCGCGACGAAGGTGTCGAACTCGACGGTGTCGATCAGTGGTTCGAACTTCGACTCGGTCGCCTCGCTCGAGCCGGTGTCTGCCGCGGCGGCGGCCGCTTCGAGCTTCTTCTTCTCTTCGGTCACTCGGTCCTCCGAGATCTTCTGGAACAGCGCGCGCACGGTCTTGCCGCGCGCGTCCGTGAACTCCTGGAACGCCAGGGTCAGGCGGCGGGAAGGCATCGCGGCGGTGGTCCAGGAGTCCGTGCCGAACGGAGCCTTGTCGGTATCGATCGTCAGGTGTTCCCAGCCCGGTGCGAGGCCCTCAAGGCCGAGGGCCTCTCGGACGATCCGAGCCGTGTTCGGGAGGATCGGCGAGCCGCAGAGAGCCATGCAGCGGAGGGCCTCGACGCACAGGCGGACGACCTGGGCGGCCCGCGGCTTCGTCTCCTCGGACTTCACGAGTTGCCAGGGTTCCTGGCTGTCGACGTAGCGGTTCGCGGCGGCGCCGAGCGCCATCAGGTCGCCGGCTGCCTTGCGGAACTGGAACGACGAGAAGTGGGCCTTCGACTCCGTGCGCGCGGTCTCGATGGCCTCGTAGAGCTCGCGGTCGGCCGGATCGTCGAGCTCCCCGAGGGCCGGGATCGTGCCGTCGAAGAAGCGCTCCACGAACCGCAGCGTGCGGGAGGCGAAGTTGCCGAAGTTGTCCGCGAGCTCGTCGTTGACCCGCGAGCGAAACTCCTCCCAAGTCCACTCGGAGTCCGCGGTCTCCGGCATCATCGCCGTCAGCGCGTAGCGGAGCGTATCGACGGGGTCGGTCGCGACAGCTTCGTCCGGGATCGACCAGCCGCCCGAGGTGCTGAACTTCTTGCCTTCGAGGTTGAAGAACTCGTTGGCCGGGACGTTCTTGGCGACGATCCACTCACGACCGTTCTCATCCTTGCCTGCGCCACGCAGGATCGACGGGAAGACGACCGCGTGGAACGTGATGTTGTCCTTGCCGATGAAGTGGAAGAGCTCCGTGTCTTCGCCCTTCCAGAACTCCTCGAACCGTTCGGGCTGGCCCTTCGCCTCCCAGTGTTGCTTGCTGATCGACAGGTAGCCGATCGGCGCGTCGAACCAGACGTAGAGCACCTTGCCGTCCGCGTCCTCACGCGGGACTGGGACGCCCCAGGGCAGGTCGCGCGTGATCGCCCGCTCGCGCAGTTCGTCCAGGTCACCGAGGACGAAGTTCTTCACGTTGGACTTCCAGTCGGTCTTCGACTCGATCCACTCGCGCAGCCAGGTGTCGCGCGCCTTGCCGAGGTCGAGATACCAGTGCGTCGTCTCCTTCAGAACCGGAGACGAGCCATCGATCGTCGAGACCGGGTTCTTCAGGCGCTTGGCCTCGAGGAAGCGGCCGCAGTTCGGGCACTCGTCGCCGCGAGCCTTCTCGTAGCCGCAGAGGTAGCAGGTGCCCTCGACGTAGCGATCCGGCAGGAATCGCTGCGACTTCTCACTGAAGAACTGCTCCTCGGTCTTCCGCAGCAAGTAGCCGTTCTTGTCGAGGTCTTCGAAGAACTGCTGCGCGAGAGCGCGATGCTCGGGGTTGCGGTGGTGTGAGGTGCCCGTGAACACGTCGAATTCGATCTCGAGCCGGGCGAGCGCCTTCTGGATCACCTCGTGCCAGTGATCGACGTAGGACTCGTAGCTCTGCCCGGCCTGCTCGGCCTTCAACGTGATCGCGACGCCGTGTTCGTCCGTGCCGCAGACGAAGTGCACCTCGTCCCCGCAGAGCCGGCGGAACCGCGTGTAGAGGTCAGCTGGCAGGTAGGCGCCAGCGATGTGCCCGAAGTGGATCGGGCCGTTGGCGTAGGGGAGGGCGGAGGTGACGAGAGCCTTTGGCATGGGCGGGGAGAAAGGTTTAGCAGGCTGCCGCTCAACTCTCACGCGCTGCGGCCCAGGGGGCTCTGGCCCGCGAGATCGGGGGCGGGCGATCCTTCAGGCGCACGTCGCCCCCTGGCCGTCTCTCGGAGTTGCGGCGCAACTCGGGTCATCTCAGGCATTCTTCGCGCAGCTCGCCGAATGTGTCCGGATCGACCCGTGAGCCGTCGGTGTGGTGTGCGGATCCCTAGCACGACGCCTACCGCGGAGGTTCTGCCGACAGTGCCGTCTTGGGGTGTCAGGGAGGCCAGCGGGCTCGGCCTCCCTCGTCGCGCGCTCCGAGCTGCCTGGGTCGGGGGGCGGCGCACGCCCGGATCTTAGGTCCCAATCGGCCCTTGGGAGCTCTGGCGGGGACTTGACCCGCCGCCTGGTGGTCGCTCGCTGCGGCGGCTACATCACCATGCGGGTGACAAACGCCACCATCGCGATGGAGGCGGTCACCGCCAAGATTCGGGTGCACTTCCAGCCTTTCGCTGCGCGCCAGATCGTTCCAGTCTCGAGGAGCTTGGACTTCGTTGGGCCCTCGGTGCCGGAGATCGCCGTGGCCGTGAAGCCGACGATTAGCAGGTTGAAGGCGATGATTAGGGTGGCAACGGCGGACGCGATCGCGATGGCGGGCTTCGCGTAGGCGGACGCACCGAAGATCAGGAACGCGGCCAGCAGGCCTGCGATCCAAGCCGCGCACTCGACCTGCTTGGCGGCATCGAGATACAGGTGTCGGCACAGGCGGCCGAATCCGACTCGCGTATCGCCGACGCGCTTCGCTCGCTGTTGGAGCGAAGATCGGCTGTCGAAAGCCGCGAACATCGGCACCACGAGGAACAGTGGCGCGAGGACCGCGAAGACGTGAAACGAGTGTGGCGCGTAACGGGCGTAGTCCATCCGGTAGGACACGAGTTCCTCGTCTAGACCCCACTCTTGCGAGCGTGCGTGCAGAGCGTGTGGGCCGTCCTCCAAGTGATATCCGTGAACGACCGCGAGGCAGGTCGTCACCGCCAAGAGGAGAGCCAACAACGACCAGGCCTCCGCGCTTCTAGGCGAAGGGAGTGTCATCATGCGTCGGAACGAGCGAGCAAACAGGTTGCCGTGTACGCGGAATGCTGCGAACAGAAGCGTGGCGAGGACGATCAGTTCAAGCATCCAGCCCGCGGGAACGGTGTCGGCGATGCGGTTGTACTTCCGGTCCCAGCCTTCGCTCGGGCCGACAAAGTAGGCGGCGACAATCGATCCGGCGCCGGCGACGAACCCTCCCATCGCGGAGGCGTGCGACACGCGAGGCCAAAACCACAAGAGCGGGAGGATGCCGGCCAGCGCGGACAAGAACGCAGATAGGGGGCGCTGCGATGCGAGGAAATATCCGCTTCCCGCCAGGGAGGCGGCGCCAAGCAGGCAAAAGGTCAAGGCAACGCGGTGAGTGCGTGCCGCGTCCTTGCGAGGGAACTCCGACTGCGGCGATTGCTCCAGCCAGCTGTTGATCAGGCCCATCGCCGACTGAGGGGCGTCGTCGACGGCGTGAATCCAGCGCAGCTCGCTCTCGATCTGGCGTTGCCCGACCAGATCGTCTTCTCGGATCCGCGGGTCCCAGATTTTCACGGTCTGGAGCTCCTTGTGGACCACCGGAGCCACGTCGTCGGTCGTGACGGGAAAGTAGCGCAGCCGCGCGCAATCCCGAGCGAGCCCGATGAATGGTTCGTTTTGGTTGGCGGACTCAGACCAGATGAAGAACTCGAGTTCGGCCTGCCTTCCGACAAGAGCCTCGCGGTCCTCTCCGAGGCTGTCATCGAGGACATGCAGCGAGACCGACCCGCCGATCCCGTGGTAGCGGGCCAGGAAGTCGGCGAACTTCTTACCCACGTGCTCATCTTCAGGGACGCATCGAACCAGCGCGTCGGATGTGTAGTTGAGCCGGTTCTGAGGTTCGGCAAGCTCCTCAATCGTGGCCTTGATCTCCGACAGTGCTTCCGGAAGGTCTTCGGTCGGAACCGAACTCAGCGCCTCGCCCGCGCGGAAGAACGAGCTTGGGAACGATCCCGTCTGCCCAATCGGGCGCTCTCGGATGTCGATTCCGTCCAGGACGATGCCGTAGACCTTCATCCGATCGCTGCGCTCGATGATCAGCTGTTCCTCGGCTCGGCAGAACTCTGACTCGTAGTATCGCGAGCTAACCAAGAGGATGGCGATGTCCGCTCCCCGGAGCGCGCCTTCGATCGCGGGTTTCCATGCAGAGCCGGTCGAAAGCTGAGTGGCATCCCACCAGGTGATATGGGCGGAGTCAGAAACCGCACTCTGAATCCGCTTCCGCCAGTCGATCGGATTCAGATCCTCGCGCGCGTAGGACACGAAGATCTTGGCTGGGCCGTGCTTGCTCAGCGTCATCGGGGACTTCTCCTTCCCTTCCTCAGAGACTCGCGAACCCGCGGGGCGGGGCGAACCACAACGTTCAGAAGTCCTAGCGCAAGATGGCGTGGACCCGAACGGGATTATGGTCGGAGAATTCGAAGGCGAGGTCGATTGCTTCGACTGATCGGACGTCGACGTTCGGGGAGCACAAGAACCCGTCAATTACGGTGCGATAGTTCGACCCGTTCTCGAACGGTGCCTGGGCGGTTCGCACCGTCGGATGGTTGTCAGGAAACGCGAGTGACCAGCCGTCTGGGACCAGCTCTCTCGGGAAGTCGTGCACCCAGAACAGGTGCGTCTGATCGGTCGTGTGCGGCCAGGTCTGTTCCGTTGCTCGCAGGTTCCAATCGCCCCCAATCAAGACATGGTGGCCGTCTTCGAAGCGCTGCCGCGCATCTTCAATGAGAACTTTCAGCTGTGCGCGACGAACGAGTGCGTCGTCGTCGAAAGCAGCGAGATGGACGTGGCCGAGCCACAGCTCATTGGACACACCCTCGATGCGGTGGCTGGACCACGTCACGCGGTAGCTCTTGCGGAACGCCAGGGCGCGATACGGCTCCCGAGGAAGTTCGGTGAGTTCGAAGGAGCTCGGTTCGTCGCGGGAGAGCGTCAGGAGTCCGTTGTGGACCGCGAATCGGCTCGGGAGTCCCCATGTGTCGAGGTCGGGTGAGAACAGCGCCCAATCCTGTGGTCTGGCTGAGAGGACCGCATCCCGAACGTTGATCGACCAGGTGGTGTAGGACGGCAGGGAAACTTCCTGCAGCAGGATTAGATCCGCTCTGCAGCCTGCCAGTCGTTCGGTGATCCCGGCGAGGTTCTTCTGAACCAGATCGGTAGACAGCGGCCGAGTCTGGGAGCCGCCGTCGGCTAGAAAGTCGGACTCGCGCCCCATTCCGGCGTAGCCGATGTTCCAGGTCAGCAAGGTGAGCTCGACGCCTGGGAGCTCGGTCGACCCCGGTGGACGGGGAGACCGTGGTGCGAAGAGGGCCGGTGACCCGGCGGAGGACCAGCGATTGACGAGAAGGACGATCAGGATCCAGAGTGCGGCGAGCGAGACCAGGAGGAGGATCGACTTCAGGATCATCGTTCGAGTTCGGTTCGATGAGCGAGAGCGTGCGCGAGGATGGGCCTCAGCGACCGCGCTCTGGGAAGAAGAGCCTCCGGGGCTGTCATTCTCAGTAGAGTTCGGCTGGTTCTTCACTCGATCGTGGTTCGCTTGCGACCGTCCGCACCCAGGCTGCATGTATCCTAGTCGGGCTTCTGCACCAAAGCACGTTCCCGAGCTCGGCGAAGCCACCGCTCGACGACCGGGTCTTTGTCTGGTCAGGTCCGGATTCTATGGTCGGCCTCTCGGGTATCGCTGGGCGAACCCACAGGGAGAGTAGTGACCGGGAACCCCATGGCCTTCAGCATCGAGAGCTTCAGCTTCAACCTCCCCTTTGGAATCGGCGGCGTCAGCGTTCGCCGCACCGAGGAGCAGGCCCGCGCGGCCTGGGCCCTCTACGTCGAACTCGCGACGCGCGTGTCGCATCAGCGCCTCGAGCCAAGACTCGGCAGCGCGCGTGAAGCGCTGACTTCGATCTACAGCCTGTTCGAGACCACGCGCACAGTCCTGCGCACCGAGGGCCCTCGGACCGTCGATGGGCCGGGCAGCGTTGGCCCGCTGGCGATCCGGGTCCTGAATGAAGGCGTCCGGCCCTTCCTCGTGAAGTGGCACTCCGAGCTGTCCGCATTCGAGGACCAGCAGCGCGAGGCTTGGTTCAAGAAGTATGGGGGCAATGCCAAGCCGGTGATCGACGAGTCGGCCTGGGAACATCTGAGTGCGTTCTACGAGGCCCTCGAGGAGTGGCGGGGAGACATGCTCGACTACGTCGCCGCGCTGGCCAAACTCGCGGGCGTCTGATCGGTCGTTGTGACTCGAGTCCGACTGACTTGTCCGAACCACCGATCGCGCCATACCGTCCTCCTCCGTGGCGAAGGACTCGATGATCTTCCTCAGCTACGCCTCCGCTGACCTGCAGCAGGCGGAGGCGCTCGAGCGAAACCTGGAGGCGAACGGCATCCGGGTGTTTCGCGACCGATCCGGAATCAAGCTCGGTTCAAAATGGACGCCGGCGCTCGAAGCCGGACTGAAGGAATCGAGTCACCTCTGCGTCCTGGTCTCGCCGGCGTCCATGGCGTCGGGATGGGTTCGGGACGAAGTGAGCATCAAGATCGCCGAGGCCCAGAAGAACGGGCGTCCGGTGTTCGCGATCGAGCTGTTTCCCTCGCCGGTGCCGCAGTTCCTGTCGATGCGGCAGTTGGGTGGCCTCGCGGACGGTGGGCGCACTGCCGTGGAGTCGATCGTCCGGGAACTCCGCGGCGAGACCCAAGAGCTCGCGGACGAGTTCGTCGAGATCGAGGCGCCGACGCGTTACGGCGATCAGGCCCTTCGAGCCCGAGTGGTTGAACTGATCGGAGGGCTACTGGAGTCGAAGCGGGATCGAATCGGCGCTGCCCGCGCACTCGACCTGTCGAACCGGGGAGCGTTGTTCGGAGATCTGGGTGCACTTGAGGCGGCTTCGCTCGCGATCGAGTTGTGCCAGAAGGACGACGTCTTCTCTGCCGCCGTTGAGCGAGTGTTCGTCGGGCTCGATACGAGCGGCTTCTTCGAAGACGCGTCGGTTAAGCAGCAGATCAAGGCTCTGCGCCGTGATCTTCGCGAACGGCCGATCGCTGGCGAGGAGCGTTCGCTACTCGATCGATACCTCGATTGGGTTTCTCGGCGTCACGGTCAGCTCACACCCTTCGGACGCAAGGGCAGTGAAAGCCTGCTCAACTCGGTCTGGATCAAGCTGAGGGTCCGTGAACGGAGCCAGGGTGGCAATCAGCTCGAGCGGGACGACGCGGTCAATGCGCTCGATCTCGAGACTCTTCTTCGTCGAGACCGTCCGGACCCGTCTCGAGTCGTACGTCGTGTGCGATTGCTCGGTGATCCCGGGGCCGGCAAGACCACCCTGCTGCGGCAGTTGGCCGCGCGCGTGGCTGAGCAGCCCGATCGGCCGTTCGTTCCGATCTTCGTTTCGCTCGCCAGCTTGCTGCGGCACCGGAGGTCGGTCGATCAGGAAGTCGAGCATGCGCTCTCGGTCGACGGGAGCTTTCAGGGGCTCGCGGACCAGGTTCGACTGCGAGGGCGGTCTGGTGCGTTGCTGGTGCTTCTGGACGGTCTGGACGAGGTGCCAAGCCAGGACCAAGAACACGCTGAGCAACTGATCGACAACCTCTGTGCGGAATGGCCGGAGGCTTCGGTCGTCGTCTCGAGTCGCCGCATCGGAGCAGAGAGAGTCGATTTGTCTGGCCTGGGCTTTCTCGACGCGGACTTGTTGCCGGTGCCTCTCCCGAAGAAGCGCGAGTTCCTCAAAGCGTGGCTTGGCGACGCGTCGGAACGTTGTGTCGTGAACGCGACGGAAGAACCGACCGAGGTCGTCGAGCGCGCGATCGAGCTCATCGACAAGCACGACTTCCTTCGGCGGGCGACCGACTGTCCGCTGTATCTCACTCTGTTCGCCCTGCTGGTCGAGAGGGGAGATGACGAAGCGCAGCGAGTGTCGCAGTTGCAGCGGCGTGACCTGATGCACGCGGGGATCTTTCGGCTCCTGTTGGATTGTGAGCACCAGACAGACAAGGATCCGATGCCGAGGCAGCGTGAGGTGCTGGACGTGTTGGCAGAGTTCGGATTCGTGGCCACCGAAACCGGATTGGTTGACTTGCGACCGCGGGATCTGGAGTCCTGGCTCTCTCGGCGCTGCTCGGAGGCCTGGGCCGAGCTTCAGAAGGAGAAGGACTGGAGCGATGACAAGCGCGCGTTCCTGACCGAACTCGCGCGGCGAACTTCGATCCTGGGTCCGCGAGACAGTGTGGCCGAGCCGGACGAATCGCCAACTTCGTGGTTCGATGAGGACGCAGATGCGTGGCGGTTCTGGCACAAGAGCTTCGGCGAGGCGCTGGCAGCGAATCGGTTGGGGGGCATGTCGGAACGGCAGCGCGAGGCGCTGATCGAAGGCATCGCCGACGACCCGGGTCGATGGGCGGAGCCATTCGCCTTGTGGCTGCTCGGCGTTTCCGATGACGCGAAGTTCGAACAGTGGATGCGTCGTCTGCATTCGCAGAGCCAGGATCTGGCGCTCCGCGTCTTGGCTGGAGTGTCAGGTCGGACGGTTTCCTCGGATCTTCTGGTGTTGCTGCTCGGTTCGCGCGACGCCGACGGCGACCGGCGAGCTGATGCCTACCCTCGAATCCTGAGCCTCGTAGGCGAGCAGACCAACGTCGCGCTGCAGGTGCTCTCGCTCCTGGTAGATCGATTGCTTCAAGGGGAGTGGGACAGCGAGGAGGCTTGGCACCTTTCCGACGCGCTGGCGTCACTCGCCGAGCACGCGGTGGAGCGCGCGCCTGCATCGGTGAAGGCCGTGCAGAACGAGCGTGACCGCATTCTCGGCCATTCGGCACTCGGAGCGAGACCGAGCGCCGAAGCGGTCGCGGCGATGAGGGTGCCGACCCTGGAGGGGGAGAGTTGGTGGTGTCCTGTCGGGGTCGGAAACCGGCGTGACCAGCTCTCCTTCCGGATGGGCAGCCCGGAAGCGGAGGGGGGACGAGACTCCGACGAAGGGCCTGCCCACGATGTGGTCATCTCTCGATCGTTTGAGATCGCAGCCACACCGGTAACGAACGGGCAGTTCCGTGAGTTCTTGTCGGCTCACGATTTCCAGGAGGTGGACGAGCACAAGCCGGTCGTGAGCGTGACTTGGTACGACGCGGTCATGTACTGTCGCTGGTTGGGTGCTCGGCTACCGAGTGAGTCGGAGTGGGAATGCGCGGCGCGTGGCGGAACGTCGAGTCGGTTCTGGTCCGGTGACTCGGAGGAAGATCTGGCACGCGTGGGGTGGTTCGATGACAACGCCGGTGACCTGCAGCTGGTTGCGCAGAAGGAGGCGAACGCTTTCGGGTTGTTCGATGTTCACGGAAACGTGGACGAGTGGTGTCAGGATCCGTGGCACGCCAACCATGACGGGGCGCCAACCGATGGTTCCGTTTGGGAGTTGTCAGGAGAATCACAGGGCTCCTCCTACCGCGTCGTGCGCGGTGGGTCGTTCCTGCTCAACGCCCGGAGGTGCCGCTCCGCCTACCGCAACTGGTGGCACCCCGGCGACCGCTACCACGACCTGGGCTTTCGCCCCGCCAGGTTCGTCACGGAGTGACTTCACCACCTCACCACGTCGCGCCGGTCAGCCGGAGGCTGACGCGGCGTGCGGTCGGGCGCTTACAGCGATGACTCGAGGTACGGGACACGGGTTGGACTTCCGTAGTGTCTCAGCGCGTCCCGCCGCCGAGCCGCCCGGCCGCGGAGCGGAGCCGGGCTGCGTAGGCGGCCGCCGTTGTTCGGATCGGCGACGTGGTGGGACGCTCATGCATGACCGATCCGACTCGGGCACTGGTCGCTCCTGACGCCAAGGCACGTAGGCCCGGGTGAACGGTGGGGAAGACCTTTCCTGTGCTAGGTAGACTCGCATTCTGGGCCCAAGGCCAGTCACTAAGAGAGTCCGTTGAACGTTTCCGAACCCCTCCAACGTCCGAGAGTCTTCGTCTCCCACATCAAGTGGTGTGACGCGGACTACGCGCGCAAGCTCTCCGAGCAGTTGGCGGCCCGTGGCGTCGACGTTTTCTTCGACGAAGAGCTCCGACCGGACGATCGTTGGGCCGCGCGGATCGATGAGGAGGTCTCGGCGGCGGACTTCCTGTTATTCGTGGTAAGTCCGGAGTCGGCCTTCGGTTCGACCGAGGTCCGACGGGAGTTGGAGCTGTTCCTGCAGCGGCCCGAGGTGCGTGCGGATCAGAAGAACCGCCTGCTTCTGTGGGTGCGCGCCGAGACGCCGTTACCCGAGGTGTGGAAGCAGGGGCAGTGGTTGCGGGGAACGAGCGCCCGCGAATTCGAGGCGTCGTTTCCACGGCTCGTCGACACGGTGGTCGGTCGTGACGGCGCGTTCGCGGAGCAAGGAGAACCGGTTGCGCTTCCCAGCTTCGCGGCGCCGCGACGCCTGCCGGCCGACCTGCGCAAGCGCGCTGTCGATGCGCTGGCGGGCTACTACGGGGACCCGATGAGCGCGAAGTTGCTCAAGGCGCTGCTCGAGAATGAGGACAAGGATGTCCTCGAGTCTCAGGTGTCCTGGGGAGTCGATCTCCTCGCGAGTGCTGCGCTGGTCGGCTTTGCCGGTCGCTTCTCGGATCCCGCGGCTGCGACGTTGGAGTGCTGCGAGTTCATCCTGGAGGAGGTTCCGCTTCCAGCTGACGACTCGCGAGTTGTTCAGCTGCGGGAGGTCGTAGCCGCGATCCGTGAGTTCCTCGAACAGGCGGCTCCTGCCGACGATCCGTTCGAAGCGTATCGCCGTGAGCTCTTGGCCTGGACCGAGTACGAGCTGATTCGGGGGATTCGGCCGATCGCGCCGGCGGACGATTCGTTTGCTGACCGTCCCACCGAACCACGGCGGCTGGACTGGTTCTACGAGCCGCTGAGTGTGCGGCCGAGGCTTGCCGATCAGGAGGCGTTCCGGCGGGCGAAGCATTCGTTCGATGGCGAGTATCGGCGATTGGTCGGCGAGGACGCGGAGCTGCCGAAGCTCGAGTTCTGGTCTCCGGACGCGATCGGCTTTCCCGGATCGAGGGCAAGAACGGCCGGTGGCCCTGACTCCGGGATCCGACTGCCCGAGCTACTCTGGCTCGATCGTGAAGAGTATCCGTTCCTCACCGGTCGGTCGGTTCTGCTCGGCCATCCGGGCACCGGCAAGTCCACGGTGCTGCGCGCATGCGCCCGTGAGCTGGCCCGCGACGATCAGCAGCGCTTGATCCCAGTTCTTGTCGAGTTGCCTGAGGTCGCCCGCACCGGGGGGAGCCTCGAGCGAGCGTTGGAGCAGCACCCTGGCGTAGAGCACATCGAGCCAGTGCTCTCCGCGCTCCAAAAGGGCGGCAAAGGCATCGCGCTCCTGCTCGATGGCCTGGACGAGGTGGCGGGTGACGAGGCGAACAACCACGTGCGGAGATTCCTGCTCCAGGGCCTGACTCGGTATCCGGATGCGCAGGTCGTGGTCACGACGCGGAAGATCGGCTACCAACCCTTCGATCCCTACCGCCAGGAAGACGCAGAATCCTGCCGGGGATTCTTGGAGTTCGAACTCAGTCCGCTCGAACGTGACGAAGAGCATTCGCTCCTGACTCGATGGTTTCGGTCGGGCGACCTCGAGTCCGAACACGAGCAAAAGCAACTGGCCGATCGAGTCGTGGCGGACCTGGACGCGGCGGGTTCGATGCTCGCGACCGAGCGCAGGGTGCCTGTGTTGCTGCGCTTCGTCGGGATGCTCTACGAGGCGAATGCGGACAATCCGGAGTACCGATTCCAGGGCTCTCGGCGAGAGCTGTATGACGCGGTGCTCGATCACCTACTCGAGGGCGCTGGACGAGAACTTCCTGGACCGATGGAGGTCCGACGTCTGCTGGCCGAACTCGCATTCGCGGCCACCGAGCGGGACGGCGAGGACCTGTCCAGGTCCGACTTCGAGGCGCTCGTTGCCGAGCGGTGGGACCCGGCCGCCTATCCGACGGTGGATCGCACTTGGCGCGACGCGGAGCGCCGACCCGATCCTTCCGGCTTCCTGCAGGAGGTCGCAGTCAAGTCCGGTGTCCTCCTCGGCGAGCGTTCGTCTCGATCTTCATGGGCCTTCTGGCACCGCACCCTCCGCGAAAAGCTCTGTGCCGAGGCGCTCGAGCGAAGAGCAAGCGATGAGAAGCAGGCTGTCGAAGTCGATCAGCTGGCGAGTGACCTACGTGGGCGTGAGGGGGCCTGGGCGGAACCATTCGCCCTCTTCGTCGGAGCCGCGGAACAACCCGATCAATGGCTCACGCGCTTGTCGAAGCAGAATCCGGACCTTGCGCTGCGTGCTCTCGGTGGCGTTCGCGAGCCTTCGACTGCGTCCATCGATGTTCTCTTGCAAGCCGAGGACAGCACACTCGAGGCTCGATGCGAAGCGGTTGATCGACTTCCGAGTCTCGTGTCGGATCCCTCAGTACGCCTCGGAGTCTACGCGGCGATTGCTTCGACGACGGATCAGACGCAGTTGCTCTGGCACATCGCTCAGGGCATCGAGGCGGCGGGACTGGCGGACCGTGAGCTCGCCGAGCGGGTGGCTGATGCGAACTCGCGCCTCTTCGATCACCCGAGCTTCGGTCGGTCCGACGACTGTGCGCTTACCTGGTGTAGTGTCGGTGTTGAAGATCTGCGGCAGCTGAGTTTCCGGATGGGGAGCGAAGAAGCAGAAGAGGGTCGGTGGGAGGCGGAGGGACCTGCCCACGACGTGCTCATCGATCGCCCGTTCGAGATTGCGGCCACACCGGTGACCAACGAGCAGTTCCGTGAGTTCTTGTTGGCGCATGCGTTCGACCGAGGAGACGAGCACAAGCCGGTCGTGGAAGTGACGTGGTACGACGCGGTCATGTACTGTGGTTGGTTGGGTGCTCGGCTACCGAGCGAGTCGGAGTGGGAATGCGCGGCTCGTGGTGGAACGTCGAGTCGATTCTGGTCCGGCGACTCGGAGGCGGATCTGGCACGCGTGGGGTGGTTTGAAGTCAACGCCGATGGCCTGCAGCTGGTTGCGCAGAAGGAAGCGAACGCGTTCGGCTTGTTCGACGTGCACGGAAACGTGGCTGAGTGGTGTGAGGATCCCTGGCACGACGACTACCAGGGAGCACCGAACGATGGTTCCGTTTGGGAGTTGTCAGGAGAATCACAGGGCTCCGCCAACCGCGTCGTGCGCGGTGGGTCGTTCCTGGACCTCGCCCAGTTCTGCCGCTCTGCCTGCCGCAACGGGGGGCGCCCCGGCAGCCGCGCCCGCGCCCTGGGCTTTCGCCCCGCCAGGTTCGTCACGGAGTGACTTCACCAAAT
This sequence comes from Planctomycetota bacterium, assembly GCA_039815565.1. Lineage (GTDB taxonomy): Bacteria > Planctomycetota > UBA1135 > UBA1135 > UBA2386 > JBCBZB01. Next base: position 67,893 of record JBCBZB010000017.1, read on the forward strand.
CACTACGTCGCGCCGGTCAGCCGGAGGCTGACGCTGCGTGCGGTCGGGCGCGCACAGCGATGACTCGAGGGACGGGACACGGGTTGGACTTCCATAGTGTCTCAGCGCGTCCCGCCGCCGAGCCGCCCGGCCGCGGAGCGGAGCCGGGCTTCGTAGGCGGCCGCGTCGCCGCCGGCTGGGACATCATCAGCGACCCTCTCGCGTTGCTCGGAGTCGCCCGAGATCCTGCTTGGTGAGGGGGAAGGCGGATCGCCGTTCGATTGAGTCGTGTTGGCCGGCCGGCGCTCAGGCCCGCGACCGAGCCCGAGGCTCAATCCGGGTCGCAGACGCTCTCGTGACCGCTGCTCGGAAGAGCCGGGCGAGACACGGCGGGGGACCGGAGCCCGACGTCTGATCGGTGCCTGCGAACCCGGTTCGCGAGGCTTGCTCTGATCGCCAGCTGGTCCGTACCGTCCCCGACTGTGGTGAAGGACCCGAAGATCTTCCTCAGCTATGCCTCCCGCGACTTGGAGCAGGCGGTCGCGATCGAGCGCAACCTGGTTGCGAATGGACTCTCCGTCTTCCGCGATCGAACGGGGATCAAGCCTGGCTCGAAGTGGACGCAGGAACTCGAGCGCGGGCTTCGCGAGTCGACGCACCTGTGCGTCCTGATCTCGCCGGCGTCGATGGCGTCGGGTTGGGTGCAAGACGAGGTGAACTCGAAGATCGCCGAAGCTCAGAAGACCGGTGAACGGCTGTTCGCGATCGAGCTGTTTCCGACGCCGATCTCCGACTTTCTGTCGTCCTACCAGACCATCGGGCTCGATCAGGGTGGGCGAGATGCGATTCTCACGATCAAGCGATCGCTGTGCGGGACGTCCCAACAGCTCGTCGACGAATTCGACGAGGTTCCACGTCCCAAGCGCTACGGCGACCCGGAGCTTCGCCAACGGATCGTGGAGTTCGTCGGCGGGTTCCTGGAGCGGCCGGCAATGCGTATCGCGTTCGCTCACGCGCTCGGGCTGTCGGATCAGACGAACAAGTTTCGTTCTCTGGGCCCAGATGGGGCGGCTTCCCTCGGAATCGAGTTAGCCCAGAAGGACGATGCGTTTCGAGCGACCGTCGAGTTCGTGCTTCGGCAGCTCGAGACGGAGGAGATCGTTGAATCGCCGTCCGACCAGAAGCTCCTTCAGGAGCTTCTGAAGGAACTGGACGAACGGTCGTCTTCGGAGGAAGAGCGGCCACTGATCGAGCGCTACCTGGACTGGGTGCGACGCCGTCATGGGCGGATCACCCCGTTCGGTCGCAAGACGGGCGTTGGATTGGACGATGGCGTTTGGATCCAGCTACGGGTGCGCGAACGAGGCGGGGAGTTCTCGACTTCGAAGCGCCGGGTTGGAGTCGAGGACGAAGTCGATCAGCCCGTGTTGGGCCAGACGGATCTCGGAGACCTGCTGAGGCGGGATCGGGCCGACGAATCGTCGATCGTACGACGTGTGCGCTTGTTCGGAGATCCTGGATCTGGCAAGACCACGCTGTTGCGCAATCTCGCGGCGCGGATCGCCGGAGACTCGGATCGACCGTTTGTGCCGGTGTTCGCCGCGCTGCCGACCCTCGTGCGGGAGCGACGATCGATCGAGCAAGAGATCGAGCACGACCTCTCGGTGGACGGAAGCTACGAGGGGCTCGGAAGCCAGCTCACCAGGCTCGGCCAAAGCGGCGAACTGTTGGTCTTGCTCGACGGACTCGACGAGGTTCCGAGTTCCGAGCAGAGGCACGCGCGCCAGATCATCGACCGACTGTGCGAGAAATGGCCGAACGCGTCGTTTGTCGTCGCAAGTCGAAGAATCGGCAGCGAGAAGGTCAACATCGTCGCACTCGACTTCGCGGACGCGGATCTCCTACCGGTGCCAGAGGATCGCAAGATCGAGTTTTTGACCGCTTGGCTGAAAGCGAGTCCGGTGTTCGCCGAGCCGAGCGGGGGCCGCAGTCTGCAATCCGCGATCGACCAAGGCACCGCGCTCATCCGGGGCAACTCGTTCTTGAAGCGAGCGACGGATTGTCCGCTGTACTTGACGCTGCTCGCTCTTCTCGTGGAGCGCGATGAAGACGCTTCTCAGCTGCATCGCCGTGATCTCCTACACGCGACGATCTTTCAACTGCTCCTGAGTGGCGGTCACCGAGAAGAACCGCGCGAGGAGCTGCGTCGGATGCCGCGTGCCAACGAGACCAAGCGGGTTCTGAACTGTCTCGGGTTTGCTGCGACCAAGCGCGGACTCGTCGACCTCCCGAGTGGCGACCTAGAAGAGTGGCTGTCCAAAGAGAGCGAGGACCTCTGGTCGGGCCTCAGCGATGAGCCGGCTTGGGAGACGGACAAGCGTCGATTCTTGACCGAGATCGCTCGTCGTACGTCGATTCTCGGGCCGAAGGACAGTGTGGTGGCGGACGGCGAGCGGTCGAGTAGTCGTGTCTTTGACCTGATCGACGAAGATTCCTGGCGCTTCTGGCACAAGAGCTTCGGTGAGGCCCTGGCCGCCGATCGGCTCGACGAGCTGCCCGAGTCCGCTCGAGTCGAACTTCTGGACCAAGTCGCGGCCGAGCCGGGTCGCTGGGGTGAGCCGTTCGCGCTCTGGTTACTCCGTGTCGAAGACGACTCCGCGTTCGAACGATGGATGCAGCAGCTGCACGAGCGGAGTCCGAACCTGGCACTTCGTGTGCTTTCCGGCGTGTCGGGGCGCGTGCTCGATGCGGACTTGTTGGCTCTGTTGCTCGGATCTCGGGATGCGGACGGAGAGCGCCGGATCGACGCCTATCCGCGGATTCTCGAGTTCGTCGACGGTGACGTCGAAGTGGCGGTACGAGTGCTTGGTCTCTTGGTCGATCGGCTGCTCGACCAGGATTGGGACGCAGAGGAGGCTTGGCACCTGGACGACGCGTTCTCCAAGTTGATCTTGTCGCCGGAACACTGTTCGCCCGTCCTGGTGGATTCTGTGCAGCTCGAGCGCGACCGCATACTGGGCCACTCCGCGCTTGGAGCGCGTCCCGTCGGGGCCGAAGTCTCGTCGATGAGTGTGCCCACGCGAGAGGGGGAGAGCTGGTGGTGCCCGATCGGCGTCGGAAACCGGCGTGACCAGCTCTCCTATCGGATGGGGAGCCCCGAGGGTGAGGAAGGGCGTTTCGAAGATGAGGGACCTGCCCACGATGTGGTCATC
>JBCBZB010000033.1:0-48973 GCA_039815565.1 Planctomycetota bacterium
ACGCGGGCGGTCGATTCCCCGACGAGATCGAGGTCGTTCAGAGTCGCCTGATTCGATCCGTCGGGCGTGTCCGAGGACCTGATGGGCGGTTCGTCTATCTGAAGGCGATGACGTTCCCGCGCCTCAAGGATCGCATCCGATACCTGTTTCGAGCGCTGCCCGGTCGGCACGAGGCACGGATGCTCGAAGTGCTTCGGCAGCGTGCGGGGGAGGAACTTCCTGGACCGCGACCCCTCGGTGTCGTGGCTCGCCGCCGCGGCGTCTGGCCGGCGGTGTCGGTTCTGGCTCTCGAGGGCCTGGATGTCGCGGATCCGTCCGAGGTCACGTTCGACGAGGCTGTCCGAGTCGCGGAGAAGCTGGCCTCGATCGGTTTCGAGCACCCGGACCTCCACTCGGGCAACCTCCTTCGTCTGCGAGACGGCCGCGTCGCGGTTCTCGACTTCCAGTCCGCACAGACCGTTTCTGGGCCGCTCGGTGAGGCGGCACGAGCGCGGCTGGCGACCAAGCTCTGGCAGGGGGTATGGCCTGAGGCCGACCCCGAGGCCCTGGTGCAACACGGACTGATCGGTACTTCGGTCCTTCCCAAGGTGATGGAGGGGGCGTCCGTCGAGCAGCGCCGGAACCTCGAACGCCGAATCCTCCGCTGCCTTCGGACGAGTACGGAGTTCCAGCGTCGGCGTGGGCCTTTCTTCTCCGAGCACACCCGGAGGGGCGTCCCTGGGCCCGTCGAGCGTGTGGTCCCGACCCAGGTCTCGGCGCGTGAGCTGTGGCTCGGTGACCGCGTTCGAGAGCTCGTGGACGGCGTGAGTCCGCTGCTCGCGGGTGCTCGTCTCGGGCTTGGTCCTGGCTCGCGACGTGGGGCGCTCTATATTGCAGGCGGCGGTGCGGCATCGGAGTTCGCAGTGGTCGAGGCCTCGTTGTCGGAGGCTTATCGGCGCTGTTTCGACTCCGGCGGGCGCCTCCGTTCGGCGGCCGATTTGAGATCGGCCGGAATCGATTTCGGTGCGATCCTTTGACTCGGGACATCAGCTCATGACCGGCGAACCGGGACAGCGCGGTTCGGAGACGGTGCTGGACCCAAAGCCGGGCAAGGGGCCTTCGTCGACCGAGACAAGCCCGGATCCATCGGCCGGCGTCGATCTCTCCGCTCCGTCGTTGCCGTCGCTCGCGAGCAGGATGCGATCGCTGCCGCCAAGACGCGTCCTTGTCTTCGGCAAGTCGCGTAAGCGCTCGCGCCAGACCTCGGGCAAGGTCGAGGCGTTCGAGGCTCAGGGTTGTCGCGTCGAATGGATCAACCTGGCGCGCCTCCGCCGCCGCCACGGTCGCAAGCGTGCACCCGAAGTCGCGTGGCGAGCCTTCCAACGATTCGCGCCGGATCTGGTCTTCACGACGTTTCCGGATCTGCCGCTCGAACTGATGAAACGGATCGGTGAGACGACCCCGGTCGCGCAGTGGTGCGAGCAGGTTCTCGATCCGCTGACTGAGGAACACGTCCAGTTGCTGGCGCAAAGCGATTTCCCGCTGATTACCAACCCGGTGTATGTGACCGCGCTCGAGAAGCGCGGCTACCGACATGCGGTGCCGGCTCTCGAGGGATTCTCACGGACCTGGCACCACCGTGTTCCGGCGCGGAAGGTCGTGCGGGACGTCGCGTTCCTCGGCGGCCCGGGTCGGAACAAACAGCGGGCGGACTTCCTTTTTCAGCTCGCCGAGCGCCACGGGATCACCGTGTTCGGTCGTGGTTGGGACAAGCTCGGCTCTCTGCCTCCGGGTCTCAGGATCGAGAAGCCGGTCGCGACCAAGGGCTTCCGCCGCGTCTGTGCCGAGAGCCGGATCGTCCTCGGTCTCAACGACACCAACGAGGACCCCGGCTACTGGAGCGACCGAACGGTGCTGAGCCTGGCCTGCGGCGCGTTCCACCTGACGCACTACGTGCCTGGACTCGAAGAAGTCTTCGAGGACGGAAAGCACCTCGCCTGGTATCGCGACCTCGAGGAGTGCGACCAGAAGATCCGGCACTACCTCGACCATCCTGAGGAGCGTGTGCGTGTTGCCGACGCCGGGCACGACCTCGTTCACCTCCGTCATCGCTGGCACGATCGTGTCGCGGACATCTTTCGTCTCATCCGCACGCGCACGGAGCTCTCCGGGCAGCGGGAGTCCCCGACCGACTGATCCCGCCTTTGTTCGTTCTCCACGTTCTCGCAGAAGTCGGCTACTCCGGGGGGGAGTTCCAGCTCGAGCAGCTGATCCGTCACCTCCAGATCGAGGGCCACAGAAATCACGTCGTCGTGCCGCCCGATGCGCGGTTCATCGAAATCTGCGAGCGACTCGACGTCCCGGTCGACGAGCTGCCGATCCGCCGTCCGTGGCAGACGCTCGCGGTCCCGAAGCTCCGCCGATTGATCCGACGGTTGCGTCCAGATGTGGTGCACTTCGGCTGCGGTCGTTCGACGCTCTGGGGTGGGCTCGCAGCGCTCGGTGCCGACGGCGCGGTGAAGGTCTGTACGCGCCGGATCGACTATCCCATCGCGCGCACGCCGGTCGGTGCGGGGCGATACCGCCATCTGGTCGATCACGTTGTCGCCAACTGCGGCGCTGTCCGTCGCCGCCTGCTCGAAGCAGGAGTCTCGGCGGAGCGCATCAGCCTGATCTACGAGGGCATCGACTCCTCGAAGTTCGACGGCGTCGAAGAGGATCGCGCCGCTTCGCGCCGAACGCTCGGGATCGCCGACAACGCTGTCGTGCTCAGCTGCGCAGCGACGCTGCGGCCGCGGAAGGGTCAGCGCATCCTGATCGAGGCGTTCTCGCGACTGGTCGACGAGTTTCCGAACGCAGTGCTCGTTCTCGCTGGTGAGGGCGATGACCGGCGTTGTCTTCTCAAGCAGGTGACGAGCCTCGGACTTCAGCGCCGGATCCTCCTCCCTGGGACAGTACATCCCGCCCGCAGCCTCCACGCTGCGAGCGACATCGCGGTCATGGCGTCGTTCGCGGAGGGGCTATCGAACGCTTGCCTCGAAGCGGGCGCGGCCGGCCTGCCGTTGATCGTGTCCTCGGTCGGAGGCCTCCCCGAGATCGTCCGCGACGGAGAGACCGGCTTCGTCGTCGAGCCCGGTGATGTCGACGCGTTCACCGACCGCATCCGCACGCTGCTCTCGGATGTTGAGCTACGGCGGCGCCTCGGGGCTGCGGGGCGGAGGCGGGTCGAGCAGAAGTTCCAGGTCGATCGCATGGCCGACGAAATGGAGCACCTGTTCTTGCGGCTCATCGACGAGAAGCTTCGCAGCCTTTCTTCTCCGGATCGCAGCTCGGCCGGAGAGGTCGCGGAGGGCCGGAGTGAAGTCCGGTCCGAGGCCGCGGAGAACACGGTCGATGAGTCTCGCGCGACGATTACCTCGCGAGCGTCGTCGACCGACTGAGGGTGTCGTGCCTCAATCGCCTCGTCCGTGGAATTCCTCGGTCGTGCGCACCAGGAAGCGGTCCGTCATGCCCGCGATGTAGTCGCAGATCACGCGTTCGTTGGGCTCGCGGTCGAGACGCGTTCGGCTCGCCTCTGGCAGTGCCTCGGGTCGGCGCGAAAAGTGCGCGAATGCAGCCCGAATCCGGTCCGTGCCGGCTTCCATCACGTCCAGCACGCGGCGCGAGCGGTAGAAGCGCTCGCGGAGAAAGCGCAGCAGTTCCTCGATCTCGACACGAGCTTCGTCGCTGTGTCGGACAGTCGGTCGGTCGGCTGCACCCTGGTCCCAGTCCGACGAGGTGGTCTCGAGGAGGTCGTGGATCAGGAAGGCGATCATCGCACCGGTGACCGCAGCCGTGTTGCCATTCGGGCGCCGCTCACGACCACGCCGCCACAGTCGCAGGCCGTCTAGTTCCTCGCGATCGAGAACCGCGGCGCGGACGCCGTCGTCGAGGTCGTGGCAGAGGTAGGCGATGCGGTCACAGTGATCGGCGAGGCTCGCCTCGAGGGGGATCTTGGAGGCAGCAGCTTTCTGTCGGACTTCCTCGTCGACCGGGAATCCGTCTGGGACCCGTCCCTTCAGCAAGGACACGCGAGTCGTGGCGCAGAGGTTCAGACCGAAGTCGTGCTCGTAGCGATCCTCCAAAGTGTCGACGACGCGAAGGCCCTGGGCGTTGTGTCGAAACCCTCCGTGGTCCGCCATCAGCTCGTCGAGAGTGCGCTCTCCGACGTGTCCGAAGGGTGGATGACCGAGGTCGTGGGCGAGTGCGACTGCTTCGGCCAGGTCGACGTTGAGCCGCAGTGCGTGACTGACCGATCGGACCAGCTGCGAGACCTCGAGCGAGTGGGTCATCCGCGAACGGAAATGGTCGCCCTCGAACGCCGCGACGACCTGCGTCTTGTGCTGCAGTCGGCGGAATGCCGTGCTGTGGATGATCCGGTCACGGTCACGCTGGAAGCGGGTCCGCATCGGGTCGTCGTTCTCCGGCAACCGGCGCTCTGCTCCTCGACTGCGGGCCGCGAAGCGGTGAAGTGAGCGGAGTTCGAGGTCCTCGAGATCTTCTCGGCGTTGCCAGGGCATCGTTCGTGTCGGTGGACTCGAGCGGTCCACAGGTGCGGGGCTCGATCCGCCTGGAGACGGTACGGCGAAAAGAACCGGATTTCGGCCGTGTGAGCGAGGAAGATCCGGAGGCGACGACCGTCCCAAATAGCCCGTGACGAAGCGAGACGACCACACCCCGAAGCATCACGCCCAGGAACGGGCGGCTGAGCTCGATGGTCGAACGACCCTGATCACGGGTGGCGCAGGGTTCGTCGGGCGGCATCTGGCCGCTCAGCTGCGAGCCGAGGGCGCCGAGGTGCGTGTTCTGGACGATCTCTCGGCCGGTCAGTAGGCCCCGCAGAGTGTTCCGGGTTTCGGGTTCCGCAACGGCACGGTCCTCGACGAGCGTCTGGTTGCCGAAGAAGTCGAACGGGCGGACTTCGTCTATCACCTGGCCGCGGTCGTCGGTGTCGACCGGGTCCTGCGCGAGCCGCTCCGAGCGGCTTCCGTGAACGGTCGAGGGACCGAGCACGTCGTGGACGCCTGCGCGCGCTACCGCGTGCCGATGCTCTACACGTCGAGCTCGGAGGTCTACGGTCCGGATCCCCGGGGGGTCTGCCAAGAGACGGACGAGATCGTCTGCGGATCGCCGACGGACGCTCGGGGTGGCTATGCCTTTTCGAAGGCCCAGGGCGAATGGCGGGTTCTAGCGCAGCGCGAGACGACAGGCCTCGAGGCCATCGTGGTGCGGCTGTTCAACACCGTCGGTCCGGGGCAGCAGTCGCGCGGTGGCATGGTCTTGCCGCGCTTCGTGCGGGCAGCTCTCCGCGGGGAGCCCTTGACTGTCCATGGGGACGGCCGACAGGTGCGGTGCTTCGCGGACGTCCGTGAGGTCGCCCGCGCCCTGGTCGAGCTCCCAGCCTGCGAGGAGGCCTACGGCCGCATCCTCAACGTCGGCTCGACCCGCGAGTGTTCGATCCGGCAGCTCGCGGAGCGGGTTTTGGTCCGGTCGGGGAGTGGTTCGAAGCTCGTGTCGGTCGATTCGGAGCGTCCCTACGACCCGAAACGCCGCCGGCCCGACCTCGCGCAGCTGCAGAGGGCGCTCGGCTGGGTGCCCGACTGGCCGCTCGATCGGACGATCGATGCGGTGATCGAGGATCGGCTCGACCGCTCCGAACGTGAGAGCGACGAGCGGCTGGGTCGCTCCGAAGCGGTCGTTTCGACCGCTTCTTGAGCTGCGCGCGTTCCTGCCTCAATCGGCTCGTATCTGGCCGGATCTCAGCGCTGTGGTGCGTTGTCGGGTCCGACCTGCTAGTTTGGGGCGCCATTTTCGATGGCGCCCAACGAGTCGATCACCGTCGGGGAAGAGTTTTCCGGGACCCGGCTGAACGACTTCCTGGACCAGCACTTTTCCGGAGTCGACCGGCGGTTCCTCCGTGGGCTGGTACGCGAAGGCCGCGTGAAGGTGAACTTCCAGTCGGCCGACGGGCACCAGAAGCTGAAGATCGGCGATCACTGTTCGATCGAGTTACCTGAGGGCACCACCGAGATGCCTCGCTACAAGCGAGGTGAGCCGAAGGACGTCGAGACGACTGAGCTCGCCGTGCTCTACGAGGACGAGGACCTGGTGGTCGTCCACAAGCCGCCGGGCGTGCCGAGCTTGCCCGATCGTGCCGGCAAGAGCGTCGGTGTCCTGGGGCTCGTGCGGCAGCAGTTCGGGAGCGACGAGCTGCGATCGGTGCACCGCCTCGATCGTGACACGTCGGGTTGCCTGTGCTTCGCAAGGACACTCGAAGTTGCGCGCTTTCTCGATCGGGCGTTCCGCGAGAAGACCGTCCACAAGACCTACCTGGCCTTGGTGGAGGGAATCGAACGTCGCGACGAATACACGGTGACCAAGTGGCTCGGTCCGGATCGCCGGCGACCGGGCAAGGTCCGGACCGTCGCTGAGGAATCGAAGGGCGCTCGCTCGGCTGAGACCGATGTGCGCGTGCTGGAGCGCTTCAAGAAGTTCACGTTGCTCGAGGTTCACCCGAAGACCGGGCGAGGACATCAGATCCGGGTGCACCTGCAGAGTCAGGGTACACCGATCGCCGTCGACACCGATTACGGCTCGCGTGGGCCGCTGCTGCTGTCGCAGATCAAGTCGGGCTACAAGTCGCGCCCGGGTCAGCGAGAGAACCCGTTGCTCGAGCGGATGTTCCTTCACGCGCAGGTGCTCGACCTGCCCGCGTTCGGTCGCGAAGGCGAGCGCATCGTCGTCGAGGCACCGTTGCCGGAGGATCTCGACACGCCGCTCGGCAAACTCAGACGATTCGGAGTGCTGCGCGAGGACACCTCGCGTCGGCAGTCCACCCCAGAGGATTTCGTATGGTGAAGCTGAAGCTCGAACCCGAGGACTTCCGCGTGCGTGAGGTGCTCGACTTCGTCGAGGACCCGAGCGGTTCGTTCTTCATTCACCGACTGAAGAAGTCGAAGTGCGACACGACCGAGGCGATCGGCCGCATCTCCAAGGGGCTCCGCATCCGGCGCGAGAAGTTCGCGTTCGCGGGTCTGAAGGACCGCCAGGGCGTCACCGAGCAGTACGTCAGCGTCGAAGGCCGCCCAGCCGAGTTCCATGCCCACGGCATCGACATGCGGTTGATCGGGCGCGCGGCCGAGCCGATCACGAGCAAGCAGAGTCGGGGCAACGACTTCCGGATCGTGATGCGGGACGTCTTCGTCTCCCAGATCGACGGCATCGAGAAGGCGATCGAGCGCTCGCGGAAGGACGGGTTCGCCAACTACTTCGATGATCAGCGTTTCGGCAGCCTGAAACACGGCCAGGGCTTCCCGATGCGAGAGGTCGCCAAGGGAGAGTTCGAGCGCGCACTCAAAGCGATGATCGCTCGGCCGTCGAAGATTGCGATCTCGGGCGACGTGCGACTGAAGAAGCTGCTCGCCGGTTCCTGGGGCGACTGGGAACGATGCGATCGAATCGCGCGAGGGCCGCAGTACTTCCGGCTCTTCCAGCGATTGATCCGCGACCCGGAGGACTTCCACGGCGCACTCCAAGAACTGCCGCAGCGCCAGTTGCTGATCCATGCGTTCGCGTATCAGAGCTACCTGTGGAACCGCGCCTGTGACCTGTGGATCGGCAAGCGTCTCCCGGGCTACCGCCAGATCCGCATCCAGACCGAGGCCGGTAGCTTCCGTTCCTGGTCGAAGCTGAAGGACGAGATCCGTGAGGAGATCGATCAGCTGCGCACGCCGATGCCGGGGCCTGGAGGGGATGGTGGTGACGATTCCTTCCGCTCGGCGATGGATCGTGTGCTCCGCGACGCGGACATCGAGTTGAACTCGCTCGCCGACCATCGGATCCCCGGCATGATCCTCAAGGAGGAGCCGCGGAGGTTGCTCGTCCGACCTCGCAATCCTCGCGTGCTCGAGGTTGGCAACGACGAACGCAACCGTCGGATGAAGAAGGTCGTCGTCAGCTTCGGCCTGCCGCGAGGCGCCTACGCGACGATGCTGATCAAGCACATCACTGCCGAGAGCCCCGAGCGCGGCCGCGGGCCCAGGCCCGGTCGTCGCGAGCGCATGGGCGAGGAACGCCCGCCCGCCGGTCCCTCGAAGTGGGAGAACTTCGAGGAGGACGAGGGGCGGGAGCCGGCGTCGGAGTGAGTTCGCTCGACGTCTAGCGCTGGTTCCTCAGATCCGGTGCGAGTGAAGTCGTGGAGACCCTCTGGTCTCCACTCACCTCAAAGCTCGATTTCGACCGGGTAGGTCACGAGCGGAGCTCGGCTGTTGTCCACGCTGAAGACGGCTGCTCGCACCTGCAATCCGAGAGTGCCTGATCCGAACGGAAGAGCGATGGGGAGGTTGTAGCGCGCCGCGCCCTCGGACGTGGATACCTGCAGGCTCGGGACTTGGAGCGGATTCCAAACGCGAGTCTCAGGGACCCGATACTGGAGGTGCACCACGGACGGGGATGTTGGGCTGGCAGAAAACTGTCCGCTCACAACGACGGCGACGTTCTGCTCTGCGTATGCGAGTGCTCGCGCTCTTGGTGGTGTCGCGCAGAGGCTTAGCTGGATTTCATAGCCAGCGCTCATCGGCCCGACCGTCGTTTCATCTTCGATCGGCGACGAGAAACCTATGGAGTTGCTGCCGAGTTCCGGGTCGTTGAAGCAGATCGCGTCGATGTCGTCGTCGATGTCGATGTCGAACAGTGTCTCCAAGTCGATCCCGTTACCGTTCTCAACTCGATTCGGAGGTGACGGCGGGTTCGGTCCTCCGAGGTCGACTGGCGTTGAGGGTGCAGACCCTCCCGGTGGAAAGTTGGGCAAAGTCGACCGGGGGAGGAACATGATTTCGGGCCACGGATAGAGGCTCACTTCCTCTCGTCGAAACGAATAGAAGAGTTGGGGGCTTTCCACGAGTCTTCCGTCATTTCGGATCGATTGGTCGGATACGTAGACGCCGATCGCGTCAATGTCGGCGTAGTCATCGTCCAGATCGCCGTTCTCGTTCTCGTCGCCTACAAGGCCTGGTACCGCGAGGTCCCGATAGTCGAATTGAGTGACCGGCTGCGTCCACGCGTTATTCACCCACTGGATCATGTAGATCGACGCTTCGTGCAGTTCGGTCGTGTCACTCGCGAGCGGTTGAAGATCGGTCTCCTGAATCTGGAAGTTCAGCGTCTCCACCGACTCACGTGAGAGTGAGAAGAAGAAGAACTTGGTGTTTGGGAACAAAGGCTGCCCCTGACCATCTGCATTTGCGATCGCCTGAACGAAGGTGTCGAACGCAACCACGTCTGCCGGGTTGCTCGGGTCCGCGGGAACGCCAGAGGGGGTGCCGGGCCCATGCTCGATGAAGATCCGGTTGAGCAGCGCGTCCGGCAGCGCGGATCCAGGAAAGTGATAGGAGAACACGGCCGCTCCCGAAGCGGCTGGACCGTGGACCTGAACGTACTGGTCGATCTTCGAGTTGGGCGCGCCCGTAACTCCGCTCCGCAACGAGAAGTTCAGTGCAACCCACGCCTCCACGACGTTCGGTTCGATTCTCGGAACCCCTCCGACCATCTCAACCGGAACGATGTCATTGCCGGTAGACATCGCGTCGATGTGCATCCAGTGATAGTGCTCCGGAAACATCTCCTGCAGCGAGAAGACCGGGACGTTCGCGTCGGGTGATGGTTCGAACGGGACGAGTTCCCCCGAGAACGGGGAGTTGATATCGAACTTGCTGCCGGTTCCGAGCGGATTCACCTCATCGACGATGAACGCGCTCGGGAGGTTCTGGAGGAAGCTCCCGTCTTGGGCTGCGAGTGGGGCTGAAAGAAGGGCGGCCGCGCCACTGGCAGCGGCGAGGGACGCGAGGGTTCGGGGCCTACGGCTCATGGTTGGTAGTCTCGAGAGAGGTAGTCGATCAGGGCGGAGAGATACGCGTATGTGAAGGGGGCGGAATTCCCGTCCGGCTTTGGCAAGATTTTCAGGAAGTTTCGGATGTTCGTGAGATTGAGCGGGTCGGCGACCAGTTGGTCCTGCAGCGGTTTCAGTGCCCGATTGACCGATCCGGCAGCGACGCCCTGCATGACTTCTCGCAGTCGTTCACTTTGCTGGTCGAGGCGTGTGTTGCCGGTTGGAGGTCGCTCCGGCCATTCGGAGAGCGTCCGTGCGATGATCTTCTGGACTCGGGCTACGTCCTTTTCGCGGAAACCGTCGGCGGCTTCGCACAGGCCGACGTAGGCGCGAAGGTACGGAACATGGGATTCCCGCGAGGAAACATCTGGTGATGCCGGGGTTCCCAGGAGCTCTCGCGCTTCGTCGATTCGGAGTGCACGGGCCAACGCACGGACGTGTCGATCCCAGATGTTGGTGCGCGCCGGAGCGAATTGCCGAGCGGTAACGAGCGCGGCCAGAGCTTCGTCGGTGCGGCCCAGGCGCTCCAAACAGTCGGCGCGGTTCACGTGCAGCGTCGAGCTTCGAGGACAGTCTTCGAGGGCGTTGTTGACGTAGTCCAGAGCGAGCAGCGGCTGGTCGACGTACAGCAGGCAGTTCGCTCGGCAGATCGCAACCGACGGGGTTGGGGCTCCCGATCGTCCTTCGAGCCGCAGGGCCTCCTGGTTCAGTTGCTCGAGCTCGAGGGACAGGGGCCGCTGCAACTGACCCGCATGTGCTTCGGCCTCGATTCGGGCCCCGAATGTCAGGGCTCGTAGATCATCGATCAACGGAAGACCGGTCAACTCCTCGGACTCGAGGATCGACGCGGCTTTCCTCATGCGTGAGATCTGGTGCTCTCCGATTGCTGACTTGAGTTCGAACAGCGCGAGAGCGAGTGTGCCGGCGAGTGAGGCCGGTTCTGCATCGGTGACCTCTAGATAGGTGACCTCGCGTTCGGCAACGGACTCTGAAGTCCATTCGGCCAATTCCGCGAAGATCGGGTCTCCGGTGTCACCTTTCAGTGCCTTGAAGTCGTCTTGCGCGGCGCTGTCCCTGTCTTGCGCCGATCGGCTGAAGGCTCGGAAGCAACGGACGAGATCGGATTCGATTCCGGTGTCGAGTGCGTTAGCGAAGGCGGCTTCGTTCAACGAATACGACTCCTCGGGCGTGCGCCACTCCGGGCTCCTCTCGTTCGTGAGGAGATTCGGTGGCACGCGCCGGAGTACGGTGAGGAGTGCTGTTTCCCTACGCCTCTTCGCTTCGTCGATCTGCTCGAACACGAAAAGGGAGACCCCAATCAACAGCGCAACGACGGCCAAAGTCCGAACCTCTCTCGAGTTCGCTGATCGCCTCAGGAACCGTGAGGCCTTCGTGCTCGCTCGGGCTCGGACCGGTGAGTGCTCGAGGAAGGCCTCGAGGTCGGCCGTCAGGTGGAGTGCGCTTGCGTAGCGGAGTCGAGTCGCTCTCGACATCGCCTTCTCCGTGATGGCTCGGAAGTCGCGAGGCACGCTCGGCCGCAGGCGATCGATCGTCGGGGGGGCACGCCGGGCCAGCTTATGCAGGATGCCCGCCGGTGTGCCCTCGTACGGTGTCTTGAGAGTGATCGAGTGGTAGAGCGTCGCTCCGAGGCCGTAGACGTCGGATGCGACCGAGGCTCGTCCGTGGGGGCGAACGACCTCGGGGGCCATGTAGGCGGGAGTGCCGAGCTCGGTCGAGTCCAGTGCGAGCGTCCGATCCGCTCCCTCGCTCACGATTCCGAGGTCGAGGAGCACGGCGCTCCCATCGGAGCGGAGGAAGATATTGGACGGCTTGAGGTCGCGGTGGACAAGGCCGGCTTCGTGCACCGCGTGGAGTCCGCGCGCGGCGTCACGGATCCAGGTCGCGATCTGGCGGGCGTCGTTGGACTCGAGTTCGGCCTTCTGACCGAGGAGCATCCGGGCAGCGACGAGGACGCGATTCTTGGTGTTCGATGGCTCCAGTGCGGCCGCTTCCAGGATCTCATGGAGTCCGACCCCGACCAGGAGTTCCATGACCAGGAATTGGCGGCCGGATTCCGAGCGCCCCCGGTCGTAGACCGCGACGACGGCGTGATGTCGAATCGCGGCCAAAGACCGCGCTTCCCGTTCGAAGCGGGCTTCCGCTTCGCGACTGTTCCAGATCGAGTCGCGGAGCACCTTGATTGCGACCGAGCGCTCGAGTCGCTCGTCCCAGCCGAGGTAGACCTCTCCCATCGCTCCCGCGCCGATCGGGTCCTCGAGGAGGTAGCGGTCTCCGAGTTTCGTCCCGGTCATGGCTCCGAACTGGTTGGAGCTCGGAAGGCGTTCGATCTCGGACAGCCCGCGTGCGATCTCGGCCGCCTTCAGCAGCCGATCGCGGTCCTCGGGGCGGTTTTTCAGGAACTCATCGATCCGTGCGGTGCCTTCGAGCTCGGATTGCTCGAGAAGGTCGGCCAACGCGTCGATGAGTTCTTCGTCGTTTGGGTCGCTCAAGACTCGTGTTCTTCTTCTTGGAGGCTGAGGGCCAGGCGAGCGCTCGCGCGAAGGAACGCTCGACGAGCCGAGTCGAGGCTGCCATAGCCGAGCTGGTCCGCGAGTTCCTGATACGAGAGATCCTGTTCAAGTCGTCCGCGGACGAGCTGTCGCTCTTGTTCCGGAAGTGCGTCGACCGCGGCCTGCAACCGCTCCATCTGATCGTTGATCAGCGAGTGGGTCGCGGGGCCCGTGCGTTCGTCTCGGACCGAGTGCTCTCGTTCGCCGACTTCCCGTCCTCGGCTCCTGCGTGAAGCCTCGTAGTGACGGATCTCGTCGATGATCCGGTTCTTGGTCGCGGTGGCGAAGTACTTGACCAGGGCGCCCTCGTGTCGACCGTCGAAGGTCGAGGTCGAGCGGAGGATGCTGAGAAACACCGATTGCACGATGTCACTCGAGCTGAAGACGGCGTTGAGCCACGGCCGCTTGTTGCGGAACTCGGTCCGCAGGGAGACCCGGACCATGCGCTGAACCGTGGGATAGAAGCGCTCGAACAGCTCGTCGATTGCCTGTCGGTCATCTGCCCGACAGCGCTGCAGGAGGAGTTCGAACTCGTGACTGGAATCCTGGGGAGGCATTGAGGGCAGAGGGCAGCGCCTGGCACGTGGTGAGAGCGGGCCTGGCGATTGGCGCCGGTGGAGGGGGCTCCGACGGTTTCCGACACCATAATCGCTTCTCCGCGAGCGTGCTGAAACACGTTGGGCTCCCTCTTCGGGAGGGCTGAGTCGCGGCCCGCGTTGGTGTATGAGTAGATCTCCACCTGGGCGCCCATGCGCCCCGAACGTTTGATGAACGCCTTGCACACCGTGGCCGCTTCGGCCCTTCTCCTCGCCGGTCCCGCACTCGCGCAGGACTCCACCGACTCCGTCCAGCGGGACGCGACCGTGCTGCTGATCACGGATCCGTCGCTCGTCGAGGCCTGGCAGCCCTTCGCGGACTGGAAGACTTCGATCGGCAAGCGCACTGAGATCGTTACCGTGGCGGAGCTCGGGAAGCGGTTCGAGGCCGACTCGGTCCAGGAGTCGATCCGACTCGGCGTGCGTCACTTCATCGAGAACCGCGGCACGAAGTTCGTCGTGCTCGGCGGCGACGCGACGCACGACGGCGGGGGACTCGTCCCAGGCGGTCACCGCACGGTGCACCAGCAGGAGCGTCGCGGGATTCCGACGGACATCGTCTACCTGTCGCCCACCAACTGGGATGCCGACGGCGATGGTGTCTACGGTGAGTTCGAAGACGACCAGGAGGCGATCACCTACCCGGACGGCAGTGTCGGCCTCGGTCGTATCCCTGTCCGCACGGCTGACGACGTCGCCGCGTTCACGAAGAAGGTGATCGACTACGAGTCGAACTACCCGACCGACGAGTTCGCGACGAACATGGTCTACACCTGCACGGATTCGCCGGCCTATCCGAAGGTCCGCAACTCCTGGGACAGCATTGTCAGCGAAGTCTGGTCGAACGGCAGCGTCGAGCGCTTCTTCTCGCAAGAGACACCCTGGGATGGTGATGGCGAGCCGGGCTCGTACCCGCTGAGCCCAGATAACCTCGTCTCGCTGATCAACGACAAGCGGGTCGGCAAGATGCACATCCATGGCCATGGCCACTTGCCGGCCTGGGTGCTCGAGACCGGTACCTTTGAGCGCGACCACGTCGGCGCCCTGAAGAACCAGGGCGCTTACCCGCTGATCACGACGGTCAGCTGCAACACCGGCGAGTATGACGGACGTCAGGATCCGTCCATCGTCGAGGCAGTGATTCGGGCACCGGAGGCCGGCTCGGTCGCCGTCGTTGCGCCGGTTCGCACCGGCAAGCCGCACTTCCACAGCCCGCGCGACTTCCGCGCGATGGTGCAGGAAGGCAAGCTCGATGGCACGACCTGGACGATGAGCCAGTACTGGGCGAACGGCCTCGGTCAGAACCTGCCGACCGGCCAGGCGTTGATGGCGGCCAAGTCGGCGATGGAGGAGGACGCGCGGAAGACCGCCGGCTACCACCTCTGCATCTGCGAGATCAACCTGCTCGGCGACCCGACGCTGTGGATGCGGGGCGAGGCTCCGCAGGCTGCTGGTCTGCTCGCCGCCGAAGAGCGGCAATCCAGTGGCGATAAGACACGGACGTTCCACTGCGAAGCGACGCCGGGAACGACGGTCACTGTGATGGGTGACGGCGTCTACGAGGTGGCACAGGTCAACGACGAAGGCCGGGCTGAGTTCGAGCTCGAGATCGATCGGCCGAAGACGTTCCGCATCACCGTCTCGGGACCGAGCTGGAACGTTCACACGACGACGGTGAAGGTCGGCGAAGGTCTCTGATCGACGTTGGCGTGGACGGCGCTGCGCCCGCCGTCAGCGGCGGCGGAGGATCGGGAAGCGACCCGGAGACGAGTCGCTCTTGATCTCCGTGTAGTCGTAGAGGAAGCCCCAGGTCACGAGGCCGTCCTCGCTGAGCGGCTCGAGGAGCTGCGCAGCGACGCGGCCGAGACGCTGGGCGGAAGGGATGAAGTAGGTCGCTTCGTGCGTTCGAAAGGTCCCGTCCTGCCACGATCCGCGGAGCGTTACATTGCGGACTCCCTGGAACGGTCGCTGAGCGCGGTCGCCGGACTCGGGGACGAACATCCGGACCGGGATGCTCTGGCCTTCGGCCATCTGCTGCACGAGAACTCCGTGAGCGCGGAGCGTTTCGAGGATCTGGGTCGAACTGCGTTGTGGGATCACCCAGCCCTTGGGCATCTCTTCCTGCGTCTGCGCTTCGAAACGAACGCGCAGGAGTACTTCCCTCGGGACGATCTCCGAGCGGCGCATCACGCGGGTGCCGCCTGTCGGCAGCGGCATCCGATCCCAGGCGCGAGTGGGGATCCCGACGACCGGGCCGTCGACTAGCGTGGTCTCGGTGCCAAACAGCGCTTCTCCGTCGAAGCAGCGCGCCTCGGCCTGGGCGCAGAGCGCCTTGACCTGATCCGCCGATCCAACGAGTTCGTTCAAGCACTCGAGCACGAAGGCCCGCGTCGCGCGGACGCGCAGCTCGAAGGGCTCGTAGGCGTAGGCCTCGGACAGAATTGAGAAGCAGTTCCGTAGACCGACGTAGTTCGTCGCGAAGCGCGGGCGGTGATCGAAGGTCTGGTAGGCGACCGGTTCACTGCGGCTGAAGTTGCCGTAGTCGAAGGTCTTGTAGCCGTGCACCGTGTCCATCCGCTCGCGGACGGCCGGGAAGATCTGTTCGACCAGCGCGTTGGTCAGATCCGGGTCGGTGTTCGGAGAGAGGCTCGGTGCGTAGGTCAGATCGAAACCGTGCGGCGCGCCGTTCGTCGTGTGCAGATCGAAGAAAGCGTGAGGATCCTCGGCGTTCAGCAGGCCGAGGAGGGCGCGGGTCTCCGGCGCCACAGCCTTGACGAAGTCTCGGTTGAGATCGAACCCCTCGGCGTTCGCTCTCTCTCCGAGACCTCCCACGGGGCCGTTCACGTTCGACCGGTTGTTGACGGCGATCTTCTCGTTGCCGTCCACGTTGTAGATCGGGACCACGACCAGCTCGCAGGCCTGCCGGATCACGGAGTGCTCGCCACGGGCCCACTCGCGGATCAGGATCTGCACAGCCTCTTTCCCGCAGACCTCGCCACCATGGATGTTCGCGAGGATCACGACGCGCAGAGGGTCGTCGAGGTTTCCGGTGCAAGGCACGCGGACACTCCACATCGGTCGATCCTCCTTCGACGATCCGAACCGTTCGACCTCGAACGAGGCGCCGCCGTCTAGAGCCCGAATCGCTTCGAGGAACTCCTCGACGTGCTTCAAGGTCGACGTCGCGGTGAATCCGCTCGACTCGGCACGGCAGAACGGGCCGACCTCGGGCGCGTCCTGGCTGGTCGAGACGTTCGTGAGGCTCGCGGCGAGGGCGAGGGGGAGCAGGAGGCGCGGAGCGCTTTGCGGGAACCAGTTCATGCCTTGGCGGGAGAAGGGGACTACGTCGTGCGAGACATGGGCGCGAGCCCGCTCTTGCGGTCGCTCGGGCGAGCCCCGATCGTTCGCCGAGCATCATGACCCAGAAGACCCTCGGCATCATCGGCGGCTCCGGCCTCTACGAACTTCCCGGCCTCGAGAACAAGGAGGAAGTCCGCGTCGAGACGCCGTTCGGGGAGCCCTCGGACGTGATCGTGACCGGCACGCTGCACGGCGTACGGTGTGCGTTCCTGCCTCGGCACGGGCGGGGTCACCGGATCCTTCC
Source organism: Planctomycetota bacterium (assembly GCA_039815565.1). Taxonomy (GTDB): domain Bacteria; phylum Planctomycetota; class UBA1135; order UBA1135; family UBA2386; genus JBCBZB01. The sequence continues at coordinate 16,675 of JBCBZB010000033.1, forward strand.
GAGTGAGCTGCCCTTCCGGGCGAACATCTGCGCGATGAAGCAGCTCGGTATGGATGCGATCCTCGCGGTCTCGGCGGTGGGCTCGCTGCAGAAGAAGATCGTTCCGGGCCACCTGGTCCTGATCGATCAGTTCCTCGATCGAACTCGGGGTCGGACCGAGGAGTCGACGTTCTTCGGTGATGGCTGCGTCGGGCACGTGCACTTCGCCGAACCGATTTGGGAGCCGCTGCGTCAGGTCGCTCTCGAGGCGGCGCGTGACACCGACACGACCGTTCACGACGGCGGTACTTATGTCTGCATGGAAGGGCCCGCGTTCTCGACGCGGGCCGAGTCGAAGCTCTACCACTCCTGGGGGATGGATGTCATCGGGATGACCAACCTCCAGGAAGCCAAGCTCGCCCACGAAGCCGAGCTGGCTTACGCGACGGTCGCCCTCGCAACTGACTATGACTCGTGGAACGAGGAGGTCGGTAGCGTGAAGATCGAGGACATCCTGAAGGTCATCCACGACAACGTGGAGCGGGCGAAGAAGGTCGTCGACGGAGTCGCGAAGCGACTCGGCGCGCTCGCTGAACCGATCTCGGCCAAGGGAGTTGCCGAGCACGCGATCTTGACCGACCGCGCGCTGATTCCCGCGGAGACGCGGAAGCGCCTCGAACCGATCTTCGGCGACTACCTGAAGGGGTCGTGAAGATCCGGCATTGAGGTCGTCGAGGGCGACGGCCGAGCGAATAGACTCGATCGCATGTCGGATTCTCCCTCTCGTGCCACTTCTGGGCGTGCTCCTTCCCGACGCGACTTCATTCGCAACTCCGCCGCGGTCACGGCCACCGCGATCACCGGCGCATCTGCAGCCACGGCCTGCGCTCAGGCGACCTTCAACGTGCCACCGAAGGTGCGTGCGATCGCGCCAGCCGCCGTCAGTTCGGCGAATGGCCTGCGTTCGGTCGAGATCGCCGTCGAGAAGATGAAGGCGGGGTATCCGCCGGTCGATGCTGCGGTGTCGGGTGTCGAGGTCGTCGAGAACGACCCGAATGACACCTCGGTCGGCTACGGCGGATTGCCGAACATGGACGGGGTCGTCGAGCTCGATTCCTGTGTGATGGATGGGCGCTCGGGCCTCGCGGGCGCGGTCGCCTCGCTTCGCAACATCAAGAACCCGGCGCAGGTCGCGCTGAAGGTGATGCGACGGACGGATCACGTCTTGCTGGTTGCGGACGGCGCGCTGGAGTTTGCCAAGCTGCATGGGTTCAAGGAGGAGAACCTGCTCACCGAGCGCGCGCGGAAGGAGTGGCTGCGTTGGCGGGAGAATCACAGTGATCGTGACGACTACGTGAACCCCGAGGAGAACGGTGACTGGGGCAAGGAGTTCATTCGTTCGACCGGCACGATCCACGTTGGCGCGGTCAACGAGGATGGAGAGCTCGGCGGAGTGACCACGACCTCGGGACTCGCGTTCAAGATTCCGGGTCGCGTCGGTGACTCGCCGTTGATCGGCTGCGGCAACTACGTCGACGGTGACGTTGGAGTCGGTGACTCGACGGGGCGTGGTGAAGCGGTCATCGTCACCAATGGCGGCCACCGCGTTGTCCGGTACATGCAGGACGGTCTGTCACCGACCGACGCATGCCTCGCGGCGCTTCGTGACGTTGCCCGATTCACGAAGACGAAGCGCCTCCAGCGAGAGGACGGCAAGCCGGACTTCCAGGTGAACTTCTACGCTGTCAACAAGGCCGGTGAGGTTGGCGGTGCTGCGCTCTACCCGTCGCGCTATGCCCGCATGACCGAGAACGGTTCGGAGATCGTCGAATCCGCCGCGCTGTTCGAGCGCTGAGGGTCTTGAGACGGGGCGTACCCCGTTCCAGGGGTCAGCGGCCCTGAGCGCGCCCCTGTTCAGTCTGACGACCGAGCCAGTCCCGTGCGCGCTTCCTCGACTGGAACAGCTCGGGGCCTCCGAGTCGCCGGTCGTTCGCGCGGTCGGCGTCGTCGAGCACGCGGTTCGCGTGCACGCCCAACGACGGATGGATCAGGCGCAGGGAATCCTCGATCTCACTGCGATCGAGAACCCCGTCGAGGTTGCTGTCTGCCGCGCGGTCGTCGAGTGGCAACGAAGACCGTGGGTCCTTCTGATTGCGGGCACGATCGAGAACACCGGGGATGTTCTCCGCGATCGTTCCGAACTCGTCGACGTCGAGCGCGCCCGAGCGGTCGAGATCGAGGATCGTGAACTGCTCTGCCAGGTCTTGCGACAGGCGGACTTCGCGGAGGAAGCGACCGAACTCGCTCTTCTGCACGACTTCGTCTTCGTTGAAGTCGATGCTCCGAATGATGAGGCGACGCGGATCGATGCTCAGTTCGGGGGCTGCCGGATCGCGGAGGGGAAAGATCGGGCGGGACGAGAAGACCGTGAACTCACTGCGGCGCTCGATTTGACTCCGGTAGCGAGCGTCGAACTCAAACCCGTCGATCCAGCCGTCGCGGTCGAGGTCGATCTCGCGGAACCGAATGGCGCGATCCTCGATCGCCCCGAAGCCGACTTCGAACTCGAAGATGTCCAGTCGGTCGTCGGAGTCCGTGTCGACACTCGCGAACAGTGACAGGGATCGCGTGCGAGAGTGCTCACGAGCCGAGTGCCGGACCGCTTGCTGCGATTCTTCCGAGACTTCGGGAGTCGACGCGTCTGGATTCGTGGGTCGGTCCTGCGCACTCGTGCCCGCGGTCGCGACGGTGAGCGTCGCCATGGCGACGGCGAGGCCCGCGAGTCGCCGGAGTCCCGAAGCCCCGTTCTGATGGGGATCTTCGCGCCGTTCCGGTGCTTCGTTCGTTTGGACGTCCGGCCGCTCGAAAGCCGGTCCCTCGATCGAGTCGACGTGCACGCCTCTAGCCTACCTCGAAACGGTCGAGTCGGCCGGAATCCGGCCCTGCGGGTTTTCGACCGTTCAGGGCTGGAACGTGCACTCCTCGCCGAGCTGGACCGGCGCGGCGAACGGGGTCTCGTCCTTCTCGGACGGGGCGAAGCTCGCCGACTCGACGCGGACTCCGAGGGCTCGGAGGTTCTCCGCGAGTGGCGCCAGGATCGGGGACGCCGGAGCCAGGACCACGCAGTCGACCCGCGACGCGAGAGCCATCGCGTCGACGCTCATGGCGACCAGGCGCTGGGTGTCGTCGGTGGAGGTGCGCAGGTCGATGCCGTTGGCCTGCAGGGTCGCGCGTGCCGAGTCGTCGCCGGCGTAGGCGATGACGCGAACGAGGTGGCGACGGCGGCCGACGGAGCGGAGTAGTTGTCCGTAGGACAGCTCGCCTCCATGTGCCTGCGCACCCTCGGTGGTCTTGTCGAGGTCGAAGAGGAGCGCGATCCGTTGACCGTGGACCTCCGCGTCCGGAGTGCGGGACTCGTGTCGAACGCGTCGACCTTCGCGGCTGCGTCGGCGTTCGCGGGAGCGGGAACGTCGTTCCTGATCCTCGCTCGGCTCGTCGCGCCCGTTGGAATCCTCAGGCTCGTCGTCCCGATCCCCGCGGCGCCGGCGGCGACGGCGGCGTCGGCGGCCACGCGATTCACCGTCTTCGTCGTCGTTCGAGCGATCCCGGTTCTCCGAAGAGTCTTCCGACTCGCGCTCGCTCGACGTGTCCGAATCCGAGTCCGCACTGGACCCTTCTTCGTCCGCACGGCCGTCTGACTCGGTCGTCGGCGTCGTGTCGGTGTTGTCGTCCTCCGAGTCGTCGCTGCCCGAACGGCGAGCCTTGGCCTTCTTCCGGGTTGCCCTCTTCTTTCGCTTGGGCTTCGACTCTTCGGCGTCCGGCTCGTCCGCCTGCGCTTCGATGGACTCCGGTGCCGACGGCTCCGTCTCCTCGATTCGTTCGTCGGCACTCGGTCCTTCTTCAGAAGCGGAGGCTTCCTCGGCTTCCGCCGCGGCCTTCTTGGAGACCTTCTTCTTGGTCGCCTTCTTCCTCGAAGACTTCTTGGTGGTCTTCTTCTTGGCGGCCTTCTTGCGGGTCTTCTTGGCCGCAGGCTTCGCTTCCGAATCGTCGGTTTCCTGGGGGGTCTGATCCCCGTCGTCTTGATCCGCACTGTCCGCGTTCCGGGAGGCGGAACCCGCATCGTCGTTCGGCGTCAGGTCTCGGGCGCCCTGGTCCGATCCGGACGAGGAGTTCTGGGCGCCATCGGGGTCGAAGATGTCGGCTCCGAAATCGCTGGTCATCGAGGGCTGAGTGGGGCCGGTATCGGCGGACTTGGGGAGCCGGCCTGATCAGGCCGTGCTTTGGGAACGGGCGATACATGACGGTAGGGGGCGGGTTCGATCGGCGCCAAGGTTCGCTCGGCGATCTTCGACGTTCTCCGTGTTCGCCGGCGGCTGGATTCGGTGGCCACGGGTTGTTGGATCCGCGTCGATCCGGTCTCCTGCCTGGGTGATCCGCCGTCGTCTGGTCGTTCTGTTGCTCGCTCTGTCACCGCCGCAGGCGTGTGGAAGTCTCCAGCGTGCCGGAACCGACGCTTACGTGGTCGCGACTTCTCCGGTGCGCGTGTTCACCGAGGGGGCTCGCGAGACCGGGGTTTCGGCCGACGCATTGGGACTGGATGGAGCGTCGCGAGTCGTCGCGGCTCCGTTCCTGTTCACCTACCACGCCCTGGAGCACGTCCTCCTGACTGGCCTGCACGCCGGGGACTTCGTGTTGTCACCGATCTACGGCGGCTACGACCTGGTGTCGGACAAGCAGATCCGCCCGCTCGAGATCTATCCCGACCTCGGCCTCTGGGACCAGGAGCCGGGCGTGCTGTCCGAGGGACGCCGGGCCGACGAGCTGCGCCAGGAGTATCGGGACGAGAACGTCGTACGCGCCGAGTACTCGCCGGTGCGCTGATCCTCAGGGAGTCTCGCCGGCCCGAAGGATCGCCTGTGGCGTGACCGGGCGCGTCGCGGTCTCGGTGCGTTGAGAGACCGCGAGAGTTCGCGGGCCGATCGGCAACCCGCGCAAGCGAAGTCGTCGCCGCAGAGCTTCCGTCCGATCGCTGTTGCCTCGGATCGCCGAGATCTCGAAGCCGCGGGCCTGCGCAACCAGCGCTTCCGGCGTCTGACCTGCGGATCGGTCGAGCGATTCGTACTCCGCCATCGCTCCGTCGAGGTCGTGGTCCAGAACTTCGGTTAACCAGGCTTCGACCAACCGCTCCCGGACCGTCAGGCGATCCGGCGACTGGTCGATCTTGGATGGCGACTCGTCACGGTCGAACGACCGATCGGCCTTGGGGGTGGCCGAGGCCGAGAGGAGCAGGGCGGCGATCGCCCACACTCCGAGAACGAGCCTGCTGAAGCGCCTCATCGCAGCTCCTCCGATTCAAAGCGGTAGCCGTGACCGTGCACGGTGTGCAGGTGTACCGGCTGGTCCGGGTCGGACTCGATCTTCTTGCGGAGTCGGGCGACGTGGTTGTCGACGGTGCGAGTCGCTGGTGGCTTGGCGTAGCCCCAGATCTTCCCGAGCAGATCCCTGCGGCTGACGATCTGCCCGCGGCGGATGATCAGTTCGCGCAGGATCTGGGACTCGTAGGGCGAGAGGCCGTGATCCTCGCCGTCCCGATGGACGCTCTGGCGTTCGAAGTCGATCTCTAGGTTCGGGAACCGGTAGATCGATCGCGCTGCGGTCGGCGGCTCGTTGGTCCGGCGGAGCACGGCACGGACCCGGGCTGAGAGTTCTTCGAGACCGAAGGGCTTGGTGACGTAGTCGTCCGCTCCGAAGTCCAGGCTGACGACCTTGTCGCGCGGGCGATCCTTCGCCGAGATCACGATGACCGGGAGCCGAACGTGTTCATCACGGAGCGTGCGAAGCACGTCGTGGCCCGAGGCGCCCGGCAGCATCAGGTCCAGGAGGACGAGGTCATGCTCCTGACGACGTAGGTGTTCGATGGCCTCTTCCCCGGTCCCGACAGCATCGACCCGGTAACCCTCGGCTTCGAGATTCAGGACAAGACCCTGACGCAATTCGGGTTCGTCTTCGACGATCAGCAAGCGGTGGGTCATCGGTCGAGAGGTAGGTCGATTCGGAACGTCGCGCCAGGATCGCACTCGCGATCGAGAGAGTCGGTCACGTTCACCTGGCCTTGATGGCTGTCAGCGAAGTCGCGAACCAGCCACAGTCCAAGACCGGATCCGCGCGCTTCCCCGGCGTTCGATCCACGCTCGAAGTTGCCGAAGATGCGTTCGCGATCGGAGCGTGGGACGCCGGGGCCGTGGTCGACGACTTCGATGAGGAGTCGATCCGAGGTGCTCGAGAGTCGTAGTCGGAGGAGTGGTGGTGAGGTCGGAGCACCGGGGCTGGCGTGGGCCGGGCGCCCGTACTTCAGGGCGTTCTCACACAGGTTTTGGACGGCGCTCTCGAGAGCCTGACGGTCGAGTGTCGCTCGCAGGCCTTCGGCGATCTCGACTTCGAACCTGAAGCCTTCGTCCTGCGCGCGCGGCGCGAACTTCTCGCTCCATTCGGAGAGTGCCGCGGAAACGTCGGTCGAGGCCGGTTGGTAATCAAAGTCCGGTCGACGTCTCTCCGCGGAGTCGATCATCCGGTCGAACTGGCGGTTCAGAGCGTCGGTCTCCCGGACGATGACATCCGCGAACTCCCGAGCCTGTTCGGGTGTCTTGGCCCGCCCCATGCCCAGCGTCTCGGCGTAGAGCCGGATCAGCGAGAGTGGGGTGCGAAGGTCGTGGCTGACGCGGGAGAGGAGTGCGAGCTTCGCGTCGGCGAACTCGGCCTCGCGCGCCGTCGTGCGCATCAGGAGGAACGCTCCCAGGGCCGCGGTGCCGATCAGCCCCAGGAGGGCGAGGACGCGGTTGCGTTCTCCTCGGCGTGAGTCGTTCAGTGCCTCGCCGCCCTCTTCGAGAGTGACGGTCCACTCGAGGCCGAGGCGGTCGAACCTGGCCGCGAGAGCGTCTGGTGAACCGCGACCTCGCGGACCGACCTCGATCGCGAAGTCCTGCTCGGCTTCGAGTGCGGACGGCGCCAGCGCATTCCAGTCGAGCTCGTAGGCGAAGAAGCCGAGTGCGCTGTCGGGAGCGATCGGCTCGATGAGGACCCGGGTCGAAGACTCCGATTCCACCGGGGTGATGACCAGGGGCCAGCTCGCCCCGCCGTCCGCGAGCTGCTGCTGCAGCTTGGCCTCGCATGGATCCGCGAAGCGATCGACGAACGAGAGCAGTCGGTCGCGTTGCGCTTCGACCTCCTCGTACGGAGAGAACTCCAACTCGAGAGCTGAGAGCAGTCGGCGGCGCGCGACGCGCGCCAGCACCTCGGGGATCGCTGGCCTGAGCTCGTGTGCCAGGGCGTGCAGCAGGACTTCTGCTGTCCGGGTTTGGCCGTTCTGCGCCTCGAGTTCGGCCAGGCCGAGTCGTGCGTAGAGACGGATTGCACCGAAAGTCGAGGAGCGATCACCGTCGTACCGCGCGAGATCCTCGAGGATTCGGCGATAGAGCGCGATCGCAACGTTCTCGTCACCGTCCCGGCGGGCGAGACCGGCCGATTGGAATCGTGCGCGCAGAAGCGCTGCGGGCCGTGTTCTCGCTCGCGATTCGAGGCGGGTGAGTTCGGCGTCGGACAACTCACGAGCTCTCTCGAGGTCGCCGGTCCATTCTGCGTGCTCGGCCCTCCGCAGCCCCGGAGTCGGAGCCGAGTCGGCGAAGAGGAGCGCGTCGGTCCACCGTGGCGTCGGCGAGGGGAAGACGAGCCGACCCTCGTCGTCGAACCCCGCGATCGACTGGATCCATGGACTCGACTGGAAGGCCAGGAGCGACCGTTCAACCGACAGCTCGGCTGGTGAGCTGGCTCCGTCTGGCCCAACGAGGAGTTGCCGTTGCGCTTGTAGTTCCGACTTCAGTCGTTCCTCGAAGCGCTCGATCGAGTCCTCGAGGACTCGCCCAGCGCGGATCTCGAGCGAGCGCTGGGCACGGCTCTCGAGGCGTCCGAATTCCTTTTGCCCAAACCATCCCAGCGCGCAGAGCGGCGTCAGGAGGAGGAGCAGAGCCGGCAGGGTCTTGCGCCGCACGCGCATGAGGAACGAGCGTAGCGAAGGCACCGAACTCGGGCGCTGTCGAAGTGTCCCAGGGATGTCGCGAGTCGCTCCGGGTGTCCGGTCTGTTAGGGTTCTCGCCGTGGTGGCCGACGCACGGCGACGAGTATCGAACGGGGAGCCGCGGTTGGGACGATTCCCGCTCCGCACCCACAAGATCGACACCGCGCGTGGTGTCCTGAAGATCCGCGCGCCTCGCTCGATGGAAGAGATGCTGCTGCGTGACGGCGAAGACCGACGTCGAGCTCTCAGTGGCGATCTTCCGCACTGGATGAAGGTCTGGCCCGCTTCCGTTGCAGCAGCCCGTCGTCTATGCCGCGGTCCAGACCTCGACGGCAAGGTCGTCTGGGACCTCGGCTGTGGGCTCGGCACGGCGGGCCTGGGTGCAGCGAAGGCCGGCGCTTCGGTCCACTTGCTCGATCGCAGCGCCGAGGCGCTTCAGTTCGCGGCCTCGCAGTTTGAACTCGCCGGGCTCCCGGCGCCGGAGGCCACGGTCTTCGACTGGTCGCAGGATTCGCTTCCAGACGGACCCTGCGATCTGTGCTTGCTCTGCGATCTCGCGTACGAATGGAAGCACCTCGTGAGCCTTTTGCGAATCATCGACGAGTTGCACGCACGTCGGTCCACGATCCAGGTCTTCGACCCGGAACGACCGACGGCCAACGATCTCTACCGCGTCCTGGTCGACCGGGGCGCCAACTGTGCGACTGAATCGGTCGCTTTCGGCGGTGAACGTGTCCTGCACCGGGTCGCCACTCTGGTGGCTCCGAGTCGCGGCTCGTCGTCGAATTCCTCTCCCATCGCATGACCCTCGAACTCCAGAAGCTGACGATCCGCTACGGAGACTTCACGGCCGTCGACGAGGCGGACGTGGTGTTCCCGTCCGGTGCCTGTGGCCTGCTCGGGCCGAACGGGGCCGGCAAGTCGTCGATCCTGAAGGCCCTGCTCGGGCTGGTGAAGCCGACCAGCGGCGATCTCGTCCTCTCCGGCCGTTCCGTATCCACCGACCCGATCGGAGTTCGGTCCCTGGTCGGCTACATGCCGGAGCGGGACGCGTATCTTCCCGGACTGAACGGCTTCGAGACCGTGCGGCTGTGCGCGCAGCTCAGTGGCGTTCCGAAGTCGGAAGCGACCCGTCGTGCGCACGAGGTTCTCTACCTGGTGGGACTCGACGAACAGCGGTATCGACCGGTGGCCGAGCACTCGACCGGCATGCGGCAGAAGGTGAAGCTCGCCTCGGCGCTGGTCCATGACCCCCAGGTCCTCCTGCTCGACGAACCGACGAACGGTCTCGATCCGGAAGGGCGAGAGGAGATGCTCGGCCTGATCCGTAGCGTGCAGCGTGACCTGGAGAAGTCCGTGATCCTCTGCTCGCACCTTCTGCACGATGTCGAGGCCGTCTGCTCGGACGTCGTGGTCTTGTTCAAGGGCAAGGTCGTCGACCACGGGCCGACCGCGAGGTTGGTGGAAGGGGCCGAGCGGGTGTTCCGCCTCGAGTGGACCTCGGACTCGCCATCGCCGCTCGAACCGCTCCGGCTTCTCGACGGAGTCCAATCGGTCGAGTCGAGTTCGGAGACGGCGGCGGAGTTGGTCTGCGCAGCAGCGTTCGAGAGTCGACGGATCTTCGATGCAGTCCGTGACACCGGTGGCGCCGTCCGCAGCTTGTCCGTGCGGCGTCAGTCGCTCGAGGACCGCTTCATGCAGGCTCTGGAGTCCGCCGTCGAGACTGGCCGCTCGCTCGAGGAGGTCGCTCCATGACAGTCTTCGGTTCTGGTTACCGCACGCTCAACGTGCCGCTGCAGCCAACTTGGCGTCGCCTTCAGGCTCTGGCCGTCACGAGCTTCAAGGCTCCGTTCGCCAGGAGGATGGGACTCCTGGCCTATCTGTTCACGTTTCTCCCGGGACTCGGCAACCTGATCTTTCTGTTGCTGACTTCGGGGTTGATCACCTTCGGAGACTCGGCTGGAAGCGGGCCCTCACCGGCTGCTCAGTCGATCTACGACCCGACGGAGGCGCGAACCTACCTGCGCCTCGTGACGGACCAATTCGTTCAGTTCGCCTTCGCGTTGACCGCGTGGATCACCTGCCGAGCGATCGCTCGCGACCGGGTGGCGGGGGCGCTCGAGCTTCTGTGGACCCGCGGGATCACGCCGGTCGGGTACTTCGTGGCGCACTGGGTCGGATCGTTCACGCTCCTCGCGCTGCCGACGCTCGGTTGCCAGTTGCTGATCTACATCGTCGCCTACTCGACGAGTGCGGATGAGGAGTTCCTGTCGAACAGTTTCGAGCCGTTCCTGCGAGCGTTCGCCGGTTCGGCGGTGCTGTTGGCGGTCCTCACTTTCCTACCGTTGTGCATCTCGGCGATCGTCTCGCGAGCCCAGTTGGCGTCGATCTTGTGGATTGGTGGCCTCCTCCTCCTGGGAGCGGTGAGCGTGATCGCGGGATCGATCTTCCGTGACGTGCCCGGCGTCGGCCTGATCGCGCCGTGGCGCGCGATGGTCGAGCTCGCGAGCCAGATCGCCGGCACGACGGAAGACGACTTGTTGGTCGAGAGCTCGCTGTCCCTCGGCTTCTGGGTTGTGCTCCTCGGCTCGCTTGCGATGCGTCGATTGCGTCCGACGGAGGCCCTCGCATGATTCTTTGTTCTTCGGTTGGAAAGACCTTCGGACAGGTCGCGGCGCTCGGTGAGGTCAGCTTCGAGCTGGACTCGGGAGTCGTGGGGCTGGTGGGCCGCAACGGCGCGGGCAAGACGACGCTGATGCGGATTCTCGTCGGCTTGTCTCGGCCGTCGGTCGGCGAGGTGAAGATCGACGGCCGCTCACCGACGAGCCCAGCGGCGCGTCGCCTGGTCGGCTACTGCCCCGACTTTGACTCGCTCTACGACGAGTTGACCGGTGCAGAGTTCGTGGCGTGGATGCTGAGGCTCGACGGAGTTGGTGCCAAGGCCGCGAAGCATCGCGCTCGCGAGGTGCTCGACGAACTAGGGCTCGACGAGGCGATGGACCGGCGGATCCGCACCTACAGCAAGGGCATGCGTCAGCGAGTGCGTCTCGGCCAGGCGCTCGCTCACCGTCCCAAGGCGGTGCTCTTGGACGAACCCATGACGGGTCTCGATCCGGTCGCTCGAAGAGAGCTGAGCGACGAGATTCATCGACTCGGCCAGACCGGTCACATCGTCTTGGTCTCCAGTCACGTCCTGCACGAGCTGGAGGCTCTTGCCGATCGTGTGCTTCTCGTCCACCAAGGTCGACTGATCGCCGACGGTCCGGTTCGCGATCTTCGAGCGAAGCTGGAGGATCGCCCTCACCAACTGGAACTCAAGTCGTCGAATCCAAGGCGGCTCGCGGAGCGTCTCGTTCCGCTCGCGGTCGTCGACTCGCTGACGATCGACGAGGAGGATGACTCGCTGCGCATCGAGACCTCGGCCAGCGAAGGGCTCTTCCGCGAGCTCACGGAAATCGGGGCGGACTCGGAGGGGCTGATCGAAGAGCTACGAGTCGCCGACGAAGGGCTCGACTCGGTGTTCTCCTACCTGGTCGCGCGACGGGGGCTCAAGGCATGAACCAAGGACCGATACTCGTCCTTCGCCAGATTCTCGAGGCGGCCCGTCAGTCGACGCTGCGCCTCGTCCGAACCCGGCTGTTCCTGTTCTTCTGGGGGGTCGCCATCCTCGGCGGGGTGCTCCTCTACGCGGCGCTTCCCGACGAAGAGCTCAGTCGAGAGCGGGGCGACGAATTCACCGGATTCGTCCTCTACCTGTTGGTTCTCCAGTTTGGTTTGCCGCTCGCTGGCGTCCACCTCGCAGCGACGAGTCTTCGCGATGACATCGACCGAGGCACGCTCGGGATCATCCAGACCCGGGCGATCTCCCGCGCGACGCTGCTCTTCGGGCGGTTTCTCGGGACGACCTTCGTCGTCGGTGTGTCGGCGTCGTTGGTGTTGGCGATCTGGTTCTTTGCGCTTCAGAGTCACGGTGACGTTTGGCGTCACGGGATCGGGCCGGAGAACAAGCTGTTGTTCACGATGGTCAAGGCGGCCCTGTTCTCCGTGTCCTCCTACACAGCGCTCGGTCTGTTCTTTGGGGCCCGGCTGAATCGCCCGATCGTCGCGACGGTCTTGTTCGTCGCGGGCATCGAGCTGTTCGTTTCGAACCTTCCGGTCGAGGCGGGCTTGCGGGCTTGGAGCCCGACCGACGCCGTCAGGCGGCTGTTGCAGATCGAGCTCGAGCCGGTCGCAGGCAGTGACTTCTCTCAGTCGCTGCGGGGCTACCTTCCGGAGGACCGCGTTCGCGAGTTCGTCGAGCCGTGGACCGTTTGGGCGCGGGTCACCGCGACGGGGCTGTTCCTGGCGGTCTGGACCTTCAGCTCTCGGGAGTACGCGGCCCGGGCGAAGGACTGATCCGTCTGGTCGCGTTCCGGCGCTAGTCTGAGTCGACCAATGCTCAAGCGCATTCGCTCTCGACTCGAACGGTCTGACCAGGCGACTCTCGGTCCGGAGGGCGCCGCTCGCTGGTCGTCGGAGAAACGCGAGCCGTCGGCGACTTTGCGCTTCTTCGCGCGGGGTGCGGGGCCGGCGCTGCTGGCTCAGATCGTCTGGTTCAACCGCCTCCGATTCGCCGCCGGTCTGTCGGTGTGGTTTGGGACCGGGTTCGCGACAGCGTTCGGGGTGCTCGACGAGGCGATGCCGCTCTACGTGCTCGGCGCGGTCGTCCTGCTCGTCGACCTGGCCTACACGTGGTCTGTCCGCCACCTCGACGTTCGCAAGGTCGAAACCCTGCGTCATCACGTCATGTTGCAGATCGGAGTCGACCTCGTCGTGTTGACCGGGATCCTGCACTACAGCGGCGGGGTGACCAATCCGTTGGTCCTGGCGTTCCTGTTCCACACCCTGATCGCCGCGTTCGTCCTCGACCTGTGGACGGCCCTCGTCGTGCTCTTGGCGTCGATCGGCCTTGTCGGCGGGCTGGCGATCACCGAGCGGCAGGGACTCGTCGACCACCATCCGCTCCTCGAGCCACTGATCCGACTCGACGATCTGACCGACACGGCGCTCGGTCTCTGGCTGACCGCGCTCGCGGTCACCTTCGGATCGGCGGTCTACCTGGTGTCGACGGTCGTGCGCCGGCTCGACCAGCGCGACGAAGAACTCCTCAGTGTCAGTCGCCAGCTCGCGGTCAGCGAGAAGTTGGCCAGCGTCGGCACGTTGGCGGCGGGGGTCTCCCACGAGATCAACAATCCGGTCTCGGTGATCCGCAGCAAGGCGACGATCCTCCGCTACCGGATCTCTGACGGCGACCCGCCCGCAGAACTCCTCCAAGAGCTCGACACGATCGAGAAGCACACCAAGCGGATCGGTTCGATCACCGCGGGTCTCTTGGCCTTCTCCCGAGAGACTCCGTTCGAGATCCGTCCTCTGCGCGCGAACGCCCTGGTCGAGGAAGCGGCTGAGCTGGTCCGGGTGCCCTACAAGAGCGCGTCCCTCGGCCTCGATCTGGGCGCCGACCCGGATGATGCTCAAATCGCGGGCTCCGCGAATCACCTGCTCCAGGTCTTGGTCAACGTTCTCCTCAACGCGAAGGACGCCTCGGACAAGGGGCTGAGGGTCTCGATGTCGATCGAGTCCATGCCTCACGAGGTCGCCCTGCGCATCCGAGACCAGGGCGAGGGGATTCCGGCGGACCGGCTCGACCAGATCTTCGATCCGTTCTTCACGACCAAAGATGTGGACAGTGGCACCGGGCTCGGGCTGGCCCTGAGCTACGGCATCGTGGAGCGCCATGGCGGCCGGATGGAGGTCGAGAGCGAAGTCGGGGTGGGGACCTGCTTTACGGTCTGGTTGCCCCGAGCGGGCTGAGGCGGGCTTCGACGGGTCCACCGCTGGATGGCAACCCGGCCGATTGTGGAGTCTTGTGCCTGTCTTTCCCCAAGAGCACCACAAGTTGTGGTTCAGGGGGAAAAAGATTGGACGATCCCACAAGGCGTTCCTAGTCTCTTGGGCGTGTCGGGCGGTCACCTTGCTAGGGAGGGGGCCCATAACGACACCGAACGGGGCCCCGCTCAGGGGGCTGGTTTGCGGTCGAGCTGAAGGTCAGTTCAGCTCGGTCGGGGCCAGCACCGGCTTCGGCCGGTCCCTCCGCCGAGTCTCGTGGATCCGGGTTGGATTGGACTTCTGACCTGAGGAAGCGTCGTTCGGCGGGCCGCTGGTCCGTGGGAGGCACCCGGGGCCTCGACCTTCGTGGTCGGGTCTCGGCTCACGTTGACCGCCGGGGCCCCGCTTCGTCTTTAACCCGCTTCGCCTCCAATCGGTTGCGTCGTGGTCTCGAGCTGCGGGCTGGCGTCCTGGGCCGGGTGCCGTCTCGCGGTCCCAGGGCCCGTCGAGTTTCTGTTGCGGAGCGGGAGGCGCCGGCCGCCGGAGCGCGAACCGCTGCGTGGATCCGGACACGGGGGCGCTCGAATCGGCGAGGGTTGCTCCGACATGCCGCTGGTCGGCGACGGGCCGTGCCTCGTGGGCGCGGAGTCGCGACGGGCTGGAGTCGGCTTGGATCAGCCGATTCGGCGCGCTGTGCTCCCTTCCTGCCACCCTTCAGGGGAGTTGGGTTCGGCTGGAAAGAGCTGGGAGGGGAGATCGTCGACACGCAGAGAGCTGCGCCTCGAGACCTGGTCACAAAGGCTGGTCAGAGCCTTGTGGGTTTTGAGTGTGAAACGGAGCCGGAGCTCCAAAGAGCGAGGAGTCGACGGCCGAAAGCCTGGACTCGATGGACGCGGCCGCGTGGTCGCGTCCGAAGGCCGTGAGCAGTGCGCACGACCTGCTAGCGTCACAGACGGACGTCTGCGACCTGGTCGACGTTGAAGTCGTAGCTGATCTCGTCGTCGACGTTGATCAGCCGGCCGGTGCCCTTGAACTCGTTGAAGATGATCGCGCCGGAGAGCGATTCACCGTTGTCGAGGTCGAGGGTGACCCAATCGGCCTGGCGGGCGTTCATGAGCAGGTCGTAGATCCTGTCACGGGTGGGGACGAGCGTTTTCCGCTCTGCCATGTCAGAGTTCCTTCCTGTTGGTGGTGGGCGGGGAATCGGAGGAGGGGAATTCGATCGAAGTCTCTGCTGTGCCTCGAATTACGTCGAGAAACACCTGAGACCACGATTCGAAGGTCAAGGAATCTTGCCACAGGGTGTCGGAGCCGACAAGCCGCTCGAAACCCCCAGACATCTTCTCGGTCTCGCGGACATGCACTTCGGCGTGGCTCGGGAGCTCCAGGAGGAAGGCAAAGCCGATGTGGACGCGTCCGACCGGCGACCGATCGTCGTTGATCAATCCGATCAGCCGGGCCTTCTGGATCGTGTCGTCCGCGATCGCCGAGCTCGGGGAGATCTCGACTTCCTCCCGGACCTCGCGAAGAAGGCCTCGTCGCAGGCATCCGCTTTTCGGGCCATCTTCGGCGTCGATGTGGCCTCCGACTCCGATCGAGGCGCGGCCGCGTAGGCGGCTTTCCGAGCCTTTGGCCAGGCGCTGCATCGTGAACAGTTCCTCGCCACGACGGAGCGCGCAGTAGGGGATCGGCTGCTTGCGGGATGGATCTTCCTCGGCGGGATCCCGGTCCTCGAAGCGGCCGAGTTCCTCGCATCGTCGTTCGAACGACGACGCCTCCTCGGCGCTCAGGCTCACGAAACCCTGAGGCCAGGCGCCGTCGAAGAAGTCGGCACGCGGGACGGTGAAGATCTGTTCCAAGAAGGAAGCGTCGGCTGCGGAGGAAGATCGGAAGTCGAGCGGGGCGAGACGCCGCTCGACCGTCAGTCTTTCGACGACTCGTCGTCGTTCTTCTGCAGAAGGCCCTTGAGGCTCGAGAGCGAGCGCAGCTCGCCCTTGTGACCGCGGACTTCCTTGCTCTCCTGTTCGCTCTCGACCGTGATCACTCGCGGAGCGCCCTTGGGGCCACGACGGCCACCCGAGCGGCGATCGTCGCGATCGCCACCGAATCCGCCGCCGCCACCTTCGGCGTGCTTCGGCTTCGGGCCGCGGCGCATCGTGCCTCGACGCCCCTCGGGAACTCGAGCAGCGCGGGTCTGTGCCGCGTTCTCGTCCCGATCTCGGTCCCGTCCGCGGCCTCGGCCGCGACCGCCGCCGCCGCCGCGACGGCTGCCGCCCTGACCCATCCGCTCGCCGAGTGTCGGTGCGCGGCCCTCCGCGACGTGGCGGGGTTGGAACATCGACAGCCCGATCTTCTTCGCGCGCTCGTCGAGCTGGACGACGTAGACCGTGACGACCTCTCCGACTCGGAGGAGGCGTTCCGGATCCCGCAGCTTCGCACCCGGAATCTGCGAGAGGTGGATCAGCCCGTCCTGACCGATGCCGAGATCGACGAAAGCTCCGAACTCGGCGAGGTTGGTGACACGCCCGCGCAGCGGTTGGTCGACCCGGAGATCAGCGAAGGTCTTCACACCCTCGTTGTTCAGGTCCTCGATGACGCCCCGTGGATCGGTCGTGCCGCGCCTCAGAGCGTCGAGGATGTCGAGTAGCCGCTTGAGGCCGACATCCGGTCCGCACTCCTCCGGAGTCACGCGGGGGATCTGACGTCCGAAGAGTTCGTCGGACGTGCAGCCTTCGCGGCCGGCGATGTGCGAGACGATGTCGTAGTCGTCCGGGTGGATCGTCGTGGCGTCGAGCACTTCCTGACCGCCGTGGATTCGCAGGAATCCGACGATGTGACGCCAGGTCGGCTCGTCGAGGTCGACGATTTCCTGCAGTCCCTTCAGCGTCGTGAACGGGCCATGGTTCGAGCGGTGCTGGACGATCGCCTTTGCGAGGTGCTGCGACACGCCCGGCAGGCGAGCCAGCAGTCCTTGGTCGCTGCGGTTCACGTCGACGCCGATGCGCGCGAGGCAGGTGCTCGCGGTCTGGTCGAGTTGGCGACGCAGCAAGCCCTGGTGAACGTCGACCAGATTCTGGCCCAGTCCGAGTCCGCGCGGTTCGACGCGGATCAGTTCGAGCAGCGGGTCGCGGAGTCGGCGCGCGAGGCTGAGCGTCGTGCGCATTCCGTTGTCACTGTTTTGGTGACGACGCCGCGCGTTCGCCGAGGTTGCCCAGACGACCGAGGCGGTCTGGTCGAGCGGAACGATGATCGGTCGCTGCTCCGGTTCGAGGCGCGCCAAAACGTCGTCCGCGAGACGGGCGGCAGCACGCTCACGCTTGCCGTGGGGGATTGCGAGACCCTTCGGGGCGTCTTCCTTGATCGCGTCCGCGATCGCTTGCGCGAGTTGACCGCGTCCTTCCTCATCGGTCGGGACGTTCGGGTTCAGCTTGCGTCGCGGCGTGCCGTCGGGGCCGAGCGTGACGTACCAGGCGCTCTTGCCGGAGACTCGCAGGGCGGCGCAGACCGATTCCGGCAGCCCGGGCGACATCAGCTGAGCGCGCAGGCTGCGAGCAAACGAGCGGACGGTCTCACGATCCGCCTTCTCCTTGGCGCGCTGACGGACGACTTTCTCACAGCTCGGGTGGACGAATCGGTCGTAGGCGTGGCCGTAGACCAAATCGAGGAACTGGCCGATCTGCGAGTTGGTGTCGACGTCCTTGGAGAATCGGCGCCGGAAGAGTTCGAGTTCCTTCCCGGGCTCGAGCTTCAGTCGCAGCGTCAGAGCGCCGTCGCGCTCGGCTCGGCGAAGGGCTAGCATGCGGTTCGCGGGGATCCGGCGCACCGGCTCCTCGAGGCCCATCAGCTCGGCGTAGCGGCCATGTCCCTGCGACTTGCCCTTCTTCTTGCTGCGCGACTTTTCGCGGGGCTTCTTCTTCTGGGCAGGCTCAGCCGGACGCGACGCGGCGGCGGGGGCTTCTCCCGCGGGGGCTGGGCCAGACGGATCTTCAGCGCTCGATCCTTCGGGGTTCGAGGCTTCTGGGCTGAGGCCTTCGGTGTCTAGCGTTGCTGCGCTCGAGGCGTCTGAACTCGGGCCTTCTGCACTCTGGGCCTCCGCGCTCGGGGCCTCCGCGCTCGGGGCCTCTGTGCTCTGGGCCTCGGCACTCGGGATCTCCTTGCTCGGGATCTCTGCGCTCGGGGTCCCTGGGCTCTGTGCCCCGGCATCCGGGGTCGCGCCGTTCGAGGAGTCTGAGCTCGCGGCTTCCTCCTCTTCCTCTTCTTCTCCTTCGGCCTGCGATCCAGCGCTCGAGGAGGCCTCGGCAGGGGCATCGTTCGCCGCTGCCTCACCACCCGGGTTCTTTGCAGCCGAGTCTTCGTCGCCGGAGTTCTGCTCCGGAGCAGGAGTGGTCTCTTGCTCGCTCGAGTCCGCCGGGGACTCGGCGGGTTGGGTCGCGTCGGCGGAGCCTTCGCTCATCGGTGGTTCGGTCGGCGCGACCTCAATTCGCGGGTCTTCGGTCGGCGCGTCTTCATTCGGCGAGTCCGCACCGGTCGATTCACCGGTGGGGGCTTCGCTCGAGCGCGACTTCGCGGGCTTCGAAGTTTCGGACCTGGATGCGGAAGCGGCCGCTGCGACTTTGCCGGTCGGTTTCGCTTCGAGAATGCCGCGACCGAGTTCCTGTCGGACGGTGGCGCGCAGGCGCGGGTCTTCGCCGAAGCGTTCGGCCAGGGCGAGGATCACCTGACCGAGAACCTCGTCACTCGTGTTCAGGTTCTTGCTCGCGTCGACGAACTCGTTCGCGTGGTCCGCGAGCGACTTGTCGCCGAGGTCGAACGTCAGGATGCGTTCGAGGAGCGGGTCGAGACCCAGCGCATGCGCCGCGGCTTCGGCCTTGTGCTCGTGCGGGCGCAAGAAATGCTCGACGTCGTCGTACAGGTCCTGGTCAACCGAGTGGTCGAGCAGCGATCGCAACTCGTCCATCGACAGCGCCGGTGGGCGTTCTTCTCCGGCGTTTGCGTGGGCCTGCTCCGCGTGCTCGACGATCGTCGTGCGACGCGTGTCGAGTTCTCGCAAAAGGCTGAGCCGTTCGGAGATCGCGAGGATGCGTTCTTCGCCGAGGTCACCGCTCTCGTCGCGCCGGAAGAGGGCGACAAATTCGGGTGTCGCGCCGTCGAACAGAAGTTCGGCGGTGGCGCGAATGGACTCGGGTGGGCTATCGAATTCGGCTTCTAGCCGACGGAGGATCGGTTCGGGGACCATGGGCGCTAGGCGCTTCTCGGGGAGCGAGACGGGTGCGGAACGATAACAGCGCCTGAACGAGTCGTCAGGCCTTTGTGGTTTGTCTCCCCGGGTGAGAATCCGTAGGAAGGGGTCCGTGCAGCCGGCTGTCGAGCGTCCGAGCAAGGTCTTCATCCGCATCCCGAACTGGGTTGGCGATGTCGTGATGGCGACCGGCGTCCTCCACGAGGTGCGGCGCCAGCTCCCCGACGCGCATCTGGTGGTGGGGGCCCGGGAGCATCTCTTTCCGCTGGTGGAGAGCGAGCCATTCTTCGACGAACTGATGGCGACGCCGAAGGCCGGGGGGATCCGAGGCCTGTTTCGCGAGGCAGACCGCTTGAAGGAGCATGCCTTCGATCTGGCGCTGATCCTCCCGAACTCCCTCGAAACCGGCATCGTGCCGTGGCTCGCGGGGATTCCGAAGCGAATCGGCTATCGGCAGGGCCGCTCGATGTTCATGACTGCGGGGCCCCGGGCGAAGAAGGGGCGTTCCTGGTGGAGCCGGCGTGGCCCGCGTCGGGTGCCGGTGCCGATGCCGAGGTATTACGGGGAGCTCCTGCCCTATCTCGGATTCGACCCGGTCGAGCCGATGCCGAAACTCTCGGTGATCGATCAAGATCGAGACTGGATCTCGGTTTGGCTCGAGGATCGGAAGATCCACGACCGGCCCCTCGTACTCTTCACCTGCGGTGCGGCCTACGGCGCGAGCAAGCTCTGGCCGGCGGAGAAGTTCGCCGAGATGTGCGGCCGGGTGACGGCTCGTGGCGAGGGGGCGATCCTCCTCGCCGGCCCGGCCGAGGTCGAGCGCGCTCGCGGAATCGCCGAGATGTCTCCGGGCGCCGTCCCGGCGATCGAGCCGACCCTGACCTTCGGTCAGCTGAAGGCCCTGATCGAGCGCGCCTCGGCGATGGTGACCACCGACACGGGTCCGCGGCACCTCGGGGTGGCGAGTGGGCTGCCGATCGTCTGTGTCATGGGGCCGACGGATCCGCGCTACACGGACTACGGCCTCGACCAGCAGATCATCCTTCGACGGACCGAGCTCGAGTGCATGCCTTGCCAGAGGAAGGTCTGCCCCCTCGGCCATCACGACTGCATGCAGCGGATCGAGGTCGATCACGTCGACGAGGCTTTGACCGAGATCCGGCAGAAAGTCGGCCGCTGACCCAAGATGGGTGGTCCTTCGCGCGCGAGCGGCCGTGTGCGGCTGTGCCGCTGCTCGGGCCGTAACTGCCGGCGAACGCGAGACTAGTCTCCGGCAGCGCGGTCGATCGACGCCAGGAACGCTCTGCCGTATGGTCAGTCGGTCGCGCGGTCCTCGCAGCCTCGATCGCGCTTCGTCCCTCTGCATGTCCGATCCGCACCCGTTCGAACTGATCGTCCACCGAGGTGGTGAACGGATCCCGTTCCGGTTCGAGTCCGATGCGGTCATCGGCCGGTCGCGGGAGTGCGATCTGCCGCTTCCCGATCGCCTGGTGAGTCGTACTCACTGTCGCGTGCGCGCGCGGAACGGGTCGCACGTCCTGGTCGATGCCGGTGCCTCCAACAAGGCGAAGCTGCGCGGCGTGCCGGTCGACGAGGCGGAGTTGCGGGATGGCGACGTCTTCGTCGTCGGGGCGACCGAGATCGAGTTCCACGCGCTGGAAGCCGAGGTCGTCTCGTTCGACGAGACGATGATGCCGGAGCAGCGGCGGCACACCGAGGATCTCGAGACTTTCATCGAGATCGCCCGCGCGCTGAATGGCGAGCCGGACCTCTCTCGCCTCTTGACCCGGATCGTCGATGCGGCGATCCAGCTGACCGGGGCCGAGCGGGGCTTTCTGATCCTCGGCCAAGGCGAAGAGTCGACCGTCGAGGTCGCGCGGAACTTCGCCAGGGAGGAGGTCAATTCTCCCGAGTTCGCGATCAGCCGCGGCATCGCTCAACGTGTGCGGGAGAGCGGTGTCCCGGAGCAGAGCACCGACGCTCAGGCCGATGATCGCTTCCGGGACATGGCGTCGGTCTCGGACTTGAGACTGCGCTCCGTGCTGTGCATTCCGCTGCGGATTCGCGGCGAGGTCGAGGGGGTGCTCTACGTCGACAACCGTCTGCAGGAGCAGGTGTTCTCCGACCGCGAGCTGAAGCTCTTGCTCTCCCTCGCCGACCATGCTGGCCTCGCGTTGCACAACGCTCGGCAGGTGCGTGAGCTGCGAAGCAAACAGTCCGAACTCGAAGTCGCCCTGGATCGGGTCGCCCAGCTCAATGGCGCGCTCGAGGGGAGAGTGAAGGTCCAGGCTGCTCAGATCGACGACATGCGGCAGGAGCTCGACGCGACGGCGCCGAGCGGTCGCTTCCGGCACGACTACCGATCGATCGTCGGTCAGAGCCGTCGCATGGCGGATGTCTTCCGCTTGCTCGACAAGTTCATCCCGGCCGAGGATCCGGTCCTGGTGCTCGGCGAGTCGGGTACCGGCAAGGAGCTGGTCGCGCGGGCGATCCATCGCCTCGGTCCGCGTTCGAAGGGCGCGTTCGTGTCTGAGAACTGCGCGGCGCTGCCCGAGGCGCTGCTCGAGAGTGAACTGTTCGGATACGCGAAAGGGGCGTTCACCGGAGCGCAGGCCGCGCGGAAAGGCCTTCTGGTGTCGGCGTCCGGAGGCGTGCTGTTCCTCGACGAAATCGGGGAGATGGATACCGATCTGCAGAAGAAGTTGCTGCGTGTTCTGCAGGAAGGGGAGGTGCGTCCGCTTGGGTCGACCCAGACGGTCAAGGTCGACGTCCGCCTCGTCACCGCGACGAACCGCAACCTCGAGGACATGGTTCGCGAGGGGGAGTTCCGTGAAGACCTCTACTACCGCCTCAACGTCCTGCCGGTGCAGCTGCCGCCGTTGCGGGAGCGTCGCGAGGACATTCCGGCGTTGGTAGACCGGTTCCTCGGCGAGATGCAACGAGAAGGATCCTTGCCGAGTCGAGCTCGCGTCTCTCCCGAAGCGATGGAGGCCATGGTCGCCCACCGTTGGCCGGGCAACGTCCGAGAGCTGCAGAACGAGATCCGGCGCGCGGCGATTCTCGCCGAGGGCGTCATCTCCCCCGAGCATCTGAGTGAGTCGGTTCGCAGCCCGCGTCGCTCGAGTGGTCTCGAGGACGACGGTTTGGTTCCGGCGGAGCGCGGAACGACACTTCCCGACATGGTCCGCGAACTCGAGGTCCGGGAGATCGAGAAGGCGATGCAGCAGTCGAACGGCAACAAGTCGCGGACGGCCGAGATGCTCGGTATCTCGCGGTTCGCTCTGCAACGCAAGCTCGAGAAGTTCGATCTCGCAGAGGGCGGGAACGGCGGCGCCGACGACGGCGAGCGGAGCGGGAGCGAAGAGACATGAGCTTCGCGCAACCGTTCTCCAACTACGAGATTCTCGACCGGATCGGGTCGGGAGCGATGGGGACGGTCTTCAAGGCGCGCCAGAAGCACATGAATCGCATCGTCGCGCTGAAGGTCCTGAAGCCTTCGCTCGCGCGCGACACGCGATACGTCGAGCGACTGCGTCGCGAAGCGCAGATCGTCGGGCAGCTCAACCACCCGAACATCGTCACGGGTTACGACCTGGGCGCGGAGGGGGGCTACCACTTCTTCGTGATGGAATTCGTCGAGGGGCGCTCGCTGAAAGAGCTCCTCGAGGAGTGGGGGGGCTTCACCGAGGATCGTGTGCTCGACGTCGCGATCCAGGTCACTCGAGCGCTCGAGCACGCGCTCGAGGTCGGGATCATTCACCGGGACATCAAGCCGGCGAACATCCTGATCGACGAACGCAACCGCGTGAAGCTCACCGACATGGGGCTGGCGAAGGTTGCGACCGACCTGACGCTCACCCGTGAGGGGGCGACGGTGGGTACGCCGCAGTATATCAGCCCCGAGCAGGCGAAGAATCCGCGCGATGTCGATGTGCGGAGCGATCTGTATTCGCTCGGCGCGACCTTGTTCCACATGTCGACCGGGCAGACCCCGTTCCGCGCCGAGTCGATTGGGGAGCTGATCGCGAAGGTCCTCCACGAGCGCGCGCCGTCGGCGATTCGGCTGAACCCGGCCCTGACGGACGGGTTGAGTCTGGTCATCCGTAAGCTGCTCGCGAAAGACCCAGACCTGCGTTACCAGACGCCCTCGGATCTGCTTCGGGATCTCGAGCGGGTTCAGCGGAGCGAGACTCCGCGCGTCGACACGAAAGAACTCGAACGCGATGCGGCGAGGGCTCGTCGTCGTTCGTTGCCTGGACCCCGCTCGCCGGCCGTGCTGTCTCTGGCGGTCGGAGTATTGCTCGGCGCTGGAGGCTTCTGGGCCCTCGACCAGATGCGCGGCGTCGATGCTGGGACGGACAGCGTGCGACCGGACTACCCGAACGGGCTTTCGCTCGCCGGGCGGCTCGACCTTGCCCAGGCCGAACTCCTGAAGGCGCGCGAAGCCGACCCCGACTCGCATGCCACCGCGACCTGGAACGCCGAGCGTCTTCGCCTGGTGTCCTCGATCGAGAGGGTTGCCCGCGAGCGTCTTCGGTCTTTGGCCGGAGAGGAGTCGGCGCAAGTCCTCGAGCTGGTGCGGCGCTTCGATCAGCCGACCGCCAAGGCGGTCTCCGAGCGATTGTTCGCGCGGGTGTTCGACGATCCGATCGGGAGCCGCTCGGCGCCGATTCAGGACGAAGACCTGCTGCGGCGGATCAACGAGCCCAAGCTCCGCTTGCAGGAGAGGGTGCGCGAGATGTTCGAGGCGGAGCGGGGGGCCTTCGGCCAGCGCTTGGATCGGGCTCTGGTGAAGGTCGGGCGCGCGGTCGAGGAGCTGGTTGCCGACGGGCGTTTCGACGTGGCGGAGAACCTCGTCGCGCGTGCGATCGACGACTTCCTGGCGCAAGAGTTTACGTATCCCGACTTCGACCGATCTCGTCTGTCGACGATCCTGCGGTCGGACATCGCGGAGCGCGAGGGCGTGTTCACGGAGCGTCAGGTGACTCGCATCACCGAGGGACGAGCGCGTGCGGTCGAACGGCTCGGCGCCGCGGGTGAAGACGTCGCCTCGGGTTTCGATCAGGTCCTGGCGCAGGTCGTCTCCCGTCAGCGCAGCCCGGCCGATGCACGGGCCAGAATCGATGCGCTCCAGCGAGGCCTGACTCGGTTCCACCCGCCTCCAAGTGCGATGGACCCGCTCGGTCGCGAACTCTGGAGCGATCTCAACCAGGCGTATCGATCGGCGTTGTCTTCTCTCGAGTCCGAAGCCGAGTTGATCCAGGTCGAGCAGCGGACGACTCTGCTCGACCTCGCCTACGACTTCCTACCGACTCTCGGACCGAGTTTCGTCGCCGAGTGGTTGGACACGGTCTCGGACGAGAGTGGTGGCAGTCTGGCGCTCGAACTCCGAGTCTTCCGGGCCGCTGGAGAAGTTGTCTCCGCCGTGCGTGACATCGCACAACCCTTCGAGCCGGTCGGCCGGGAGCCTTCGGATCGCGAGCGCAACCAGTTGGTCGTGGAACGAAACGGCGAGGCGCCGATCGTCGTCTCTCCGCTCGGCTGGGAGCGGCCCTACACCTCGGTTCCGTTCGCGGTCCTGCAGGAGAGACTGCCGGAGTTCGTCTTCTCGTCGCGTGCGGAGCGGGCGCTCGGCACGGCGTTCTGGTTGCTCGTCGAGGGGCGTCAAGACGAGGCTCGCGCTCAGTTGGCTCGGGTCGATGCCGAGAGCGCTGCCGACGTCTACTCGCGGGTGCTTCCTCGGCTGCTGGCCTTGGAGACCGGAACCTCCTCCGATGCGACCCGCGCGCGTCGGCTGGCGGAGCTGGCCGCTGCCATGTCCGAGGGCGAGCTGGAGCGGGTCCGCACGCGATTGGCCGAGCTCGGTGAGCCGCAGAACGATCGCGAACGACGGATTCTGGATCAGGCCGTGAGATGGGTTCGCAGTGAGGGAGCGATCGCGCAGCGGCTCTTGGAGCTCGGAAGCTCGCTGCAGGCCGACGTCCGGCGAGTCGATGGTCTGGGGTTGCTCGCGGAGATGGATCCCAGGTTCTTGGAGAGTGCGGGATTCGAACGAGCGGACGCCACGATTCGCCGGGTCGACTCGCTCGAAGAAGACTTCGAGACGTCGCGCGGGCATTCCCTGGTCGTTCCTGGTCCCGGGATCGCGGAGGGCGAATCGTTCGTCGTCGCGTTCCGCTTCTCGTTGGCCGAGTTGCCGGGCCAATCGAGTCTCCTGGTCGAACTCGGATCGACGGCCTTCGTGCTGGGTTGCTTCGGTCGCGACTGGGAAGTCGTCGCTGCGGAGATCCGACCTCAGGACGTCGACGATCCGGATGCGATTCGTGAGCGGCTGCAGATCGCGTTGCTCGCTGCTCTGGAAGGCGAGGGGCCCCGAATCGTCCAGAACGCGTGGCACCGCGTCGAGGTCGCGGTGAGAAGTGGAGAGGCCGTGTTCACGGTCGACGGTGTCGAGGTCGCTCAGCAACGGCACGACCCGTCGTTGGCGATGACCCTGCGGGTGTCGGCGTTTGGCGACTTCGCGTTCGACCGGTTCCGGTGGCTCCTGCCGTTCGCCGAGTGACGGCGCGGGGTTGCTCCGGGTCAGCGAGGGCTGGCGAGCGGTGCGAAGGGGCGCGGTCGTCTTTCGGCGTCGATCGGCGCCGCCGGGACTCCGGTCGGATCGACATCTCCGACTCGACGCGCGAGGTTTCGTTCGAACGCGGACTCCGGCACCCCGAAGCTCGGTCGGGGCAGCCAGCTCTCGCATCGTTCGCTCCGTGCGATGCGAACCAATCGCCGATCTCCCAGCATCGACTGGAGGTAGTCCCGTCTTCGATAGAGCTGAGGGTGTTCGGTCGGGCCGCCCGATGGCCAGTGACGAGCGAGGAGTCGCGCGGCGCCCGCGGGATCGTCGGCGTGCAGCGCGTCATCGCAGAGCTCGAGTAGCAGCGCGCAGTCCGTTCCGGCGGCTTCGAGCAGTTCCGGGTAGCGAATCAGAAGTGCCGAGCGACGATCGTTCAGGCTGCGCTCGACCGCAGCGGCGACGGTGCCGTCTCGGTCTTCTTCGATCGCGCGGCGAAGCACGATCCGTTCGCTGCGGGCATCGCCGACTTCGCCGAGCGTCTTGGAATCGATCGTCGGTCGATCGAGTTCGCAGAGCGCAGACCAGCGACGGACGACCGAGCGATTCCGGATCGCTCGCGTCAGCGTCGAGTGCCGCCAGTCCTGATCCGTCGTGACGATCGCGGTCGAACGCTGTTCGAGGTCGCGCAGCCAGTCGTTCGCCGGATGACGCAGTAGGAGGTCGGCGAGATCGTTGTGGGCGCCGAGTCGGTCTTCGTTCGCGATGCGAGCGGCGACGACCATGCTGCGCATCGAGTCGCGGAGTGGGGCCAGGGGTGAGCGTCCGGTCTGCGTCCGATCGACGTCCGAGTCCTCGTCGTCGAGTCGAGCCACGAGGTCGCGAGCGCTTTCCCAGTCGCGATCTGCGAGGTGCTCACGCAGTTGCCCGGCGAGCTGGAGTAGAGACAGGCTTTCGTGGAGCTCTCTGCCGATCGCGGAGTCGCCACTCAGGTCGACGAAGGAGACTCGGCAAGTCGAGCGTCCGGTCGTCTCGATGCGGAGGTCCAGCAGAGTTCGGCCCCGCCCCTCGGTGTCGGAGCGGTCGCTGAATTCCGGTGGGCTCCGCCAGTCGAGGTCGAGCGGCGAGACGCGGCAGTCCTGACTCACGCGGGCCCGATCGGCGACGTCGATCGCGTAGTGGATCCGGAACGAGCCGGCGGCTAGCCGCTCGAGCGGGGCCGAGTAGGCCGAGTTCTCACCGTCGGCTTCCGGCCACCGCGCCTGCAGCACGAACGCCAGGACCTGTGCCGTCCGGTCGGCTGGCACGGCGAGCTCGACGGAGGTCTCATTCTCGAGATCGGGCGCCGTGGTGCAGCCGAAGCAGCCGAACCCGGTCAGCACCAGGACGGCCAGTGCGAGGCATTTCCGGGGCTGACGGCGGCGATCTACCACGGCCTTCTCGTCGGCTGAACCCGTGCTCCACTGAGTCCGTCTTCGAGACGGGCCCGAACGACCGATCGGTTGGGGCCGAGATCGGGACAGCAGGGTCAACGTCACGCTACGTTTCCGGCATGCAGGACTCGCCGCGCCAGACGCCCTACGGAACCGCTGCGGAATGGACGAACTCTTCGCACCGCAACGGTGTGCCGGCGAGTCCTTCCCTCGAGCGTTCCAGCACCTGGGCCCGGTCGACCGCGCAGTCGCTGCGCGATCTCGGAATGCGCGCGGTGCACGACGACTTCTACTCGCGCTACGGGCACCCAAACGCTCGGGCGGTCGAGGCGGAGGTCGCGGCGGTTGAAGGTGGAGCCGGTGCCGTCACGTTCGCGAGTGGCATGTCGGCCATCCACGCGGTGTTCGCGAGCTTCGCCGGCCACGGTGACCGCGTCGCGGTCGCGCGTCAGGTCTACGGCGGCGTGACCTCGCTCTGTCGTCACGAACTGCCGCGCTCGGGAGTCGAAGTGGACGTGTTCGATGTCTTCGAGGAGGCCGAATGGGATCGCGCGCTCGAGGCGAAACCGCGGCTCTGCTGGGTGGAGACGCCGATCAACCCGACGATGCGACTCGTCGACTTGCACCGTCTGTCCGAGCGCTGTCGCGCGGCGGGAGTGCCACTCGCCTGCGACGCGACCTTCGCACCTGCTCCGGTCCAAAGCGCGCTGCGGAGTGGGGCCGACCTGATCGTCCACAGTCTGACGAAATACTACGGTGGGCACTCGGACGTGCTCGGTGGCGTTGTGGTCTCGTCGCACGAGCACTGCCGAGTGATCGAGGGGTTTCGCGCTCGGACCGGCGCGATCCTCGCACCGGACAGTGCTTGGCTGGTGCAGCGTTCGTTGCGCACACACCGCATCCGAGTCGAAGAACAGAACCGCAACGCCGCCCGGCTCGCGCGAGACCTCGCCGAAACGGTGTCCCCTGACGGAGTCCTGACCGCGGTGCACCACCCGAGCCTCCCGAGTCACCCCGATCACGAACTCGCCCGGGCGCAGATGCCCGGTGGGTTTGGGGCGGTGCTCACTCTGACCCTCGGCGGTGGCTACCCGGCCGCCGTCGAGGCGATGGAGCGGCTTCAGCTGGTCGTGCGGGCACCATCGCTCGGAGGGGTCGAGTCGCTGGTCTCGATTCCGGTGGACTCCTCCCACGTCGGTCTGGACGAGGAGGGGCTCCGTCTTCACGGAATCGATCCGGGGATGCTCCGTGTGTCGGTCGGTCTCGAGCCTTTTGAGTCGTTGCGCTCGGATCTGTTCGCCGCACTCGGGCTCGATGCCTGATCGTTCGGTCTCGGGCGTTCGGGCGGCTTCCGGTCGGCATGCAGGCATGACGAGGCGCCCGGTCGTCTGCCTGTCGGCCCCACAATCTGCTTTGACATGGGCGGAACCGAGTTCGATCGGTCGCTACGCTCTCCAAGCCTGATTCGGGTTCCTAGCCATGCAAAACCGATCCTTGCCGATCTCCGTTGCCCTACTCGTGGGGCTCTCGACCGCATTCCTGCCGTCGAATCCGCAGCCCGTAGACGACACGTCACGCGTCGATCCCATGCCGGTCGCCGTCGTGGACATGGCGAAGCTGTTCGACGCCTACCCGGGGCGTGAGACGCGCAACGATGCCCTGAAAGCGCTGCAGAACGACCTCGCGCAGCGGGCCGACGAGCTCCGGGAGGTCGGAGAGGCCTACGAGGCCGATCTTGAGCTGATACGGGAAGGGTCCATCGAGCGATTCGAGAAGGCGCTTCAGGTCGAAGGCATCGCGAACTCGCTGCGACGACTCGGCGAATTCGCCAAAGGGGCGCTCGCTCAGAAGAACCAGGAGCTCCTGCTGGAGATCCAGCAGGAGATCGAACTCGGCATCGCGGCCTACATGCGCGAGCGAGTGGAGACCGGGCTGCCGCCGGTCCAGGTCCTGCTCCGGATCCGTTCTCCCTCGTCGGAAGACGACGAGTTCGACGTGCTCGGTGTGGAACTCCAGCGCCGAGAGACGCACGATGTCGTCTACGCAGCCCCTGAGGTGGACCTCACGGCCGCCATCAACCGCTTTCTCCAGGGCTGGAAGCCTAAGTGACTCGACTGCAGCGAACCCTCCAGAAGGAGATCGAATTCCGAGGCGTCGGCCTCCACACCGGTCGTGAGACCGTCATGCGCCTGAAGCCTGCCGAGGCTGGGCGCGGCGTGGTCTTCATCCGTACCGACTTGGAGGGTGAGCCCGAGGTGCCGGCGAACGGAGCGTTCCTCAAGACCCGGGAGCGTCGGACCTGTCTGGCGCAGGGTCGGGCCGAAGTGTTCACGGTCGAACACCTTCTGTCCGCGTTGTGGGCCTTGCAGGTCGACAACGTCGAGGTGTTCCTCGACGGCGAGGAAGCTCCCGGCATGGACGGTTCCGCGCAGGAGTTCGTCGACACGATCCGCGACGCGAAGACCGTCGAACAGCGTGCCTCGCGCAGCATGTTCAAGGTCGAGAAGCCGATCTACATCCGCGAAGGGTCGGCCAGCCTCGTCGCCCTGCCGGGCAACGGTGGGCTCAGCGTCGACTACAACCTGGATTACCCGGCTGGGCTCGGTCTGCTGAGCGAGCGTCGCCACACGGTGTCTTTCGAGCTCGATCCGGACCGATTCGCCGAGGAGATCGCTTCGGCGCGAACTTGGGTCTTCGAGCACGAGGTCGAACACCTGGTTGCGGCCGGGCTCGGCAAAGGTGCGAACTACGAGAACACGATCGTCCTCGGCGCCGACGGCGTGAAGGAAAACACCCTTCGATGTGAGGACGAACTCCCGCGCCACAAGGTGTTGGACCTGATCGGTGACCTTTCGATCCTCGGCATCGATCTCGACGCGCACGTGATCGGTTCGCGTTCGGGTCACTCCCTGAACATGAAGCTGGTTCAAGCGCTTCAGCAGGAGATCGAGGCCCAGGAGGTCAAGGGTGAGTTCACGCACGACTCAGGGCTGGAGATCCGTGAGATCCTCAACCTGCTCCCGCACCGCTATCCGTTCCTGCTCATCGATCGGGTGATCGAGCTCGATGGCTTCCAGCGAGCGGTTGCGGTCAAGAACGTCACGTTCAACGAGCCGTTCTTCCAGGGTCACTTGCCCGGACAGCCGATCATGCCGGGGGTGCTCCAGCTCGAGGCAATGGCGCAGTTGAGTGGCGTCCTGTTGCTCCGGAAGCTCGAGAACACCGGCAAGCTCGCGGTTCTGTGGAGTATCGATCGGGTGAAGCTGCGCGGGGCCGTCGTGCCGGGCGATCAGCTTCGCATCGAGGTCGACACGATCCGCTCGAAGCCGAACCTCGGCCACGTCCAAGCGCGCTGCAAGGTCAACGGCAAGCTGATGGCCGAGGCGCAATTGAAGTTCACGCTGATCGACGCATGACCGTGAGCGGTGGTACGCTCCGGCCTTCGGTCAGCTGTCAGGAGGGGTGATGGATCCAGTCAAGATTGCAGTCGTCGGCGTTGGCCATCTCGGCCGGCACCATGCTCGCCTGCTCGCGGAGAACCCGCGGGCAGACCTCGTCGGCGTTGCGGATGCACGCCAAGACGCTGTCGACCAGTCGGTCGAGAAGCTCGGGTGCTTCGGCACGACTGACTTCCACGAGCTCGCGGACCGCGTCGAGGCCGTCTCGGTCGCGGTTCCGACGGGTCGTCACCGCGACGTGGCGGGCTTCTTCCTCGAGAAGGGCGTCGACGTCCTCGTGGAGAAGCCGATCACGCCGACGGTCGAGGAGGGGCGTGAGCTCTGCGATCTGGCGAAAAAGCACGATCGGATCCTGCAGGTCGGACACATCGAGCGGTTCAACCCAGCGTTCCAGGCACTGCGCGAGAAGGCGATCCAGCCGCGGTACGTCGAGGCCGAGAGACTCGCGCCGTTCACGTTCCGCAGCACGGACATCGGCGTGGTCCTCGACCTCATGATCCACGACATCGACCTGGTTCGGCAGCTCATCGGCTCCGAGGTCGAATCGGTGCAAGCCTACGGTGGAGCAGTTTTCACGCCGGCGGAGGACATGTCCTGCGCGATCCTGAAGTTCGAGAACGGTGCCGTTGCGAACCTGACCGCGAGCCGCGCGGCGATGAAGGCGGTGCGCAAAATGCGGGTGTTCTCGAAGGACGGCTACGCGAGCATCGACTTCAACGAGCGCCAGGGTGTCTTGATCCGCAAGGGCGAGGGTTGGGACATCGGCAAGCTCGATCTCGCTTCGGTCGACACGACCAAGATCCAGGACCTCTGGAAGTTCGTGTTCGACGGCCTGCTGACGGTGCAGGAATACAAGGCGGAGATGACCAACCCGCTCGACGAAGAGCTGACGGCGTTCCTCGAATGCGTCCGGACGCGGCAGGAGCCGGAAGTCAGCGGTGAGGCGGGGCTGCGCGCTGTTGAAGTCGCGCACCAGGTGGTTGAAGCGATTCGTGCGCACCCGTGGTGACGGCTCTCGCTGACAGTCATTGACGCACCCTGAACTGGCCCCGCCCGGTGTTGTGACGCGGTCCCATCACTTCACGCCGCCCGCGCCTCGGTCCACGGTTTCCCCAGGATCGACAGCGGGTATCCGCTTCGCCGCCCGAAGTCCTGTCGCCAAGACAGCACCTGCCACGGTCGAAGCCGCCGGGGCAACCAGCCGGCCAACTGCGCCGGGGACTCGTCGTCCCGGTTGAACCTCGGCCGGACGAGGTTGCGGAAGGCGAGGAAGATTTGCAGGTGGGAGTTGAGGTACCAGCGCCGCTTGCTGACGAGCCACGACTCCCGGCGGAGTCGGCCAGTCAGGTCACGCAGAACAGCCTCGGTGTGGTTGATCGGGAACAGCGGGTTCCAGGTCTTTCTCGGGAGCCTGCTGGAGGTCTGGAGGTGGATCAGTCGGTCGCCGAAGACCGACCGAGCGAGGCTCGGATACGTCGTCTTCTCGTCCGTTTCGAGAAGGACGCTTTGCAGATCTCGGCAAAGCCTGGCACCCGATCGCAGGACATAGCGGACGACAGCTTTCGAGCGTGACGGCCGCCGGCCAAACCGCTGCTCGTCCTCCTGGATGGCCTTGAGCCGCCTCTTGGGTTTCGGGCCACTCGGTCGGATGGGAGCGGAACGAGCGGCGAGGATCAGACGTGTCTTCCGTTC
>JBCBZB010000016.1:0-74081 GCA_039815565.1 Planctomycetota bacterium
CGACTCCTACATCGAACAGCACAACCTCGAGCCGACCCCGTTCATCTGGACAGCCTCTGCGAAGGACATCCTCGCCAAGGTCACCAGAGCTCGATCAGCGCTCCGGGATAATGGCGCATCTGTTTGATGCACTACACTAGCTGTCGGCCACCGACGCATACCCCACATCCAACCGCCAGAACTCCGGCACCTTGGACTCGGCGAACCGCTTTTTGTCGATCGAGCACTGCTTCAGCCCACCGGCGAACAGCACGCGCCCACTGAGCAGGTCACAACGCTTCGACACGAGCACCTCGCAGTTCGCGACCCCATCCAGCTCATACACCGTGTAGAGCTTGCCGACCGGCGTAGACGTGGTCATCGGCACGTTGTTGACCATCGTAGTGACCGGCACGAATCCGAGCCGCGCCTCGTCTTCGACGACGCGCACCTCACCCTCGAGGAGGTAGCTGCCCTTCTGTTCGGCCGAGTCTTGGAAGGCGCTCGGCGAGAGCCGCCTTGGTCCGAACTTCGCCATCACTTCGCGCGCGTCGTCGGCGAGCTTGGCGTTCAGGCGTGCACGGTCCTGGTCGCTGAGCTTGGAGGTGGCGACGGCGAAGAACATCGCAGAGATGTTGTCGCGGGCGAGGATCTTGGCCTCCTTGCGGAGCTCGGCGGCGGTGACGAGCTCGTCGCGGGCGTGGCTGGCCCAGTGGTAGAAGCGCCCGCCGTTGTCGAGGGCTTCCATGGCTTGCTGGAGAGAGCTGTAGGGGGGGACGAGGCGCATGTTGAGAGACAGGCGAGAAGACGAACGGTCACGTTACGGCCGATCGGAGCACGCATTCACGCGCTCGAGCGGATTCCGGATTCTCTGGGAGAGAACGACTGGGCGCGTTCGGTGAAGGATCTGTGCCGGATCGGTTACTCCGAGACACTCTTCAGGTAGCCCCCGGGTGGCAGACCCCCACGTGCCTCGCACCACTCGCCTGTGATTCGCTCCTCACTCACCGTGATCGCGATTTGCGCCACCCTTTCGTCTCCGAGGGCGCAGATCGATCCGAACTTCGGCGTGCCGCTTTCGGCGCCGTCGAACACCGGAGCCTTTCTCGGGCCGCTGGTGCTGCCGTTCCTATTCCTCTTCCCCGACGGGACGATCACGCGCGAGGTCTACGCGTCGACGTTCGGGCGCGTAACGCCGTTTGCGGGGCAGATTCCCGATGCGTTCCCGACCACGAGTGATTTGGTGAATGGGCCGGTGACGATCGCGCCGTACTGGGATTCTCTGAACGTCGGGGCGCAGCCGCCCGCGACCAACTTCGAGATGTTCTACGACGTCCGTCCGACCTCGGTGTTGATCACCTGGAGGGACGCGCGGCTGAGCTTCTCTGATCCGGCGCTATCGGACTTCACGTTCCAGCTCGAGCTGTTCGCCGACCTCTCGTTCGCGTTCCGCTACGACGACCGGATGCCGCTCGCTGGGAGTGTGCCGGGCTTCGTCGGCAATAGCGTGATGATTGGCGTGAGCCCTGGCGGAGGCGTCACGGATCCCGGCGAGACTGACCTGAACCTCGGATTCGAGTCCGGCCCCGAGCGAACGGTCTACGAGTTCGCCAATGGAATGATGGGAGATGTCGGCGATCTCTCCGATGGCCGGGTGACCTTCTGTCCCAATGGATTTGGTGGATACAAGGTGAAGTCGACCACTCCGGAGTTCGTGATCACGGGCGACGGGTGCGCACCGCGGCCGAACGTCCGTGTGCCAGAACTATCGATCTCCGCGCCGCCCGTCCTCGGGCAGCCTCTGACCTTCAGCGTCACGAGCGGACCGCAGACCACCGCGCAGTCGCTGCTGATCGGCCGCCAGCTGGCGACCCCGATTCCCCTCGATCCGTTCGGGATCCCGAACTGCATGCTGCACACCGACGGTGTGTTCGGGGCGGTCTCACCGCCCTCGTTCAATAGCCCCATCCCGGTACGGATTCCGATCTCGTCTCGCCTCGCGGGCCTGCAGCTCCAGTTGCAGGGAGTGGCGCTGAGCACCACGCAGCGGGAGCTCGTGCTGCTCTCACCGTCCGCGACGCTGCAGCTCGGCGGGATCTAGCCCGACCCACCCCGGCATCGATCGATCGAGCCGCAGAATCCCATCGGCGGACACCCGTAGCGGGGGCCCGCCGGACCGGGTAAGAAGAGGGACCGCGATCCCTACGTCCGTGACCTCGACCCAAGACCAACCCCAGGCCAAGACCCGCACCAAGGCGGGCACGATCACGATCGATGGCCAGGCGGTCGAGTTCGTCGAGGGTGAGACGATCTTCGAGGTCGCGCAGCGTTGCGACGCGAAGGGCGACTCCGGCGATCCGGCCTCCGAGATCCCGACGCTCTGCTACGACCCGCGGCTCGACCCCTTCGGCGGCTGCCGGATGTGCATCGTCGAGCTCGAGGGCGCCCGCAACCCGGTCGCGAGCTGCACGACCAAGGCTGGCGACGGCATGGTCGTCCGGACGCACACCGAGAAGGTCGAGAAGCAGCGGAAGACGATCCTCGAGCTCGTCGCCTCCGAGAACCCGGACGCGAGCGAGATCGACCCGCTCCGCGGCTACGCGAGTCAGGAGCTGCGCACGCTGCTCGATCGCTACGACGTCCAGTCGGACGCCCAGGGCGGTCGCTTCGGCGGCCAGAAGAGCGGCCAGTCGTTCGACGACGACAACCCGTTCTTGCTGCGCGACTACGACCACTGCATCTCCTGCTACCGCTGCGTTCGCGTCTGCGAGGAGCAAGAGGGTGACTACGCGATCAGCATCAAGAACCGCGGGTTCGACACGCAGATCGTGGCCGGCATCGACGGCCTGCTGAAGGACTCGAGCTGCACGTTCTGCGGCCAGTGCGTGCAGACCTGCCCGACCGGTGCGCTTGGCGACAAGAAGGCGATTCGCTTCGCGACGCCACCTGACGCTCCCGAGCCCGAGCCGGTGTCGAAGACCCGTTCGATCTGCCCCTACTGCGGCGTCGGCTGCTCGGTCGACATCCTGAGCAAGGGCGAGAAGATCGTCGGCGTGCAGCCGGCGATGGACGGCCCGGCGAACGAGGGCGCTCTCTGCGTGAAGGGCCAGTTCGCGACAGACTTCGTGCAGCACCGCGATCGCCTGAAGCGACCGATGGTGCGCAACGAGCACGGTGCGCTGGTCGAAACCGACTGGGACACCGCGCTGAACCGTGCGGTCGACGGCTTCAAGAAGGCCCTCGAAGGTCACGGTCGCCACTCCGTCTATGCGATCTGCTCTGGGCGCGCTCCAAACGAGAGCGCGTTCATGACGCAGAAGTTCATCCGAACCGCGTTCGGATCGAACTATATAGATAATTGTTCGAGGGCCTGACACGCCCCAACGGTTGCCGGTCTGGCAGCCACGATCGGACGCGGAGCCATGTCGAACCCCTTGGCCGACATGGAGAAGCCGGAGACCGTCCTCTGTATCGGCACGAACATGACCGAGTGCCACCCGGTCGCTGCGACCCGTCTGAAGCGGGCGAAGCGCAACGGGGCTCGGTTCATCGTCGCGGACCCGCGCAAGATCGGCCTGGTCGACTACGCCGACCTCTACCTGCCGCTGAAGGTCGGCACCGATGTCGCCCTGCTGCAGGCGATGGCTCACGTGATCATTCGCGAGGGTCTGGTCGACGAGGGCTTCGTGTCGGATCGCACCGAGGGCTTCGAAGCGCTGAAGGCACACGTCGCTGAACGCACCCCCGAGTGGGCGTCCCAGATCTGCGGCGTGCCGGCCGAGGACATCGAGACCGCAGCCCGCTGGTACGGTCAGTCGGAGCGCGGCGCGATCTACTACACGCTCGGCATCACGGAGCACATCTGCGGTGTCGACAACGTGCAGTCGTTGTCCAACCTCGCACTCCTGACCGGCAACGTCGGTCGCGAGGGTGTCGGCATCAACCCGATGCGCGGGCAGAACAACATCCAGGGTGCGGGCGACGCCGGTGGCGTGCCGGCGAACTTCCCGGGCTTCCAGCCCGTGAAGGACCCGAAGAACCAGGCCAAGTTCGAGAGGCTCTGGGGCACCAAGGTCGACCTCGACTACAAGACCAAGGTCGACGCGCTCAACATGGCCGGCGAGCAAATCAAGGCGATGCTGATCGTCGGTGAGAACACGCTCGTCTCCGACCCCGATCGGGCGCACACCCAGCACGCGCTCGACAGCCTCGATCACCTGGTCGTCTGCGACCTGTTCCTGACCGAGACGGCCGCGGTTGCTGACGTGGTGTTGCCAGCGAGCGCGTTCGGCGAGACCGAAGGCACTGCTACCAACACCGAGCGCCGTGTCCAGCGACTGCGCAAGGCCGTCGAGCCACAGGGCGAGGCCAAGCCCGACTGGTGGATCCTCAACGAGATCGGCCGTCGCTTCGGCTTGCAGGGATTCGAGTACGGATCCGCGAAGGAGGTGTTCAACGACATCTGCTCGATCTCGCCGATCTACGCCGGCCTCGACTGGGATCGCATCGAGCATGGCGAGTTCCAGTGGCCGGTCCCCGACCGTGACCACCCGGGCACGCCGTTCCTGCACGAGGGTTCGTTCAAGAACGGCCGCGGCAAGTTCGTGACCCCGGACTACCGCCCGCCGGCCGAGGTGATCTCGGACGATTACCCGGTCTGGTTGACGACTGGTCGCCGGCTGCAGGCCTACCACACCCGCACGCAAACCGGCCGTGCCGAGGGCATCGAGTACTTCCTCGCCGAGGAGACGCTCGAGGTCCATCCGGACGACATGAAGCGCTTCGGGCTGAAGCACGGTGGCTGGTGCCGGATGTCGAGCCCGCGCGGCTCGGTGAAGATCAAGGTCGTCGAGGACCCGAAGTCCCAGCCGGGCACGGTCTTCTGCAGCTTCTCGTTCGACGAGGTGCCGGTGAACTTCCTGACCGGCGCCGGCTACGACCCGGTCACGCAGACCGCCGAGCTCAAGGTCACGGTCGTCCGCCTCGAATCCATCGAGGCCCACGAAGTGGCGGTCAGCGGCTCCGGCACCTGAGTCCCGGCGAGCCGAAGATCCGTTCGCTGGGCCAGAGACCTCAGGAGGCGCGTAGAGGCCGCCGGCCACCAACCGGTTGACCCGCCAGTCCCATGGGCTCTTCGTCAGAGTCCTTCACACTGGCAGTCGAAGGTCGATCCGGTATGGTCGCCCAACGGACCCTGCCGGGCGGCGGGGGCCTCGCTCGCCTGCCTCGCCGGCTTTTCCGGTTGGGCGAAATCCTTTGGGAGGGGGTCTTTCACGGCCCCGACGGACCATGATCGATTCCACCGTCCCGGCCGCAGGTCTCGGCGGCCGCATCCAACGTGCGGGCGCCGCGTCACTCGGCCTCGCGGCGCTGACCGTCTGCTGCGGCGCGCTCTCCGGTGACCTGCGTGCGCAGGACCCGGCCAACCGACAGACGATCGACTGGGGTTCGCTCGGTCCGATCGGCAGCGGCGACGTGACCCTGACGGAAGCGCCAACCCGCACCGACCCTCTGCCCGTCCTGGACGAGGAGACCGGCGCGGTCTGGATCCCGCAGGATCCGCAGGGCGGCGAGACGTTCGAGGACGCGCCCGAGGATGGCGACTACTCGCCGCAGTCGCTGTTCCAGCGACTGCACGGCAACTTCCTGCGGAGCGCGTTCTTCTACCAGCCGAATCTGAAGCTGGGTTACCGGTTCCAGAGCGCGCGGGACGTCGACACGAACTTCGCCCCGGGCTCGACGGTCCCGAACGATGTCGGTGACTTCGACATCAACGAGTTCCAGGCCGACTGGAACTTCAACTACGCGATCGACCCGGACCTCTTCCTGATCACCGGGATCTCGTTCGGCGCCGACGTCTACGACTTCAGCGGCACGATCCCGCAGCTGCGCGACGAGGAGTTCTATCAGCTCTCCGCGAAGATCGGTGCTGGCTGGTTCATCAACGACGACGTGCTCGTGCAGGCCTACTGGGCGCCGGGTTACTACTCGGACTTCGACGGCAGCCTCACCTCAGACGACGTCCAGAACTTCGGTCGCGCGCTCGCCACGGTGAAGCTCGACGAGTCGTTCTACGTGCACGGTGGTGTCGAAGTGACGGCGGTGTTCGAAGACGTCCCGGTCTACCCGCTGCTCGGTTTCACGGCGATCCTCAGCGAAGAGTGGCGCATCGACCTGCTCGCTCCACGCGAGCTCGCGGTGCGGTTCTCGCCGTCGCCGGAGTGGACGTTCTCGACCGGACTGACGCTGAACGGCTCGGAGTTCAACTACCGCGCGGGTGCGGGCATCGTCCCGACTGCGGTTCCGCCGCTGGTGTTCCCAGCCGCCGGCACGGGCAACCAGTTCGACGTGAACATCCAGGAGTTCGGCGTCTTCGGTGAGGCCCTTTACCGCGTCAACAACCAGTTCAGCCTCTACGGCCGCTTCGGCTCGACGCTGGCCGCGCGCTACGACTACCGCGTCCCGATCGCGACGAACGGCGCGATCACCGCGACCGGCGACTTCGACGGCGACGTGAGCGCCAACATCACGTTCGAGATCGG
Source organism: Planctomycetota bacterium (assembly GCA_039815565.1). Taxonomy (GTDB): domain Bacteria; phylum Planctomycetota; class UBA1135; order UBA1135; family UBA2386; genus JBCBZB01. The sequence goes on from JBCBZB010000016.1 coordinate 6,522, forward strand.
CGTCGGCCTCGACCTCTGATCCAGGTCTGACGCACCCATGCGGGGCCGACGAGCCGATGAGCTCGCGCCCCGCCCGTCCTCTGCAGCGCACCGAAGGGATGCGCGCAGGACCCGAGCTAGCGAGATCAGGCTAGACCGCGCGCCGATCTCCCCGGAGAGTCGGCCCCGAGCGACATTCGATGTCGCCTCCCCACGCGGTCTCATGCTCACCAAGTCGCGCTACTCCGTCCTCGACATGCTTCGGTGGACGCGAATCCACCTCCGGAACTTCGCGCTCTACGCACTCGTCGTCGTCGCGCTGTTCGACCTGCTCGACCTCCGCTTTCTGCGCATCCCCTGGGCCCCGGTCGCCGTGCTTGGCACCGCGGTCGCATTCATCGTCGGCTTCCAGAACAACGCCGCCTACGGACGCATCTGGGAAGCCCGCAAGATCTGGGGCGGCATCCTCAACCGATCGCGCACGCTCGGCATTCAGATCCAGGACATGGTGACGAACGAGTACGCGAAGGAGCCGGTGTCCGAGGAGGCACTGAAGCGGGAGCGAAAGATCCTGCTGCACCGCCACCTGGCCTGGGTGACGTCGATGCGTCACGCGATGCGTCAGCCGCGGCCTTGGGAGGAGTTTCACAACGAGCAGACGAACCGCGAGTGGTCGGACGCGGTCTGCATCCCCGAGCGCGTGGTCGGTCACGACGATGACCTGAACGACTACCTCAGCCCCGAGGAAGCGGCCTCCGTTCTGCGACGCCGCAACGCGCCGAGTGCGATCCTGGAGCTGCAGTCGAAGCACTTGCGCCGACTGAAGGAACAAGGCCTCGTCTGGGAGTTCTCGTTCCTCGAGCTCCAGGCACAACTGAAGGACCTGCTCGACCTCCAAGGCGCCTCGGAGCGGATCAAGAACTTCCCCTACCCAAGGCAGTACGCGACCTTGAGTCACCAGTTCGTCTGGCTCTTCATCCTCTGTCTGCCGTTCGCGACCCTGCCCGAGTTCGCGAAGCTCGGCGACCAACTCAGCGAGACCTACCCGAAGATCGCGCCGGCCTTCGTGTGGCTCGCCGTTCCGTTCTGCACGCTGATCGCGTGGATCTTCCACACGATGCTCCGCATCGGCCGCGTCGGTGAGAATCCGTTCGAGGGCTCGGCGAACGACGTTCCGATCTCGACGATGTCGCGGACGATTGAGATCGAGGTGCTGCAGATGCTGGGGGCGGATCCGGGTGAGATTCCGGACCCGATCCCGGAGCTCAAGAGCGTCCAGATGTAACTGACCCCCTTGAGTGTGGTCGCCCGGACGAGCCCGGCCACTAGGACGCCGGACGCATTCGAATCCGGCCGTTTTGGAATCGCGGGGGCCTGCGACGCCAGATTCCCGCTCAAACTGCCGATGACAACGGACCTTCGGAGACTGCCACCCACACTCAAGGGGGTCAGTCCCGGGTCCGCGCCGTGGCAAATCGGAGGCTAGACTTCCCTCCCCTCGTTCGCGCGTCCACGCGCACCCGACCGAGGTTCGAGCGATGTCCGACGATTCGACCGCAACTCCCGACCAGAGCACGGCTCCGGCTACCGCAACTGAGGGACAGGCCAAGCCCTGCCCAGTCTGCGGCGGCACCCGATCCGAGGAGATCGCGCGCGGGCCCGACTACGAGTACCGCTCGCTGCCCGGCGACTTCGCGGTTCTGCAGTGCCAGGACTGCGGCCACGCGCACCTCGACCCGGTCCCGCCGATCGAACACCTGCAGACGATCTACCCGCCCACCTACTACACGGTGAACCCGCGGTCACCGATCGCCTTCAGCCCCTTCATCCAGAAGACCAAGATGAAGAAGGACGTGGGGCGGATCGTGAGCCTGTCCAAGGACCGCGAGCTCCGCTCGGTCGTCGATCTCGGCTGCGGCGACGCAGAGCGCCTGGCGCGCGTGAAGGCCGTGCTCGGCGATTCGGTGCAGTGCACCGGGGTCGACTTCCAGCCGGACGAGGCCCGTGTGAAGGAACTCGCCGAGCGCGGGGTCCGGATGGTCACGGCCAACATCGAAGGCGGCCTCGACGAGCTGGAGGACGGGGCACATGACCTATTCATCATGTGCCAGATCATCGAGCACCTTTACGACCCCGCCGAGGCGCTGAAATCGATCGCCAAGAAGCTCCGGCCGGGTGGCCGCGTGCTGATGGAGACGCCGAATCTGGGCGGCCTTGACTACCGCCTGCAGAAGAAGACCTACTGGGGCGGGTATCACTTCCCGCGGCACTTCCACGTCTTCACGCGCGGCTCGCTGCAGCGCATCGTCGACGACGCCGGGCTCCGGACCGCGAAGAAGGGGTTCATTCCCTCGGGATTCGGGATCGTTGGTCTTCGGAACAAGCTAGGACTCTCAAGCATCGAACCGGGACGTTCGTTCTGGGAGTTCATCAGCATGAAAAACTTGGCCGTCGTCGGTGCGTTCACCGTGTCCGATCTCCTCACGATTGCCATCGGCGGCCACACCTCGAACCAATTCCTCCTGGCCGAAAAGCCTGCCGACTGACAGCACTTCTCCCCTCGGTCCGATGACCACGATCGCCCACCGACACAACCCGGCTCAAAAGGACCCCTACACGCGCTATCGCCGCACGTTGCTGAGCAACGAAGAGGTGCGCGAGTACAGCCAACTCCGCCCCGGGATCATGGTGCGTGACGTGTTCCTACTCTGGCTGTTCATCTTCGCGGCATGGACGGCCTGCGCGATCTGGACCGAGTGGTGGGTCGTGCTGCTGGCGATCCCGGTCATCGGCACGCGCATCTACTCGCTGCACGTGATCGCCCACGACGGGCTCCACCGTCGCTTGTTCGATGCCACGTCGAAGAACGATCTGTTCTGCGACCTGTTCATCCTCGGTTCGGAAGGCGCGGTGACGCACCTCGCCAACCAGAACCACATGCTGCATCACCGCCTGCTGGCGAACGACAGCGATCCTGACCGGCACAAGTACACGAGCTCGAACAAGACCACGCGTGTGCAGCTCCTGCTGATGATCGTGGGCCTGAGCGGCCTCGTGCCGCTGTGGCGTAACGTCTTCAAGCGCGAGAAGGTCAAGGCACCGTCGCTGAAGAAGCAGAAGCACACGGCCCGCGACCTGGTCATCCTCGTTGGCTGGCAGGGCTCGCTGATCGTGGGCCTGTCGCTGGCCATCGGATGGTGGGCCTACCCGGTCCTCTGGGCGCTACCGGTCTACGCCTTCGCCTACTGCGGCGACCAGGTCCGCTTCTTCCTCGAGCACGCGCATCCCGAGCACGACGACACGGCGGACGAAAAGCGCCTGATCACCTACACGGGGAATTGGTTCGAGCGGACGCTCTTCGCGCCGCTCAACATGAACTTCCACGCGGTGCACCACCTGTGGCCGTCGATCCCCTACTACAACCTGAAGAAGGTCGACACGCTGATCCGGGGCCGTGACGGCACCGACGGCATGATCTGGCGCAGCTCCTACTTCGGGATGCTGTTCACCTACTTCCGGGCGCTGCCGCTGCCGGATTGCGCGCGCGATCTGCAGCCCGAGGACCAGGTCGAAGCGACGGCGTGAGCCGACGCTCCCGGTCGCAGTTCGGGCCCCCATCGGGTCGTCCCGTTGTGGGCGGCCACGAAATGTCGATCGGGACGGCCGGAGCAGGCCAGACGCAGCCCGGGCCAAGTGTTCTGTGCTTTGACTCGGCGCTCCGCGCGATACCCTTCCGCGCGAGCGGTCGATCTCGCTGAACCCCTCCCTCCCCTCCCTGAGGCCGCTCCACCCCTCCTGCCCACTTCTCCATGGAAGCCGAAACGCTGATCCTCGGTGCCGGCCCCGCCGGTCTGGCCTGCGCGATGGAGCTCTCCCGTGCGGACCGGAAATCGATCATCGTCGAGAAGGACGAGCTGATCGGGGGTCTCGCCAAGACCCTGGAGTTCTGGGAGGGCGACGACCTGTTCCGGACCGACATCGGCCCGCACCGCTTCTTCTCGAAGAATCGCTACCTCTACGACTTCATCGAGGACCTCCTCGACGAGGAGTGGCGGAAGGTCCCGCGCTGCACGCGTCAGTACATCGACGGCAAGTTCTACGACTACCCCGTCAACGCGATGCAGGTGTTCAAGAACATCGGGCCGTTCAAGGCCGCGCGCATCCTGTTCGATTACGGACTCGCGCGTATCCGCTACCGCTTCCTCGGTAAGAGGCTCGAGACCTTCGAGGACTACGTCGTTGCGAACTTCGGCCGCACCTTGGCCGAGTTCAGCATGATCAACTACACGGAGAAGATCTGGGGCATTCCCGCCGCCACGATCCACCCGGACTGGGCACGCCAGCGCATCAGCGGCCTCAACTTCCTGTCGCTGCTGAAGAACACCTTCAACCTCAAGAAGAAGATCGGCAAGGCCAAGAAGGGCGGTGGACCGAAGTCGCTCGTCGACGAGTTCTACTACCCGCAATACGGCACCGGCCGCATCTATGAGGAGATCGGCAAGCGCCTCGAAGAGCGCGGCAACGAGATCCATCGCGGCACGCAACCGGTCAAGATCAAGCACAACGGCACCAAAGTCACCGAGGTGATCTGCGAGAAGGACGGCGAGCAGTTCTCGATCAAGCCGGAGTTCGTCGTCGAGTCGATCCCGATCACGCAGGTCCTCAAGCTGCTGGATCCGCCACCGCCGCAAGAGGTGTTTGACGCAGCGAACAGCCTGAAGTGGCGTGCGCAGGTCTACCTGTTCCTCACGCTCGATAAGGATCAGGTCACCAAGGACAACTGGATCTACTTCCCCAACAAGAGCATTCCGTTCGGTCGCACGAGCGAGATGAAGAACTTCAGTGCCGACATGGCGCCCGAGGGCAAGACCTCGTTCTTCATCGAGTTCTTTGCCTTTGAGGGCGACGAGATCTGGCAGATGGACAAGGACCAGCTGCTCGATCTGGTCATGCCGTACTTCGAAGACTTCGGGTTCTTCACCCGTGACGACGTTCGCAATCACTACGTCATGCGCCGAGGCCAGGTCTACCCGGTCTACGACATGACCTACACCAGCCATCTCGACACGATCAAAGGCTGGCTCGACAAGCTCGAGAACCTGATCTACCTCGGCCGCCCCGGACGCTTCAAGTACACCAACCAGGACCACAGCCTGGAGATGGGCATCGTCTCGAGCCGCATGATCATCGAGGGTCGCAAGTACGACCTCGACCCGATCGGCTCGGAGAACGAGTACTTCGAGAGCGGCCCGGTCTACGAGAAGCGGCTCTGATCCCGGGGCCCATAGGGCCCTCCATCGCCGCAGCACCCTGCAGGTCCGCTCGCGCCCGAGTCGGCGCGGACTGATCGGACCCGGGGAGCCTGACGAGACTGCGGGCTCCGTCTAGTCTGCGCGCATGTTCCGCGTGGAAGTTGGAGTCGCTTTCGTGCTCGCCGCAGCGACGGCGAATGCGCAATCGTTCTGTGCCGAGGTTCCGATCCCCAATGCGGGTTTCGACGCGACGTCGGCCGAGCCTTGGGTGCTGGCGACGGCCGGGTCCCTGAACAACATCGTATTCACAACGGACGGTGTGACCGCCTCGGACTGCATCGAGATCCGTGGAGCCACCAATGGCGGAACGATCCGGGCGCAGCAACCGGTCGCGGTCCCGCTCGTCGCTGGCGTCGAGTACGAGCTCACGCTCGATGCGTTCTCATCGCCCGAGCTCGGCGAGAGCTCCCTGTCTGCGAACCTCAACTTCATCTTCCAGGGCAATGGTGTCGCTTCGAGCCTGATCGCCGGCCTGCTCCAGAACGGACATCGAATGGTCTCCGCACGTTTGGTCGTGCCAACGACCGACGACTACGTGATCAACCTCCTGGTCCAGTCCTCGAACGACCTGCAGGCGACCTTCCGCTTCGACAACCTGAGCATCCGTCGTGCAGCCCCCCTCCGGATCAGCCTCCCAGCCGAACGCGCGGCGGGCACGACGAACACCGTGCTGCTGAGCGGACCGCCCAACAGCCCGGTTGCCGCACTCCTCAGCTTTCAGCCAACATTCGGTCCGGGTCTCGCGATCCCCGGCTGTTCCGGAGAGTTCCAGCTCGGAGCACCACTCTTCGTCGTGGGCTCGCTCGGAACGACGAACGGCGGCGGCACGCTGACGATCCCGCTCTTCGTGCCGGCGGCGGCCGCCGGAGTCGATCAGGCTCCGCCGTGGCACTTCTTGTACTTCTTGCCCGAGCCGCAGGGGCAGGGGTCGTTGCGGCCGACCTTCGGCTCCTCACGGACGAACGTGCCTGGGCCGATGTGGTGCCCGTCGACGAAGTACCACTTGCCGTCCTGCACTTCGAAGTGCGCGACCTCGTGGTGGGTCTGCTCCTTCTCCTCGAAGGTGTAGTGCGCCTTGAACTCGACCTGGCCCTCGGATTCGCCGGCCTCGCCACCCTCGGTCGCGAGGACTTCGAAGCCGGTCCACTCGGAGCTCTTGGCCCAGCTGCGCAGGGCATCGACGTCGACGTCCTCCCGGTGGTCAGGGTGCTGGGACTGCTCGAGGAACGAGACCTCGGCCGTCGCGAAGGCGCAGTAGCGCGCCTGCATCAGCTCGACCGGTGACTCGGGCCAGGCCTCACCCTTGTGGAAGCGGCCACAGCACTCTTCGTAGGAGCGTTCGGGTGCGCAGGGACAGTTCATCGCCAGGATGTTACGTGGGGAGCCCTCCGGATCCAGCGACGAGAGCGATGGTCTGCGCGAGCCTCGCGACTCGGCATCTGGCAGACTCGGCGCCCCGCCCCGCATGCAGCCGACGAGTGACACCCCGAAACCGACGACCCCCGACAGCCGATTCTTCCGGGACTTCGGGCTCTTGCTGATCGGCCTGATCGTTCTCGGGTTCGGCGGCCGAACGCTGTTCGGGCACGACGAGCTTCGCCCCGAGCTGCCGATCTTGCTCCCCCACATCCTGACCGTCGGCGGTTGGTATGTGCTCCTCGTCGTTCAGTCGGCGCTGATCGCCTGCAAGAATCGAGCGCTCCACCGACGACTGGGCAAGCTGAGCGCCCTGCTGGCGCTCGGGTTGGTCGTGACCGGTGTCTGGGTCATGGCCGCGAACTACCGGCTCAAGGACGACGCGCCCTTGGCGTTCTTCAACTGCCTCAACCTGTCGCAGTTCGTCCTGCTCTACATCCTCGGAATCCGCCGGGTGAAGAGCGATCGGCTGGCGCACCCGCGCCTCCTGATCTGGGGCGCCATCGCGATGATGCCACCCGCCCTGGTTCGCATCGTGCAGACGGTCGGCCTGCCGGAGCCGATCACCGTGATCCCGATGCTCGCGCTGTGGATCCCGCCGATCCGTCACGACTGGCAGCTGCTCGGACGAATGCAGCGGGGCACGCGCCTCGGTCTGACCGTCGTCGGCTTAGGCCTCGTGATCGGCCCAATCGGGTTCACCGAGGTGTGGGCCGGTTGGATCGAGGCGCTTGCCGGGTAGCTACGCCAACCCTCGACTCGACCGGAGGAATGGGCGGCGCGTCGATCATTCTTGAGTCCGCGTTCCGGGGTAAAGCTTCTCGCCACCCTCGTCGTCCCGACTGCTCTCAGCCTCGCGCTCGCTCCTTCAGCTCAGGCGCAACAGGTCATCGAGTCCGACGGGTTTCGGGTGGAGCTCCCCGAGGATTGGCGGACCCTCAGCGCAGAGGAATCCCGCGAAGAGCGTCGGACGGGGCGCGAGACGCTCGGGTTCGACGACACCGGCGAGGATCAGGTAGAGAGAACTCTGATCGTCAACGCGGAAGCGCCAACTCACAGACAACTAGCGATGTGAGCCAGGCGCTCGAATCGCGTATCCTCCGCGACCCGCAACGCAGCTGACAGCCACAACTGCGCCGGACCGCAATCACCATGGGCAGGGCATTCCAGAACCGTAAGGAGTCGATGCTGAAGACCTCGATCGCGAAAGCGAAGGTCTACAGCCGGGCAGGACGCGAGATCTACGTGTGCGCGAAGGCCGGAGGCCCCGACCCCGAGACCAACGCGATGCTCAAGGGACTGATCGATCGTGCGAAGCGCGATCAGGTCCCGACCAGCGTCATCGATCGCGCGATCGAGAAGGCCACCGGTGGCGGCGGCGAGGACTACGCGGCGGCCTACTACGAGGGCTACGGCCCCGGCGGCACGATGGTGATCGTCGAGTGCCTGACCGACAACCCGACGCGGACCTTCAACGAGGTCCGTCACACCTGGGGTAAGGGCAAGGGCAAGATGGGCAACGCCGGGTCGGTCAGCCACATGTTCGACCACTGCGGCATCCTCCGCTTCGCGGGCAAGACCGAGGACGAAGTCCTCGAGTCCCTGCTCGAAGCGGATGTCGACGTGACGAACGTCGAGGACGAGGACAGCATGATCACGGTGTTCGTGCCGAACACCGAATACCACAAGGCGAAGACCGCGCTGGCCGAGTCCTTCGGCGCGCTGGACTTCGACGTCGACGAGATCCAGTTCCTCGCCCAGAACCCGGTTCAGCTGACCGAGCAGGAAGACATCGACGCCTTCACGAAGTTCCTCGAGATGATCGAAGAACTCGACGACGTGCAGAAGGTCTTCCACAGCGCGGAGCTGTAGCCGGACGGACGAGGCCCGACTGCGCGAACTCGACGCAGTCAGCGAGCCGAAGACATCCGCGAAAGGGCGGCCGACCTTCCCGCGGCGGCTCTCCGACAAGGACATTCCGCGCCCACGTCCCGAACCGCCGACCCGCGGACGTGCGAAGCCCAGCCGATCGACTCCTGAGCGACGGAGCCGCTGGACAGACTTAGACCGGTCTGGATAACGTGCGCGAAGTCAGAAGGACGATCGACAGATCACGGGCCGGGCTCCGAACTTCCGTTCATCGGGTCGACGGGTCGAACCGGGTTAGACGGCCACGGTGCGGCTTGGTCTGGCGTTAGAAAGGTCCGTCGAAGACAAGTTGGGCGGACAGATGAACATCGCCGGGACAATGTGCTGTGTCGTGGCCCTGGTTGCCGGTGCCTGTAGTAAGCGAGATTCCATGGCAGACGCGGAGGAGGCGGACTGGCCTGCGCTGGTCGCCGAGTTGTCTGGTGCCGAGTACCACCGCGGCATCCTGACGGCCGAGACCAAGCCGTTTCGTGTCGAGTTCGACCCCGGTCTGTCGGACGCAGAGGTAGAGCACGTCGAGCGGGTTCACGGTTTCCGCTTCCCACCTGATCTTCGTGCGTTCCTTCAGACAGCCATGCCAACTGGTCCGGGGTTTCCCGACTGGCGCGCGAGTGAGTGGCCATCGCCGGCTGTATGGATGGAGGATGTTAAGGACGGGATCCTCTTTGATGTGCAGAACAACAGCTTCTGGCTCAAGGGGTGGGGTGTCCGGCCGGAGTCGGAAGCGAAGGCAATTGAGGTGGCAGCCAAGTTCATCGATGCCGCTCCTCCCCTGGTCCCCATCTACTCCCATCGGATGATCCCCGTGGAGCCGCGTCGAGCGGGTAACCCTGTCTTGTCTCTGCACCAGACCGACGTCATCTACTACGGCTTCGATCTCGAGGATTACCTGCGCCACGAGTTCAAACTCGTCGGGCGGCGTGAGTGGCCGGCCGAGATCCCCTCTGTCCCATTCTGGAGCAGGCTCTTGGAGAAAGGGTAGACTGCCGCCCAACCAGACGCAGCACCTGACGGCGCTACGCGCCGCAGGTGAGCGTCAAAGACGTTGGGCCGATTGATCTGCCGTGTCCGTCCATCTGATCCCCGTTGACTTGCGCTGGATCAAGGGTCGCGAGGACGACCCTACGGATCTCTGTGCGCACGGAGACTTCGAGTTTCGGATCGATGGCGATGTCCTCTCGGACGGATCTGCCGATCGGGGGCTGACGCTCAGTGCCGCCGCGCTTTACCTGCTACGGACTTTGAATCGCTCGCACACCCAGGACGAGCCAGTAGGTGATCACCTCTTCCCCTGTTGCGGACACGCCATGTACGAGGTCCCTGACCGAGACGACGTTGTCATCTGCGGCTGCCCCAACGGAGAGGACTTCGAGGTCGAACATCGCGAGGCCGGAGCCTCGGTTTTCGTCCGTGGGCCTGACGGCCGCGAGTGGTCTGTGAATCGTGACTCGTGGCGGGATGCCGTGTCCACCTTCGCTGACGCTGTGTCGGAGTTCTACGCGAGGTCAGCACCCAAGCGCCCGACGCCGGACGATGCCGCTGGCTTCCGAGCCTTCCGGGACGAGTGGGCTCGGCGGCGCGGGAGACCGTTCGGTAGAATCAGCGGCAAGTAGGGCCGCCGACTTGACAGCCCAACCAGACTCAGCAGCTGACGACGCTTCGCGTCGCAGCTGAGAGTCAAAGACGTTAGCCCGACGCAATCAGCCGTGCAGCTGAGTCAACAGAACCTCTCTGAGTTCACGTTCTGCGACGCGGATCTACTCGCGATTCGCTGGACCGCTGATGGACGCGACTTCAGCCTCGATTTGATCCTCGGTGATGAGCGATCTGCGAATCTGACCTGCACTTGGGCTGCCGGCGTCCGAGTGGATCTCCGAGCCGACTCGAGCGAGTTGGGCGGTCCACTGTCGACCGAGTGTCGATGGACTGAGTCCGCGGACGGCTGGCAGATGTCCTTCGCGTTCGGCAGTCGTGGGGTGATCGAGCTGCGTTGCCAGGAAGCGGTGCTGACATACAATGCGGGCTAACCCGTCGCAGCAGCAGACGCCGGCCTTCGGCCAGCGCAGCTGAGCGACAGAGACGTTAGCCAGATCGTGGACGAGTACGACGAACACGCGGAGCTCGATCGCTACGTTTGGGACTACCACTCAGGCCTGTTCACCGAATTGGAGTTACAGGTTCGTCGAGCTCACCACGCGGAGTTGAAGGCGAGTGATGCGAGCGAGCCCATGGCGCGGATGCTTCGCGAGCGCTTCGGTGCCCAAGGCGATCGTGATGTGATGCGGGCCCTTGCGGATGGGTGGGCGACGTTTCAATCTGTTGCGCGGGCGAGAGTGATGCGAGATCATCCCGATACGGTCGTCGTCAATCGATGCCCCGACTGCGGTCGTGTCGTCAAGACACCCAAAGCCAGGCAGTGCATGTGGTGTGGCTGCGACTGGCACAGGGAGTAGACTGGCTAACACGCCGCAGCAGCGGACGGCCGCTACGCGGCCGCAGCTGAGCGGCAGAGACGTTAGGCGAGCCGGATGAGCTGGGACATCTTCGTTCAGGACCTGCCGTCGGACGCTCGATCGATCCAAGACATCCCGGAAGACTTCGAACCACGTCCGATCGGAAGTCCCGACGCAGTTATCGCGGGCATCCGAAGTGTCGTGCCCCACGCGGACTTCTCCGATCCGACCTGGGGCAGAATCGACGGTGAGGACTACTCGATCGAGGTGAGCATCAGCGGAGGATCCTCGTGCGATGGATTCGCGCTTCATGTTCGCGGTGGCGCTTCCGCGGCACGGGTTGTTCACGACATTCTGGAGGCCCTCGACCTACGAGCGCTCGACATGGCCAGCGACACGGGGTTCTTCTCGTGGCCCGATTCGGTCGGAGGCCTTAATCGATGGCAGGACTATCGCGACCAAGTCGTGCGCGGGTCAAAGCCGGAGGCTCCGAGGAAGCCCTGGTGGAGATTCTGGTAGGGTCGCCTAACCAGCCGCAGCAGCAGACCGCGCTTCGCGCGACAGCTGAGCGGCAAAGACGTTAGACGATCCAGCGATGGCGGCTTGGGAGGAGCAAGGTTTCGACGACTACGAGTCGGTTTGGACGCCGTTCGACCGTCGCTTCAAGTTCCAGCCAAGCACGACCGAGTGGCCCGGCTTCCGCGAGCCGTTGGAGTCCATCACGTACGACATCGGGCATGTCTACGGTGATCCCCATCGATACGCACGTTTGACGCTGGACCTGTGCCGGAAGCTCGTCGGCGCGCTTCGTCGGTGCACGGCTGCGGGCGACTTCGTCTACGTACTCGACTGGCAGCATCCTTCGTACCGATTCTGGCCACATGAGCCGTTCGAGTTTGCAAGCGAGGATGACTGGCCGATCCCGGCTCTGCCCAATGGCGACTACTACATCTTCTTGGCGCGCGATCGGGAGTTCGGCGTTCTTGGGCACCCATGGGAGAAGACGATGTGCACCTTCGGCTCCGCGCTGCTAGACGCGATCGCACAAGACCTGCCCGCGTTGTTCGACCGACCTGTGCGCCGGGGTGGTAAGGTCGTCTAACTAGCCGCAGCAGCCGACCGCGCTTCGCGCGGCAGCTGAGCGGCGAACACGTTAGCCAGGTTACGGAGTCTCCGAGTTGGACGAAAAGACCACTGTAGCGCTGATCTCTGGTGGTGCTGCCGTCGCCGCGGCTATCGTGACCGGTTGGGTCTCGAAGTTCTCCGCGCGTGAGAAGACTAGGCAGCTTGAACGTCAGCACGAACGGGACCTGCACGCAAAGCACCTCGACAACGCTCGTCGACATCTTGATGACCTGTATATCCCTCTCGGGCAAGCGATCGCCAAGTTCGGGGACAGGTTCCGAAAGTATCAAGCCGAGGTGGACACAGGCGCAGGCACCGCCGACGAGAATCAGTTGGCGAGCCTGCAGCGCGCCATTAGTGATTTCGAAGAGCTCCTTGCGGCCCTTCGCGCTCAAGGTGCCGATGTGTTCATGATCCCCGAGCTCGAGGAACTGCTGTATCCGTTCGCGAGCTTCCTGAGGGAGTCGCTCGATGCTACAACAACAGTCGTTCGGGCCGTCGTGCGGGTAGATTTCGGCATGTTCGGGATTTCTCAGCGCATGGAGAGATCCTTCGAGGTGTCGAGATCCATGGCGGGAACCGTGAAGGGGCACGTGCGTGTGCCTGGAGTGCCCTTTGGCTTCGCTTACGAAGCCCAAGACATTCTCGCCGCTCCAGTTTCATCCAAGGACTTCGTCGATCACGTGTCCAAATCGCTTCCGAAACTCAGAGCAGCCATCAAGATCGTATCGCTCGGACCACGAGGCTGACGGTGTGCCCCGGCTCACCCGGCGTCTCTGACCGTCCAGCCTTCAGCCGATGACTGAACGCCGACACAATTGGCCAGAAAGAGGTTGAAGGAGCCCCAGTTCCCCATGCCCGAGATTCGCGACCTGATCTACTTCGACTTCGATCGCGCAGCATCGCTGCTCAGCCAGGTAGAGGGCGGACTCCTTCAGGAGACCCAAGCAGGCTCCGAAAGCGCGAAAGACCAACGAAACACTAGAAAGTACGACCTGAAGTTCTTCAAGCCTGAGTTCGAAGGCGTCTCAGAGGAGAAGCAGTCAATCCTGACCACGAGGGTGCTTCACCACGATCTGTTGGGCCGCCTCGAAGAAGCCGTCCAGGGATCAGATGTGTTCGTCGACATCAATGAGGCGTTTCCGGATTCCCGGACCGCGATCGAACCTCTGCATGACGCGCTGTCCAAGTGTGCCTACGTGCGCTCGACAGGCCGCGCGATCATTCAAGACTTCGACAGACTCAAGGCCATCGCTAGTAAGCACAATGATTTGTGCGAATTCCTCGGTCGATGCTCGATGTCGAGCCTTGAGAAGTCCGAGGATTACCAGAGGGTTGCCAATCAATTGGATGCCGCGCGAGCCGAAGTGGAAGCTATCAAGGATCGGAATAAGCGTTCAGTAGCAGAAAAGAAGCTCGGCAAGCAACAAGCAACGCTGAGAGCTGCGATTGAGGAGGCGACCGGGCTTGGGACCGTAGACCAGTGGCTCCTGGACGGTGTGCAGTTCTTCGTCGACATGTTCATGCCCGGCCGCATACTCCTTAGCGTCCATCCAATCGACGGCATTCCGTCCTTCCGGGTCCTCGCGAATCTCAAGCGTGCTTGCTTTGTCGACGGAGACCTCGAGTCCGTCGTCCACGCGTACGGTAATCGGCCGAATGTGGACCTTACGGTGCTTGGCCTGGTGACCTCACTCCCAGCGGAGGAGAACACAAGAACGACACAACCTGAATCGACGGACGATGGCGGCGACTCCCGAGGCGATTACGAAGCATTCGAACGCGGGTTCACAGCCCTCTTCGAGTCATTCGATGAGTACTACAAGTTCGTCAGTTTCTCACGATACCCCAGCGTCACCGTGCACCCTATCGCTGTGTACCGCCACGTTGGGGACATAAGTCCCGGCTAACATGGCGATGCAGGCGGACGCCACTTCGCGACGCCACTGATCGCCACGACGTCAGCCGGACGGCGCAATCCATGTTTGAGATCCAGGTCGGAACCCACGTCGTGCAGCTCTCGGATGAGGAGTGCTACACCCCGGGCTCAGCTGACAACGCCCGAAGCTACGACCGGGAGCACTTCGCCGCAGGCAACGAGAGGCAGGCCGTTGTGGGCGTTCGATGTGCGTCACAATCCGCGGTGCTGTTGTCACCCGGCATCCGAAGGGAGGTCGACGAGCGGTCTGTCGCCTACGTCAGGGATTCGATCTTCGTCGCTTGTGGCTCGTTTGTTTTCGCGCTGTCCCTTCCCGACCTCGAGCTCAGGTGGTTCTGTTCAGTCGACGTTGCCTCGTGCTTCGGCCTCCATCTCTGTGGCGACGAACCATTCTTGATCTCGCACGGGGAGGTCGACATCACGCGACTGACGCTAGAGGGTCGCGTCGTCTGGTCAGCATGTGGCCGAGACATCTTCACCGGAGCATTCGAGGTGCGTGGCGACCACATCCGCGCCGTTGACTTCAACGGCGATGCGTATGTTGTGGATCTTGCGACCGGCGAGGCGAGAATCGCCGGCTAACTACACGCAGCAGCTGCCGACCGCTCTCGTCACGCCGCTTGCAAGGTAAGCGACGCGCCGAGCCGACGCTTCGCGCCGGACGCGATCGCAGCTGAGCGTGAGAGACGTTAGGCGCATATGAGCAACCGTGAAGAGCAGCGAGAAGCAGACGATCTGCCTCGCATGTCCGTAGCCGATGCGCTCGAACTCGCTAGCCGCAGGAGTGGCCGACCTATCGATGAGGTCGTCGGTGCGACCTACGTGTCGGCTGTCCAGCTGGAGGTATGCATCGCACAGGATCCGGACGCTCCTAAAGCGGTTCGGCGATGGGGTCCGCACTGGCGAGTCTGGTTTGCCGGCAAGGAGTGGCTCGAAACTGGCGAGAATGGGCCAGCTTGGGCGAGCCGGCTCAGCGATGATGACATCATCCTCGTCTTCGAGGATGGGGCTGTCATGAACGAGGTCGAGGTGCAGAATGGCCCCGAACTAGCCGCAGCAGCCGATCGCGCTTCACGCGACAGCTGAGCGTCGCAGACGTTGGACTGACGACGAATGGCGAGAGTTCCGTGTCTACAGGAGCTAGAGTCGCGGATTCGGAGCGCAACCCAGGTCGAGTAATTGACGCCAGTGCTAGCATGGCCTTGTACAAGTTTGTGACCCAGCCCGATGTCGCCCGATTTGTGGTTGGGGGTGTCGTGAAGTTCTCCCCAATTGCAGAATTGAACGATCCGTCGGAGCTGAGCCCCACTCTCATTCCCGACGAAGTCGCGGCATCCCTCCGGCGACTGCGGCAGGATGGATACAGTTCCGAGGACATTGCCTTGCTCCGTCAGCAAGGTGCGCTTCTTCGACGGCTCGCGCCCATGTTCCAAGCGGTTCCGGTTCCCGACTCGCCGGAAACCGCCAACGCCCTGATCAGGTCGTCTTTCTATGACGACATGGCACTGCTCGAACAACTACTCACCAAGACCGCAAGGGTCATGTCGGAAAGCGTTGGGCTCTTCTGCCTGTCGCGCAGACTCGATTCCTTGCCCATGTGGGCCCACTACGCCTCGAATGCGGCCGGATTCGCGGTCGAGTTTCGCGACTTGGAGATGATCTTTTCGGGCGATGACACCGGTGTCTTGCGTCGTCCGATCGAAGTCCGGTACGACCGGGAGTTGACCGGCGTGAGCTTCGAGCCGCGTTCTCATGAGAGCCTGTTCTTTAACAAGTTCTCGGACTGGAGCTACGAGCAGGAGGTGCGGGTGGTCATTCCGCTCGACGAATGCACGCAGAAGGAACGAAACGGTAGTCGCCTCTACTTGCTCAAGATCCCGCAGGAGTGCATCGCTCGCGTGATTGTCGGCTGGAACATGCCTGAAGTGGAGATCGCAAGGATCAGCGACGACATACGTCAAGTCAATCCAACTGTCCAGTTCGCGCGGGCCGTGTTCGCTCACGGGCGGGTAGAAGTCAGCAGGGCTTGAACAGCAGGCAGAAGCCGTTGTGCGCGGTGACGGACGCAGTCCAACTTCAAGTTGCAGCTGGCGAGGCCCTCACTACGTTAGAAACCTCTCAGCTGAACGTGATAACGTTGGCCAGGCGGGAGCGGCTTGCTCAAGTCGACAAGTCAAATGAACGCAGACCAGCGAGTGCTTGCGAGACTAGAGAAGCTCATCAGGGATGGCGACGCTGTTCTTGCCACCAGGAGAGAGCCGGCGCCTGGTCACATGACTTCTCCCTTTGTCGACGTGCAGCTCGCGACCCAGTGGTTGACGAGCTCGCTGAGCTTGCTTGAGGCAGCGCTAGGTGCCGATTCCGCGCACGTCGCCAGACTGAAGACCCACGCCACGGATTATCCAAAGTGGCCAGATGCTCAACAAGCCATGGGAGTCCTCCTTGCAGCTAAGGATGACATCGAGGCGGGGGCCCTGCAGTCAGTCCGCCTGCTAATTGAGGCGGAGCTGTTCGAGGACTTTCTCGAACAAGCCGAAGAACTCCAATCTGCAGGATATCACCAACCGGCCGCCGTAGTAGCGGGCTGCGTTCTAGAGGATGGCCTTCGGAAGATCTGCCATCGAGAGGGCATCAGCCTCACCGCAAAGCCCAAATTGGACGTTATGAACTCCGCATTGGCCAAGAGTGGCCACTACAGCAAGCTCACACAAAAGAAGATCACAGCCCTGGCTGACATCAGGAACAGCGCGGCCCACGGAAACTGGGACGCGTTCGATTCTGAAGAAGTCGAAGTGATGATTCGTGACGTACGCGCCTTCATGGAGAAGCACTTCTCGTGAGGCTTTACAGACGTGGGCCGCTGGCTAACTAGTCGCAGGAGCTGACGGCGCTACGCGCCGCAGCTCGGTGACCAAAGACGTTGGGCAGGCAGATCATGAGGTACGACATCGGCACCATCGCAGATCTGTGCCGTGAGATCGGCCTTCGATGCGTAGTTGAGTCTCCTGACGTCGTCGACATCTCGCTTGAGGAGGATGTCGTCCTCCGGTTCGAGAACCTCGACGGTAGCGACGATTGCATGGTGAGTTTCGCCGGAAGCAACTGGCATGCGCACGGCGATCTCGGCTTCTGTGATCACCGTGGATACAACGTCGACCT
This sequence comes from Planctomycetota bacterium, assembly GCA_039815565.1. Classification (GTDB taxonomy): domain Bacteria; phylum Planctomycetota; class UBA1135; order UBA1135; family UBA2386; genus JBCBZB01. The sequence goes on from JBCBZB010000016.1 coordinate 23,834, forward strand.
GGACTACCTGAGCGTCATCACGGGCATCTCCGATGGCACGATCCTGGTGTGCGAACAGTGGAAGCGTGGCGCGCTTGCTGACCGCTGGCTTGTCCATCGCGAGTACGTCGATGAGTTTCGTTTCCTCGAGGACGGCGAGGAGATCAGGATCCGACCCGTAGTGCCGAGTGGCGCGTCGACATGAGCGAGAGCTGCCCAACCAGGCGCTGCAGGCGGATCGCGCTGCGCGCGACCGCTGAGCGCCAACCCCGTTAGCGAGACCAACCCGTGAGCTACGACTTGACCGCCCGCCAAGACGAACGGTACTCGAGGTCGGTGTCCGTCGAGCGGGTCTCCCGCCTCGTGGCGGCCATGCCAGACGTGCGTCCCAACGGATCGACGGGGTTCGTCCTGGAGATCGGCGACGACGTGTGGATGGAGATCGACCTGGAAGCGGTCAGCGACGAGGGCGACAGCATCGAAATCCCCCGGGGGGAGACTCCATCAAAGATCAACTGCATCAGCTTCCACGTTCCGTATGGACAGATCGAGGGACTGAATCCCTGCGTTGAGGTTGCGCTCGAGATCGCCGATGGGCTTGAGTGGCAACTCTACGACGAGCAGACCGGCGACTCCGTCGTTCGGTCGCCTGCACGAAAGCCACGGTGGCGCTTCTGGTAGTGTGTGAGCTCACTAACCAGCCGCAGCAACTGACCGCGTTTCGCGCGGCAGCGGAGCGGCAGGGACGTTAGCCGGACGCATCATGGCCCTTCGAAGAGGCTTTTTCGCGACGCGAGCCGACCTCGTCACGGGCCTACTCGCATTCGAGGCCGATGCGCGGGTCTCATACGTTCAAGCGGGACGATTCGACTCCAAGACTCCGCTACGCGCGGCAAGCGCGCTTGAGCTCCAGATCGGGCTCGCGCCCACCGGAGACATGGCGAGAGAGAACCGCTACCTCGTGCTCACGGCAGGTGCGGATCCGCGACCACGATCAGTTCCTCAGCGATCTGGTGAGACAGCGTTCGCGATGGACCAGAGCCTCAACCCGGACTCGGTCGTCTGTTGCTTCGGCGGCATCCATACCGACGGCGTCTTGATCTCCGGCGAGATCAGTACGCTTGGTGAGAGCGACGCGTCACGCGCCATGTTCCAGTCGCTGTCTCGCATCCTGGTCACGGGCTTCGAGCGAGTCGGCTCCTACTGGGTTGGGAGCGAGGCTCGCCGAAAGTTGGATGCCGGTTGGCGCTTGACCTGCTCCGTCAGTTCACCGGTAGATTATGACCTACCGCAGTCTCCGGCCAACTAGCCGCAGCAGCAGACCGCGCTTCGCGCGGCAGCAGAGCGGCAAAAACGTTGGGCAGAACTATGTGGCGGGCGATAGGCGCGACGATCGGGTATTCAACTCTCGGTGCGGCGTTGGTGATCGACATGTACGTGCTCGCCGCGATCGCGTCGATCGGTGAAAGCTACCAACCGGGGATCGACTCGTTTAGGAACCGTCTGAGTCCAACGGGCTACGTGTTCTGCCTAGTTGCGCTGGCCTGGGGCTTCGCCGCAGCGTTTCCGACACACCGACTCGCGGCAGCGCGCGCAGCGAACCGAATTGCACTGACAGTGATCATCGCGAGTTTCACGCTCGGTGTGGTTGTGATCATCGCTGACTCATGGTTCGACTGTGACCGCTCCCCGCCACTCGTTCGAACACTTCGGTCTACTGTTAGGCACTCCGTTCTCTGCCCTCGGATGTCCAATAGATCTCTCGCCGTTCCGTTTTGGATGGCAGCCTTCGGAGGCCTGCAGTGGGTCGTGGTGCGCCCCTTCTTCCTCCGCGCGAGGCAAGACCGCCCGAACGTTGGGCAAAGGTGACCGGACTGATGTTCACGAGTACCGTCTGGGCGACCAGGCCGCTCAGAACTGATAGAGCATCAGGTAGACCACGACACCGCTCACGGACACGAACATCCAAATCGGTGCGGTGATCTTCGCGAGCTTCTTGTGGCGCGCGCGGTCGTCTTTGAAGCCGGCGCGCAGCGTCAGGATGATCAGCGGAACCTGAACCGCCGCCAAGACGACGTGCGGGATCAGGATCGTGAAGTAGAGCGTGCGCAGAAAGCCCTCGCCCTCATATTCCACCGAGCCCACCTGATAGTGGTAGACGAGGTAGCAGACCAGGAAGACCGCCGAGAAGCCGAACGCCGTGAGCATCAGCTTCTTGTGCAGCTCTTCCTTCCTCTGCTTGATCGCCACGAGACCGAAGCAGATCGTCACGAACGCGAGCAGGTTCAGCGCCGCGTTGACGTGGCTCAGGAAGGCGAAAGGCGAATCGAGGTTGGCCGAAGCGAGTGCGATCAAAGGTCAGTCGGTCGCGGGTGGAAGGGCACGAATCAGGTCAGGGCGTCGCGCGACGAACGCTTGTTGACGGCTCGGGCGGCCAGCCAGAAAGCGAGGATCGCGAAAGCCACCGTGGCACCGGCGGCAAGTGGTAGAGACGGCACGTCGAGCGCGGCTGCGCCTTCGGCGAGGGCCTCCGCCGGGACGTCGAGTTGTTCGCCGTAGAGCGCGCGGCGGATCCACGCGACGCCGTAGCGCAACGGGTTGGCCGCCATGACGTAGCTGAGAACCGGGTGCGCACCTTTCGCGGGGAAGAACGCCTCGCTCAGCAGCAGCATCGGCATCAGGCCGAGCATCATCACGCCGTGGTAGCCCGCCGTGCTGTCCATCTTCCAGGCAAGGGCGACGCCCAGGCCCGACAACGCGAACGCGATGACGGTCAGCGCCAGGATCGCGTGCAGCGCTGGCACCACGCTGAACGGCACACCGGCGACGGGCGCCAGCACGAGGAAGACCAACGAGTGACCGAGCGCCAGGGTCGCGGCGCCACAGACCTTGCCGAGGGCGATCGACGCGCGCGAAACCGGTGCGACGAGCACTCCCTGGAGGAAGCCCTCCTTGCGGTCCTCGATCACCGTGATCGTCGCGAAGATCGCCGTGAACATGACGATCATCGCGAGCGTGCCGGGGAAGAAGTACTCGCCGTAGGCCTGGCCGCCAGGCGTGAACGAGTTCTGCAACGAGCCCGCGAACAGGAGCCAGAAGAAGATCGGCTGGCCGAGCGAACTGGTCACGCGCGAGCGATCGCGCAGGAACCGGACGACTTCGCGGTGCCAGAGCGCCATCGTCGCGCCGGCCGGTGAGGTGGCGTTGGTCGTCATCAGTTCTCCTCCTTCTTCTGCTTGCGCTTCTTGCGACGGGAGCGTTTCGAGCCCGTGTCCGCCTCCGGGTCCACGACGTCCAGCCGGTGGCCAGTCTCGTGCAAAAACACGTCTTCGAGCGACGGACGTCCGACGCGGATGCTGCGAACCGAGTCGCCGAGCAGGGTCAGCATGCGTCCGATCTGCTCCGGCGCGTTTGAGGTCTCGGCGCGGAGGACTGCGCCGTGGGCGACCAGTTCGAGATCGAAGGCGCCTCGGACTCGCTCGCGGACGGCATCGTGGTCGTCGGCCTCGATCTCGAGGACGTCCCCACCGATCCGTGCACGCAGCTCATCCGGAGTGCCCTCGGCGACGACGCGCCCCTCGTCGAACAAGGTCAGGCGATCAGCGGCGTCCGCTTCGTCCATCAGGTGGGTCGTGAACACGACCGTGACGTCGTCGATCGAGCGCACGAAGGACCACAGGTCACGACGGGCGCCCGGGTCGAGGCCGGTCGATGGCTCGTCGAGCAGCAGCAACTTCGGTCGATGGAGAAGCCCCTTCGCGATCTCCGCGCGGCGTCGCAAGCCGCCCGACAACTCTTCGACCATCGTCGCAGCGCGATCGCCCAGGTTCGTGCGCTCCAGCATCTCGTCGATGCGTTGGTCGAGCTCCGAGCCGCGCAGACCGAACATGCGGCCGCCGTAGCGGAGGTTCTCGCGGACCGTCAGCTTGCGATCGAGCGCCGCGGACTGGAACACGACTCCGATCGAGGACAGCAACTCCGGTGAACGGCCGGCCACGTCGTGACCGAGGACCGACACCGTGCCCATGGGCGCGGGCAGGATCGTCGCGAGGATACGGAACAGCGTGGACTTACCGGATCCGTTGGGACCCAGCACGCCACGGACTTCCCCAACGGGGACCTCCAACTGCACCGAGTCGAGCGCCTTCCGCTCGCCGTAAGCGAACGAGAGGTCACGCACCGAGACCGCGCTGGAGTTCGATTGATTCGTCATCACCTTGGCCGGACGCGTCCGCGACCGGTCCGGGATCAGCCCGGCATCGCCGGCCGGTCGAGAACCATCGTCACGAACAGCAGCGGAAGGTAGATGATCGAGGCGAGGAAACTCCACTTCATCGCCGATTCGCGTCGCAGGACGACCGCGACGAAGACCGGGACCAGGAAGCCCATGCCCAGCCAGAATGCGATGACCGCGTAGGCCGTGTCAGCGAGGCCGATCTTGGTCGGCAGGAGCGATGCCATCACCAGAGCCGCCGTGAACAGCAGCATTTGGCGACGCAGCGAGTCACCGCTGGGATCTGTGACCGACAGCATCTTCATCCCCGCCGCGGCGTAGTCCTCGCGGAGTCGCCAGGCGATGGCGAGGAAGTGCGGGATCTGCCAGAAGAACAGAATCAGGAAGAGGCTGAGCGCGCCGAGATCCAGACGACCAGTCGCTGCGGCGTAGCCGACGACCGGCGGAAGCGCTCCCGGGATCGCACCGACCATCGTGTTCATCGGCGTGCGCGACTTCATCGGCGTGTAGACGAACACGTAGGTGATGAAGATCGCCGCGCAGACGGACGTGGCAACGATATTCGACGACATCGCAATCAACGCGAGGCCGACGAGAGCAGTGATGAATCCGAACCCGGCAACTTCGCGCGGGCTCAGGCGGCCGGTCGGAAGCGGACGCGAGCGCGTTCGTTCCATCCGCTGATCACGCTCGCGCTCCATCAGCATGTTGAGCGCATTGCCGCCGGCAGCGACCAGAAGCGCTCCGAGGCTGACGAACACCAACACGACGGCGTCGGGATGCTCGCGGAACGGCGTGCCGAGGTAGAGCCCGGCGACGACCGAGAAGATCGCCATCGACGACAGCCGAAGCTTGCCGAGCTCCAGGAAGGAGCTGAGCTTCGAGGGGGCGTCCGGGGCGACCTCGGTAGTGACTTCGGGATCCATCGGCGAGTCTGCGACGCTCATGCGGTTCGACCTCCAGCAACCGGTTCGTTCGACAGGGTGTCGACGTCAGGCTCCGTGGCTTGGGCGGGTTCGAGCGTCCGGTAGGCGCGGACGCATAGAAGTGCCGCGCAGAGGAACAGCAGGGCACCGACGACCACGTGCAGCGAGGCGACCAGGCTGCTGCCGATCTCCTCGATGTTGCTCGGGTTCTTGAAGTTGCGGACGGCCAGGGTCGAGAAGCCGAGCAACAGCTGCACGATGAGTAGACCGTGAATCGTCTTGGCGAGGCGCGAGAGGCCACGCGGGACCTCGTTGAACCGACCGACGACAAAGGCCGTCGCGACCAGGATCAGGATCGACACGACCATCGCCATGGAGATGTGCACCCAGAGCGCACCGCGCACGTCGGTGTGACGGTAGATCGCACCGACGATCAGCTGGAGGAACACCGCGCTCAGAGCGACGATCGAGGCCTTGCGCGCGCCGCTCGCGTTGGACGCGGTCACCGACAGTCGCTCGTCGTAACCAAGCGACAGTCCGAAGGTCATCGCGACCATCAGGCACAGAGTCGACTGACCGAGCACCCCGTGCGCGATCGCTGCCGGCGCGTAGGTCAGTCCGTCCTTCTCCCCGAGCAAGACACCGAGGCCGCCGAGGACGCCCTGCACGATCACGAGGATCAGCAGGATCCACGCCGCCTTCACCAGCCACGAACGCTGGGGCACCGCCCGCGACATCTTCCGAATGCCGAACAGCAGACCGATCGTGAACAGCCCGGTCAGCGCGCCGAAGAATCGATGCAGGTGCTCGAAGTACTGCGGCGCCGTCATGTCGGCCGGCCACCAGGAGCCGTTGGCCAGGGGCCAGTCCGGGAACGCCATGCCCGAGCCCGTGCTGACCACCATGGCGCCGAACTTGATGTGGAACAGCGTGTAGACCGACGCCACGAAGGCGAACCAGAACAGCCGGCGCGGCGGCTTCTCGGGATGGGCGGACAAATCGATGCTCACGGCGGACACCTCGGGAAAGGGGTGGGAACCGAAGGGAACCCGGGATCCCGCTCCGACTTTCGGGCCGGGTAGTGTCAGCGACCGCGGCGCTCGCGTCCACGGAGGGAGAAGTCCACTCGCGCCCTCAACGCTCGCTCCTGGCCCTCCGTCAGGGGCTGCGGAATCGACCCACCCGGCACCAGGGGTGGCCTGCGGAGCCCCAGCATGTCCTGTAGGGCGTAAGCGGCCGCATGGCGGCCCGTCGCCGGATAGCTGCGTTTGGCGGCGATATCGATCAGCGCGTCCGCCACCTCGGGGTCTCGCGAGGCCCCGAGTCGCCGGACGAGGGCCGGATCGATCGCATCCGACCGCAGATCCTCGCCGAGCCGGCTGACCCGGACCCGGCGCCGAGACCCCCGGATCGCCTCGCGATTCAGGACCTGGTAGGCCCGATCGACCTCGTGACCGAACTCGGAGCCGATCGAGAGGGTCAGGATCTGCCGAAGGACGGCATCGTCTCCTTCGAAGTAGGAGAACTCCCCGCCGCCACGACGAGCGATGTCCTGGAAGTCTCCGACCGCGTCCTGGTTGAAGGCACCGTCGCGACGCGCGGTCGTCAGGATCGTGTGGACAGTCGCGTTGTCGCGCCGTCCGAATCGTTCGCTCGACTGCAGCACCTTCTTGCGTGTGTCGGGATGCGCGGGCGCGTCCCCCACCAGGACGGTCACGCGCCGACCACGACTCGTCCAGGACTGGCCGAACGCATCCCCGAGTCCGCCGAGGACGTCTTCGGGGATGTCACCGCCGCCGCCGGCCTCGACGGTTCGCATGAACAGGAGCGCTTGGTAGATGTCGTCGTCGAGATCGAGTACGCGAGTCTGGTAGCGCTCGTCCGGTCCTCGATCACGGTAGGTCACGATGCCGACCCGCGCGCTCGGCACGAGGCGCTGAAGCACTTCGAGCATCGTCTCGAGCTGAGCGCGCGCAGACTCGAGCACACCATCCATCGAGCCCGTCGAGTCGAACACGATCATCAGGTCGAGTCCGACACGGCGAAGGCCTCGGACTTCCTCGCGGAACCGGTCGCCCGTCCCGCCAGAACCGGTGCCTCCGTTCGAACCGATGCTCTCGAGCAGGTCTTCGTCGCGGCCGAAGGAGAGGAAGGCCGTTTGGCTGTCGTAGGTCGGGACGAGGCCGAGATCGGGCTCGAACTCCCGGGGTGCGGAGGCCGCTGCGTCGTCCTGCTCGAACTCCGGCACTGGGCTGACACTCTCTTGGACGAGGTCGTCGAGTTCGTGTTCCAGGGTCTCGACCTGCGGTGCCTCCGGAGTGTCGAGTGAGGGAAGGTCGGAAGCCCGTTCGTTGCGATCCATCTGGACGTCGACGAACGCGTAGCGACGCGGTTCGGTCGTGACGTCCGGCACCAGCACGCGCAGGACCAGGAACGCGATCAGGTGAACTGTGATGGAGATCAGGAACCAGGGCGCGCGGCGAAGCTGGTCCGCCATCAGTTCCCCGAAACTCGAGTCCGAAGAGGACGAGGCATCCGCGGCATGAGCAGCCGCCGTCCCGGATTCGAACATCGCGATCGCTTCCGAGACGTCGAGCTCGGTCGGTGCCGACGGCGAATCGACGAAGACCGGCGCAGAGACCACGGGCGCCGCGGTCAGTTCGCGGATCTCGACGCGAACCACGATGTCACCGAAGGACAGGATCGCCCCGTTCTCGATGCCGGTTGGCGAGTCGATCGGCTGCGCGTCGACGCGGACCGTCGCCGTGCCGACCGGTTCGACCTGGAGGACTCCTTGGGTCCAAGAGACGAACGCATGGGCCGGCAGGACCGAGCGATGCACGATGCGGATCCCCGCCGTGTCGGCCGAACCGACGACGTGGAGCAGGTCGGGCTCGAGCTCGACCGGCCGCTCGCCGACCCAGAGAACCGCGGTGCGAGCGGGCTCCTTGGGTTCAGGCGCGGAACCTGAGTCTTCTGCTGCGGTGGTCACGCGAGGGGGGGCGTCCAACCGGACCGGATGAGTCTACCAGCGACGCGGAACGCTGCTGTTCGTCGGATCTGGACCGGCTGCTACGCTCGGGCGCGTGACGCTCCGCATCGCCGCCGGTCGGTTCAAGGGTAAGAAGCTCCACTCCCTGCCTGGCCTCGCAACCCGGCCTCTGCTGGGCATGGTCCGCGCGGCGATCTTCGACATCCTGGGCCCGGGCTGCGCCGAGGACCAAGAAGTCTGGGATCTGTTCGCCGGAACCGGGGCAAACGGCCTCGAGGCGTACTCCCGCGGTGCCCGAGCCGTGACCTTCGTCGAGCGCGGGCCGAAGGCACTCAAGGTCCTGCGCCAGAACCTCGAGCTGTTGGGCCCGGATCTGATCGCGAGCTCCCGGGTCCTGCGCTCGGACGCCTGGCGAGCCCCCCCAGGAGGGGAACGGCCGCCGAAGCTGATCTTCCTCGACCCTCCCTATCCCCAAACAAAGGCTGAGCCGATTGACTCGATCGCCCGAGCCGAGGCGCTGCGGCGCGAACTCGCCCCCTCGGGCTGCCTGATGTTCCACTTCGAGGACGGGACCCTCGACCGGACGGACTTCGGCGAACGGACCGAGCTGCGGACCTGGGGGACCTCGACGGTGGCCTTCCTACACGCCCCGAGCTGAGACGCCGGCGACAACGGCGGGATCGACGTCAAGTCGGCTGGGCCCCTTCGTCGATACCCATGGAGGAAATCACCGGCGCTCGGCCGCCGGTTCCGGAGATCCGTCATGAAGTGCATCCTCGCCAGCGCCACGACCGCGCTCCTGTTGCAGAGCGTCTGCCCTGCCCAGATCGATCAGAACGATCCGAGCACCCCGATCGAAACCACGCTGTCGGCGATCCGCCAATCGCCTGAGGCGTACCGCGGCGTCTACAGCCGCTTCGAAATCCAGTTCGACACGGTCGGCCAGGTGCAGAACCCGTTCTTCACCCGCTTCGTGCCGAGCGAATTCGTGAACTTCTTCGCCTGGGACGGTGAGCAGCCGATCTGGCGCAAGTCGGAGTTCCACAACGTCTTCGCGATGCTGTTCATGTCGAAGCTGAACGAGCAGTCCAGCGAGATTCACCGCCTGTCGATCTACGACCGCCTGAGCTGCGTCGGAATCGTGCGTTCGACGTTCCAGGGCAAGCCGTGGATCGAGGTCCTGTCGTTCGAAAAGATGGTGACCAAGGTCGACACCCCGACGCTCGCGCACCTCTACCGCGCCGAGACTTGGATGAACCGCCGCGATTGGAGCAAGGCGATCAGCGAACTCGGTCTCGCGACCGACAGCCGCCAGCCATCGTTCGTCCGCTCGGCCGTTCGCCGCAACCTCGGCGTCTGCCACATGCGCATGGGTGAAGTCGAAGAAGGTCGCCGTCACCTGAAGGCCGCAGTCGCTCTCGACGGACGCAAGGATCGCAGCCTCGTCGCGATGGAGCGTGAGGCTCGCCAGCAGCCGCGCAACCAACTCGACCTCGAGGTCTCGACGCGCCAACTCACGGATGCCGAGCGTCCGATGTGGGAAGCCTTCGACGACGCTTCGGCGTCGACGCCAGCAGCTCCGGTCCGCTGATCGAGCTTGCGAGAGCGCCATCGTCTCCGCGATGGCGCTCCTCTGTCAGCCCTTCGGCTTGAAGTCGAAGACCACGAGCTCGGGTCGACAGAACAGCCGCAGACGCGGCGCATAGCCGCGCTCGAGGCCGACGCCGCGGCTCACCGAGACGAGGGCTTCGCCGAACTGATGGAGGCCCCCGCCCGCGACCTCGCGTGGCACCGCGCTGAGCGTGATCGGCGGTCCGAAACCCGGGATCACGACCTGACCCCCGTGCGTGTGGCCGGCGATCAGGATCGCATCGAGGTCAGTCTCGCCTCGAATCGTCGGAATCGCGTAGTCCGGGGCATGCCCCATGATCAGCACGAGGCCGTCGAAGTCACGAATCCGGTCGATCCATTCCTGCTTCAGCGGTTGGCGGGACGAGCGCTGCTTCAGACCGAGCACCAGCACGTTCGGGGACTCGAACGGGAGGAACTCGTCGTCGAGCAGCCGCGCAATCGGGCCCGCGCCGTCGTCGAAGAACGCCGAGGGCTCGCGATACCGCCAACGCATCGGGTCGACGTCTCCCTCGACCGCCAGGATTCCCATCGGTGGTCGCGGCAGGTTCCTGAGGGCTGCGAGGAACTTCGCGTGCTCGCGGAAGAACGGTTGGCCACTCACCTGGATGAAGTCTCCGGGCAGCAGCAGTAGATCGGGCTCGAGTTCGGCAATGCGATCGAACACCGACTGTTCGTAGTCCCCGAAGTCGTCGGTCTGCAGGTCGGCGAGGACGACGACGCGCACGCCATCACTCCCAGCTGGGAGTCGGTCCGTGACGACCTCGTGCACGGTGACTTCGAGATCGTGTGGTTCGACGTAGTGCGACCAGACGAACACGAAGGTGAGCAAGGGGCCTGACACGGCCGCGATCGAAACGACGACCCAGTAACGTCGTCGCCAGGCGTAGACCAAGCTGATCAGCGAGGCCGGAACCCCGACGAGGAAGATCGCGTGCTCGACGACACGGAGAAACGCGAAGGACCCGAGCCCCACGGCGATCGCCGACACGATGCCGACGATGCCAGCGAAGGCCGGCCCGGCCAGGCTCGCATCAATCATGCGGCCCGCAGTCTTTGCCCGGCGGATGAGGAACCAGGCGACGAGGATCGAGATCACGTCGGTCGCGAGAACAACCGCGCGCAGGGTTGGATCGGCGGGAAGGAGGGGCTCCATCGGCCTCCGAGGAATAACGGCGAGAGCCCACCCTGTCTCCGGGGCCCTTGCGGTTGCCCCGCCCTGAACTAGCAAGACTCCCATGACCCTCTTGCGATCCGACGACCGGGGCACGGCGGACCTTGGCTGGCTTCAGGCGCGCTACTCCTTCTCCTTCGCGAACTACTACGACCCGAGCCGCATCCGCTTTCGCACGCTCCGCGTGCTGAACGAAGATCGGATCCAAGCCGGCGCGGGGTTCGGCACCCATGGTCACGAAGACATGGAGATCCTGACCTACGTCCTCGAGGGTGCCTTGGAGCACAAGGACAACCTCGGTGAGTCCGGTGTCCTCCGCCCCGGCGACCTTCAGCTGATGAGTGCGGGTCGCGGCATCGAACACAGCGAGTTCAACGCGTCGAAGACCGATGGACTCCACTTGATGCAGATCTGGATCCTGCCAGATCGGCGAGACTACGAGCCGCGCTACCAGCAGCTGCACTTCGACACCGAGTCCCGCAGGAACCAACTGCGTCGCGTCGCGAGTGCAACTCCAGCGGACGGTCTCCTACACATCCGCCAGGACGCGGAGATCTTCGCCTCGATCCTCGAGTCCGGACAGAGCCTCGAGCACTGCGTCGAGGCCGGGCGTGGGGTCTTCATCCAGAACGCTCGAGGCCGACTGTCCGTCGATGATCGCGAGCTCTCGGCGGGCGATTCCCTGCGACTCGAAGAGCCGGGAATGATGACTCTTCAGGCTACCGACGACGCCGAGTTCCTATTGTTCGATCTCGGCTGAACGAAGTCTGAGCGCCGGCCCCCGGCCACGCCGTGTAGCGCGAGGACGAACGCTGAGATCGAAACGGCGGCTGGCAACCACTGCTCGGTTCCGGCGCCGTTCAACGCCGCGAGCCGGCCGTCGCGGAGGATCCCTCCATACGAAATCGAGTCCGATCCCAGGCCAACGCCCAGGAACGACAACGCCGACTCGACGAAGATCGAGTCGATGCACACGAAGACCGTGAGCGTCAGAAGTGGTCGCCACAACTCCGGGCCGGCGTGGTGCCGGAGGATCCGCCAAGACGAGTAACCGAGCGATCGCGCAGTCTCGATTCGCGGAAGCTGACGCTGACGACGCAGCTCCGCGCGCGCGTTGCGGGCGATCGGCGGCCAGAAGAACGCCGTCAGAAGCAGGACGGTCCCGAGGGTGCCACCCGACCAGACCGCGGCCACGGCGACAGCCGCGATCACGACCGGGAACGCCATCGTGACGATCGTCAGTCGATCGACGATCGCTCGCAGGATGCCGGGCCCGAAAGCAGCCGCGTAGCCCATCGCAAGGCCGATCAGGAAGGCGAAGAACGCCGTCAGACCACCGATCACGACCGCGGTTCGCGTCGCGTGAACGAGCCGAGAAGCGATGTCTCGGCCGTAGCGATCGACTCCGAACCAGTGGCCATCTCGCCCGACGGAGCCCGCGGTGCGAAGGATCGCGTCATGGTCGATCGTCGCCGGATCCCAAGAGCAGAAGGGCATGACGACCACGCTGTCGTCCTGATCACGCTCTGGATCCAACCAGAATTCGCGCCAGGTTTGGCCATCGGGAGCTCGACGTTCGCCGGACCACTGCGGCACAGCCCACTCGCCCTCATGACGCAGGACGATCGGAGTCTCGGCGGCAAAGACCGGCGCGAAGACGCCGACCAAGACGAATACGATGCAGACGATCCGGGCCATCACCCGACCCCCTCGGGCAGGCGCGTCCGTGGATCGGCCATCCGTTGCCAGAGGTCGGTGACCGTCCATGCGATCGACACCAAGAAGGCCGAGAGAGTCGTCACCAACAGGACGGTCGGCACGTCTTGGGTATCGAGCGCGTTGAGAAACAGGCGACCGAGTCCAGGGAGTTCGAACACGCTCTCGACGATCACCGAGCCGGTCATCAGGCTCGGAAGCCAGGCGCCGGACTGCGCGCGGACGGCGCCGAGTGCGTGCAGTCGAAGGCTCCCCGCGATCTCGCTCGGCGAGGCGCCCTGGTGGCGTAGGTGTCGAATGAACGGCGCCGACTCGAGCGCACGGACATTCGAGTGCACGAGCCGAGCCGCCGCCGCGAACGGTGCCGCCGCAAGCGTCACGACGGCGAAGACCAGGGGCCAGTCGAGCCCACAGGCGAGGCGTAGACCGAGCAGAAGCAGAGTCGCGATGACGAACGACGGCAGGACCGTGAGCGTCAGGATGAGCGCCGAGGCCAAACGCTCTTCGAGCCGTCCGTGGTGCATGCCAAGCCACACACCGAGCGGACCTCCGAGTCCCAAAGCGAACAGGAAGGCCGCGAGCGCCAACCCGAAGCTCACGCCGAGGGCCTGGAGGAATCGCCGGCGGAAGGCCTCCTCGGTCTCGCCGGCTGGCGCTAGATCGAGCTGCACCACGCGACCGAGCCAGGCGAAGTAGCGTGCCGGCAGACTTCGCTCCTCGCCGGTCTCCGGATCGATCCGACCGGTGCGTTCGAGGATCACCCGAGCGGCTTGTTGGCGCGCATCTTGATCCCCACGCGTCGACTGCAGGACCTCCGCCGTCGGGTCGCTGTGCAACTCGAGAAGCGGGAAGGTCAGGCCGCTGACCAGGAAGAGCGTCAGCAGCGTCGAGGCGACGAAGCGGAGGACGGGCATCGAGGTCTGCCCATCATGTCAGAACACGCGGCCTCGTGCCGCGTCGATCAGCGTGAACGGAACGTGACCATCGTGATCTCCGGCCGCGCGTTCCACCGCACCGGCAGGATCGTCAGTCCCGCGCCGCGACTGACGTGCAGTCGCGAGCCCTCGCGCTCGTAGCCACCCTCGAGCAGCCCGTGCTTGGTGTGACAGATCCAAGCCTGGCCGAACGGCCGCACCTGACCCGCGTGCGTGTGGCCGCTGAGCACCAGATCGACACCGTGAGGGGCGATGTCGACAAAGTGGTCGGGCTGGTGCGCCAGCATGACCGTGCACTCCCCATCTTCGCGACCGCGAAGCGCGCAGCCGACGTCCGGCGCACCATCGCTGTAGTCATCGACGCCACCGATCCAGACCGAAGCGCCTCCGTGCTCGAGCCGTTCCCCGTGGTTGGCGAGGATCTTGACCCCCCGGTCTTCGAAGAAGTCTTGCCAGACTCCGATGTCCCGTGCCCACCGGCGATCGTGATTGCCGGCGACGGCGTAGATGCCGTAGCGGAACTGATGATCTGCGAGTGCCCGCTCGTAGAGCTTCACTTCCTTCAGCCGCGAGTTGACGAGGTCTCCGCCCAGGCAGAGCAGGTCCGGCTCGAGCATCCGAATGCGACCGAAGAGGTTCGAGATGCGCTTCTCGTCGAGGTAGCTCCCGGCGTGCAGGTCGGAAGCGAACGCGAGGCGCAGACCATCGAGGCCAGCTTGGCTCTTCGGCACGTCGAGTTCGATCTCGACGACTTCCATCCCTCGGAGCACTCGATCGTGCGCCATCCGGAACACCGGGATGCGGTCGAGAATCCGGTTCGCCCGAATCGCGACCTCGTCAAACGCCTCCCACACCCAGTGGCGCTTGTTGATCGGAACGTCCTCGAACCGAGGTGCCGGTCTCGAGACCTCGCGCACCGGCGCGATCCCGGTCGACGCCCGGTCGGGAGCGGTGATGATGCTCAAAGCTGCGGTTTCCTGTTGCTCGTTCTATGAGCCCAGGAACACGCGGAACCCCGGCTCGCCCAGGACTCCCAGACACCTTCGCGGCGTTTCGGAGCCCCTTCCCCGCATTGCTCATCGGAATTGAGACCGCGATCCTGCAGCCCGATGCGAGACGTCCGCTCGCAACGAAGGATCCGGTTCGGGTCTGATGTCGCGAATCGCCGCTACCACGGAACTGACCCCGCTCGGTGTTGGTGCGGAGAATTCACCGGCTGGTTGCTGTGTCGAAGTCTTGCCCGAGGTCGCGATCTTTCCCTGCCACTTGGGCGACTTGTGGCCATCCGCAATTCGCGGGCGTTCGAGGTGCTGCGGCGACGGCCTCGAAGTGAAAGACAGCGCAGTGCGCCCGCAGTTCGAACAGCGGTGGGGTCAGGTCATCAGGTTGTGGATCGGCCTGCACCACCTCGGAGGGCCTCCCTCTTTCCCAGTGCCCCGAAACCGTCCTGGGTCACCGAGAAACCTCGCAAACTTCTCTAAGCCGAAGTCCGACCAACACGGACTGGGGGCAGTTCACGCCGTGCGATCTGGGGCCGAAGGCATCGGGATCTCAGTCTGCGCCAACCGGCGTGAGCCGCAGCGCACGGAGCTTCATCAGCGGTCCGCTCGGCTTGCCGCCATGAATCGAAACGACATGGGATCCCTGTGAGAGCTCCACCGTTCCGAGTCTGTGCTCGGCGAAGTCCGCCCAGGATCCAGTCGGACGGACCGCGGCTACGAGTCCGACTTCCCGGTCTTCGATCCGGACCTCGAAGCCCGCTCCGGCTTCGTCCTCGGGGCAGGCGTAGAGCGCAATCACCTCGTAGCGACCGGGCCTGGTGATCTTGGCCGACCACTCTGCAAAGTCGTCAGGGGTGCGCCAGTATCCGAGACAGTCTCGCTCCGCCTCGTAGCGGAGCTGCTGCGCGCGCAGAGACGCGGTTCGTGCGGCGAGGAGGATGCTGCCCTCGGGGCCTTCCACCTGCGGCTCTCTCCGCCCGGCACCACGACCCATCAGCGCCTTGAGCTGGTCGAGGTGTTGCTCGTAGATGTCGCGGGGCGTGCATTCGTGCTCCGCGCAGATCGAAGCCGCCATGCCGACGATCTCACCCATCGCGCCGGTGGTCTTCATGACCCGCACCGCCCCGAGAGCTTCGTGCGTCACGCTGATGTCGCGGCCGGCCATGAACAGGTTGTCGAGGTTGCGGCTGTAGAGGCAGCGATAGGGAACCCAGTAGGGACCGTCGTAGACATAGCCCTCGCCATGCGTGTAGCCGGCGATGAACTCGTCGCCGTCATGGCCTTCGGAGAAGCGCGGATCGGGGAAGTGCGTGTCGATCCCCCAGGTGCAGGGGAAAGCGCCGTCCTCCCACTCCCGCCCGTCGCGGAGATCCTCCGCCGTGAGGATGACGTCACCGAGTAGCCGTCGCGACTCGCGCTTACCGGCGATGTAGGCGACCCAGTTCAGCCGGTGCGCGGGGTAGCGCTTCTCGACGTTCTTGATCGCATCCCAGGCGCCGTACATCGCCCGGAAGTTCTGATCGCGGATGCGCTCCATGTCCGCGATCGGGTCGCGGTCGAATCCGTTCTCCCAGTACCAGTTGCCGATGCTGATCGGATTGGTGTTCCCGGCCTCGGGCTCGGTCGAACCCCAATCGCGCCCGGGGAAGGGCCTGTCCGAGAGGTCGACGGCCCACTCACAGCGTGGGAACTGCGCTTCTTCGCAGGCGGCTTGCAGTTCGGAGGACAGCGGATCCTCGTCCTCGCAGAGGCACTGGATGTTCCAGAGGTTGCTCGCCCCCATGTGACCGGTGTCCGTCTGGTCGTAGTCCGCACCGGCGAGGAATCCGAGAGACCCGTCCCCGGTGCTGTCGAGGAACCAACGGCCGCGAACGCGAATCCGCCTCGCCGTCGTGGTGTCCTGACACACGACCGACACGATCGAGCCACCGCGCACGGACGCGTCGTTCATGCGCTGGTTCAGGAGCAGGGTGATGTTCGGCTCCGCTCGCGCGACGCGCAGCTTGCGATCGTCGTCGAACACCTCAGCTCGTTGAGCGTTCTTCGAGTCGCTGCCACGATCCGGCACGACCTCCATCACGACATCTCCGACGCGCGGGTAGGGCGGTTGGTTGAAGTGGCCCTCCGGCCAGACACGGACCTCGGAGCTCGCATTGCCGCCGAGCACCGGCCGGTCCTGGATCAGTGCGACCGACAGACCGAGCCGGGCGGCGGTGACGGCCGCCGTCGTTCCGGCCACTCCGCCCCCGACGACGACCAGGTCGTAGGACCCGGCGTCCTCCGGCTCGCTAGGCAGACCGAGGGTTCGCCGCCGGAACTCCGCGAGATCCTCCGCGGCCTCCGGCGGTCGCCAGGACGGATCCTTCGCGAAGAGCACCGCATCACAGCGCCCTTCGAAGCCCGTCAGGTCGTGAAGTCCGAGGCGTGCGGTCTCGCCGACCTCGACCAGTCCGCCGTCCTGCCAATGCCACTCTGCTCCCTCGGTGCCAAAGAGCGTGTCGAGCGGCTTGCCGTCGACGATCAGCTGAAAGCGTCCTGGCGCCCCCGGAGCACTCCAAGGCGCAACCCAATCCCGGGTCCGAACCCAGACCCGGTAAGACCCGGCCAAAGGAAACGACGCGGTCGTCACCGCGTCCTCGACCGGAATTCCCATGCCGTGCGCGAGCAGATACGGCGAACCCATGAGGTCCATGAACTGCTGGTCGAGCAACCACCCACCCGTTTGGTCGAAGGCCTCGGCCTCGAGCAAGACGTGGTTCGTGACTGCGGCGCCCTTCTCGGCCGCGCCCCTCCGGACGCCAGCACAGGAAGCGAAGATGCAGACGGCGGAAGCGACCGCTACGAACGAAGAGAAAACTCGGGCGGACCGCATGGACATCGACCTTCGACGACGCCGCCTCGGCGAAGAGCTGGGCGTCGAGTCAGGTCGACGCTTCGAGCCGGCGCAGCCGATCGTAGAGCGTCCGCACGCCGATGCCGAGCACCGACGCAGCCTTGGTTCGGTTGCCGCTGCAGTGCGCGAGCGTCTGCAGGATCAGGCGGTTCTCGACGTCGCGAAGCTCTTCGCCGACGAGTTCGGCGATCGGATCGGCCGAGTTGCTCGCGGTCATGGATGACGAGTTGGCGGCGCCCTGCGGGCCGGAGATCGTCGCGTCCTCGAGACCCAGATCACTCGCGGTGATCACATCCCCGTCGTGCAGGAGGACGGCGCGCTCGACGCGGTTCTGCAACTCCCGCACGTTGCCTGGCCATCCATGCATCAGCATCGCGTCGCGGGCGAGTCGATCGAATCGTTCGGCACCGCCGGCAAATCGGTCGGCCAACGGGAGCACGTCTTCACGCCGATCTCGCAACGCCGGCACCTGCAAAGGGACGACGTTGAGTCGGTAGTAGAGATCCTCGCGGAACCGGCCCTGGCGCACCTCTTCCTCGAGATCTCGGTTGGTCGCCGCGACGATCCGTACGTCCGCCGCGAGGGACTGCTCGCCACCGACACGACGGAACGTGCCTTCCTGCAGAACGCGCAGGAGTTTGGCCTGCAGGTTTGCGGGCAGCTCCCCGACCTCGTCCAGGAATAGCGTTCCGCCGTCCGCCAGTTCGAACCAGCCGAGTCGGCGCTTCTGCGCGCCGGTGAACGCACCGGGCTCGTGACCGAAGAACTCGCTCTCGGCGAGGTTGTCCGGAACAGCGGCGGCGTTGACCTCGACGAATGGACCGTCGACCCGATCGCTCAGCCGGTGGATCTCGGCGGAGATGCGCTCCTTGCCGACACCCGAAGGTCCGGTGATCAGGACCGCGGCTTCACTCTTCGCCACGCGAGCCACCTGCTCGAGCAAACCTCGCATCGCCGGCGACTCGGCGACAAGGTCGCTGGACCTCGGCTTCTGCCGCTCGCGGTGCAGACGGTTCTCGCGCCGAAGCTGACCGCGTTCCGACGCCCGAGTGACGGCGAGTTCGAGATCCTCGATCGTCGCCGGCTTCTCGAGAATGTCGTCGGCACCCGAACGCAGGAGTTCGACCGCCGTGTGCATCGTCCCGTGGGCCGTGACGATCACGACCGGACGGTCCGGGTCCTGATTCTTGGCTGCCTTCAGAACATCGCGGCCCGTCAGGCCCGGCATCTGCAGGTCGGTCCAGACCTGATCAAAGGTCTGCGACTGCAGTCGGTTGATTGCCTCGCGACCATCTCGCGCAGTCGAGACGTCGGCCCCGAGAAGCCGAAGCGCGTCGGAGAGGAAGTCCAGACTGATCGACTCGTCGTCCGCGACGAGCAGGCGAAGGTCTTTCACGAATCACCTCCAACACTGCGATCGTTGACGATCGGGAGTTCGATGCGGAAGTGCGCGCCGGTCTCGGACGGAACGAGATCAATCCGCCCACCGAGGAACGACAGCACGCGCGCGGTCAGCGGCAGGCCGAGTCCCGAGCCCGTTGGCTTGTCGGAGACGAACGGCTCGAACAAGCGCTCGCGCAGGTCGGCCCGAATCCCCGGCCCGTCGTCCGTAACGTCGATCACCAGGCTCCGGTCGCTCTTCTCGGCCTGCACGGTGATCCGAGCCTTCGAGTCGGAAGACTCGAGGCTGTTGCGGAACAGGTTCTCCAACGCACGCAGCAGAACCACCGAATCGACCTGTTCGTCAAGCCCATCGCCCTGCGGGACGATCGAGGACTCTCCGGAAGAAGCGACCGCCGCTTCACGAATCACTTCTCGAAGCGGTCGATGCACAGCCCGACGACCTTCCGGTCGCGCGAAGGCGAGCATCTGTCGCACGATGTCGTCGACTTGGCGGATGCCATCGAGCACTCGTTGCCCGTAACGCTGCGCGGTCTCCAGATCCTGGGCTCGAGCGAGCATCGAGGCGTAGCCGGTCACTCCGTTCAGCGGGTTCTTGATCTCGTGGGCAACACCGAGCGCGAGTTCCGACAGACCGGCCAGCCGGTCCAGTCGATCGACCTCTCGCTCGAGGTGCGCGAGGTGACTGCGGTCCTCGCCAACGACGAGTTCGCCACCATCGGGCAGCTCGACGCGACGAACCTGCAGCGTCCCGGCGTCCAAGCGATGCACGCCTTCGTCCAGGGCGGTCCAGTCCGGACCATCGAACGAAAAGCGCCGGCCGATCCGTGCCGCCTCGGGGTTCGACCACTCGGTCGATCCATCCGCCGCAAGTGCGACCACACCGACCGGTAGGGTCGACAGCACGACCTCTCGCTCGGCGAGGGTCGACGCCAGGGTCGCGTTGGTGCGAGCGAGCTCGCGGTCGACCGACTCGGCCCGACGTTGTAGATCGCCGTAACGCTCTTCGAGTCGTTGCGCCGCGCGCACGAAGGTCGCGAAGCCGGCTTCCAGTTCGGAACTCTGTTCCAGACTCACCGGTTGCGATCCTCGAATCCCGCCCAATCGAGACCGTCGAGGTCGACGGGGGCGCGTCGACGTCGACGCAGGATCTCATCGGTCGCGAACTGGGCAAGCCTCGACAGCGAACCACCGGCCTCGGCGGATCGGCTGGCCTCCGACCGATCGAGGATCTCGACCTCGGCGTAAGCAGCGAGTGCATCGTCCTCGCGACCGAGGAGTTCTAAGGCGCGGGCTGCGGCAAAGGCCTCACGGGCTTTCACCGGCTGCTCGGAATCCTTCCGAGCTCGCTCGAGCAGAGCGAGGATCTGCGTCGCGAGGAACTCGCGGCGGGCTCGCAGCCGAGTCGACTCGGTTTCGTCCCCGGCGTGCACTGCATCGCGGTCGGCCCGCAACGCAGCCACCATCAGCTGAGGAATCGCAGCGCGCGGCGGAAGGGACTCGAGCTCGAGGTCGGTGCGACCATCGAACAACTCGGACGCCTGCCAGGCCCGACGCACCCCCTCTGGACGATCGCCCCCCGAAGTCGTCGGGTTCGTCACGCCCGCCGCCGAACCGGAATCGGTTTCCGCATCGACGGTCTCGGAGACCTGGTCCTCTCCCTGCTCGCGCTGAGCGATCGCGATCAGCTGCTCGATCGAAAGGTCGCCTGGATCGGTCGACTCAATCGCTGTCGACGTGTTCTCGCCGGTGACCGGAATCGGGGTCACCTCGCCGGGCAACACCGACGAGGAGACGCCGAGAGCCTGCAACTGCAATCGAAACTGTTCGTTCTGTTCGAGCAGTCGGTTCAGCTGAGAGCGCGCGGTTGGACCGGGCTTGGGCAGCCCGGGTGTCACGAAGACCCGGCGGTCGACGGTCAGTCCGAGAGCGTGGCGTTCCGCGGCCCGACGCAGTTCGGCGAGGCGATCCTGCAGTTCGGATTCGTCCGTGCGCACGTTGTCGAATTGCGCCTGGACTCCCGTGGTGAGGGTCAGCGCGATGGCGAGAGTTCGAATCACGGCAAGATCCCCTGCCAGACAGCGGCGGCTCGGTCGTGCTGACCGAAGTGGGTGTAGAACCGCGCGAGTGCGGAGAGCGCACGTCGACGGGATTCGGGTTCGGTGATCTGGAGGATCCAACGCGTCGCCGGCGACGGCGGGTTGGAGTCCTCGGCTGCGATCGCCTGCGCGAGGACGACACGCGTCATGCGAAGGCGGACTTCGTCACCAGTCGGCCCGGCGATCTGAACGACCGGGAGCAGGAGGTTGCGCGCCGCTTCGAACGACTCGACCTCGAGCATGCGGTCGACGACGAACAGCAGCAGCTGGACGCGCTCGATCGAGCGCACCTGCACCTCGAGTTCCAGTTCGCGAAGCACACGTCGTTCGAGACCGACCGCGCGGCCCGATTCGAGGTAGAGCTCCGCCGACCACAAGTAGTCGGGAGGCGAAAGACGAGCGCGGGAGGCGAACGCGTCCCGCGTCAGCCGCCAGGCCTGGGCATAGCGATCGGTTCGCAGACACGAGTCCGCGAGCAACAACCTCGCGCCATCGACGCGCGGATCGTTCTCTTCCACGCCGGACAGGAAGTGCCCGAGCTTCGTTACGACTCGACCGAAGTTGCCGGTCTGGTAGGCCAGCGCGCCTTCCAGTCCTGCGAGTTCGACTCCACGGCGCCCCATCGGCAGTTCGCCATCGAGCCGCTCGTGGGCTTCGCGGAGCGCCGCGCGCGCGCTCTGCACATCTCCGAGGCGCAGCGCCGCGTGGCCACAGGTCAGGTGCGCGTCGAGCACGGGTTCGTCATACGCGACCCACCCATACTGACGGATCAGTGCCGGGATCTCGGCGAGGCATGCCTCGTCATCACCCCGCCGGTAGAGCAAACGTGCGAGGAGCTCGGCCGCGCGTGCAGCTTCGTAGCTCTTCGGGTCGATTCGCAAGGCTTCGCGGATCGACCGATCACACTCGACGTCGTAGTCGGGGTCCGGACCCGCATCGAACCAGCATCGCGCCAGCTCGATCAGCTGCGTCTGACGAAGCTGCTGGTATTCCCAGTCGTCGTCCGACGCGTAGACGACCTCGGCGAGGCGCTGCGCACCGAGTTCGGGCTGGCCGATCTCGCGCTCGAGCGGGCCGAGGGCGATACGAACGGCACGGCCGGTCGACGAAGCGGGTCCGAGCAGCTCGTCCTGGTCGTGAGCCTCGAGCCAAGACTCGAGTTCGTAGACCGCCAACTGCAGAGATCGCTCACGACCACCGTCGGTCTCCGGTGAGGGCAGGGGTCGGATGACCAACTCGGTCGTGAGTCCTCCGGGGAGAGTCCGCTCGGCGAGCGCGACCTGAGCGTCGACGGCGTAGCCGATCCAACGCGCGATCTGCCGGGCGTCGTCTTCGACTGACAGGTCGAGCAGTTCATCCGCGAGCCGCCGACCGAGGCCGGTGCCGCGAGAGTCGATGCGGAGTTCCCAGTCCATCGCGGTCGCGACGGCGGCCAGGGCCTCGTCTGCACGGACCAAGTCCCCGTGCACTCGCACGGTGGTCTCGTCGACCCTGCGGACACGAAGAGCACCCGTCTCTTGAGCCGATACGACACCCGGAACCATCAGGCCGAGGACGAGAGTGAGTTCGTGGAGCCTCTTCATCGTCCACCCTCCGGCAACGGATCGGACGACGAACCGCTCTGGAGCGCCTCCTGACGGAGCGACTCACCGAGGATTCGCCAGAGATCGGGGCGCTCGGCCCGGAGTCCGGGCGTTGCCTCGCGAGGACGGAGTAGAAAGCGAGCGGCGGCACGGCGAGCGCGGGCCGGATCACCGTCTTCGATCGCCTCGAAGGCCTCGTCGCGAAGCCGTGCGAGTCCGGAGCCGCGCGCGAACACGCGCGGTTCGAAGTCGAGTGGGTCGGTCCGCCGGTTCCGGTTGCCCGCTGTCGCACTCGTCCGAGGCGGGTCTTCGCGCGAAGCGGCCTCCTCGTCCGCGAGACCCGGGACTCCAGCGGAGCCGAGCGCGAGTCCGATCGCCGCGAGGACCGCACAGACCACGAGCGCGATTCGCGCACCGCGGAGGCCAGGCCCCTGACCTTCGAGGACTCCCCGTCGGATCAGGGCGTCGACTTCGGCACGTGCCGCTGAGCGGAGTTCGGTCTGCGGCCCGAGGTCGGCAGATTGAGGTGATTCCGGTTCCATGGTCCGGCTCCACGCCTGGTGCGTGGCAGCGGTGTCCTACCGGTCCTTGGTATCGGCAGAACTGGACGCGTGGCCGAAGGCGAAGTCGGCAGGTCCCGCCGGGTCCGGAGCCGAGGCCCGGCTCAGAGGTCCCAGAGCAGTGCGGCCTCGGAGTCGAGGCTCGGCCCGATCGGGCGGAGCGGCGGCCACGCGACCGGATCCACTGCGGTCACGGCCGCAGCCCAGTCGCTGGCCTCCTCGGTCCGGATGACAGTTCGCCCGGCTCGAAGGGCGGCCCGCACCTCGTCACAGAGTCGCCAGACCAAGGCGGGTGCTGGCTTCAGGCCTTGGAAGTCCACCCAGTATTCGTCCGCCGGCGATTCGGCGAACCGCTCGCCGGGGCGGACCGGACACGCGCCCTCGGGCGCGCCGTCTCGGTGAAGCCGCCAACGGGCTCGGTCGCCCCGCACCAGCAGATCGCCGCCGATCTCGGCGGCCAGAACCGAGAGCTCCTTGCGGTTCGTGATGCGTCCACGAAGCGTCAGGTCCGCCTCGTCGACCTCGGTTGCGAATCCGGAGTCGCAGAGTGCCCGGAATCGGTGCAGGGCCGCCTTGAGGCGCGGGTGCGAGACCCGGGTGAGATCGAGCGGTCGGACTTCCGCCTGCGGTTCGGACGCGGCCACGCGGGCGACCTGATCGAACAACTGCTCGATGAGGTGCTGGATGCCGACCGGCTTGGTCAGCACGCGGGCTTCCGGTAAGCGATCAGCGAGTGCCGCGCCTTGGCCGCTCACGACCACCCAGGGCTTGCCTTCGAAGTGGCTGCGCAGGTCTTCTGCGAGTCCGTCCGGCAACTGCCAGTCGGTGATCGCGGCATCGATCGTGTGACCCTCGCTCAAGCAGGACTTCGCCGAGGCGATCGTCTCGCAGGCGAGGACTTCGATCCCGCGCAGCCGCAGACAGGTCGCGATGCCCTCGCGAATCGCCAACTCGTCCTCGACGAGCAGGACCCGGCGGATCGTCGCTGTGTTCAGTTCAGGGTCGGCCATCGCAGGGTCGCCACAGTGCCTCGCGCGTCGTCCCGGTCGCACAGCTCGACGGACCCGCCACACGCGTTCATCGTCGCGCGCACGACCGCGAGGCCGAGACCGGTACCGCCGGAGGGGCTATGGAAGGGCTCGAAGAGTTCTTCTGGAGACGAGGTCGGCAGCCCCGGACCGTCGTCGACGACCTCCAGACGGACCTCGTCGGCATCCTGTTCGAGCCGCAGTTCGACGCTGCTCGCACCGGCGCGGAGGGCGTTCTCGCAGAGGTTCTCGACCGCACGATCGAGAAGCGCTCGATCCGCAACGACGGTCGGAGTCGCGTCGGCCGAGCGATGGTGCACGAACGAGAAGCGAGCGTCCCGTCGCCGGAGGATGAAGTCGTGGGCTGCGAAGTCGACCTCGATCGGCTCACCCTCGGCGGCACGGCCAGAGCCGAGGCAGAGCAAGGCGTCGAGTGACGTGCGCAGGCGTTCGAGGTCCGCCTGGGCCCGATTCACGAACTTCGCCCGCGGATCCGCGTCGTCGGTCATCGCCTCGACGACGTGCAGGCTCGCGAAGACCGCAGCCAGCGGATTGCGGAGTTCGTGTCCGAGGGTCGAGCACAGGACCATCGGATCCTGTAGCCCAGCTGCGGGCGACTCCGAAAGAGCGTTCACGAGACCGCGCGCTCCGGACGCGAACCGAGGCCGTAGACGCGGATCTTGTTGTAGAGCGTCGTCCGATTGATCCCGAGCATCGAAGCCGCTCGGCTGATGTTCCACTCGGTGCGGTCGAGCACACGCTGGACCAGCGCACCTTCGAGCGACTTGATCGAGCAATCCGTCATGTCGAGCTCGATCACGTTGCGTTCGATGAGGTCCGAACCATCGAGGCGGCCGCCGGTGAAGGTCGGCAGGTGACACTCATCGATCATCCCGCCAGGGCAGATGATCGCCGCGTGTTCGACGGCGTTCTTGAGTTCGCGGACGTTGCCCGGCCACTCGTATTCGCAGATCGTCTCGAGCGCTTCTTCGGTGTAACCAGTCAGGCCCTTGCCCATCTGACGACCGAACTGGTCGAGGAAGTAGTGCGCCAGCAGCGGGATGTCGCGTTGGCGCTCGCGCAGCGGCGGCACCTCGATGTTCATCACGTTGAGGCGGTAGTAGAGGTCTTCGCGGAAGTTGCCCTTCGAAACCTCGTCCATCAGGCGGCGGTTGGTGCTCGCCAGGATGCGGACGTCGGCGGTCTCGTCAGTCAGGCCACCCACACGGCGGAAGGTCCGCTCCTGCAGGGCGCGGAGCAGCTTCGCTTGGAGCGACTTCTCCATCTCCCCGATCTCATCGAGGAAGAGCGTGCCTCCCTCGGCGCGGGAGAAGAGGCCGTCCTTGCCCTCACGGGCCGCACCGGTGAAGGCACCGGCCTCGTAACCGAAGAGCTCGGCCTCGAGCAGGTTCTCGTTGAGGGCCGCGCAGTTGACCGCGACGAACGGGCCAGGACGACGCGGGGAGAGTTCATGAATGCAGCGAGCGACGAGCTCCTTGCCGGTTCCGCTCTCGCCGGTGATCAGCACCGTCGTGTCCGGTGACTGAGCGACCTGGTCGATCCGCTGTTGCACCGACCGGATCTCGGCAGAGACGCCGATCAACTCGGTCGCGGTCAGCTCACGCAGACGGTCCCGCGTGCGGGCCAGCTCGTTCTGCAGCTGGCGGGTCTTCAGGCAGCGCTGGACGGCGGCGAGCACCCGGTCGCGCTGGAACGGCTTCTCGATCACATCGGCAGCACCCTTGCGCATCGCCTCGACCACGTTCTGCACCGAGCCGTAGCCGGTCAGGATGATCACGTCGGCGGGAGCCGCACCGCGACGCATCGAGGCAATGCTCGAAAGCCCGTCAGCGCCGGGCAGTTGCAGATCGAGCAGCACCACATCGAACGACTTCTCGTTCAAACGCTGCTGCGCGCTCTCGGCGCTGGCCACGGTCTCGACCGCGACACCTTCGGCCTGCAGGAACGCACGCAGACCGTCACGAATACCTTCCTCGTCGTCGACGACCAGGACGCGGGAGAAGCCGGGGAAGCTCGAGTTGTCCATCACACACACCGAGCGATGCGGACCGCGCGGGGGTGCGCGGCGATCGATCGCTTGCCGTGGGACTCTTCGGCAGATCCGGCGCTCGACTTTTGGACAACGGCGGTTTTTTGAACGCCCGATGCCACCGCCCGTCCGCCGATTAGACGCCCGAGATCGAGACAGTCGGGGCCCGGGCGGCCCGAGAGTGTCTCAGAATGCCGATGGCGCGGATCTCAGCGATTTCTGCGTGTCTGCCCGCCCGATTCGAGACGCGCCCCTAGGACCCTCCGCACGGTCGGATTGGCGATCGCCTCGCAGCGAATCACGACGGAAGCGGCGGCGTTGCTCATTCCCGAGACGGTCGCATGCCGATTCAGCTGGTGGCTCCGAGCCAGAGCACGGGGCGCACACGACGGCCGACGGCGATCCTGCCAGGGCCAGAGGGAGATTAGGGAATGGGACTCCGCATCAATACGAACCTGTCTGCGCTGACTGCTCGGCGCAACCTCGACACGGCGACGAATCAGATCAGCGATAGCTTCCGGAAGCTGTCCTCGGGCTTGCGCATCCAGCGCGCCTCCGACGACGCCACCGGCCTCGCTGTCTCGGAGCGCCTCCGCGCACAGATCCGCTCGCTGGAACAAGCACGCCGGAACGCTGGTGAGGGCATCTCGCTCGCGCAGACGGCTGAAGGCGCGCTCGACGAGATCAGCTCGGTCCTGCTCCGACTCCGCGAGCTCTCTTCCCAGGCGCAGAACGGAACGGTCTCCTCGGCCGACAAGCAGGTCCTCGACGACGAGTTCCAGTCGCTGGTGTCCGAAGTCGACCGCATCGCGGCCACCTCGGAGTACGGCGGAATCAGCCTGCTGAACGCAAGCTCCACGGTCGCGCTGCAGGTCGGCTCGAACGCCGCCACCGTCGACTCGGTCACGATCACACTCCAGTCGACCACCGCCTCCGCCCTGACGCTGGACTCGCTCGACCTGACGATCACCGGCACGGGTGGCCCAGGGGACGCAATCGCCGCGATCGACGCTGCGATCGACGAGGTCACCGAGTACCGGGGATCCCTCGGTGCGATCTCGAGCCGTCTGACCTACACGATCGACAACCTGGCGAACTCGGTCGACAACCTCTCGGCTGCCGAGAGTCGGATCAGAGACGTCGACGTCGCCGAGGAAACGGCTCGACTGACCCAGGCTCAGGTCCTGCAACAGACGGCCCTCGCGATCCTCGCGCAGGCGAACGTCCAACCGCAGGTCGCGCTGAGCCTGCTCCAGTGATCCCGGCTCTGGAACCGAGGAAACCCTCGTGAGTTCGTTCGGGATCCAATTCTCCGGCCTCGCCTCGGGCATCGATACCCGTTCCCTCATCGATGCCATCGTTGGTGCGAGGCGCGTGCCGATCCAGCGCCTCCAAGGCCAGCGGCAGGATCTCGTCGATCGCCAGAATTCGATCTCCCGCTTGTCGGGATTGCTCGCCGATCTGCGATCGGCCGCCTCGAACATCGGATTCGGCGACTCCGCGATCAGCCTCGGCGCCACGATCCAAGACGGCGCCGGCTACAGCATCAATCTCGGTGACAACGCGGCGCCGGGGAGTTTCGACATCCAGGTGCAGAAGCTCGCGTCGAGTCAGTCGAACTCCTCGCTGGGCTATGCCGACCCTTCGGCGGTGATCGGAAGCGGATCGATCACGCTCACGCAGAACGGCGTCCCGACGACGCTGAACTTCACGAACGCGACGCTCCAGGACGTCGCAGACGCGATCGGCGGACTCGATGGATTCGACGCCACGGTCGTCGACACCGGCGACACGACCGCCCCTTTCCGACTTCTGCTGTTCGCGGAGGAACCCGGTAGCGCAAATGCCGTCGACCTCAGCTCGAGCGGAGATGCTGGCTTCGCAACGCTGGTCTCAGACCTCAAGAGCAACGAACTGACCGAAGCCTCCGACTCGAACATCCTGGTCAACAACGTCGAGATCCGACGCTCGACGAATTCGATCTCGGACCTGATCGACGGGGTGACGATCGAGCTCGAATCGGTCACGGAACAGGCCCACCGCGTCGACGTCGCACTCGACACGGATGCAACGTCCGAGACCGTGGAGGAGTTCCTCCAGGCCTACAACGCAGTCGTCGACGCGATCCGCTCCGAGTCCCAGCGGAGCGAAGACGGTCGCACCGGCAATCTCTTCGGCGATCGCACCGCTCTGACCGTCCTCCGAGGACTCCGCGATCTGACCGGTCGGACACTTCCGACCAACTCCGGCGTCACGGGATTGCTGTCGAGCTTCGGAATCGAGGGCAGCCTCGACGGCACGCTGAGCCTCGACCGCGGGGAGCTCAGCGACGCGTTGCGTGACGGCGCGCAGGACTTCGACGACCTCCTCGCCTCCGGTGGCGGTCTGATCGATCGGCTCCAGACTCTGATCGACGACTGGCGCGCAGCCGACGGCCTGATCGAGAGTCGAGATGACGGACTCGACCAGGGCATCCGATCGCTCGACAACCGGATCGAGCGGGGCGAAGCCCGGCTCGCCCTCCTGGAACAGAGTCTGAGCGCCCGATTCACCTCCCTCGAGACCTTGCTAGCCCGGGTCCAGTCGCAGGGCCAGGCGCTCGGCGGGCTCTCGAATCCGGGCAGTGCCTTCGGTCTCTGAGTCGAGCTCCGAGATCTCCTCCAATCCGAGACCGGGCCGATCCGATAACTGAACTATGTCGACCAGCCGCAAGACGCCGTCCTCTCGGCGAAACGCCGCGCAGGCCTATCGAGAGCGATCGATCCTGACCGCCTCGTCGCAGAAGCTCGTCGCGATGCTGATCGAACGATCGGTCCGTGACCTCGAACGCGCCCGGCTCGCACTCTCCGGAGGGCGCGAGCAGGAATCCCAACAGTCGATCGAGAAGGTCCAGTCGATCCTGATCGAACTGCGCGCGAGCCTGGATCCTCAGGGCGGCGAGCTCGCGGAGCGGATGGATCGCCTCTACGAGTTCTCACTCGATCGCTTGGCCACCGCCTCTCAGGACAAGGACGCGACACCGATCGAGGAAGCGCTCCGCGCTCTGCGACCGCTCGAGCAAGCCTGGCAAGCCGTCGTCGCGAGCTGATCGCGTGGCAGACTCGGAGTCGATCGATTCGGAGCGCTCGAAGTCCGAGCAGCTTCTGGAACTCGTGCGCCACTGCGACGCGGCGCGTCGCGCCTTGGACGCCGACGACTTCGAAACCGCGTCGAAGCTCTTGGAGCGCGTGGTGACGAACGCGACCGACGGGGATGCACCCCAGGTACTTCGCGCGCGCGCCCTGCAGGCGAACCGGGACCTGACCGCGTCCATCGAGCAAGCACTCGAACGCACCAAGACCGACCTGGCCCGCGTGCGCCGCGGCCGGCGATTCCTCGCCAAGCTTCCGGCGCAGGATTCTCGCGGCGAGTGAATCTCGACCCGCCAGAGCGCTAGGCTCGGCCTCATGGGTTGGCTTCGAACGATCTTCCTCGGCGACGTCGGTAACCGCCTCGACATCGGCGACAACGAGGAACGCATTCGCAGGATTCGTCGCAACCTCCGTCGCAAGTCGGGGGTCGATCGCGAACAGTCGCAGCAGATCGGTGATCTGCAGGAACGCTGCGACTACCTGGAGACGAGCTTCGAGATCCTGACGCAGCTGCTCGTCGAACGCGGACATCTTCCCGAGGACGAGCTCCGTCACCTGCTCGAAGTCGCCGCCGAACCGGCGCCCGAGGGTGGTGACTGACCGAGTCTGGTCAGGACACGCTGCGACGACGACGCATCCGGTGCCCGATCGTCTGCACGCCGAAGCGCAGGAAGCTCCCGCCAGCGAAGGCGCGGAGACAGTCCCGCATCGCAGGCACCGGTGAACTGCCGGCTGGGTGCAGCAGGTAGACGGGCTCCCACCGCTGCGGCCGCAGTCGGCTGCGGAACGTCTGCAGCCCGCGGAAGTCGAACAGCGGCCGACCCAGCGATCGTGCGAGGCGCAACGAAGGGTGCACCGGACCCGCGAGTGGCACGAGCCCTGCGGTGACCGACTCGGCACCGAGCTCCCCCACCCGACGAATCGCGTGATCGTGCAGTCGAGCGATGGTTCCGTTGGGCGCCAAGCGCTGACGAAACACGTCGCCGATCGCTATCACGTTCCGGGCCGGCAGACGCGACGTGCAGAGGAACCCGAGTAGCTCATCGTTCCGGAGTGCCAGGAAGAGCTCCCGATCGTCGGGCGCGGTCAGCCCACGCGGCTGCACGACGAACTTCATCGGCGCCATCCGACGCGAGCGCAGCCAATCGTCGACCAACTCCTGCCACTGCCGGATCCGATCCGAGTCGGAGCGGAGCTCGTCCGGATCCAGTCGGAGAATCTCGACCTGCTTCTTCTCCGCCCGACGGAGTTGCTCCCGCAAGTTCGCGTCCGAGGCAACGACTTCGGACCAAAGCGCCGGGTCCCAGGCGGGCTGCTGCCCGATCAACACGGATCGAAACCCGGAGCCGAACCGCTCGGGTCGCTCGACCCCGAAGAACGCGGCGCGTAATCCGGCTTCCGACGCAGACTCAACGAAGGCCGATGCGACCTCCGGCCATCGCTCGATTGGCGCGAGCGGCGAGGTGATCGCAAGACGAGCGCGCGAGACCTTCGCGTAGGGAACGATCGATCCGCCGGCCCCCTCGAACAGATCGTAGTCCCGGTCGAGTGCGGCGACCGCGAGGGCATCGTGCCCATACTCGCGGAAGGCGTTCTCGATCCGCTCCGAGGACATGCGGACGGAGGCTACCGTCAGCCGTCCGTCGTGTCCGGGTCCGGCTCCAGACCTGGGTCGACTTCGCCGAGCGGCATCGTGCAGCCGGTGCCGTCGAACTCGACCTCGATCCGTGGCGCGAGGAGTTCGAGCAGATCCGAGGGCGTCCGGACCGACTCGGCCGTGACCCGAAAGACGACAACACCCTGCTCGTCGGTGCGTTGCACGTTGCCCGTCGAGTAGCGAACGGCACCGGGCAGCTCGAGGCGAAGCTCGAGATCGAGTCCTTCGAGGCTCGGTTTCCGAAGTTCGAAGAACTGCTGACGGTAGTCAGGGGGCTCTTGGAGAAGCTTGCGCGCCTTCTCGCGTCCGACTTTCCACGCCACGTGTCCGCGGGGGTAGCAGACGATGCGCAGGCCACCCTCGGTCCGGCCTGGTAGCACGAACCACTCACAGTCCTCTCCCAGCAACGGACTCCGCCGGAGGGTCGTGAGTGCGTCGAAACGAGCGCCGATCTCGGCGCTGCGTCGGCTGTAGCCCTGTTCGGTCTCGTGGGAGGTCAGCTCGAGTCCACGCTCCTCGAAGTCCCGGCGCACCGCCTCCTCGTCGAAGGCGAGCAGAGGATCAAACACCTCCCGCAGGCCCGCCGAGGTCGCGACCGCGGCCTTCTGCAGTTCCCGCTCGACCTGGCGGCCAAAAGCCATTCGGACGGACTGCGTTCCAGAACCGTCCCGCAGGATCCGCACGACGGCGCGCAGCTGGAAGCACCCGGTGCCCAGCAGCACAAACGCCGCGAGCAGGAGCGTCGACGCGATTCGGACCGGCCTTCTCATGGGGAATTCATCGACCAGTCCGATCCCGCCTCTTCAGCGTCGAATCGTGTTTCGCGAGCCGGCCGAGGGCCGCAGAATGCAACGGAATGCAGGACTGGCTCCAGATCGCGATCGGCTTCGTCTGCCTCATCGGCGCCGCGGAGCTCCTGGTCCGGGGTTCGGTCTACTGGGCGCTCGGCCTGGGGATCAGCCCGCTCGTCGTCGGTCTTACCATGGTTGCCTTCGGCACCTCCGCTCCGGAGCTGATGGTCGGGGTCCAGGGCACGATGGACGGCGACCCCGAGATCGCCACCGGATCGGTCCTCGGCAGCAACATCGCGAACATCGGGCTCATCATGGGCATCGTCGCGCTGTGCCGGCCGGTGCAGCAGCCCGCCGGCGGGACCAGATTCGAGCTGTCGTTCCTGGTCGCGACCAGCGCCTTCGTGACGCTCGGAGCCCTGGCGGCACACTCGATCGGTCGTATCGAGGGCGCGCTGCTCGTGGTCTCGATCATCGCCTTCACGCTGCTCCTCTACCGCCGATCGGTGCAAGGCAAGCAACGGGGTGAGGCCTCGCTGGCCGTAGACACCGAGAAGGTCGAGGTCCGTCCCGGCCCGGCGATCTTGAATACGTTGTTCATCGCCGCCGGACTGCTCGGACTGAAGTACGGCGGTCAGACCTTGGTCGACGGGGCCAAGGCGATCGCGAGCAACTACGGCCTCTCGAAGGCTCTGGTCAGCGAGACGATCGTCGCGATCGGCACGAGTCTCCCTGAACTCGCGACCTCGATCGTCGCAGCTCGCAAGGGCCAACCGGAGCTCGCGCTCGGGAACGTGCTCGGCAGCAACGTCTTCAACATCTCCCTCGTACTCGGAGTGTCCGCCCTGTTCGCTCCACTCCCGCTCCATCCGGGGCAGGAAGGACTCTCGTCGGTCGTCGGCCTCGTGCTGGCTCTCCTGCTGGCCACCTTCCTGTCGAAGGGTCGCCTCCCGCGGATGGGTGGGGCTGTTCTCCTCGCGATCTACGTGGCCTACATCGGGTGGCGCGTAGCGAACGCGTGATTGCAGGTTGAACGACTCCAAACACAGCCGAGACGGTCTGATCGACCAACTCCGAACCGAAGCAGAGTTCCTCTTCCGGCCCGAGCTGCAGGTCCACATCGTTGGATCGAGGGCTCGCCACGAGGCTCTGAGGCGGCGCGGAATCGCCAGCCCACAACCGAAGGATCTCGACTTCTGTTGGGGGATCGATGTCGACGAGGGCGAACGCGTCCTCGAGACCGAAGGCGTGCTGCGCAGCGTGACGAGTCACGCGAAGGGCCGCGGCACGTTGGCGTTCCAGTGCGGTGACCAACGCTGCGAGATCACGGCGTTCCGAGGCGGTTCGTCGATCGAAGAAGACCTCCTGTGCCGCGACGCGACGATCAACGCCTTTGCCTGGCGCTTGCAGGACGACAAGCTGCTCGACCCGACTGGCGGACTCAACGACTGGAAGGACTCCAGACTGCGAGCCGTCGGAGACGCGAGAGAGCGGATCGAAGAACATCCGATCCGGCTCTTCCGCTACTACCGACAGGCTGCCACACAGGGACTGCAGCTCGACCCCGCGATCCGGAAGGTCCGGTTCGACTCCGGGTGGCTCGAGTCCGTTCCGAGCGAGGCCTGGGCTGCCGAGCTCCGCCGAGGTCTTCTCGAGGCGGCCTCGCCGGGCAAGCTCTGTCTCGAACTCGCGGAGATCGGATCGTTCCGTGATCTCGCTCCCGATCTCCACGGGCAGTTCGACGGACGACCGGCCGGCCCGGTTCGCTATCACCCAGAAGTCTCCCAGGGACTTCATCTCGCCCTCTCGCTCGATTGGGCCGCAGATCACAGCCGGGCGATGTCGCCCGAGGACCGGAACCGCCTACTGGTCGCCGTGCTCTGTCACGACCTCGGTAAGTCGCGGACTCCGGCGGACGAGTTCCCCTCGCACCGCGGACACGAACACGGCGGTCTCCCGCTCGTCGACGAGTTCCTCGATCAACTGCCGGGCCTCACCGATCAGGCCGGTCGGCGCGTATCGAAGCTCGTGTGCGAACTTCACCTCCAAGTCCGTCGACTTCACGAGGTGAAGCCGGGCAGCCTGGCTCGGTTCTACGAGCGCCACCTGCGGCCGAAGGACTTCCCAGTGAACATCTTCGCCCTCGCGGTCGCCGCGGACAGCGCGGGCCGACTGGGCTATGTCGAGATCGGGGAGCCAACACGGTCGGCGATCGAGCAGAACCTCCGAGCGATCCGCAGCACCTGTGAACAGGTCGATGTCGGAGCACTCCGAGCCCAGTTCGAAGATCTCGAACAGTTCCGGGAGGCTCTCCACCAAGAGCGGGCACGGTCGCTCCGCTCGGTCGAGCTGATCGCTCTCTGAAGATCAGGCGCGAGCACGGGCGACGAGCATCTCATCGAGATCCTCGAGGTGCCCGTTGATCGCACCGCGGACGAAGACGAGTTCGCGCTCGAGTCGCTCGACTTCGCTCCGAACTCGGTCGCAGTCGCGAAGCGATTCGACGTCACGCTCGCCCTCGTCGTTGCCGACCAGGCGAGAGCCGACACTGAGCCGCTCGAGTTCGCTCTGAGCTTCGACGAGCGCAGCCTGTGCGCAGATCTCCTCGTTGCGGAGGAAGTGGACTCGAGCGGCGAGGCGCTCGACGAGATGGCGGCGTT
This sequence comes from Planctomycetota bacterium, assembly GCA_039815565.1. Taxonomy (GTDB): domain Bacteria; phylum Planctomycetota; class UBA1135; order UBA1135; family UBA2386; genus JBCBZB01. Next base: position 58,273 of record JBCBZB010000016.1, read on the forward strand.
CCGGCGCGAGATGCGTCAGATCGCCGATATCCGATGTGCGTTGGATCACAGCAGGATTCGTTTCGGATGCCCGGTGGGCATCAGACCGTGGCATGACACTCGAGGGCTCGTAGCAAGCTCGTGGGGGCTCGACTTCGCGGTCCTCTCGGAGACTTTCCGTAGACGACTGCGACGCACGCGTCGTCGTTCGGCCGCTCGACGGCTGAGTCGCCGCCGGCGTGTCGGAAGCCGGTCGATTCGCCGGCGCGGACGTGGAATTCACCACGTCTGATTCCGTGTTCCGATCCATGCCAGAGTCGGTTTGGGGACGGGAAAGCATGCCGGTCGGCTTCGCCTCGTCAACCCGCGGCGCTCATACGACGTTCCGAAAGAGCGCTCGCGTAGGGGAAGTGGTTCGAGGGGGAGACGATCGACTTCGCTGATGGTGTCATCGACATTTCGACGACGAACCTTTTGCGAAACCCAGTCCGGCTCCTGATCACGTCTTGATGACGTGGGTGCTCACATCCATGGCGGGTCGGTGGCGCGCTCATCCTCGATGCACGCCTCCCTCAAGCGCTGTGCGAAGGTCCCGAGTGACTTGGGTTCGAGATCAAAACGCGTCTCGAGCGCGCCGTCCAAGCCCCCGCGATCGAAGAGCTTCACCCGCAGTCCGACCGCACGCTCGGTCCGAGCCAACTCGAGTCGCATCGAATCCGCGATCTCGACGGCGTCGTTGCCTTCGGGGCGACTCGCAACCCGACCGACCACCTTCGCGACCGCGACGATCTCGTCGCGATCTACTTCGAGTGAACGCCGCGCAGAGAGATCAGGCAGCACCAGATCGACCCGCAGTGTCCCCTCTCGGTAGCGCAGAGCGAGACCGCTCTCCGAGTCACCCCAACGCGACAGCACAGCACCCCGCAGTGCGGGTCGGCTCCGCTGCTCGGCCAACATCCGACAGAACATCTCGCCCTGCATCAGTGCGTCGTTCAGAGCGATGTGACCCGGACGTGGCGTTCCGGCCCAGCGCGCCGGCAAGCGCCGCTTCACCGTGCCGCCGAACGTCAGGCCGGTCATCGCCATCGCGTAGGACTTGATGTCCAACGCCGCGAATGACAGTGGGGACCGATCGAGGAATCGGCGCAGGTACCAGTAAACGAACGTGAAGTCGAAGCCCGCAGGCCAGCCGACGAACACCGCCGTCCCCGGCAGCTCCCCGATCCATTCCTCGAACCGGGCCATGGCGGCCCCTGGCTCTTCCGGATCCACCTTCGTCGCCTTGAGCGCCTCCGGGTGGTCCCGCCAGAACGCCGCCTGTTCCGGATGCATCGACGCCCCCGGAAGCGGTTTCAGGTTCACGCTGAACGTCCCGAGCAGCTCCCCACCCCGTGAGTAGGCGGCAGCTCCCAGACTCAGCATCGAGTGCGGCCCCGGAATCGGTCCATCGGCCTCCACATCGACGGACAAATACACCTCGTCGGCCATCCGGAGATCCGAGCGCCTCTGCCGCCAAAGGTCCACACGCGAAGCTCCACCTCGCCCCCTGGATCACCACCGAAGCTGGATCCAGCTCCTGGTCGTCCGAGACTGGCCGGATCAATCGTTGATGATTGGTCCTGAAAAAGAAGAAGGCCCGCAGCTCCTAGGAGCCGCGGACCTTCGACCGTCTCGTTTCTCGCTCTCTCACTCTAGGTGCGGCGGCTCTCAAACGCCGCACGGGCAGATATTCGCGGCCGAGCCAGATCGGTTCCGTCCGGGGGTGAAAAAAGAGGTCCGGGACCGCAAAAAGCCGGGTCACTTGTGCCGCCATTCATGCGACGGCATCGGGAGTTCCCGACCAGACCGCGATCAGGGCAGCTCGAGACGGCGACTCTCGCCGGCCACGACTTCGGCCGTCTTCGCGCTGGAAACCGCCACCCAGGCGCCATCCACGAACTCGAGCAGCTCGATCGACCAGACTCCGACGGCAAGGCCATCGACGGTCACCTCAGGCTCTCCGACGTCGACCTCGAGGGAGTCGCCATCGTGGGTCAGCCGGAGTTTCTGCACCTGGTCTTCCTCGAGGGGGGCACCGATCGAGCAGATCAGGGTTCCAGTGGGCAGGAGAGTCAGGACGACGGTCCGATCGGTTCCCGAGGTCAGGCGGACCTCCACGGCCCTCGAATCCGCAAAGTCCGGGTGGCGGGCCCGTAGGCGGGCACGTTCGGGTGCCAGTCCGTCGAACCGGATCCGGCCCTCGGCGTCGGTGCGGCCGGTCGCCCGCCGGCCAGGGCCCCGCGCACCGATCTGAACGACCTCGACCTCGGCATCGCCGACCAGATGGCCTTCCAGGTCGAAGACGTCGACCGACACCGAGGCCGCCCGAACCGCCCGCAGCCGCACGTGCTCGACGCGCTGCCCCGGCCGGACCTGCAACGGCGCTGGCAGGCGCACGTCCAGGTGCTCGCCGCCGACGGCCTTCAACTCGACGGTTCCCGGGGCGACGCCGAGCAACTCGAACCGGCCGGCCGAGTCCGTGACCGCGGTCGGCGGCGCTCGATCCGACGACTCGTCGCCGATCGTCTCGGCCGTCACAGTGCTGCCCTCAACCGGACGCCCACCGATGCTGACGACGGTACCGGAGATCGAAGCGAGCCGATCGACACGCAGCAGGATGCCGGTCCGCTCGCCCTCGACCGCGTACGGCAGGGCCTCGCGGTGACCATCGGCACTGGCCTCGAGAACGACCTCGCCCTCGAGGCCACTCAGGTCGAAGAAGCCGAACCGGTCGGACGGCACCGACCGCGCATCTCCCTGACCCGAACGCCCGACGACCTCGGCATCCGCAACTCCGACGCCGCGATCATCGACGACTCGACCGCTGACCGAGAGCCCTCGCTCGAGCTCGATGCGCAGCGGTTTCTCGGTATCACGCGCTCCGAGGTCCAGCACGAGCTCCGCCGGCAGAAAGCCGTCGGCCTCGACCCGAACGACCTGGGTCACAGGCGCAAGCCCGTTCAGGGCGAACGAACCATCGACGCCGGTCCGCTGAGGCGCGGAACTGGGTTCCCGTCGATCCTCGCGAGCGGCGCGAAGGGTGGTGTCCGCGAGAGCCTTCCCTTCCTCGTCCACGACGACTCCAAGGAGCGAAACGGTTCCGACAACGGTGATGGATCCAAAGTCGGTCGTCACCTGCGACGGGCGAAGGGCCAGCGCGCCCTGCGGCACGCCTTCGTCGCTGAGGAACCGCCAACGGTCACTGCGCTCGAACACCAGCTCGCCGCTCGGACGATCGGCGAAGAACAGTTCGAACGCACCATCGTCACCGGTGATGACACTCTGCCGGGTTCGATCCCCGCGACTCAGCAGGAACTCCCAGGGGTCCTGGCCCGAGCTGCGTGGTAGGGACGACGGTCGGAAGACCAGCGTCTCACCAGCGATCGGGCCGTCGCCTTCCGACAACTTGCCGGTCACAACCCACTCCGGATCGCCGTCCTCGGGCCCCGTGGACTCGGGGTCGCCAGCCGGGCCGCCGTTCGCGCCGGGGTCGTCGGTCGGTTTCCCCGCCGGTCCACCACCCCAGAGCACGGCACCGATCAGCGCCGCGATCATCGCGAACAACGTCAGGACCAGGGAGTGGTTGCGACGGGCCATGCTGGGCAAACGGGAGGCGGCCGACCCTGCGATCGAACGGCGCCGGCTCAGCGTATGAGGATCCGCACTGGGAGGCGTTCTGCCAACCCTGCTTTCGTTCGCCGACCCGAACACCGGTGCCTGCGACCTGGGGATCCCACCGGGAGCGAATCGCTGAGGCTGCTAAGCTCGGGGGCCCGCCATGCCGAGCCAAGACTTCCACCGCTCTCGCCGCAAATTCCTGCTCGACGCCCTCGAGTCCCCGGTCCTGCTATTCGCCGGTGGGGATCGCGCGCGGAACTACGCGGCGAACGTGCTGCCCTTCCGCGCCGAGAGCAACTTCCTCTACCTCTTCGATCACCCCGAGCCCAACGCGGCGGCCCTCCTCGACCCGCAGACGGGCGAAACACATCTGTTCCTCGAAGCGCGCACGGCAGCTGATGCGGTGTGGCACGGCGCGCGCCCGAGCCTCGAGGAAGAGCGGGATCGACACGGGGTCGACCACTGCCATCCGCTCGAGGATCTGCGATCCGTCGTCTCCAGGGTCGGAAACGGACGCTCGTTGGCGTCGTTCGCGACCGCCGATGAGCGAACGAACGCACTCGCTCGAGAACTGACCGGTTTGCCACTCGACTTCTTCGACGAGGAACGAATCGGAACACCGGAGCTGATCGACACTCTCGCGGCGCTGCGAATGCAGAAGACCGAAGAGGAGATCGAGGTCATGCGCGGCACGGCTCAGGTGACCAAGGCTGCGCACGAAGCCGCGATGCGTCACACCAAAGCCGGTGGCCACGAAAAGGACCTAGCCGGACGCGTGCAGGGCACCATGGCCCAGTACGGCTGCTGCGAAGCCTACGGTTCGATCCTCAGCGTCCGCGGCGAGGTTCTGCACAACCACCACCACGACAACGAACTGCGCACGGGCGACCTCGTGCTCCTCGATGCCGGAGCCGAGGCACAGAGTGGCTACTGCTCAGACGTCACGCGAACCTGGCCAGTGGACGGGAAGTTCTCTGCCGAGCAGGCCGAGATCTACGACATCGTGCTGAGCGCGCAGCTCGCGTCGATCGAGGCGGCTCGCCCGGGCGTACGCTTTCTCGATGTCCACCTCGCCTCCGCTCGGGTGATCTGTGACGGCCTCGTGCAGATGGGGCTGCTCCGTGGCTCGGTCGACTCGCTCCTCGAAGCCGGGTCGCACGCGGTGTTCTTCCCGCACGGAGTCGGCCACATGATCGGGCTCGACGTGCACGACATGGAGAGCTTCGGCGACCGTGTGCACTATCCGAACGGACGTCCGCGAAGCTCTGCGTTCGGAACGGCCTTCCTCCGAATGGACCGAGATCTCCAGGACGGATCGGTGTTCACGGTCGAGCCGGGCATCTACTTCGTGCCGGCGATCTTCGGTGACGACGAGATCTGCGGACCGCACCGGGACTCGATCGACATGCCACGCGTGTTGAGGTTCCTCGAAGCCAACGACGGTCGCGGATTCGGCGGCATCCGGATCGAGGACGACGTCGTCTGCACGGCAGATCGCACCGAAGTTCTCACGGCCGATATCCCGAAGGAACGCGACGCCATCGAAGCGATCGTGGGCGCCGACGCGTGAGTGCGGATCTCGATCGCTGTCCTTGGTGCGGCGACGACCCGATCTACGTCGCCTACCACGACGACGAATGGGGTAAGCCACTTCGTGACGAGCACCGTCTGTTCGAGCTGCTCCTGCTCGAAGGTGCCCAGGCCGGCCTCTCCTGGATCACGGTCCTCAAGAAGCGCCCGGCCTACCGCGAGCTCTACGACGGCTTCGACGCGCAGAAGATGGCTCGTTGGACCGATCGGCGGATCGAGAAGCTCCTCACCGAACCCGGCATCATCCGCAACCGACTGAAGGTTGAGTCCGCCCGCCGGAACGCGCGGGCCTACCTGGATCTCGTCGAGAGAAAAGGGTCCTTCGCCGACTGGCTCTGGGACTTCGTCGACGGCGAGCCGATCGTCAACGAGTTCAAGACGATGGCTGAGGTGCCGGCCGAAACCGACCTGTCCCGGACGATCTCGAAAGAGCTCAAGCGTGCAGGGATGAACTTCGTCGGCCCGACGATCCTCTACGCCTACATGCAGAGTGCCGGGCTCGTCGACGACCATCTGGTCAGCTGCTACCTGCGCAACTGACCGAGGGAACGGCTCTCACCGAGCGTCGGTGATCGGTCGGACCGGCTCCTCGACGAGCTGCCAGAGCATCATGTCGACGAAGGTCGGGTGGCGCGTCAGCTCGATGTGATCTGCCGGCAGGAAGACCTCGTGGTGCCAGGGGATCGGGCTGACGAACCGCTGTCGGCCGGTCGTTCCCTGCCGCTCGTCGGCCAGTGCGCTGTAACGCGGCACCGTGCCATCACCGACGACCTCGAGGTGCTCACCTTCGAAGATCGGACGCAGACGTCCGGTCTCGTCATCGGTTTCGAGGATGCAAGAGCCGAGGGTCGGCTCGCTCGTGCCGGCGAACAACGTGATCTGAGCCGGGCACTCGCGCGTCGGCATCGAATCCATGGCGTTGTAGAACGCCCGGGTGCGGTTCAGACACCAACGCACCCAGGTCTCGGCGCGCTGGTCGCGCTCCGCGCGCGTCGCGACGTTCGGCTGCAGCCAACGCCGATACCTCGCCGCGTCGTCCGAGAGCAGTCCCCAGCGATTCTCGACCCAGAGGTCCGGATCGAGCAGGTCCACGTCGATCGCCTCTCCGTCGGTGTTGCGAACCAGGCGGTGGCGCGAGCGCGGCAGCAGCTGGTAGAGCGCCGGCATTGAGCCGAGCAGACCCGGTCGGAACGTCGGCAGAATCGGGCCAGGGTCGAAGCCATCGACCAACCGAACGAGGGCGAGCATCGAGCCGAAGCTCGGAGTGCCGATGATGATGAGTCGGTCGATGTCCTCGGCGCCGGCCCAAGTGACCTCAGGTGCCGAACCGTCGGCCGGCAGGTCTTGTTGGCCGTAGCGCAGGAAGTAGCGCGCGACGAGGCCGCCCATCGAGTGCGCGACGAGGTCGAACTTGAACCCCTTGTCGAGCCAGCGTTCGAGACGCGAGGCCTCGTAGTTCGACTTCTCGGTGTTCTCCGCACGCAGCTTGGCGATCTTGGCACGAGCCGAGTCGACGACTTCGACACGCTTTTGCTGCAAGAACTTGCCGAGTTGGATCGCGTTCTCGACGTTGTCGCGGCGCCAGTCGTAGAAGAACGTGTGGCAGGTGAAGTGGTCGGACGCGTAGTCCGGACCAGGCGGCTGGACGACCTCATCGGCGTAGCCCCCGACTCCGAGTGAGTTCAGGATGTCCGAGTAGACGCCGACTTCCAGAACGTCGAACCCGACGTCGATCTCGATCTTGCCGAGCGGTCCGTCAGCGATGACGCGCTCGTCCGCCGGGTCATAGTCGAACGCCGACCGGGGCGGATCGAGCGGCAACCCGATCAGCGCAGCACCCTCGGCCTCGTTCGGATCGACCGACTGAGACGTGAACGCACCCCACACGATCTTCTCGGTCTCGGGGTCGTAGAGACGCGCCCCGAGGATGCCGTGGATCACGACGACCGGGTTCCGGACCTCGTCGAGTGCCGCTTCGCCGTAGAGCGCCTGGTAGTAGTCACCCGAGCCGAACTCGAGTTCGGGATCAGTCGACCCACAGCCGCTCACGAGGGCTGCGGCGGACACGAACGGAAGGATCACGTTTCTCATGGTGGATCGGCCCACGGTGACGGAAGTTCGACACCGGACGAGGCAGCCGGAACAACGCCGGAGGATACGGTGGAGGGTGATGGATGGCGCTCGCCGAGACGAACGATCGGAGCGGATGCGGCAGTTCTTCGACGAACTGCTCCGAGAGATCCGTGACCGCTCGAATCCGGTCGCCGCAGTCCCGTCTCTGGGCGCCGGGGACAGTGCGACGCTGCTCACTCTCGGCAAGTGCGCGGTGTTCCAGGCCGCGGCGCTGCGCCAGGCTTTCGAGGCACATGGCGTGCGGATCCGTTCCGCCCTCGCGGTCACGAAGGCGGAAGACGCCCGACCCGACGGCCTCGACGTTCTGATCGCCGATCATCCGGTTCCGTCGGGTCGCAGTCGCACGGCCGCTCGAGAGCTTCTGCAACGGGCCGGGGCGTCAACCGATTCCCTCGTGGTCGCGATCTCGGGCGGCGGCTCCAGTCTCGCTTTCGACCCACTCCAGCCAATCGGCCTGGAAGATCTCCGCGCCCTAACCGACGCCGCCCGCTCCATCGGCCTTCCGATCGACCGCTGGAACTCGCTCCGCCGCTCGCTCTGTCGTCTGAAGAATGGTGGGCTGGCGCGGGCCACCGGAGCGAGGGTCACTCACGGGCTTCTGACCGTGGACGTTCCGACACGGAACCCGGCCGAGGTCGCTTCGGGCCCCTTGTCGGCGGAACCGATCGACCGACCGGCGCTGTCGATGACCCTCGACGAGCTCGTCACGTCGGGCGGGCTCGCCAGCATCCTCGCCGCGCGCTTCGAGTCCGCGATCGCCTCGACTCGGGAGGATCAGGGCGATCGCGCGTCGAACATCGAGCTGAAGGTCGTCGCCGATGATCGCGACCTGCGGCTCGCCGCGCGTGCCGCGTTCGAGCGTTGCGGCCTCCACGACATCGTCGAGTTCGGTCCGAGGGATCGGGCGGTCAGCGCCCCGATCCAGACCGGGGTGGATTCGTTCGAAGCCGAACTCGGGCCCTGGCTGCAGGGTCGGGTCGAATCCCAGGCAACCGGCGTGTTCCTGACGACCGGCGAGTTCGAAGTCCCGGTGCGCGAGAGCTCGACCGGCCGAGGTGGCCGGTGCTCGACCTTCGTCGCCGAACTCGGAGCTCGACTTCTCGACTCGAGGCAGAGGGCCCTCACCGAAGGCCGGATCGTCGTGCTCGCGGTCGCGAGCGACGGCGACGACGGCAACAGCCAACGATCCGGTGGGTTCCTGGAGCTGCACAGCGGCCTCGATTCGCGATTGCTGTACGAGGCCGTGAGCGGTGCGAGCACTTCGGATCGACTGGATCAGATCGGCTGCTCGTTCCCCGGCTGTGCAACCGGAACGAACCTGATGGACCTCTACGCGGTGATCTACCTGCCGCGGAGCTGATCGGTCACTTCACCAGGAGTTCGTCCGCATCGGCCGTGTCGGCCACGACTAGCGGACGCTCTCCCAGCGCCGACCATCGACCGCGACCGTGTCGACGGCGAGGCGAGATCGATCACCCGGGTCCTCGGCGATACCGGCATCCCGGACGACGGACTCCTCGACGGCCTGTATCACGCGGGCGCTCTGAACCTGGCCGGTCTGATCGATCACAAAGACGCGGCGCCCGGACTGACCGGGTCGCTCGGGCCACGCGTAGCAGCGCCATTCGCGAGTGGCACGCTCGGGATCGATCGACTCGGAACTCGAAGCCGAGACGAAGCCGCCCCCGACGGCGGGCAGGAACATCCGGAACCGATAGGCGCTACGAACGAATTCGTCACGGTCGGCATCGAGCCACGCCGCGCTGAGCATCGGCGGTTCGACCTGCGAGGAGACGATTGCGTCAGGCCCGATCGGCAGGTCGAAGGGCTGACCAGCGAGTATCGGCAAAGAGCCGAACTCGCCGACTCCATCCCCGTTGCGATCGATCCAACCGGCGAGCTGGACCTGCTCTTGTGCGACGGCGATGTTCTTCAGCGAGGCAATCGCAGCCGATTCATTGGCGCCGGGTCGTTGCGCGCAGTTGGTCTGGAATCCCGGGATCGCGACCCCAACCAGAGCCAGCAAGATGACCAAGAACCCGAGCCACGTCGGCACTCTCGTCTGGCCAGGCTTGACGATATTCGCGGACTCTATCCCCTTCCTCGCGTCTCAGTCGTCGACGACGGCGACTCTCGGTAGGCACCCCGCCGAACACGGCTCTCGACTCACTTCGCCCTGACGGTCGACCACGAACACGTGATCCCCCGTCCGACCCGGAACGATCGGCCAGGCGACCAGAAGCTCATCGGCCGCCTCGCGACGAAGCTGAAAGTGATAGCCCTCACGCGAGACGACGTGGGAGTCGGCGAACTCGTCGCGCTGCACCCAGAACTGCTCGAGAGACGACACCGCGGCCGATTCGTTGGTCCGCTTGGCCTGTTCCACGATCGACGGCACACGTGCCGCGGCGAGGGACCAAAGGACGAGACAGACGATTCCGAACCGAACTTTGAAGTCGCTCATCGTTCGGACCTCATCGGCAGAAACTGCCGATCCCTGAACGCCTGGACGCCGATTTCCTCGGCCACGAGTGCGCCACACCAAGGGGCGTTCCGCACCGAGTGCCACCGGCCACCGCCAGGGCCCGATTCGCCGCCCGGGGAGCGCGGACGCGGGTAGTCTTGCACTGGATGCGTCTGTCCCACGTGCTGCTGTTCCTCGCCGCCTTCGGCCTGTTTGGGCTGACGGCGCGTGGCCGCGTGGCGAACACTGACACGACGATCACGACTCAGGCCGCACGCGCCTGGCTGCTCCGCGGAGACCCCGCGCTGCTGGATGCGGGTCAGGCCGAAGCCTCGGGGGTCCCCACCTGGGCAGCGGAGCAGACGATCGTCGCGTTGATCGACAGCGGGAAGTACGGGATGCACGCCACCGAGGGCGACCCGACGGTCCAGGACGGTAGCGGGCGCCACTACATCTGGTTCCCGATCGGCTACCAGGCCCTGATCGTGCCCTGCGTGAAGGTCGGCCGCTGGCTCGCACGCGAAGTGCCGAAGCCCGAGGTACCGGGTGCGTTCATCCATCCACTCGAGAGCGACCACGCGGCCGAGGCGTATTGGACTTCGGTCCTGATCTCCTGGCTGTCACCGCTTGGCGCGGCCTTGGCCTTCGTCGCACTCGCCTCCCTCGGAAAGAGCCTCGGAGCAACCGGTAAGCAGGCGCTGTGGATCGCTTTCGTCGCGACGCTGTGCACGCAGTTCTGGCCCGGCACGAAGGAGTCGTTGTCCAACATGCCGGGAGCAGGCTTCGCACTGCTCGCGATCGCCTGCATCGTCGCCTGGCTGCGCGCCGGCGCATCCCGCACCCATCTCCTCTGGGCCGGGATCGCGAGCGGCATCTCGGTCTTGATCCGCTATCCCAGCGCACTCTCCCTCCTGCCGTTTTGGATCGCTGCGGCGGTGCAGGCGCTCGGACTCACGCGCGGACGCAGTTTCGACTGGAAGGCCCTCGCCTTGTTCGTCGTGGGCGGGTTGCCGTTCGCCGTCCTCCTCGTGTGGGCGAACATCCACCGATTCGGTCGTGCCGGCGAGACCGGCTACAGCCCGGGACAGGGCTTCGGCAGCTTCCCCTTCGACCAGGGCCTCGTGTCGATCCTGTTCGCGCCGGGCAAGGGCGTCCTCTGGTTCACACCACTGCTCGTAGGGCTGACGATCTGCGGCATGCGTCGCGGTTTCGGCTCACGAAGCCTGACGCTCGGGGTCGGCCTCGCGATTCCGGTGTTCCTCTCCACCTGGATGACGATCCGACTCTGGGTCGACGAGTCTCTGCACCCGCTGATGGTGCTGGTCGGGTTCGGACCCGCGCTGGTCTGGATGCTGCGATCGTCCCTGCGCGATCCCAAGTCCCTGCACTGGCTCGCCGTGCTGGGACTCCTCGCACCGATCGCGTTGTTCTCGAACGTCGTCTATTGGGCCGCCGGCATGTGCTGGGGAATCCGCTACCTCTCGGCGCCGATCGCAGTCCTGGTCGTGTTCCTACTGGTGAAGCTGCGCCCCTGGGAACAGCACCGACGGGCTCTTCTCGTCGCGAGTGGGCTCGGATTCTTCATCTCGCTCGGCGGCATTGTCACTGAGGTTCCGTACCAGCACGTGGTCGCCAACCATGCGATCGGCGAGATCTACGAGAACAAGCGCGAGGCGAACCTCGATCTCCACGTCGACTGGCACCCACTGGCCGCACCCTGGCATTCGCATTGGACGATGTTCCTCGGCGAACGTATCGGGACCTTCGACCACAAAGACGCCGCACCGTTCGCACGCGCGATGTACGGCGTCGAGCTGAAGAAGGTGGACGGGTCTCCGAAGACGATTCCCCTGCCCGTGACCGCCGGCGACGGGCGTGGGTTCTGGTGGCGAAACGTCGAGATCGCGTTTCCAAAGGCGAGCGGCCTCCTCGCTTTCGTCTCGATGCTCGGCTGCACGTTGATCTTGTTCGCGCTCGGCGGCTGGATGTTCGTGCGGCGTGACCGACGCGAAGAAGATTCGATCGACACCGTCTGATCGGTCATCGCCCATCACGCGTCTTGCACGAGTTGCATCGCGTGTAGGAATTGGGCCACACTTCGCACTCGGCGTGAACATTCGTCCGCGCAGACGACACGGAGAGTCCCAACCATGACCGAAGCGAAGCCGGTTCGTGTCCTCGCCCTCGACGGCGGCATTCTCATGGGCGTGATGCCCGCGCGCATCCTCGAACGCATCGACGCCGAGATCCTCGGGCCCAGGACCATCCTCGAGGAGTTTCAGTTCGTCGCTGGCACCTCGACCGGTTCGTTGATCGCAGCTGGGTTGGTGAACGACCTCGACCCGAAGTCTCCGGCCGAACTTCGACAGCTCTACCAGGACAAGGCGACGACGATCTTCCCGAGGCCAAGCATCTGGCGCCGGGTGTCGACGTTCGGCGGTCTTCGCTGTCCGAAGTTCCGAGCCGATGGTCTGGAGCAGGTCTTGGAAGAGGTCCTGGGCGACTCTCGCCTGAAGGACGCGAAGACGGACCTGCTCGTCCCCAGCTACGACTCGGTTCGAGAGGCGCCGTTGTTCTTCACCAAGAAGAAGGCGGTGAGCTGGCCCGATACCCACGACTGGCTTCTCCGCGAGATCTGTCGCGCCAGCTCGGCCGGGCCGACCTTCCTGCCCGCCTTCCGTGTCGATCGACCGGACGCCACACCACCGCGCCATTTCGAGTTCACCGACGGTGGCGTCTTCGCAAACAACCCAGCGATGTGCGCGATTGCCGAACTCTGGAAGAACGACCCCCGACCCGAGATTCAGATCCTCAGCCTGGGCAGCGGCTCGCATCACTACCGCGATGCGACGAACTTCGAGGGCGCCGAGCCGCAGCCGACGATGCCGAAGGACGGCTGCAACTACGCGATGTCCGACATCAAGCACATCGTGAAGATGATGATGGACGGCAACGCGAACACCGTGTCCTTCCAAGCGCAGCTACTCCTCTCGGAAGGGAAGAGCCGCTTCCGCCGTATCCAGCCCTACCTGGATCGAACGACCGAGGACGATGCGCTGAACTCGTCCGAGCAGGCCCTTCGGTCGTGGATTCGCGCCGCGGATGCAGCGTTTGAATTCCACCGCAAGGACCTCGAGGCGTTCTTTGCCGACTGAGAACTAGAACAGCCCGAAGCGCTTCTTGCGCCCCACAGGCTTCGATCGGGTCACGTCCGGGCGCCCGACATCCAGAACCGGGGCGACCTGGTTGCCGAAGCGTTCGAGCAGGGCATCGGTGCCCTTCTCGAGCTTCAACTGCACCTCGCCATGGTGCAGGAACATCACGTTGTAGAACTGGATCGACTCACCACCGTCGAGCTCCACCCGGCCCTGATCCGGCACCAAACCAAGGAGTTCGAGAAGGAACGAGCAACACAGCGAGGTGTTCGGCGCGAACGGCTGCGGAGGATCGCCGTTCGGGATCGTGTGCCCAGCTCCGAGGAACGTGCCGTACTCGTGTGGCATCCGGGCGAGCATCTTGAGCACTCCGATCGGCCAGTAGTTGTTCTCGTCCTTCCAGCACTTCTGATCGAGCGGCCAGCTCGCCGGCAGCGCGATCATCAACTCCGCCCGGGTCGGTGCTGGAACGCCCTCGGGGACGGTCATCGGCAAATCGCTCATCCCGGTCGTGAAGAGCACGTGGAACGGCCGGTCCTTCGTCGCGCAGATGATGTGCACATCGAGGTGCACCCGGTGGGACACCAACTCGTGGTAGACCTCGGAGACCTCGCCGAAGTGCTGCTGGAAGTAGCCTTCGATCGACTCGTGCGCGCCGGGGAGCGGTTCCGCCGGCGCCACGAGTCCGTCGTCCGGGGTCTCGTGTCGCTCGATGCGACTGCCACCCTCCGAGAACTCTTGCTCTCCGCTCATGCCAAGAAGGCTAGCAAGCCGCCAGGGCGAGAGGGTGGAGCGCCGATCGGTTCTTGGGGAACCCGATCGGTCAACCGCCGAACGCATTGGCGTGCAGAAACGCGCGGATCTTGCCCGCGATCTCGACGCCGTGGGTCTCGAGTGCGAAGTGCCCCGCGTCGTAGAGGTTGAAGTCGACGTTCTCGAGATCGCGCTTATAGGCGTGTGCGCCGACCTCCGGGAAGATCTCGTCGTTCTTGCCGTAGACGATCAGCGTCGGTGGCTGGTAGTCCCGGAAGAACTGTTGGAAGGCTGGGTAGAGCGCAACGTTCGTGCGGTAGTCGTAGAACATCGCGAGCTGGATTTCGTTGTTGCCGAGGCGGGTGAGGTGACGCAAGTCGACCTCCCAGTTGTCCGGGCTGACGAACTGTTCGCGGTCTCCGGTGCCGTGGGTGTACTGCCACCTCAGACCCGCGGGTGCGTGGAAGCCTTCGAGCGCCTTCCCACTCTCCTCGGCGTGGTCAGCCCAGAACTTCCGGATCGGGTCCCAGAACTCGGTGAGCGCCTCCGCGTAGGCCGCTCCGTTCTGGACGATCAGCCCTTCCACGCTCTCCGGGCGACGCAGCGCCACACGCAGACCGATCGGCGCGCCATAGTCCATCAGGTAGATGCTGAATCGATCGACGCCCTTCGCATCGAGAAAGCCCTCGACGACGTTCGCCATGTTCTCGAACGTGTAGCCGAACTCGTCCACCGGCGGCTGCTCGCTCCGACCGAAGCCCGGGTAGTCGGGAGCCAACAGGTGGAACTCGTCACCCAGGTCGCGCATCAGCTGGCGGAACATGTGGGACGAAGTCGGATACCCGTGCAGCAACAGGACCGTCGGGGCGTCGGCAGGCCCCGCCTCCCGGTAGAAGATCTCGACGCCGTCGACCTCCACGGTGTCGTAGGTGACCTGTGCCGGTGTGGGACGCGGGACCTCGGGCGCCGAGGAAACGCAGGCGCCGGCGACAGTGACGAGGGAGAGCGCTCCGAGGAGCGATGCGGTGCTTCGGATGTTCATCTGGATCTTCTTGCTTTCGTAATAAACCGAACGTTCGGTTATAGATGAGGTGTAGGGAGGCACACCGAGATGATGTGCCTTGGTTCAGTCGGTCAGGAGCTCCCCGGGAAGTTCCCGGACCACTCGCTGAAAGTGCTTGGGGCTTCGCAGACCGCGGCTCACGATCAGACCACCCTGGATCGTGCCGAGGGCGCTCTCCGCGCGGCGACGGGCCTTCGCCTTCGAGATGCCAGCCTCCTGGACGGCCCCGGCGACCGCTTCGATGAGTTCCTCGAACCCAGCCGCCAGCTCCTCCGAGAAGAGGTCGCTGCCACCGCTGAGCAACATCGCGCCGAGGAAGCAGTTCTTGTCCCCCCGGTCGTAGAACTGCTCGACCCCCTTCGCCCATCCCTTCAGGCGCTGCTCGGGGGTCCCATCCGCTTCGAGAGGCGCGAGCATGTACTCCGCCACGGCGTTGCTCATGCGGCCGAAGACCTCACGCGCCATCTCCTCCTTCCCACCCGGGAAGTGGTGGTAGAGGCTCGCCCGGCCAAGGCTCGTGGCCTCGGAGATCCGTTGAAGACTCGCGCCGTCGTAGCCGAACTGGCGGAAGACCTCCGCGATCCGGCCGAGCGTCTCTTCTCGGGTGTGCTTGGGCGTGCGCATGGCCGCTAGTAAACCGAACGATCGGTCTAGTTCCAGATTCCGCCAAATTTCTTGGGCGAACACGCCCCAAGCCGGACTCACTCACGGCAACGACGGACCCAGATCGACATCGTCGATCGAGCCGTCGTAGGGGACGATCTCATCGAGGATGCTGAGGCGTCCGTCTCTCCAGAGCTGCAAGCAGAACACCGTACTGGCCCGGAGGAAGCCCGGCGGTTCCGACGCGAGAATCGCGAGCTTGACCGAAACCGCTAGTGTAGTGCATCAAACAGATGCGCCATTATCCCGGAGCGCTGATCGAGCCCTGGTGACCTTGGCGAGGATGTCCTTCGCAGAGGCTGTCCAGATGAACGGGGTCGGCTCGAGGTTGTGCTGTTCGATGTAGGAGTCG
>JBCBZB010000046.1:0-38659 GCA_039815565.1 Planctomycetota bacterium
ACTTCGTCACCGAACCGGTCTCCCAGCCCGACCGCCCCGGCCGTCCAGTCGTGCACCGCCACCAGGACCAGCACCTCTGGATCGTCGACAAGCCTGCAGGCCTTGCGGTCCAGGGCGGTAGCGGACTCGAAGACGACCTGCAGACACGCGTGCGGGCGGCGATCGGTCCAAGCGCTTCGAAGACGTTTCGACCGTCTCCCGCCCACCGCCTCGACCGGCCAACCTCTGGTCTCGTGATGGTCGGGGTCTCTGCACCTGGCCTCCGCGGCCTGAACGAGGCACTGCGGGAACACCGCGTCGACAAGATCTATCTGGCCCTGATCGAAGGCAACCTCGACCCCACCAGTGGCCTGATCGACGCGCCCCTCCGCGTCGATGATCGCGAAGACGATGGGCTCACCGAGGTCGATCTCGATGGCGTCGAAGCGCGCACGCGCTACCGCGTCGTCGCTCGCGGCGAGAGCGTGAGCGCTGTCCGCGTCGTGCTGGAGACCGGCCGTCGGCACCAGATTCGTGCGCACTTCCAAGCACTCGGGCACCCAATCGTCGGAGATGCCCGCTACGACGGCCGCGCACGTTCAGGGTTCGGCGAGCGCCGCATCGCGCTTCACGCCGAACGGCTGCGCCTCGACCACCCGGTGACCGGCGAGCGACTCGATGTGACGAGCCCGATCCCCGACGAGTTCCGTCGACTGCTCACCCGTCGGTGAGGCACCCGGATCACAGGAACTCGATCGCGCCGCCGGGCAGGAAGTAGAGGATCAGCATTGATCCGCCGCGAACCGTCGGGACGTGCGTCGTGTCCGGACCGTAGACCGTCCACCCTTCGGGACGACCGTCGAAAGTTGGATCCCCCTCGTCCTTGAAGCAGAGATCGATCTCACCGTTCGGATGACGGTGCTTCGGTCCAGGCCCCGCCATCCACACGGCGTCGACCGTGAATCCACACAGCTCCTTAGCCGGCCGTCCGAACTTGATCCCGCCGTTCTCCTTCGGGCAGAGCCAGCCTTCGCGGAAGCCGTCGAACGCGGCCTTCCGGATCGCCTCGATCTCCTCGGAATCGAGCGCACAACTCGCAGCGAGCGCGTCCTGGGCCTGGTCGCGATCGGAGAGGTCGAGGCTCTCGAGCTTCTGCGCCAGCGGACGGAGGAGTTCGACAAAGTCTTAGCGAGTCATGGTTCGGGCATCATGCCGACCGAACACGTCGCAGGGAACGGAGGCTTCGCCGACAGCAGGTCGATCTTGACTCCGGCCGCTGATCGAAGAGCCTCCCGGTGTGAAACCCGACCTTTCGGACCCGATCGACCTCGCGCTGCGCCCGCTCCCCGGCTCCCCGGACTCGCTGCTCGTCCAGGCTGAGGCGCTGGCTCTCCTGGCCTGGGCCGAGTCGAAGGGCCTTGCCGGCGACAGCGCGGCCCTGCGCGTCGAGACCGCGGACGGGCGGGCGTTCGCTGCGATCCGGCTGACCTCGGCGACCGATTACGAGGACGGGATCGACCAGTGGCGCGTCGCTCGAAACGACGACGGCGGCCTCCGCATCGGAGCGGCGACCGACGGAGCGACACTCGAGAGGTTCCGGGTCGCGCGCTAGCGCGGAAGACCTCCGCACGCCGCCCCGTTCTCTCGGAGCCCACCCTCTCTTGCGACCTACTTCTTCTTCGGGCGGAAGACCTGAACGACGTCCGGGTCTCCGTCGATCGTCGGCCCTTCGGCCAGCTCGATCCCATAGGGGATCGCCGGAAAGACCGCATCGAGGCAGGTCCGAACCGAAGCCGGCTTACCCGGCAAGTTGACGACCATGCTGCGGCCGACAATGCCCGCGGTCTGCCGCGAGAGGATCGCGGTCGGAACACCCACCTTCAGCGACGCAGCACGCATCAGCTCGCCGAATCCCGGCAGCTCCTTGTCGAGCACCTCGTCCATCGCTTCGGGAGTCACGTCCCGCGGTGCGGGTCCCGTGCCACCGGTCGTGCAGATCAGAGCCGCGCCCTGCTCGGCGAACCGCTGCACGGCTTCGACGATCTGCGGCACCTCGTCAGGCACGACGACCCGCTCGTACAGGCACTCGGTCGCGATGTATTCGCGGAGCACTTCTTCGATCGCCGGACCAGAGAGATCTTCGTAGTCACCACGCGACGCGCGGTCGGAGACCGTGACGATGCCGATGCGCGGCGGATCATCGGCGCCACCCATCAAACCGAGACACCTCGCGACGAGGCTCGCACGTAGCCACGGTTCAGACGCGCGATCGCTTCCACGGGGATCTCCTTGGGACAAGCAGCCGAACACTCGTACTGGTTCGTGCAGGCACCGAAGCCCGCCTCGTCCATCGCATCGACCATCGCGACCGCGCGACGGTCGGCTTCGACCTGTCCCTGCGGCAGCTTCTCGAGGTGTGAGAACTTCGCACCGGTGAACAGCATCGCTGAAGCGTTCTTGCAAGCCGCGACGCAGGCGCCGCAGCCGATACAAGTCGCGTAGTCGAAGGCCTCGTCGGCGTCGGCCTTGCCGATCGGGATCTCGTTCGCGTCCGGAGCCGATCCGGTCCTCACCGAAACGTAGCCACCGGCTTGGATGATCGAGTCGAACGACGATCGGTCGACAACCAGATCCTTGATCAGCGGGAACGCCGAGGCGCGCCACGGCTCGATCGTGATCTCGTCGCCGTCCTTGAAGGCGCGCATGTGCAGCTGGCAGACCGTGGTGCCGCGCTGCGGCCCGTGCGGGTTGCCGTTGATCACCATGTTGCAGGTGCCGCAGATGCCCTCACGGCAGTCGTGCTCGAACGCCACCGGCTCCTCGCCTTTGCCAACGAGCTCTTCGTTGAGCACGTCGAGCATCTCGAGGAACGACATGTGTTCGTTCGCCTGGACCTCGTAGGTCTTCAGGCCGCCTTGGGCGTTCGGCGAGCTCTGACGCCAGATGTGCAGCTTCAGTCGCATGTTGCTCATCTCTTGGTTCCTGATGTCGGTTCGCTGCGTTGATTCACTTGTAGCTTCGGACAGCCAACTTCACGTTCTCGAACACCAGTGGTTCTCGGTGCTCGACCGGCGCGTTGTCGACGCCCTTGTACTCCCAGGCGGTCACGTGTGAGAACTTCTCATCGTCACGCTTGGCCTCACCTTCGTCGGTCTGGTGCTCCTCCCGGAAGTGCCCGCCACACGACTCCTCGCGAGCGAGAGCGTCGCGGCACATCAGCTCGCCGAACTCGAGGAAGTCGGCGACGCGGCCGGCCTTCTCGAGCTCCTGGTTGAAGTCTTCGCCCGAACCCGGGACCCGAACGTTCTGCCAGAACTCCTCGCGGAGAGCCGGGATCTCCTGCAGAGCCTGCTCGAGACCCTGCTTGTTGCGCGCCATGCCGCACTTGTCCCACATGATCTTGCCGAGTTCGCGGTGGAAGCTGTCGACCGTGCGCTCACCTTGCACACCGATCAGCCGCTCCAACCTTGCTCGGGACTCGTTCTCGGTCTCGGCGAACGCCGCGTGGCTGTCGTTGGTCTGACCCGGCTTCTGACCGGCGAGGTAATCACCGACCGTGTAGGGCAGGACGAAGTAGCCGTCCGCCAAACCCTGCATCAGAGCCGAGGCACCGAGACGGTTCGCGCCGTGGTCACTGAAGTTCGCCTCGCCGGCGACGAAGAGACCCGGGATCGTCGACTGCAGGTGGTAGTCCACCCAGAGCCCACCCATCGTGTAGTGGACCGCCGGGTAGATCCGCATCGGCGTCTTGTAGGGGTTCTCGCCGGTGATCTTCCCATACATCTGGAACAGGTTGCCGTAGCGCTCACGGATCGTCTGTTCGCCGAGGCGCTCGATCGACGCCGCGAAGTCGAGATAGACACCGAGACCACCGGGACCGACACCGAGGCCGGCATCGCAGGCTTCCTTCGCCGACCGCGACGCGATGTCTCGCGGCGATAGGTTTCCGAACGACGGGTACTTCCGCTCGAGGTAGTAGTCCCGCTCGTTCTCCGGGATGTCCGCCGCAGCACGGGTATCACCCTGCTTCTTCGGCACCCAGATGCGACCGTCGTTCCGCAGCGACTCGGACATCAGCGTCAGCTTCGACTGGTAGTCGCCGCTGACCGGGATGCAGGTCGGGTGGATCTGCGTGTAGCACGGGTTCGCGAACGCAGCACCGCGACGGTAGGCCCGGTGGGCCGCGGTCACGTTGCAGTTCATCGCGTTGGTCGAGAGGAAGAAGACGTTGCCGTATCCGCCCGTCGCGAGCACGACCGCATCACCGTGGTGACGCTCGAGTTTGCCGGTTCGCAAGCACCGCGTGATGATGCCCTTGGCGTGGCCGTCGACGACAACGACGTCGACCATCTCTTTCTTGTTATGCATCCGCACGCCACCCGCCTTGATCTGCTTCGACAGAGCCGAGTAGGCGCCGATCAAGAGCTGCTGACCGGTCTGGCCGCGGGCGTAGAAGGTCCGACTGACCTGCGCGCCACCGAACGAACGGTTGGCGAGCGTCCCGCCATACTCGCGGGCGAACGGGACACCCTGAGCGACACACTGGTCGATGATCTCGACCGAGACCTGCGCGAGACGATGAACGTTCGCTTCACGCGAGCGGAAGTCGCCGCCCTTCACCGTGTCGTAGAACAGCCGATGGACCGAGTCGCCGTCACCCTGGTAGTTCTTCGCCGCGTTGATACCGCCCTGCGCCGCGATGCTGTGTGCACGGCGTGGGCTGTCGTGGAACGTGAACGCGTCCACCTGGTAGCCGAGCTCGGAGAGCGTCGCGGCCGCCGATGCGCCGGCAAGTCCGGTTCCGACGACTAAGACACGGTACTTCCGCTTGTTCGCCGGGTTGACGAGCTTCAGATCGAAACGCCGCTGGTCCCATTTCTTCTCGATGGGGCCGGAGGGGATGTTCGCATCCAAGTTCATGGTGAGGTCCTGGTAGGTCGGTCAGGCGTGACCTGCTTGCGCAGGTCGAATTCGTTCGATGTTCGACGGACGAATCCGCCGCGGGTCGATCCCCTCCTCGGGGATCACTGGGCGAGCGGTTCGGCGGATACGAAGCCGAGGCGAACCGCCCAGGGGATCGTCAGGAAGCCGAGGGCGAGGAGCCATGCGACCGCACTCGCAGCCTTCTCGATCAGAGGCGTGTAGGCCTCGTGACGGAGACCCAGCGATTGGAACAAGCTGTGCAGGCCGTGCGAGAGGTGCGACCCGAGCACGATCATCGAGGCCGTGTAGACCGCGACGTAGAGGTCGTTCTCGAAGCCGGCGACGAGCATCCCGAAGACGTCGTGACGGTGCGTGCCGTCGGCGAGCACTTCCTCGGGCATTCCGTGGTCACCGATCGCCCGGAACGTGAAATGCATCAGGTGCATCAGCACGAATCCGAGGACCAAGAGGCCGGAGAGGATCATCGTCCGCGAGGCTTGCGAGGCCTGGATCGTCGACTGGTAGGCGTAGCCAACCGGGCGAGCCTGCTTGTGGCCTCGTTTCAGCTTGATGGCGGTTGCGATGTGGAGGATGAACATCGCCAGGAGACCGCCACGGGCGATCCAAAGGCCTCCTCCGAGGCTCTTGAGCCACTGGGCGTAGTCGTTCATCGCCTCGCGTCCGGAGAACACGAGGAGGTTGCCGGTCAGGTGGCCGACGACGAAGCCAGACAGCGCCAAGCCGGTGACGGCCATCGTGACCTTGGCGCCGATCGATGAATTGAGGAATCGGAGGATCCGCATGGCTGAAGGGGGCAGGACGTTCTAGACCGTCGGCCCCCGGTCCGTCGATTGCAACGGCGAAGCGACGCCGGGTTTTCGCGCTCGTTCCGGGGCCTGTTCCAAGGCGATACCGGGCCGTGCAATCGGCCCCACCGACGAACTGAGATTCCTCCCTCAGCCCTGGCCGTCGAATCGGCCAGAGCGAAGGAATCGCATCACGGGCTCGATCATCCGCCGGTCGAAGCTCAACGAGAAATGCCCCATCGGGAGCACTGCGGAGTCGGCCGCTGCCGGCAACTGGCCCTCGTCGACTCCGATCCGGCCATCATCGGGTCCGGGAATCACCTCGGCCCCGTCCGTGTCGACGCTGCCGACCAGGGTCCCGACCTGACCGGCGTCGACACCCCGGAGTCGGTCGTAGATCGGATCCCCGGGGACGAGCTGCCGTGTCGCCCCCTTCCCCGAGAGAAGCAGCTGGAACCACCAGCGATCGATCCAGGCCTTGGCCATCGCCGACCCGCGGTGCGGAGTCCCGAGGAACACGGATCGATGGGCCTCACGGGAGTCCTCGCGCGCGAGGTAGCTCCGAATGACCAGTCCGCCCATCGAGTGCCCGACGAAGCAGAAGCGCTCGAACGCGGGCTCCCCGCTCGCCGCACGCTCGGCACAGGCTCGCTCGATCTTCTCGTGCAGGCTCGCGGCGAAGTCCTCAAGCCCGCCGTCCAGCGACGGGTAGGACGGATTCAGGACCGCGTAGCCGTTCGCCTCGAGCGTTCGCTCCAATCGCCAGAGCGTCCACGGTGAACTCGCGAGCCCGTGCTGCAGGACAACCAGAGTCGGCTCCTCCGCCTGCCACGCCTCTCGCTCGTCGAGCGCCGGCAGCGCGTTGAAGACCATGTGGGCCGGCGCCGTCCAGATCGTGACCTCGAACAACCCACCGACGCCGACGACCAACCCCAAGGCCAGGGTCGCGCGAACCAACCAACGACGGACTCGGCCACGGCGCGGCTCCGCCTCGAGGGACGGATCGCTCTTCGGCGACGGATCAGCGGTCATCAGAGGGCTACGGGTCGGTCAGCGGGCGGGCGAATCGAGAATCAGACGCGAGAGGCCTTCTGGCTCTCACGGCGGATCCGGAATCTTCCGGAAGCGCGCCCTAATTCACTTTCGACCGGCTCGCCGTCGACTTCCAGTCGCACCGGCGGAACGTGGAACACTCCGCGGACCAGATCGTCCCGGCCGGGTGCCATCGACCCGGCAAAGAACAGCTGCAGCGGCCCGCGAGCCTTGTGCAGGCCGTAGTCTCCCTCGCCGAGCACCTCCGCGATCGGCCGCGGGCGACCCGCGGCGTCGACGACGTAGCGCATCGGCAGCGCGAGCACGAAGGCGACCCGGCGGCGCCGAATTCTCCCTCTCACCCGTCCACGGTCCGAAGCCGTGTCCGAGGTCTGCTCCGGTCGCGCATACCCGAACAGCTGGAGGTCCCGCTGGGTCCAGCTCAACCGGAACGGCGTCGCCCCGTCGTCCTGGATGCCTCGGCCGTCCGAGGTCGGGACGAAGAACACCCCAGACCAGGACCCGGTCAGTTCCGGCACGAGTTCGGCCGACTCAGGCCGCTCGCACCATTCGGGTTGTTCAGGGGGAATCGTCACGGCGCGACTTTCGACGGTTCGCCGCGACCGGTTGCACGAGCATCGGCTCGAAGACTCAAGAATGGAGTCGGGGCAGCGGATCCGGGCGGCGAACAACCTCCCCTTCGTGGCTCCGCAACGCATGGATCCGCGCTTCAATCAGTTCTTCTCCGAAGATCTCGACCGCGAAACGGCGGTAGCTGCCGTGATGCCGCGCCTCTGACTGCACGAGGCCGAGGTAGAACCCCGACAATTCCGCGTCCTGATCGGCGAGAGCCTCGCCGAGGACCTTCATCCGCTGACAGCTGCGCGCCTCGATCAGTGCGGCGACGAGGAGCTTGTCGCAGAGTTTCTCCGGCTCGGCCTCTCGGATCGCCTCAGCCAATCCTTTGGCATAGCCGGAGGGTTCGAGTTTCCGAACTTCGATGCCGCGTCGCCCGCAGAGTTCGAGGGCGAGTTCGAAGTGCTCGAGCTCCTCTCTCGCGAGTTCGCTCAGCTCGCGATGCATGAACAGATGCTCGGGGTAGCGGAAGATCAGGTGCAGAGCGGCCGACGCGGCCTTCTTCTCCAGGTGGGCCTGCTCGATCAGAAGTTCGTCGAGGTGCGGCAACACCTTCTCGAGCCAAGGTGCGTGGTCGGTCTCCGCGAGTTGGAACATCGTCGGCGCTCGCTCAGCGGGTCAGGACGGCCGCGAGGTGGTTCTCCGGTGGAATCAGATATTGAACGCCCTTCTCCCAGAGCCCGACCCGGATCTCGATTCGGCGACCAGCTTCGTCGACGGGTACCACGGTTTCGAGCGAGGTCGTTCCGGTCGG
Source organism: Planctomycetota bacterium (assembly GCA_039815565.1). GTDB lineage: Bacteria > Planctomycetota > UBA1135 > UBA1135 > UBA2386 > JBCBZB01. The sequence continues at coordinate 8,131 of JBCBZB010000046.1, forward strand.
TTGCCCGGGCGGAACGTCGAGGCGAACGACGACGACCCGGACATCGCCATTTCGGATCTCCGGCCCGTCGTAGGACCAGCTCGATCCGCCGGGCGCGGCCGGCATCGACAGACGAACCCCTTCCTCGACCCAGCCGGCGCTGAGCTCCGGCCCCTCGTAGTCGAGGACGTAGTCCGCGTCGGGAGGCAGCTCCCCAGCATCACCGAATCCGCCGAAAGGGTCGGAGCCATCCTGGTCCGTGGCCCCGACTTCCAGACCAGCCGGTTCCGAACCGCTTCCGTCCGAGTGCAGGCAGCCGGCGAACGCCAACGAGCAGACCAGAAGAGCCGAGCATGGAATCCGAATGGGGCGCCCCACGAGATCGAGCATGGTCCTGATGATCGCAGCTCCGCCGCCCGCTCGAAAGCCGAGCTTCAGCGATCGCGGCGAGCGAACCGCTCGACGAGAACGAGGAAAAGGAATCCCAGGAGCGCCCAGAGGGCATCGTCGGGCACGAGGGATCGCTCCGTCGTGTGAGACCGCGCCTCGCCGCTCGGCCCGAGCTCGAACTTCTCGAGCGGCGGCAGACCCTCGGGGAACGCTGCCTGGAGCGATCGCCGTTCGGTACCGATCGGTTGGCCTGGCAGAATCTCGACGGTGCTCACGACATCCGAGCGAGACTCGGAGCGGGCCGCCGGAGCCGTCGCCTGAACCCAGGTCGCGAGCATCGCCGGCAACCGCGGATCGTCCCACCAGACTTCGTTGAACGGCGCCGAGAATCCGCCGAGTCGACCGAGCCCGCGATTCACGAACGCGAGCAACGGACGACCCTCGGGGAACACGGCCAGCAACTGGTCGGACTCGGACCGACCTTCGACCGCGGCGACCGTCGTGAGCATCGGGAATGGCTCCGAGACGAACGGATCGACAAGCGGCGAAGGAGCGATCGGGAGGACCTGAAGACTTGGAGCCAGTTCTTCGACCGCAGGCCCGGCGGCCTGCTCGACCTCGTCGGGAGCACTCGGCTCGGCGATGTCGGCTGATGATTCCTCCAATCCGGGATCCACGGCCTCTGGATCGGAGGGCTCCGGAGTCTCGGACTCGCTCGTACCCGGATCCGCGGACTCATCGTTCCCTTCTCCCGCTTCGGAGACTCCGGAGCCCGCCGGGTCGACGACGCCCGGACCCTCGCCGGGACTCTCGACCTCAGGCCCCTCGGGACTCTGGGCCGCGACGCCGAGCACCCGCCGCACCTCGGCCAGGATCAGCGTCGGAATCTGCCGCCCGTCGTCGGTGACAACGAGCTGCCCGCCGCCCCGCTCGGCGATCTGCACCCCCACGCGAAGGTCCCGGGATTCGATCTTGTTGCGATCACCGATGAGAATGAGGCTCACGCCACCGCCGGCTTCGGCGAGCTGAGAGGCGAATCCGATCGCCTGTGTCGGGCCGAGGTTCGGTCGGCCGATGCCAGCCGCGTCGGTCAAGATGACAGCATGCCGAACGCCGCGCTGGCGCAAGAGCAGCTCGCGCACCGCGTAATTCACGGCCTTCGGCAGGTTAGTGCCGCCACCCGGACGAATCGCCGCGAGGACGCGTTCGATCTCGCCGGGGCTCGGCAACGGACCGAGAGGCAGGTGCTCGTGAGTCGTTCCGCTGAACCCCACGATGCCGAGTTCATCACCTTCCTGAAGCTGCAGGGCGGTTTGCCGCGCAGCCGATCGGGCGAACGAGATCATCCGGCGGCCGCGCGCATTGGAAACCGGCGCGAGCATCGACTCCGACTGATCGATCAGGAGCAGCAGGGACACGCTGCGACGCTCGACCTCAGCTTCGGTCGTTGTCGACGGATCAGCATCCGAGGTATCGCCGAAGATCGGGTCGAACTCCGGGAGTTCGGGCTCCTCGCTCGCAGCCCCTTCCGATTCCGCCTCGGACGAAGTCTCGGGATCCATCGGGTCCGAGTCGCTCGACTCCTGGGGAGCCTCGGGCGGATCCGGGTCCCCCAGTTGCTCGGTCTCCCCAGGATCGTCTGGGTTCTCGGGAGCCTCGGTCTCACCCTCACCCGCCGAGTCCTCCCGCTCGCTCTCCGGTCGTGGCTTGGGCGTGAACGGCGACCAGTCGGCCAACGGTTCCCCCACGAACGGAAGCGCACCATCGCCAAGCTCGAGCAGGAACACCCCCGCACCACGATCGATCAGAGACCGCAAGCGATCCTGCTCCTCCGGCTGGAGTCGGCGCCCGATCAGGAACCAGCCGGGATCATCTTCGCTCGACTCGAACGCTTCGAGCGACGCGATCTCCGTCGGTCGGAGTCCCTGCGCCGTCAACGCCGACGCGAGTCGCCCCCCGGGATCGCCGAGCACTTGAATACGACCGGACGACTCGGCGACGTCGACCGAGAGGCGCCAGCGGACGCGCGTGCCATCACGGATCCAATCGACCCAGAGTTCGGCCGCTCCAGCCTCCGCGGGCGTCCACTCCAATCGGATCGGCGTCGCGGGCTCGAGGAAGTCCTCCGACTCGGACCAACGCAGCTTCGCACCCTCGCCGATGGCCGCGGGCGGAAGAACGACTTCCAGATCGACCGGTCGGCCGACAACCGGCCGGGCGACCGGACGAACCGAGCAATCGGAGGGATCGAAGTCGAGCAGACCACTGCGGCTGAAACCGGCCGATTCGAGGCTCGAGCGCAACGGCGGACCCGAGGGTGAACTCCGGTTCCACACGAACAGCAACTCGGCGTCGGCACCCGCGAGCAACGACCCCGCGGCCAAGGCCTCGCCCGGCGGCCGGTCCCGCTCGACGTGTTCGCGGACAAGGATCGGCCTTCGGCTCGACGATCGAGCGTCCTCCATTCCGAGGTCGAGTTGGGATCGCAGCTCGAGGTCGAGGGGCTCGCTGGACACCACGACCAGGTTCCGCGGTTGGATCGTCGATTCGCGTTCGACCCGCAGGATCAGGACGACGCCGAGTGCGACCGCAGCTACCAGGGCTCCGAGGCCAGAGACGCGGTCCTCGGGCCGCCGGAACGCCCAGAGCAGAGCTAGAACGGCCGGGGCAGCGACCAAGGCCCGGTGTTCGACGACCCAGTCGACCACCGACGACATCGCCGGCAGGGACGCGGTCGCAGTGGTCGCGAGAGCCTCCATCGCGAGGATCAGCGCACGAAGGCGACGTCGATCCAGTCGACGCGATCACCGAGATCGAGACCCGGGCCGAAGTCGACGACGAATCGCAAAACCTGACCCGGCTCGACCTCGAGTCGGCCGAGGCTCACGAGCCGTCCGATCCGCAGGGCCGATTGTTCGAACAACCTGGCGCCGTCGTGTTCGACGAACACATCCACGCAAGCACGAACCGAGAGTTGCTCGGCACTGTCATCGATCCCGAAGGTGCCGACCAGGCCGGTCACCCCTTCGGGCACGACGACTTCGAAGCTGGTCTTGGAGTGCACTCCGAGACCGGTTCCTCCGCCGAGCCGCGCGACCGAGAGCAGCGATCCGTCGACGGCACGATCGACGCGGAGCGGGAAGAGAGGCGCCGAACCATCTCCGAACCAGGACGACTGCTCGACGTTCTGCAGCTCGCAGCTCGACAGGAACTGTCGACCCTCGCCGAGCGCGACGAGCGCGGTGACGTCGGTGAACTCGATCTCGATCGACTCGCCACCCTCCGCCGTGAACGCCAGGCGTCCGTCCCGGAGCGCCGGCTCGCCGATGCCGATCCGATCCCCGGTCCGCGTCGTCAGGATGTGCGTCGGTTCGTCTTCCCGCTCGAACCCGCCGCGTAGACCGAAGCCGACGAGTTCGCGGAAGCGGCGCCCCACCGGCTCCTCCTCGGTGTCGGACTGGAAACGGATCGAGCGCCGAGTGAAACGGTAGACCTCCCCAACGAGGCGGTCGAAGCCCCGGTCCGTGCGAAGGAACAGCACCTCGTCCGCATCCTCCGGCAACTCGAGCCGCTCGGGGTCGATCGGCTCCACACCCTCGGGAGGCTCGAAGATCAGCATCTCGAGCCGATCGAGCGCGACGCGCCGCTGGCCGAGTACCGTCGAACCGAGAAGGAAGGTGTCGCCGTACTCGTCGCCGCCGAGGACCTCGCCCCGGAGTTCCTCGCCGCCGACCAGCAGCGCTCGCGCACTGCGTTTCGACTCGGCCGCGACCCCGTGGATCGCGACGAGTTCGCCGGCGGGGACCGTCGCCAGCTCGCCACCGGCCCCCGAGATCGTCAACTCGGAGCCGTCGAGCGCGGTCACCTGACCGTCGAGCAGACGCCCGTCGCTCAGGAGAACGCGGTTCTTCGCTCCGAACCCGACCGACGCGGGCTGGGCCCGGAGTGCAGGGGCCCAAAGGGCCGAGGACAGGATCAGTGCGAGGATCCGCAAGCCGACCGGCCGACTGGGCCGCTCTCGTTCGATGGTCATGCCAGATTGACACCGGGCGCGGTGGGCCGCTGCCAGCGCCCTGTCAGTTTGGCGCCGCAGGCCTGGTGGCCGCCCGGTCATCCGACCTTTTTAGCGTGCGAGAACGGACCCGGACAGCCGCGACAGCCTATCCGGGCAGATCTGGATCCCCGCTGGCACCGCTTTTGCCTGCGGAGGGCCGTCACCCTTCTTCTGGTCGCGCGGACGAGCACAAACGGACCTCCTCCGAAGCTCGAGCCGACCTTCAACCCTCGACACCTCCACGAATCCGACGATGACGAAACAGATCGTCTTCGAGAACGAAGCACGCGAGGCCGTGCTCACCGGCGTGCAGAAGCTCGCCAAGGCAGTTCTCTCGACTCTCGGCCCTCGCGGCCGCAATGCCGTTCTCGACAAGAGCTGGGGCGGCCCAACCGTCACCAAGGACGGCGTCTCCGTCGCCGAGGAAATCGAGCTCGACAACGCCTACGAGAACATGGGCGCCAAGCTCGTCCGTGAGGCAGCGAGCAAGACCAACGACAACGCCGGCGACGGCACGACAACCGCGACCCTGCTGGCCAGCCGTATCCTCGAAGAGGGCATGCGCTACCTGACGGCCGGTGCGAACCACGCCGAGCTGATCAAGGGCATCCGCACCGCGACCGACTCGGTCGTCCAGAAGCTGCAGAAGATGGCGAAGAAGATCCCGGCCGGGGATCACACCGCGATCAAGCAGGTCGGCGCGATCGCCGGCAACAACGACCCCGAGATCGGCAAGATCCTCGCCGACGCGATGAAGAAGGTCGGTGAAGACGGTGTCATCACCGTCGAGGAGGGCAAGGGCACCGAGACCGAGGTCAAGGTCGTCGAGGGCATGCAGTTCGACCGCGGCTACCTGTCGCCGCACTTCGTCACCGACACCGAGTCGATGTCGATCGATCTGCGCGATGCCTTCGTCCTCGTCCACGAAGAGAAGCTGTCGTCGATCCAAAAGCTCCTGCCGCTGCTCGAGCAGCTCAAGGCCGCCGGCAAGCCGCTGCTGATCATCGCCGAGGACATCGAGGGCGAAGCCCTGGCGACCCTCGTCGTCAACAAGATGCGCGGCACCATTCAGGTCTGCGCCGTCAAGGCCCCGGGCTACGGCGATCGCCGCAAGGCGATGATGCAAGACATCGCGATCCTCACCGGCGGCACCGCGATCTTCAAGGACCTCGGCACCGACCTCGAGTCGATCAGCTTGAAGGAGCTCGGCGTCGCGAAGAAGGTCCTGATCGACAACGACTCGACGACGATCGTCGAGGGCAAGGGCAAGAAGCCGGAGCTCGAAGCGCGCATCAAGCAGATCCGCCGCGAGATCGACGAGACCAGCTCGGACTACGACCGCGAGAAGCTCCAGGAGCGCCTGGCCAAGCTCGCCGGTGGTATCGCCGAGATCATGGTCGGCGCCCAGACCGAGACCGAGATGAAGGAGCGCAAGGCGCTCTTCGAAGACGCCCTGCACGCGACCCGCGCGGCGATCGAGGAGGGCATCCTCCCCGGTGGCGGCACGGCGCTGCTCCGCGCGTCGACAGTCCTCGACAAGCTCGAGCTCGAAGGTGACCAGCAGTTCGGTGTCGAGATCATCTCGCGCATCTGCTCGGCTCCGCTCCGTCAGATCGCCGACAACGCCGGCGTCGACGGTGGCCTGATCGTGCGTCACGTCCTCAAGGAGCGCGGCCAGACCATTGGCTACAACGCGCTGACCGAAGAGCTCTGCGACATGATCGAGGCCGGCATCGTCGATCCGACCAAGGTCACGCGCACCGCGCTGCAGAACGCGGCCTCGGTCGCAACCCTGCTGCTGACCACCGACTGCGTCGTCACCACCGTCAAGGAGCCGGCCGGCGAAGTCGCGGCGCCTGAAGGTATGGGCGGCATGGGTGGAATGGGCGGCATGCCCGGCATGGGTGGAATGGGCGGTATGCCCGGCATGGGTGGCATGGGCTTCTGAGCCCGCCCCCCCGCTCGACCCAACCAGTGACGCAACGCGGTTCGCGACACAGCGCGGATCGCCGAGCCACCGCGGGTTTCACCGCACGGCTCGATTTGACGAATCCCGACCCAGAAGGCCTCGCAGCCACCGGGTCCACAGCAACTAACCCAACAACGAGAGAACCCGAATCATGACGAGCATCCGTCCCCTCGAGGACCGAGTGGTCATCCAAGTGCTCGATGCCGAAGCGGTCACCGCCGGCGGCATCGTCCTCCCCGACTCCGCGCAGGAGAAGCCGCAGCGTGGCAAGGTCGCCGCGATCGGCGAAGGCAAGATGACCGACGACGGCAAGCGCGTGAAGCCTGAGGTGAAGAAGGGCGACATCGTCCTCTACGGCAAGTACGCCGGCAGTGACGTCAAGGTCGACGGCGAGGACTTCAAGATCCTCCGTGAGACCGAAATCCTCGCGAAGGTGGAGGGCTGATCCGATGGCGAAACAGATCCTCTTCGATGAGAACGCCCGCTCGAAGGCCGTCGCCGGTGTGCGGGCCCTCGCCCGCGCGGTCAAGGTCACGCTCGGCCCGGCTGGCAAGAACGTCGTGATCGAGAAGTCGTTCGGTGGCCCGATGGTCACGAAGGACGGCGTCTCGGTGGCAAAGGAAGTCGAGCTCGAGGACCCATTCGAGAACATGGGTGCCAAGCTGGTGCGCGAAGTCGCCAGCAAGACGAACGACGTCGCCGGTGACGGCACGACCACGGCGACCGTACTCGCCGAGGCCATCCTGACTCAGGGCCAGCGCTTCTTGACGGCGGGTGTGAACCCGCAGGAACTGCGCGCCGGCATCGACAAGGCCGTCGAGGCCGTCGTCGCTCAGCTGGAGTCGATGAGCAAGAAGATCAAGGACCGCACCGACATCGCGAAGGTGGGTTCGATCTCGGCCAACAACGACCTCGAGATCGGCGAACTGCTCGCCGACGCAGTCGACAAGGTCGGCAAGGAAGGCGTCATCACGGTCGAAGAGGGCAAGACCTCGACGACCGACCTCGAGTTCGTCGAGGGCATGTCGTTCGACAAGGGCTACATCTCGCCCTACTTCATCACGGATCCGAAGTCGATGGAGGCTGTTCTCGAGGACGCCAAGATCCTGGTCCTGGAGAAGAAGATCTCGAACGCGCGGGACCTGATCCCGGTGCTCGAAGACGTCTCCCGTTCGGGCGCCCCGCTGCTGATCATCTGCGAGGACATCGAAGGTGAAGCGCTCGCGACCCTCGTCGTGAACCGCCTGAAGGGCATCCTCAACATCTGCGCAGTCAAGGCGCCGGGCTTCGGTGACCGTCGCAAGGCGATCCTCCAGGACATCGCGACTCTGACCGGCGGCACCTGCATCGCCGAGGATCTCGGCCTGGAGTTGAAGAACGTCGACGCCTCCCACCTCGGCACCGCTCGCAAGATCGTGGTCGGCAAGGAGTCGACGACGGTCATCGAAGGCGCCGGCAAGAAGACCGAGATCAAGAAGCGTGCGGACTCGATCCGGGCGCAGATCGAGAAGACGACCTCGGACTACGACCGTGAGAAGCTCCAGGAGCGTCTCGCCAAGCTGACCGGCGGCGTCGCGATCATCCGCGTCGGCGCGCTGACCGAGGCCGACATGAAGCAGAAGAAGCAGCGTGTCGAAGACGCACTGAACGCGACCCGCGCCGCGGTCGAAGAAGGTGTCGTCGTCGGTGGCGGCATGGCTCTGCTCCGCGCCAGCGAAGTCCTGAGCGACATGCGCGGCCGTGGCGACCAGAAGTTCGGCATCGAGATCATCCAGGCAGCCTGCGAAGCTCCGATCCGCCAGATCGCGACCAACGCCGGTGAAGAGCCGGCCGTCGTCGTTGACGAGGCCCGCAACCGCAAGCTCTCGGATGGCTACGACGCCGTGACCGGCGAATACGTCGACATGTTCAAGGCCGGCATCATCGATCCGGCCAAGGTCTGCCGTACCGCACTGCAGAACGCAGCTTCGATCGCAGGCCTGATGTTGACCACGAACACGCTGGTGACGACGCTCGAAGACGACACCGAGCCGGTGACCGGCGCGGTCAGCTGATCGACGGCCCTCCGTCGATCCGAGGCTGACCCCAGCACCCCCCGGTCCTGCGGGTCAGCCTCCAGAACCCACCTACGGCGCCGATGAGCAACAAGCGCGACTACTACGAAGTCCTCGGCGTCGGACGCGGCGCGTCTGCTGACGAGATCAAGAGCGCTTACCGCAAGCTCGCGCTCAAGAACCACCCGGACAAGAATCCGGGCGATGCCGAAGCCGAGCGCATCTTCAAGGAAGGAGCCGAGGCCTACGCGGTTCTCTCCGATGACGAGAAGCGCCAGCGCTACGATCAATTCGGCCATGCCGGCGTCGACGGCGCGGCAGGAGGCGGTGGCTTCGGCTCGGTCGAAGACATCTTCTCCCAGTTCGGGGATCTGTTCGGCGGAGCCGGCGGGATCTTCGAGCAATTCTTCGGGGGCGGTGGCGGTGGTCGCTCAGGCCGCCGGAAGGGTGCCTCGCTACGCGTCGACCTCAGCCTGACTCTGAAGGAGGTCGCGACGGGCGCCAAGCGCACTGTCGAGATCAACCGACCCGAGACCTGCGACACCTGCAACGGAACCGGCGCGAAGCCAGGAACAGAGCCGGTCACCTGCTCGACCTGCGGCGGCCACGGCCAAGTCTCAGTGAGTCAGGGAATCTTCTCCTTCCGCCAGACTTGCCCAACCTGCCATGGGACTGGGCAGATCATCGAGCACCCCTGCGAAGACTGTGGCGGCGAAGGCCGCAAGGCTCGCAAAGTCCCGATCGACCTCAGTATCCCGGCCGGCATCGAAGACGGCACCGCGCAGCGGATTCGTGGACAGGGGGAACCGGGAGACCGCGGAGGCCCGCCAGGAGACCTCGTCGTCGTCGTCCGCGTCGAGCCGCACGAGTTTTTCACCCGTCAGGGCGACGACCTCTACGCGCAGACAAAGATCCGATTTCGGCAGGCGGTGCTCGGAGACTCGATCGAGGTCCCGACGATCCACGACGAAACCGTCGTCTTGAAGATCCCACCGGGAACGCAACCGGGGACGCGTCTCCGTATCCGCAACCAAGGCCTTCCCCGCGTGGACGGCTACGGCCGTGGAAACCTGGTCGTCCAGGTCCAGATCGACGTCCCGGCCAAGGTCGACACCGAACAGAAAGAGCTCCTCGAGAAGTTCGATGAGCTCGAGTCCAAGAAGAAGCCTCAGAAGGGCAAGAAGCGCGGCATCTTCGAAAAGGTACGCGACATCCTCCACGGAACATGAACGACCACACGAAGCCTTCCGAGAACGACGAAACCGAAGTTCCGGACCTCGAGAACGAGGGGCCGGCGGAATCCGGCTCGGAGTCGAACCAAGAGGAGCCGTCCGGCTCGAGCGACGCCGAGCAGAAGCTCCGCCGCGCGATGGCCGACCTCGCGAACGTGCGCAAGCGCCAGAGCAAGGACCTGTCGGAGGCTCGCCAGCGCGCGATCGAGAGCCTGACCGAAGAGCTCTTGCCCGTGGTCGACAACTTCCACCTCGCGCTGGGAGCAACCGAGACCGGCGACAACTTCGACCCGGCGATGATCGTCGACGGCCTAAAGATGGTCCGCTCGATGCTCGAGTCGGTCCTCGAGCGGCACGGCCTCACCGAGATCCAGGCCGCCGGACAGGCCTTCGACCCGAACCAGCACGAGGCTGTCGGCGTCGACAGCGAGTCGAAAGCGGAACCCGGCACGATCACTCAGGTCGTGCAGCGCGGCTACACGATGAACGGCAAGGTCATCCGTGCGAGCCGCGTGATGGTCCGCGGCGAGTGATCCGACGGCTCCGGCCCTCGACAAGTCGAGAGCGGCTCCCGACGATCCGGAAATGTCGCTCTCGCTGCGCCTCTTCGCCCCCCTCCTGCTAACCGCCTCGGCCTTCGGCCAGGAGAACGATTCGGCGGCCGATGCCGAAATCCCGCGCCTCGACACGATCACGGTCGAGGATCTGCGGGAGCACGTCGAGTTCCTAGCGAGCGACAAGCTGCAGGGACGCGCGGCCGGAACGAAGGGCAACGAGCGAGCCGCGGCCTACATCTCGAAGTGCTTCAAGGACTACGGCTTCGAGCGCGTCGCCAGCAACGGTCGTTCCTGGTTTCAGCCGTTCGAAGCCGAGAGTGCGTTCTACAAGTCGGTGCCGACGAAGAACGTGATCGGCTTCCTTCCAGGGACCGACGAATCCCTCAGTGACGAGATCGTCGTGATCGGCGCGCACTTCGACCACGTCGGCCTCGGGAAGTTCGGCAGCCGGGAGGCGCGAGACTCGGACGTCAAAGACGAGATCCACAACGGCGCCGACGACAACGCGAGCGGCTCGGCCGGCCTGCTCGAACTCGCTCAGGCGCTGAGCGAAGCCCCGACCCGCCGCGGCATTCTGTTCATCGCGTTCTCCGCCGAGGAGCTCGGCCTTCTCGGCAGCGTCCACTACTGCGAGAACCCGGTCCGCCCGCACGAGCAAACCATCGCGATGTTCAACTTCGACATGATCGGGCGCAGCGAGGACGACTACCTGTTCCTCGGCGGCACCGGCACCAGCCCGCTCTGGTCCGAGCTGATCGAAGAGCACATCGAGCCCAGCGGTCTCAACCTCGAACTCGGCCGCGGTGGCCACGCCCCCACCGACTCCTCGTCGTTCTACGACGTCGACCTGCCGGTCCTGTTCTTCCACACGAACCTGCACGTCGACTACCACCGAGTGAGCGATCACCCGGAGTTCATCAACTACGGCTCCGAAGCCCAGATCCTGCGCGCGGCCTACCGACTGATTCGCACCGTCGCCGATCGCGACGAGCCGATCGGGTTCTCGCGCGCGGATGCTGAAGCGACGCCGGCGAGCTCCGACGCGATGAACGCGCTGCCGACGCGAGCCCGTGACCTGGCCCGAATGGCGCGTGGTCGAGCCCGCGCGAAGATCGACAAGAAGGGCTGCGGCCGTCTGGGCTTCATCCCGTCATCCGGCTTGCGCGGCCAACTTGTGATCAGCGAGATCCTCGCCGAAGGCCCGGCTGGCGAAGCCGGACTCGACACCGGCGACATCATCCTCCAGGTCGGCGACGCCGAGGTGAGCCGGTCACGGGATGTCGCCGAGGCGCTGGCCGGCGTCAAAGCCGGGACCGAGATCTCGATCCGCTACAAGCGACGCAAAGAGACCGAAACCGTGCAGATCACGGTCGGGAAGTAGCGACACGAAAGCACTGGACCCACCCTCCTGCTCAGGGATCGACGCGCACGCGGTAGCGCTCGGTGAGCGCACCCCTCGTGGGAGCGTTGAGCGGCACCGACAAGCCCTGCACACCGAACTCCAGCCCGACCAGCGTCGGGTTGTTCGGGATCGTGAAGTTGATCGGCAGACCGGTCGTGCTGGTCGCGAGTGCGAGTGACGTCGCCGCACCGGTGTTCAGCATGCCGTAGGGAGGAAGGAACACCGATCCGTCCAGGAAGCCGAGGATCAGGATCGCCGGCCCGACGTCCGCCGGCCGAACCACCTGCACCCGGAACTCGATCGAGTCGCCGATGCGCGGGAACGCCCGGTTCCACACCAGGTCGTTCGCACGCTGCTCGTGCGCGCCCATGTCGGGCAGCGCAGCACCGCTGAAGCTGTAGTCAGTGACACGGTTGCCTTCACGGAGATCGACGGCGGTCGCGACACCGGTCGCGAAGTCGCCGGCGTCCAAGCACGGCGAGGCGAGACTCAAGGTCAGATCCTCGGCCGGAGCGAACAGCGGGTCCTGATCGATGTTGCCGTTGACGCCGTTGAAGTCGCCGCAGGAATTGAAGACCCGACCAGAGGTCAGGTTGAAGTAGTTCTGGCCGGAGTTGTTCCAGGAGATCGAGTTTCGGACCGAACCGCTCCAGGACCCGGAGCTCTCGATCCCGTTGCTGCCACAGTTGGCGACGGTGGCGTGGCGGATGTCGGACGAACCACCACTCCGGAAGATCCCATGCCGCTGGGCCTGGTTGACGACGATGTTGTCGAGATCACCGAGCATGTTGTTCGCTCGGATGCCGTCGCGCTGCGTGAAGCGCACGAAGGTGTTCCGGATCCGGGTCCCGGTGCTCGAACAGTTGACGCCGTACTGGCCGTACTGGATGCGTGCATGCTCGACGACCGACTGCACCGACCCGTTGAACGCGAGACCGGACCAATCACCCGGGCTCGGAGTCGTCGCGTTGCCGTCCCCGTTGGTGTCACCGCCGACGCTGTCGTCTTCGATCGACGAGAACACGATCGGCGAGACCGCAGAGCCGAGGACCCGCAGGACTCCTGCTCCTCCTCCGATGAAGCTGCCAGTCGACTTGAACTGCAGTCCCGGCAGGAGAGTGAGGATCCGTCCCGCCGGCACCGAGAGCCGATCGGTGTGGATCACCCGCTCGGGCACGTTCGCGATCCCGATCGTCGCATCCTCTCGCAGGATCTCAGCGATCTCGATCGCGCGGACCGTGCCGACGCCGTGCTCGTTACCGGAGCAGCGAGCGAGGCCCTCGATCGGGATGTCCTTGAACACGAGCCCGTCGAGACGCTCGAACAGCGTGTTCGTGATCGCCTGGCGCTCCGGCCGCCCAGCGGACTCGAAGAAGGCGAATCCGTGCCCCGCCGAATCGGTGATCAGACACTCGTCGACGGTCACGTCCGAGTTGCTGACCCGAACCGCGGTTCCGAAGGCTCCGCCCCCGTAGCGGACCTCGGTGTTCGTCATCGAGAGCGTCGCAGAGCTGCTCGGAACGATCGAGCGCCAGTCGCCGGCCGCAGGCATCGTCGCAGCGCCGTCCTTGTTGGTGTCTCCGCCGACGCTGTCGTCCGGCAGCGAGGTGACGATGACCGGCGTGCCGGGTGTTCCGTTCAACTGCAGCTCACCGCCGTCGAATCGGAATCCACCGTCGGAGGCCATCTTCACGGTCATCCCGGGGTCGATGATCATGGTCCGACCGGTCGGAATCGGAACCCAGTCTCGGACGACCACGACGCCACTGTTGTTCAGCGTGTTGTTCGGGCTGATCTGGACCGTGTTCGGAGTGGCGGGCCAGGTCGCGAAGGAACCGCGCCGCAGGATATAGTCACCCCCGGCGTTGTTGAGCGCGGAGCAGTTGATCACGTCGGACAGGTGCGAGATGTGGCCGATCGCCGCGACACCCAGGTTGTCGACAAAGAAGAGCTGGTCGAGGATCGGCTGCGAAGTCCCCGCATCGAGACCTGGCCCGCCACTCGTGACGATCGCGCTGAAGGTCATCGACAGCCGCATGTTCGGGTTGGTGATCCGAACAGCCGGGTTGCCTCCTCGGCCCGCATACCGAACGACCCCGTTGATGATCGAGTCGTTCGAGCTGTTGCTGAAGCGCACGCCTTGCCAGTCCCCGGCCTGCGGAATCGTCGCGCCCCCATCGCCGTTCGTATCGCCCCCGATCACGTCGTCGAAGACCGAGGTCATGTAGACGCCCTGACCACAATCCAGCGTGCCGTCGACGGTGAAGGTGGCGTTCGGATTGAACTTCAGGTTGCAGGCACTGATCGTCAGCGTCGTTCCCGCCGGCACACGGATCGAGTTGCAGTGGAACGTGTCCAGCGCCAGCGGACCGATCATGCCATCGTGGATGTCGCCCGAGAGCGTGACGATGGTCTGGGCCGGAGCCACGGCCGAGCAGACGAAGAAGGCGAGAAGGGCAGCGAGACGTCTCATGGGGCGAGCTGAGAACCGGGTTTCCGAGCTGGGGATTCCCCCCAGAATACGCCCTGTCAGACCTCTGCGAGGCCGCGCCGGCAGTCACCTCACCCCGCGCCTCCGAAGAGACCACGACATGGGATGAACCGCCCGACCGACGAGGAGACGAGTCGGCGCGCGTCCCCCGCTTCGTCAGCGGTCAACCAGTTCGGGCGCTCATCCGACTACTCCGACTGGCGTGCTCGACGACGAGACTCGCAGCCCGCAGGTTCGCCTTGCGGTGATTCCAGCCGAGCATGCACATCAGACAGAAGCCGAACGCCACGGCGAGCAGCGCGGCGACGACCAACTGACCGAGCTGCGCTCCGACCAGTAGGACGCCGAACATCCCCGACCACGCGATCAGCGCGACGAAGTTGGTCGTGACACCGAGCCAATTGAGCGAACTCGGAGACCACCCCTGCCCGGACGCACTCCGCATCTTCGCACCGTTCAACACGAGGCCGAAGTGGCAACGCGAAAGGATGGCCGTCAGGACGATCGAGCCGAGTGCCAGAAACACGCCGAACGCTCCGAGCGCCTGCTCCTGCACGACCGCGAAACCGGATCCGAGGTTCCGAAGATCCCACCCCAGCACATCGACGAGCGCGACGAACGAGGCCGGCACCAGGATGTTCGCGATCACGAACACGAGGCGCCGCACCGACAGGTTGCTGTCGATCTCGTGCATCGCAGCCTCGAAGTCCGATCGTTTCGTTCTCTCCTCGCTCATCGGGGTCGGATTGTTGCGCTGACACCGGCGAGCCGGTCGAATTCCCTGCCAAATACACTTCGATCCGATCCGATGCCCACCTACGTCTACGACTGCGAATCCTGCGGACACGTCCTCGAGACGTTCCAGTCGATCAAGGACGATCCGCTCCGACGCTGCCCCAAGTGCAAGAAGCTGAAGCTGACGCGTCGGATCGGGGCCGGAAGCGGCATCCTCTTCAAGGGCTCCGGCTTCTACGAAACCGACTATCGGAGCAGCTCCTACGAGGCCGGCAAGAAGGCCGACGGCAGCGGCTCCAAGTCCGATGGCAACTCCAAGCCCGGCGGCGACTCCAAGCCCTCCGGCTCGGACAAGAAGCCGAAGAGTGGCGACTCCTGACCCCCGCCCGCCGAGCCAAGGGGTTGTGATTCCGCGAACCCAGGGCAGACTTTCTTCTGCAAAGCTGTCGCTGATCCGCCGATATTGCCGATAGATGACGCACGTGCCGAGTCCTGGACAACCCACGCCGAAGCGCGGACTGCGCGCCGCCGCTGCTCTGACCCTCCTGTCGATCGCCTCGACCGGTTGCTCGCTCGACCTGTTCTCCGACCCACCGAACCCGTCGCACACGCGACCGGTCGTGCGGATCGAGACCCAGGGCGGTGTCGAGTACGGCGTCGGGACGGAGTTCGGCGTGCTGTTCCTCGGGCGCACTGCGACCGACGGTCCATGCCGCGTCCACCACTTCTACGGTCCGGACCTCGTCGTTGATGACGGCGCGATCGAGAAGATGGGCGGCGTCTACTACCGCGCCGGCATCCGCTCGACGCACCAGCGCGTCGAGTTCCATACCGAGGACCTGACCGCGCAAGACCGCCTCTACGCGATCATGCTGGACGACGCCGGCGAGCTGATCGAACGCCGCGTCAATCTGGCCGATGACGAACGCATCAGCGGCGACGTGCTGTCCCGCACGACCTTCGACATGCCGGCCGGCACCGGCATCTTCGTCCGCGGCATCGATCAGTTCGGCGACGAGACCCTTCGACTCGCTGGCCTGGTCGCCGGTCGGATCGAATTCGCGCCCGACCCTGGGAACCTGGCGAGCCTCGACGATTTGGATCGACCATCTCCGGATCGCTTCTGGGTCTTCACCGGTCCTGAGCGACTACGCGAAGCTCTCGGACTGCCCGAATCGCCGAACCCGCGTTCCCGGGTCATCTACCGCGGCGACGACATCTGGGTTCGCGAGCCACTCGAGCGCACGACGACGGACCCGATCCGTCGCGACTCCTGAGCGACGGGCTCAGAACTGGTAGCCGCTCAAGCGCGCGTGCGCCTGGACCTCGGCCCAAACGCGCAGCGTGTTCCCGGCCCAGATCTTCTGGATCTCTTGTTCGGTGTAGCCTCGCCGCACCATCTCGAGAGTGACGTTGAAAGTCTCGGCTGCGTTGTCCCAGCCCTCGATGCCACCTCCCCCGTCGAAGTCACTGGAGATTCCGACGTGGTCGATCCCCATGACTTCGACCGCGTGGTCGATGTGGTCGCCGAAGTCCCGCACGTTGGCGCGCGGAAACTCGCGATCGATCTCCGGGCGCCGCGCCTCGTACTGCTCAAGCCGCTCGGAGAATGTCTCGGCGTCCAGCTCCGTTCCGTCCGGCAGGGTGCGCCCTCGGTCTGGTAGCCCGATCTCGCGGCGGAGCACGGATCGTGCCTTGTCGCGCTCGGTCTGATCCCGCACGTAGCCGTCGAGGGCGACGAGCTGAACGACTCCACGGTTACGCTTCATCGCGAGGAGCTGCTCGTCGTCCAGGTTGCGGCTGTGATCGCAGACCGCCCGGCAGCCGGAGTGCGAGGCGAGGACTGGCACGACCGACAGATCGACCGCCTGCATCATCGTGGCCTTCGAGGCGTGCGACACGTCGACCATGATGCCGACCCGGTTCATCTCGCCAACCGCCCGACGACCGAGATCGCTCAGACCACCGTGCAGAGGCTCGACCGGCGTGTGAGAGTCTCCCAGTTGGCTGTGACGGTTGTGAGCGATCGACATGTAGTTCGCACCACGGCGCTGGAATTCCTCGATCCGAGAGAGGTCGGTTCCCATCGGGTAGCCGTTCTCGATTCCGATCGTGCAAACCAGCAAGCCCCGCTCGTGCGCAGCACGCATCTCCGCCGGCGTCCGCGCGAAGGCGATGTGCTCGGGGTAGTTCTCGCACATGCGCTCGATCGCCGAGAACATCAGATTCGCCTGCGTGTAGGCCTGGCGATACCCGGCAGGATTGTTGTCCCGTTGGGTGACGTAGACGATGTAGAAGGCGCTGCGGTAGCCGCCTTCAAGCATCTTGGGGAAGTCGACTTGATTGACACCCCGGACCGTCGGGTCGTTGCGCAACCGGAACTGACGCGCCTGATCCGGATCGTCCGGCACGGTCTGCAGCGCGAGCGTCGGACGGATGTCCTTGTGCGTGTCGACGGTGAACAACCGGTCGTGGATGCGCCGCGCCTTGTCGATCAGATCCCGGGAGACGCCCTGCTTCTGCACCCAGGTCTCGACCGGGCCCTGCTCCTGGGCTGTGACCTCCGAAGCCGAGAGGAACAACGCGATGGTCGAGCCCAGCAGCGCCCGCGAAACGAATCGACTCGTCGATGCTCGCATGGCCGGAATGGTAACAGCCGGGTCGGGCGACGCCCCCACCGAGGCTCGCGCTACTTGACGAGGTCGAGCAGAGCCTGGAGGCAGTCCTGCGTGACGAACACGACCAGGTTATCCAACGCCTCCAGCTTCGTGTTGCCCCGCGGAATCAGGATCTCGCCGTGCTCCCGCGCAATCGCTCCGATCACGCAGCGCTGCGGAAACCCGGCGTCGGCGACGGTGCGGCCGACGATCTTGCTCCCAGCCGGGATCTCGAGCTCGATGACCTCGGCCTTGCCCTCTTCGATCGTCGCAATCGACGAGATACTGCCCTGGCGAACGAAGCCGAGGATCGAGTTTGCGCACAACAGCCGCGGCGAGACGGCCACGGTCACGCCGAGCTCCTGGTAGAGGCCGATGTAATCGGGCTTCTGCACGAGCGCGACGGTCTTCGGGACCTTGAGCTTGCTCGCGAGCAGACACGACATCAGGTTGATCTCATCGGTGTCGGTAAGGCCGAGGAACGCGTCGCACTGACCAATCCCCTCCTCCTCAAACATCTGCATGTCGGTCGCATCGCCGTGCAGAACCGTGGCGCCGTCTACCTCGGTCGCGATCCGCTCCGCGTCCTCCCGGGTCGGAGCGATCACCGTGATCTTCGATCCGTGCAGGCGGAGCTTCTGACAGACGTGGACGACCGTGCCACCCGCACCGATCATCGCGACGCGTCGCGCTTGGGTCGCTCGGATACCGGTCTTCTTCTCGAAGGTCGCGATCGCCGGCGGCTCGCCGACGACGAGAATCTCATCGTCGAGTTCACAAACATCTTCGCCACTGGGGATTATCACCTCGTGGTCGCGGTCGATCGCGGCGATCAGCATCCCCTCGGGGATCTTCAGATCACGCACGGCGACTCCGATCAGGGCCGAACCTTCCTCGAGTCGCAGACGGCGGAGCTGAACCTTGCCCTCGGCGAAGTTCTCCACGCCGACCGCCTTGTTCTGCCGGATCGTCTTCACGATCTCGGTCGCCGCGAGATCCTCGAGCGACAGCACGTGATCGAACATCAGGTTCTTCCGGAAGAAAGTCCGGAAGCCCTGGAACGGCGACATGTCCTTCACCCGGAGGACCGTGCGCTTGGCCCCGACCCGCTTTCCGAACAGGCACGAGAGCATGTTCGAGTTGTCGTCGTTGCTGACGGCGAGCAGCAGGTCGACTTCGTCCGCGTCGGCTCGGTCCAGAACGTCGGGACGAGATCCGTCCCCGTGGACGGAGTGAACGTCGAGGTTCTGCGTGACCTTCTTCAGACGGTGGCGGTCGGAGTCAACGACGGTCACCGAGTGCTTCTCTGCCGAGAGGACTTTGGCGAGGTGGGATCCCACTTCGCCCAGTCCAACGATCAGGATGTTCATGCAGCGTGCTGGAGAGAACGCGGCGCCAGACGGGAAACCGCGGCCTGCCATTGGAACAGACCAGGGCGCGCGCTCCAATTCACGATCTCGTGCACGTCCTCCTGCTCGACAATCGGGATTCCTTCGTCTGGAACCTCGCGCACGCCTTCGGGAGCCTCGACTGCGCGATCGACGTGGTCCGCAGCGACACCGTCGGAGTCGACCAGATCTTGTCCGAGACCGGGAATCGCCCCGACGCGATCGTCCTGTCGCCGGGCCCCGGACGCCCCGAGGACGCCGGCTGCTCAGTCCCGCTGCTCCAGGCGATGTCCGAGGACGAGTCGACCGTGATCCCGACGCTCGGAGTCTGCCTCGGTCATCAGGCCATCGCCCACGCCTTCGGAGCTGAGATCGATCGATCACCTCCCTGCCACGGAAAGGCCTGGCCGATCTACCACCAGGACCGCTGGCCGTTCGAGGGGCTCGAGAATCCGCTCGATCTCGCGCGTTACCACTCACTGGCGGTGAGGCGAGAGCAGCTTCCGGACGTTCTGGAAGAACTCGCGGCCACCGAGGAAGGTGTGATCATGGCCTTGCGTCATCGACGACTCCCGATGCTCGGGTTCCAGTTCCACCCGGAGTCTTTCCTCAGCGAGCGGGGATTCGAACTCTGCCGACGGTTCCTCGCGTCGGCTGGCAGCTGGCCTTCGAATGGTCGGTTCGTGGAGATCGACACATGACGCAGCCGGCCCTGTCCGCCACCTCGGTTTCGAAGCGCTTCGGTGACTTCGTCGCCCTCGAGGATCTCCACCTCGAGGTGAACCCAGGAGAAGTCGTCGGATTCATCGGCCCAAACGGTGCCGGCAAGTCGACGTTCCTGCGCACGGCCGTCGGACTGCTCAAGGCCAGTGGCGGCGAGCTCTCGGTGCTCGGCCACGACCCGGCCCGCGACCCACTCTCGATCCGCAAGCGCACGAGCTACCTACCGGGCGAGACGAACGTCTACGCATCGATGACCGGGAAGCAGTTCCTCAGCTTCAACCGGGAGTTCTACAAGTCGCAGCGCCCGATGCCGGAGAGCCTGCGCGAGCAGTTCGAGGTCCCCCTCGACCGCTCCGTGCGCCGCTATTCGGCAGGCATGAAGCAGAAGGTCGCGCTCCGCGCCACACTCGAGGCCGACGTCGACCTGTACCTGCTGGACGAACCCGACCGCGCCCTCGACGCCAACGCGCGTCTGGCCCTCCGCGACTGGATCCAGTTGCTGCGTGACGAGGGACGCGCGGTGCTCCTGAGTTCGCACCACCTCGCCGAGGTCGA
This sequence comes from Planctomycetota bacterium, assembly GCA_039815565.1. Lineage (GTDB taxonomy): Bacteria > Planctomycetota > UBA1135 > UBA1135 > UBA2386 > JBCBZB01. The sequence goes on from JBCBZB010000046.1 coordinate 28,317, forward strand.
AGCCCTCGCTGACCGTTCGGTGTTCCTCCTCGACGGCCGCAACGTATCGGACGAACGCATCCGCTCGGCTCGCGAGACCCTGAAGAAGCGCATCCGCATGCAGCTGAGCCGGGAGATCGATCTCCCGAGCGGCACGACCCGGAGCTCGGTTCTACCCGACGGAACCATCGAGGTCTTCGTCGCGAACGACCCGGCGAGCTGGCTGTCGACGCTGCCCGAGGGTGTGCTCGAGTCCGCTGAGATCGGCGCGACCCGCCTCGATGACATCTACCGCGTGCTGACGGAGCACTCCTCGGAGGTGAACGCTTGATCGCCCTCAAGACCTGGCGCGAACTCCGCTCGATGGGGATCGCCTACATCCTGATCCTCGAGGCTCTGCTGATCCCGGCCGTCGTCCTCTGGCCGGACCTCCGCGGCGGTTTCGACGAGATCACCTCACTCGTCGACTCCCCGCTGATCTCGCGCATCGTCGATTCGATCGTCGAGATGGTTCCCGCCGAGTTCATGCAGCGCATCGTGCGCATGATTCTCGACAACGACGAGGAAACCAGCTACCGCGCCTATCTGGCCGTCCAGATGTTCTTCAAGGGCGTGAACATCGTCGGGATCGCAGCCGCGATCCTGCTCGGCACCGGCATGGTCTCGCGCGAGCGCGAGAACCAGACCCTCGAGTTCCTGCTCTCCCGCCCGGCCTCCCGCTCGGCGATCCTCTGGAATAAGTACTGGGTCACGGCGGTGATCGTCGTCGTGCCGATCTTCCTAACCTCGTGGTCCGCACGCCCCATGAGCGCGCTCGACCCGGTGAACCTCGACGTGCCCCTGGACGTGCTGATGATCTGCTCGTTCCACAACGCGGCGTTCGTCCTCGTGGTCCTGAGCCTCACGACGATCTTCTCCGTGCTCGCCAAATCCCAGGTCCAGACTGCGTTCTGGATCGGCGGCGTGGTGATCCTGCAGGTCGCGCTCTACTTCGTGCAGACGATCCGCCGCTTCAGCGCATTCAAGCTCTCGGACTTCGACGTCTACCAGCCGGTGATGATCGGCAACCAGGGCTTCTGGGAGCTGTTCACCGAACAGACGGTCTGGCTGCTTCTCGCGGCCGTGGTTCTCTACGGGATCGCGGATCGCCTCTTCGCCCGAACCCAACCCTGACGAAGCGTGCGACTCCCGATTCCTCTCGTCGTCCTCGGTGCTTTCGGATCCGAACTGCTCCAGTTCGTGATCTCGCCGCTGCGATTCAGCATCTTTCTGATTACGCGGAAGTCTTGGAAGAAGAAGGTCCGCGAAGCCCTGGCGGCGCCGACACCGACTCCTGACCCAGGTGCCTGGGCCGGCACCTTCAAGCCGCCGACCGGAGACCGACAGCCTCACCTGCTGATCTCGTGTGGCGAGACCTCCGGCGAACTCCACGCTTCCAACTTCCTCGACTCGCTTCGCGCACTCTGCGAGGAGTCCGACGATGCCGTGAAGCCACACGTCAGCGGACTGGGAGGACAGATCCTCCGTGACCACGACGTCGAGGTTCGCTACCCGCTGGCCGAGCACGCGGTGTTCGGATTGAAGGGAGTCTTCCAAAGCCTGCCATTCCTCGGCAAGGCCTTGGCGACGTACGTGCGCATCCTCCGAGACGACCGTCCCGATGTCGTCGTGCTGTTCGACTACCCTGGGCTCCACCTGGTGTTCGCGCGCGCCGCAAGACGGCTCGGGATCCCGGTCCTTCACGTCGTCGCACCGCAACACTGGGCTTGGGGCCCGTGGCGAACGCGACGCTACCGGAAGGTCGTGGACGTCTGCCTGGCGATTCTCCCCTTCGAGCCGGCCTGGTTCGAGCAGAGCGGCATGCGCTCCGCCTACATCGGCCACCCACTCCTCGACGAGGTTGCCGAAGCGACGGACGAACAGACGACTGAAGTCAGCGATGGAGACACGCGCCCGGTCCTCGGCCTCTTGCCCGGATCCCGCCGAGTCGAAGTCGAGATCCATCTCGGGCCAATGCTGCAGATCGCCAAGGACCTGCAGGGCGAGAGCGGCCCTCTGCGAGTCCAGATCCCCCACCGGAACCCGAAGCGAGCGCGGCAGATTCGAGAGGCTCTCGCGAAGCGGCAGGACGAAGGCCTGGACCAGGACCTCGATATCGAGCTACTCGAAGGCGACCCCGGATCGGTCCTGTCACGCGCCCGCGTGGTTCTTGCGAAGTCCGGCACCGGCTCCCTCGAGGCCGCACTTCACAATACCCCGACCGTCGTCTGCTACCGGTTCGTGGACATTTTCGGCCGCTTCGTGATCAACCAGATCGTGATGGCGCCGTGGTTCGGGATCGCGAACCTCTGCATGAACCGCGAGATCTCCCCCGAGATCGCCGTTCTCGAACCGGCCGATTGGGCCAAGGTACTGGGCGCCGTTCGGGGATTCTGGAACGACGGTCCGAGCCGCGACACGGCACTCGAAGATCTCCGCCTGCTCCACGAACGGCTCGGGAGCCCCGGGGCCTCGGACCGAACCGCTCGCTGGCTGCTGCCGTTCTGTCGACGCGGTGGTCGCAGCTGATGAGCCGGGGCCGGGTCGCACGGGGATCGATGAATCCATCGATTGAGTCGATACGAATCCACCATGCAATGCGTAGGCGGCGTCCTGAGGACGGCCGCGAACACCGCGAGTCGGGCTGAACGTGTTGGATGAGGCAGCCAATGGACTCTGAAACCGCTCGACTCGACCCAGCGGCCGCGACCGGGGAACGCACGGAGCCACCTCGTGTGCTCGTGACCGGCGCGACCGGCTACGTCGGCGGTCGACTGGTCCCCCGCTTGCTCGAGCGCGGATACCGGGTCCGCTGTCTCGTGCGCGAACCGCGCAAGCTCGCCGATCGCCCCTGGCGTCACAAACCCGGTTTGGAGGTTGTCGGCGGCGAACTCGCAGACCTGCCGACCGTCGAACGTGCCTTGAGCGGGTGTGACGCCGGGTTCTACCTCGTCCACTCGATGAACAGCGCCGGCAGCTCCTACCGAGCGCAAGACGAACGACTGGCGACCGGATTCGCGACCGCGGCGAAGCAGTCAGGGCTCAAGCGAATCATCTATCTCGGCGGCCTCGGCGAGATCGGATCGAATCTCAGTGAACACCTCGCCTCGAGGCGCTCGGTCGAACACCTGCTGGGATCGACCGGCGTGCCCGTCACGGTGTTCCGGGCCGCAATGATCATCGGGTCCGGGTCCGCGTCGTTCGAGATCCTCCGCTACCTCGTCGAGCACCTGCCGGTGATGGTCACGCCGAGGTGGGTTCGCACCGAGTCACAGCCGATCGCGATCCGCAACGTGCTCCACTACCTCGTCGAGTGCCTGTCGACACCCGAGACGATCGGCGAGACCCTCGATATCGGTGGCCCGGACATCGTCTCCTACCGGGAGTTGATGCGACTGATGAGCACCGCGCGTGGCCTGGGCCCGCGCCTGATCCTGCCGGTGCCGGTGCTCACACCGCGTTTGAGTTCGCTGTGGATCCATCTGGTCACGCCGGTCCCGCACACGATTGCTCGCCCCCTCGCGGAGGGCTTGCGCAACCGCACCGTTTGCCGGGATTCGCAGGCGGCGATGCTGATGCCACAACCCCTGCTCCGGATGGACGAAGCGATCGACGCAGCGCTCGGGAAGAAAGTCGACGGGATGATCGAGACCGCGTGGACGGACGCCGGGGTGATTCCAGGTGATCCGAACTGGGCCGGCGGAACGACTTTCGATGACGGCAGAGAGACAGAGGTGCTCGCCGATGCGCAGACCGTGTTCGAGACGATCTCGAGGATCGGTGGCGACACCGGTTGGTATGACGGCAACTGGCTGTGGCGACTCCGAGGCTTCCTGGACAAGGTGATCGGCGGGCCGGGCCTTCGCCGCGGACGTCGTGACCCCAACCGACTACAGGTCGGAGACGCTCTGGACTTCTGGCGAGTCGTCGACGTGGTGCCTGATCGACTCGTCGAGCTGCGGGCCGAGATGCGGCTACCGGGGATCGCATTCTTGCGGCTCGAGTCCGAGGAATCGTCCACTGGCCAAACCCGGCTTCGCCTCACAGCGCGATTCAAGCCCCGCGGACTCCTCGGGATCCTCTACTGGTTCTCGGTGCTTCCCATGCACGGATTCGTCTTTCCGAGCATGCTGAGAGGTCTGAAGCGGGACGCGGAACGCCGGCAGAGCGAGCGAGAGACCGAGACGCAGGGTGCCTGACGTTCGGCCTCGTCCGAGAGGAAAGCTCCGGGGATCTCGGGTATTCACCCCCGGACAAGCGGCACGACCTTCGACCTATCGCCAGCCCTGCTCCATGACTGATGCTCCCCCAGGGATCGAACGCCCTTCTCCGCTCGTCGATCTGCGCGCCTTCCTCGACGTGCTGCGTCGGGAAGGGGAACTCGTGGAGATCGATGCCCCGGTCGATCCGGACCTCGAGGCAGCAGAGGTACACCGACGGGTCATCGCCGCTGGCGGCCCCGCTCTGCTGTTCAAGAACGTGAAGGGCGCCGACTGGCCCGTGGTCACGAACCTCTTCGGCACCGCGCGTCGCGTTGAGCTCGCCTTCGGCCGTCGCCCCGAACAGGTCGTCGAGCGTGCCGCCGCCCTTCCGCACACAGCAGTTCCGCCCACCCCGAAGAAGCTCTGGGCGCAACGCGATCTGTTCGGCTCGTTGATGAAGGTCGGTGCGAAGCGCCGCGCGCGTGGACCCGTCACCGAGTGCGTCGACACTCCGCCGCGCCTCTCCCGCCTCCCCCTGCTCCGCACCTGGTCCGAAGACGGCGGGCACTTCGTCACGCTTCCGCTGGTTCACACCGAGCACCCCGACGGCCTCGGCCCGAACCTCGGCATGTATCGGATCCAGCGCTTTGACGACGACACCTGCGGACTGCACACGCAGATCGGCAAGGGCGGAGGGTTCCACCTGAAGGCCTGGCACGACAAGGGTCTGCCCTGCCCAGTCCAGGTCCACATCGGTGGTCCACCAGCGATGATCCTCGGAGCGATCGCGCCGCTCCCCGAGAACGTCCCGGAGTGGCTGCTCGCCTCGCTGATCCTCGGCAAGCGGATGCCGTTCGCGAACAACCCGGCCGGCCCGCTCGACGTCGCGGCGAACGCGGAGTTCGTGCTCGTCGGCGAAGTGAAACCGGGCGCGATGCACCCCGAAGGTCCGTTCGGCGACCACTACGGCTACTACTCGCTGAAGCACGACTACCCGCGCTTCGACGTGAAGGCACTCCTGCACCGAAAGGACCCGATCTGCGCGGCCACCGTCGTCGGCAAGCCACGGCAGGAGGACCTCTTCCTCGGGGACTACCTCCAGGAGCTACTCACTCCGCTGATCAAGGTGGTGATGCCGGCGGTCAAGGACCTGTGGAGCTACGGCGAGACCGGCTACCACAGCCTCGCGGCCGCCGTCGTCGAAGAGCGCTACAAGCGCGAAGCGATGGCGTCCGCGTTCCGCATCCTCGGCGAGGGCCAGCTCGCGCTGACGAAGTTCCTGCTACTGACTGATCGCGCGGTCGACTTGCGCGACTTCCGCTCGACCCTGGAACACATCCTCGAGCGCACGAACCTCGAGACCGACCTCTACGTATTCTCGAATCTGTCGATGGACACGCTCGACTACGCCGGCCCGGAGGTGAACGAAGGCAGCAAGGGCGTGCTGCTCGGACTCGGCGACCCGGTGCGCGAGCTTCCGCTTCGCTTCGAGAACTCACACCTGCCACAGGGCTTCGAGGCGGCGCGCCCCTTCTGTCGCGGCTGCCTCGTCGTCGAGGCTCCGAGCTACCAGTCGGAACCGGAGGCGGCTCGGCGCCTCGCGGAATCATCCGAGCACCTCAGTGACTGGCCGATGATCGTTCTCGTCGACGACGTGAAGAAGGCGACCAAGACTTCGATGTCGTTCCTGTGGACGACCTTCACACGCTTCGAACCCGCAGCCGATCTCCACGCCCGGGTGGAACGCATCGTGCGACACCAACCGATCTACCAGGCCCCGCTGGTGATCGACGCGCGGATGAAGCCCGGCTATCCAGACGAGCTGTTCTGCGACGAGAAGACCGCGAAGACCGTCACCGACCGGTGGAACGAGTACTTCCCTCAGGGCGGAATCGAGATGGGCGACAGCGATCGCGGCCACCTCGACGCCTGAGCCCCTCACCCAAGCGCAGACCCCAAACCTCCTCTGCTCGAAGCTGGGCGAACGGCCCGGATCAGTTATCCTCCGCCGCCCACACGCGCCCATAGCTCAGCTGGATAGAGCACGGGATTTCTAATCCCGGGGTCCCAGGTTCGAGTCCTGGTGGGCGTGCTCTTCTTTTTCATCCTAAGCTACCTGCGCATCAGTGGTTTATGAGATCAACCCCTTTGGGGCCGCCAGTGCCACCTTGAGTGCCAGTGCCAATCTCAGTGACAATCGCACATGTGGCGACGAGTCGAAACGGGAGAAAGTCGCGACCTCCGAAGGTTCCTGCGAACGTTGAGCGCCTCTGGAGTGAGGCTCACGGCTGGCGCTTTCGTGCGCGAGTCATGGTCAACGGCAGGCGTCGCGTTGGTCAGTGGACCACCGCACTCGAGCGCGCGAGCAAGACAGCCGAGGCGTTGAAGCAAGCGGCGAGTGGCGACGCGGTGGCACTGGGAGCGACACTGGACGACGTCGCCGAAGCCATGTTGGAAGACGCGGTCCGACGAGGAGTGTCCGAGAACACGGTGCGCTTCTACGTCGAGAAGATCCGCGTCATCCGACAGCACCTTCCAGGCGCCACCCCGATCCGCAGGATCCGCCCGCGGGATCTCGAGAGCTACCGCGATCGACGACTGAGCTCGGACCCTGCGCGGCATGGCGGACGTCGTCCCTCCGCGTCCGCCATAGACAAGGACTTCGACGTGCTGCGCCGACTGTTCCGCTTCGCGACGAAGCGCGGTTGGTTCGAAGGCGACCCGCCGACCACTCGAGTCGAGCGAAGTCAGCGGAAGCGGGAGGAGCGGAAGCACTACACCTCCACCGACATCCTGGAGCTCGTCGGCGCGTATCGCGAAGCGGACACTCCCACCTCGGCTTGGACCGAGGCGCTGACGGTCCTGCTGTTCACGACCGGTCTCCGTGCGAGCGAAGTCACCCGGCTGCATGTCCGCGACTTGGACTCGGACCCCCTGCAGATCTCTGTTGAGCGGAAGCGGTCCAAGCAAACACTCCCCGTCCATCCCATCGCCATGAAGGCCGCGCTTCGCCTTGCTGGTGACGCGGGCCCGGGCGAGCTGGTCTATCGGCAGAGTGAGCAGGCGGAGACCTACGCGCGATCTCACGCGATGGCGCATCTCTATCGCACCTGGCGCAAGCGGCTGCCTGAGCGCCTTGCTGGGCATCACAACCCTCACACGTTCCGGCACAGCTTCCAGACCCACCTGATGGAGTCCGAGGCTCCGGTTCACCACGTCGCGACGCTGATGGACCACGCGACCGGCAACAGCATGACGCTTCGCTACGCTCACGCGACGCCGGATGCGCTGCGGAAGACACTCAGCGCTGCGTTCGATGGGTTGGGGTTGATGTGAGGTCACGACGCCTCGAAGCCCTCATCGCTCGGTAGCGCTAGACGATTGTCTTTGACGTAGAGCCGGCTGTTCGGATTCGGCTTGTAGTGGTTGATCCACTCGAGGATGCCCTCGTAGTCCTTGAGATCGAAGTCGTGCCGCGACGCCTTAAAGTCGTGGACACCCTTCGTGAAGCGGGAAGTCGTCGCAAGCATTGCGTTCGCCACTCGAAGATCTCCCTTCACTCCGTAGAGCGCGCGAGCCACCTCGACTCCGACGGGGCGATCTTCTCGGTAACGCTTGCACTCGATAATCCAGGACGTCCGAACGCCTGCATCGTCCTTCGAAACGCAAAACAGGTCGTAGCCACCGTCCCTCCTCGCGGGGGTGATGTGCACTTCCCACCCGTAGCTCGCAAGCACCTCGCCGACCAGCTCCTCGAACAGCCTCGGCCGAAGCTGATACATCTGCTCAGGGTGGCGCTTAAGGTGTTCCATCAGCTCCGTCGTGATGACGCCTAGAAGCGAAAGCACCTCAGGCGATGGATCACAGTCTTCAATGAGAGATCGCAGAGCACGTATTCGCCGCGTGGCGCGCTCGAGATCTCGAGGCCAAGCGGTACGCACTGGATCTTCGGGGTTCAGGGCCTGGGACAGTGCTTGCTCCAACATCCTGTGTAGGCGTCCATCCTCCATTTCGCAGCTTTCGAGGCCACTGGCACAAAAAGACTGAGAACCATCGTGGCCCAGTGAGACTCAGCGAAGTCCCGTTCGAGGCCGCCAACCCGGGGCACGAATGGCCGCTGATGCCTCAGGTGGGGATAGTCCGATCGCAGCGTCTCGGGAACGCCATCGCCGTAACGTTCGCAACCAACGGACGGACTTACGCGCGGAACGGAACCGCGGGATCCCTCGGCTACCGACCTATCGATTCGATCTGGAAGGTTGACCCGGAGATACCAGGAGCGAAGGTTAGCTTGCGCAGATTGATCAACGTCGGTCTCGACCTGCAGAACCACCAGCCAACCGTCAGTTCCAAGGCAGCTCATCCGGCCGCCCTCCCCAAGTGGCACGAAGGCGATCAGACCTGGTCTGTTCGTCCTCGGTTGACGCCTTATCCAAGTCGACATGCATCTCGTGCCTGAGCGGAGATGCCGCTCCAGTGAAGCCGTCGATGATCGGGAAGACGAATGCTCCAGTAAGGAAGCTCAGGACGATCCACCCGCTACCCGAACGTGCAGCCTGGGCATAGCGATCGTGCTCGACTGTGGGGTGCACGAACCGGAGCCATTCTCGCTCATCATGGCGCATCGAAACCACGCACGGAGTCTCACCCAGCTTGTGTTCGCCTAAGAAAACTTCGGCTCCTGATGGCGTGGTGCTGACCCGGACATGCCCGGTCGTGCCGTTGACGAGCGTGGCGCACGAACACAAGGCCGTAAGAGCGGCCACGGCGAGAACTCTCCTCATCCAGTCAGTCTGCCCCGATAGGACGGGTGCCGCCAGACTGCCGACGGAACGCATGGTCGAAACCGAAAACGGCGAGGAGATCGTCGGTGAGCTGGGCGCGGTGAGGGCTAGGGCGCGGGGGGCTTAGTCCGCCTCGTCCGATCCTTCGTCGTCGTCCGGCTCAGCTTCGATCCCCATCGCGCCCAGGAATTGCTGCGGGATCTCGAGCGCCGGGAATTCGGAAACAGAGTTGCCGGCCAGGACATGACGAAGACGTGGAGACCAGTTCTCCCTCGATGAACAGCACCCAATACGTGCCGCTTCACCGCGAACGACCAGCATCGAGATGGTCTCGATGCTGCCTGCAAACAACCCGTCTCGAACCACAGCAATAAGCCCTGCCCTCTCGCAGGCACCAACAACCAGCCATGAAGTTCGTAGTCCTACTCGTTGCTTCTCTTCTCTTCACCGCGAACCTTTGTGTCGCCCAGACTCCCGGAGTCGGCGACCCGATCGCTGTCGCGAACACCGTCATCAGACCCGGCGAAAAGCTGACCGACATCAAGGGCGCCACGGTGTCGGTTCCGTCAACTGCCACGGGCAGGCTGAAAGTTCAACACGATGGCCAGGTCTCTGGACCGGATCGCAACGGTTGCTACACGACGACTGGCGAAATCAGTCGCGTGACCAGCAAGAAGTCCGGTGGCGCATCAGCATTCATTGTCGATACGGACGGCGAGTCAATTGAGATATTCGTCCAATCCGACGGCTCAGCCTCTCAGCCAAACACGGTCACCGTTACAGGTGGAAGTGCGACCGTGAACGTCACGGGCGACCACAACAACATCACTGTTGGAGGAGCCGGTAATAACGTGACTCTTTCCGGCAGCAACAACTCGGGCATGGGCGCGACCCCGCCCCCGATGGGCCCGCCGCCGAGTGGCAACGTCACGCTCGGAGGATCCGGCAACACGTGGTCGTCGAACGGCGGCAACTGGGTGATCATGACTGACTGACCCGAGCGTCGACTACCGCTGCGGCACTGGCGGAAAGCAGGCTCGTTCGCACGTGAACGGGCCTGAGCCGTAGGCGGGCCTAGTCCGCCTCGAAGCCCCCCTCATCCTCCCCACCCGGGAACGCCCCACCCACGAGCACCTTGTAGTAGGGCTCGACCCCGAGGATCTCGGCCATCCGGACCTTTGCTCGAAGTCCAAGGGACCAGACGACCTCCTCCTCGATCGCCTCCTCAAGCTTCCCGCGAGGCGAGTCTGCGTTCTCGACTGCGAGCCCGTCGCGAAGCGCGGAGAGGTAGAGATCTCGAAGCCCCCGCACTGACCTGCCCCCCGAAACCGGATCCACC
>JBCBZB010000129.1:0-5758 GCA_039815565.1 Planctomycetota bacterium
CGGGTCCACGACAGCTACGAATCGTCCAGCGCTGGGCGCAGGACGTACCGACACAGCCGCTCCAGTGCGTCTTCCCGACCTCCCGCCACTCGCATAGCGGAATGCAGTGAGAACCCGCGGTAGCGAGCCTGCAGAGTGGGACGCCCGTCCTTGACCGAGGTCCGGTGATCTTCTTCGTCAAGACGCACCGCCTCATCACCCTCCCGACGCACAGCACAGCCGGAGCGCTCGCCGAAGGCTATCCGCCCCTGTACGGCCGCCTGATGGCAGGCATCCACGGCCGTCGGACTCTCGTCCAGCAGCTGCCCCTGGCCGCACTCCCCCGTCAGGCCGCGCTCATGAAGGAGCGCCAGGGTGCGACGGAAGATCCGGGCGGCCACCCGTCCTAGGTCCGAGTCGGTCGGCGGCGGCAGTGGGCTGGACTGCAGATCGCCAGCGACATCGCTCGCGGCGACGAGGACACGCTCGTCCTGTTGCTCTGCGTCGAGCTCACGAGCCTGACATTTTTCCCCCGTGATCTGTTGCGGCGGAACTTCGTCGCTTGCGCGCTGTTCGGCGACGGCGCGGCCGCCGCGCTGGTCGGGCCCGCCGCCCTGGCCGGGGCCGCTGGCGACGCTCGGCGGCCAAACGACCAGAATGGCGCCCGACTCCCGGTCGCTGATGGGCTGGGACGTTCACGCCGACGAATGGCAGGTCGTGTTCTCGCCGCGAATTCCGAGCGTCGTCAAGCGGGAGGCGCGTTCACTGATCGAATCGGTCGCGTCGCCCGCGGAGCTCGCGCACTGGATCTTCCACCCGGGCGGTCGGAAGGTGCTCGAGGCCTACGCCGAGGCCCTCCACCTGACCGCAGCCCAGCTGGAGCCGGCCACCACCACGCTCAGCCGCTGCGGCAACATGTCGGCCGCGACCGTGTCCTTCGTGCTCGACCACGTCCTTGGGAGCCCGTCGTTCCAGGCAGGTCCCGCGGTCGCCACCGCCTTCGGGCCGGGGTTCTCGGCCGAAGCCGTGGCCCTCGAGCTGCATCGTTCCCACGCATCAGAACGGAGGTCGCGCTCGACCTGGCCTACCTCGTTGTCGTCCGGATCGTCGAGGTCCTGCACTCCGCGCGGACAACGCGAGCACTGCTCGCCCGCGGCGCGCGCCGAGTGACCCCGGACAGATTTCGGGGGATCGCGGCGGTGCACATGCTCTGGCTCGCGGGCCTCGTCGCCGAAGGACTTCTCGTCGGTCCGACGCTCGCCGCAGGGTCGTGGCGAGGCGGCGCGGTCGCCGTAGCGCTGACCTCGGAGGTCCTGCGCCTCGCTACGATCTGGAGTCTCGACCGCCGCTGGAGCATGCACGTCATCGTCGAAGACGGTGTGCCGCGCGTGACCTGGGGTCTGTTTCGCTTCCTGCGTCATCCGGGCTATCTGGCAGTGACCGTTCAGGTCATCGCGCTGCCGCTGGCGCTGGGCCTGACGGTGACGCCCTGTGCCGTGGCCCCCCTCCAGGCCGTGACGACTGGCCGACGCATCGCGATCGAGGAGGCCGCATTGCGAGAGAGCGCGGAGTCGAGCTGACCCGGGCTGGCTCGGCGAACCGGAGAGAAGGTCCATCCTCGGCACGATGAGCCGAAGCCCGCTTCTCAGGCAGAACCGGGTCGGAACCCTGTTCGGAAGATTCGCGGGTTTTCTGCAACGATGGGTCGGTCTCCGTGAATGACCCACATGCCGCCCGTCGACCGTGACTTCCAGCGCTTCGCCGAACAGGGAGACCTTTCGGCGTTCACGAGGGTCTACGAAGCGATGGCGACCAGACTCCTGGCGGCGGCGGTGCGGCTCGTGCGCGATGCCGGTGAAGCCGAGGAACTCGTGCAACAGACCTTCGTCGCTGCGATTGACTCGTCGAGCCGCTACGACGCAGCTCGACCGGTCGAAGCATGGTTGGCTGGCATCCTGGCGAACCTCGCGAAGCGGCGGCATCGCCGGCCGGCGGGCGTGCTCGTCCCGGACCTCTGCGACGACAAGCCGGGCCCAGCGATCGCGGTCGCCGACCGGGAACTCCGCGACACGATCTTCGAGCGGATCGACGGACTCGCGGAGCCCTACCGCTCGGTCGCCGTACTGAACCTGCGGAACGGTCTCGAGCCGGCCGAGGTCGCCTACGCGCTCGACCGACCACCGGCGACCGTGCGGTCGCAGCTCTCTCGGGCCAAGCAGATGCTCCGAGCTGCATTGCCGGCCGGGACCGCCGTTGCAGCACTCTCTGGCGAGGCGACGGCCGGGCTCGCCGTAGTGCAGTCAGCAGTCCATGCGCACGCCGCGGCTCACGCAGCGACCCTGACGACGACTCTCACAGCGACCACCGGCTCGACGGTGTCCTCGCTGACCAAGACGGCGTGGATCATGATGACTGGAGCCAAACTCGCGATGACGGGACTCGGTGTGGCTGCGTGCGTGGCGGCTTTCCTCTGGTGGAATCCACCGACCGAGGGGGACGTTGCGACCGAGCCAAGACTCGACCCACCGACTCGGAGTGGGAGTGCCGACTCGAGCACTCGGTCGAGAGAGGGTCGCGGCGAGCCGACCGCGGTTGAGGAGCGGGTGGAGTCCCAAGGACTCTCGGGCGTCGCGGGCTCGCCCCCCGACCCAGTCGCTGCGGATCTCGGCGACCTCGTCGTTCGCGTGATCCATGGTGGAACCGGCCTACCGAGCGTCGTCGTCGAGCTGTCCAAGCGCGGGAACCCGTGGGCAGGCGTGCACCGTGCTTCGACCGACCCGCTCGGCGAGGCGATGCTCGAAGACATCCTCGCAGGCAGCTGGTGGATGCGGACAACCTCGGACGCGACGCCTCGATACGTGGAGGTTCTGGCGGATGGGCGTGCCGAAATCGTCGTGGAGACCGGCGAACCGACCTGGCTCCAGGGTCTCGTCGTCGACGACTTCGGCACGGCCATCACGGGTGCGGAGGTCTGGTCCCTTCGTCAGCCGGGTTACGGTGCCGCGCCGTTGGTTCTTACCGAGACCGACGCCGTCGGGGCTTTCCGGGTGCCGACATGGAGCCTATCTCGGCTGGGAGCGAAGCACCCCGAGTTCTGGCCTGCGGATCGGATCGTGCGACCGAGTCCCGGTGTCGAGCAGCGCGTTCAATTGACTCTGCGTCGAGGCGGGGCCGGCGTTCGCGGGCGGGTGGTCGAGCGGGTCGGTGGTCGACCGATCCGCGGTGTGTTCTTGTCGATCACCGACGACCCGGGGCGGGGAATCGCGCAATGGCCGGATGGGAGCGCCGCTTCTTTGCTCGGAGTCCGGACCGTGAGCTCGGTCGACGGAGCCTTCGAGTTCGAAGGCCTCGTACCCGGGCCGATCCGGATCACAGTCGAGAGTCCCGATCATGCGCAAGCCGTCGTTGTGACCGAGCTGGTCGCAGGTCAGGAGCAGGAACTTCGTATCGAACTCGTTGCCGGAACAGTGGTCTTCGGCACGGTCCTCGACGTCGATGGCGATCCCGCGACCGATGTCGAGGTCTCGGAGTTCGACGGCCCGAGCCTGAGACCCCGGTCGACATGGACGGACGCGAAGGGGCGCTACGAGTTGTCCGGGCTCGGCACGGGGCGTTGCCAACTCCGGGCAAAGTCCGTTGAGGGTGTCGAAGTCTTCGAGATCCTGGAACTCGGAGAGGCCGGGCCGGTCGAATGGTCCCCTCGTCTTCGGGCGGGCACGAACTCGATCTCCGGCACGCTCGCGGATCAGCAGGGAGCTGCCCTGGCCGGCTGGACCGTCGTCGCCAAGAGCGGGCGTTTCGATGTCGGTCTGCCAGCACAGGTGGATGCCGACGGGTCGTTCGAAGTCGGAACTTTCGTCTCTCGGGGGGCACGCACCCTGCGCGCACATCCGCCGGGCGACTCGCCCGGTCCAGGGTCGCCAGAAACGGCGGCGGTGCAGACGTGGCCTGGAATCGAGATTGGCACCCGGGGTCTAGAGCTGGTCGTGAACGACGACCGGATGCCGACGGCCTGGTTGCGTGGGCGCATCGACCGCTCCGAGGTCGGAAAGCGGATCGGGGCCGTCTTCGTGCGACGCGAGGATGGAAGCCAGAGAGTCGCGCGGATCGAACGCGACGACTCCTTCGAGATCGGTCCGCTTGCTCCAGGCGAGGTGCAGTTGTCCTTGCCCGGGCAGCCGGAGCGGACGCTCGGAGCGTTCACTCTGTCGCCGCGGGGAGACCACGACGTCGGGCTGCTGCACCCTGAGAGGCTCGGCTCGATCCGTCTGAGCTTCGACGTCGAGCGGCCGTGGCAGGAACTGCGCGGCAAGTTACGGATCCAACTGATCGACCTCGCGCGAGGAGATCGTTCGTCGGTCCCGATCTGGCAGAACCCTCTCGAGTTGCGAAAGCCGGCTGGCACCTACCGCCTGCAGATCATCGACTCGGCCTTCGAGCCGTTGGAAGCCGACGTGGACCTCGTGATCGACGAGGTCGTCGAAGTGGTCTTGGATCCAGAACCCTGTACCTTGACCACGGTCAGGGTAGAGCCGGCAGTGGCGTTCGAGAGTCTCGGGCTGCTGTTCGTGCGGGTCACCCAAGCGGACTCCGATCGGCCGATTCTGGAGCGACAGATCCCGCCGCTCCGCAGTGGCTGGACCTGCGGGCTGAACCTGTTGCCGGGCGCCTATCGCCTCATGACCGAGGATTCGGACGGACATTCGGCCGTGCTCGACCTGACGGTCGATCGCGACCCCTTCGCTGCACCACGCGCCCGCTACGTGACCCTGCGTTGATCTTGGATGCCGGGGCCTGCGCCCGCGCCTCTCCAACCAACCGACGTACGACCCAACCGTACAAGCGGACACCCACGAGCCTCTCGACTCGCGGGCGTTGCAGACGTCTCAACACTTGGTGCGAGTGAGACGACGATTTCGGCGCGTAAGAAACACAAACTGCGAACTGGATTACTCCCCCGGCAAGCCGGTCGACCCGACGCTCTCCATATGCCCCCTCCAGAGCTCTTCCTGGCCCCCTCCACCGCTCCAACCCGCAACTCCGCTCCCACCCTCAACGCCCCGCAGCCTGCTACGGCAGACCCGTGGCCCGCAGCGACCCCACGCCAGCCCCCTTCACTGCACTTCGATCACTCCGCCCACAGGCCCGGAGCCTCCGGCGGCGGACGCGCCGGTGAACACGGCGGCAGCTCGGCCGGCAGCCCCAGGTGCGACAACACTCGCATGGTCGTCCGCGGATCGGTGATGAAGGTCAGCAGGCGCCCATCGGTCTCGCAGTCAGAGCAAACCAAAACGTCCACTCCCAAGGCTCCTCCGCATCAGCTCCGCCCGTATCGAGTGACGACGTCAAGCGGCGACGCCATTGCCGCTTCCTCTTCCGCTTCTCCCCTGCCGCACTGTATGGCCGTCGCTGCCTCGAACGGAACGCCGGCCGCTCACCCTCACCCTCTGGAGGCGGTGGCACATCCCGCTCTCGATACGATGCCGCCGGCGCGAATGCTCCGTGATAGGTCACCAGATTCCGATGCGGCCGCGGCGACAACGCCGCCACCCCCTAGATCAGAACCAGCGGCTCGAACACCACCAACTTCGTGTCGTCCTTCCACCGCCGCTTCAGCCGATACAGCACCCTTCCGTCACGGGTCCACGACAGCTACGAATCGTCCAGCGCTGGGCGCAGGACGTACCGACACAGCCGCTCCAGTGCGTCTTCCCGACCTCCCGCCACTCGCATAGCGGAATGCAGTGAGAACCCGCGGTAGCGAGCCTGCAGAGTGGGA
>JBCBZB010000090.1:0-18569 GCA_039815565.1 Planctomycetota bacterium
CGAGCACGGGATACCGATCGGAGTCAGGTCGAACGCGCTCGGGTTGCCGAGCAGGTAGAAGTCGCCGATCGAGCCCGGGTTGTTCTCGATGAGCAGGTCGAAGTTGGTGCCGATGACCGGGTTGGTAAGCGCGGCGAGGCTCGGCAGCAGCTGCGGCGTGCCGAGGTCGTTGTTGGCGACGAACTCTTCGTAGACGACGTTGCCACCGGCCGTCGCGACCGGGCCAGCGCTCAGGTCGCTCGCACCCGGGTCAACCGCACCGTTACCGGCCGAGAGGCCGACGATGCCGTCGGTCGAGACGAGGCTGATGTAGTTGAAGGTGATGCTGCTGTCCGCAGCGAGAACCATTTGGAACGTGTTCGAGTCGGTCGTGCCGAACTGCGGGACACCGTCCCAAGTCACCACGAACTCACCGCCCGGGCCGACGCTCTGCCAGATCTGGCCGCCAGCGGACGGGTTGAAGTCGTCCCAGTACGGGGCGAGGATCGCGCTCGGGTCGCCGAGAAGCTCAGCAACCGACTCCGAGAAGTCCGAGGCCTCGAGGCCCGGCTCGAAAGCGCGACCGTTCGAGTCGACTTCGACATCCGTCACGACGTTGCCGTTCGGCATCGTGAACGAGAAGCCGAGCGCCAGGACGTTCGTCGAGTCGTCGGTGAACGCGATCGGCGTGCCGGCCGCGAAGTTGGTGTCGATGACACCGCCGTTCGGGGTGGTGTTGTAGCCACCCGCGCCATCCGGCGTGAACAGCGTCGAGGTGTTGGTGCCCGGCAGCGGGGTGCAAGCAGGACCGTTGACGGTCACGACGGACGGGGTCGGCGCGATGATCGTGGAAACCCAGTTGTAGCCACCTGCGCCGTCCGGCGTGAAGGTGAGCTCACCGTTGTTCAGATCGTTGTCGAGGGCGAGGAACTGCTCGTAAACCGTGCCGCCCGAGGAACCACCACCGGTCAGGTCGCTGGCGCCCGGATCAGCAACACCGTTGCCCTCCGAGAGACCGGCGATGCCGTCGTTGGCGAACGCCGGAGTCCGGCTGTCGTAGCCGTAACGGACCGTGCCGTCCGGGAAGACTTCCGCCTGAACCGTGAACTCCGCGCCGGCCGCGCCACCAAAGAGGACGACGTCCTGCCAGGTGATCAGCGCCGAGGTCCCGAGGTCGTTGAAGAAGACGTCACCGATGCCGGCTCCGCCGATCGGGTTGAGGTCGTCCCAGTAGGGAGCCATCGCCGGCATTTCGCCGAAGAACTCAGCGGTGCTCTCGGAGAAGTCCGAGCCTTCAAGCGCGTCGGAAGAGATGCGGCCGTTCGAGTCGATGAAGATGTCATTCACAGCGACGCCACCCGGGAAAACGACCGGGAAGGAGACCGTGGCCATGCTGATCGAGTCGTCCGTAGCGCCCAGAGGCGTACCGACGGCTGGGTTGATCTGGCCGGTGGCCGTTGTCGCGGTGATGGCCGAGACAGCCAGTGCGAGGATGCGTGCGTTCATTGTTGCAGGTAGGAGGGGTGGGGCGAGACGGAGAGAGACTCCGCCGCACGCGAACCGACCTGTGCAGAGGGTGACAGAGCGGGTCACGTCGGAACGGACGGAACCAGTTCACAGCCTGTTTCCGCCTGGGTTCAGAAGAACCACACCGAAGGATAGGCCTGAGACTGGACATCGACGCCGAGAGGCGGGTTTCGTCCCGCATCTGGATCACTTCGCGGGCTCTGAGAATGAGACGTGAACGCGGTCCGGGATGCTCGAAACGAGCCCCCGACCCGCACGACACGTTGTCAGTGACAGCTCCGGAACCGTGGTGCGCGAAACCCGGGACGTTCTTAGCCTCTCGACGTGGCCCACAAGCGCAACGAGGCGTTCGATCGCGACTACTACAAGCGGTTCTATGAAGATCCGAAGACGCGCGTCGTCGCTCCCGAGGAATCGGAGCGCCTCATCCGCTTCGTCGCGTCGTATTTCGCGTTCCTCGACGTTCCGGTCGGTGATGTGCTCGACCTGGGTTGCGGAGTC
Organism: Planctomycetota bacterium; assembly: GCA_039815565.1. Classification (GTDB taxonomy): domain Bacteria; phylum Planctomycetota; class UBA1135; order UBA1135; family UBA2386; genus JBCBZB01. The sequence continues at coordinate 2,008 of JBCBZB010000090.1, forward strand.
GGACTGTGGCGCGACGGAATCAACCGACTCGACCTGGACTGGGACTACCGCGGCGTCGAACACAGCGCATGGGCCTGCGACGAGTTCGGTTGGGAACAAGGGTCGGTCGTCGACTACGACGGCGGCCCGGCTGATCTAGTGGTCTGCCAGGGTGTCCTGCAGTACCTCCCCGACTCCAACTGCGAGAAGGCTCTGCGGAACCTGGCGCGACTCTACAAGGCCGCGCTGTTCCTCGAGGTCCTGACGGAAGAGGACTGGCGCGAGGCCTGCGACACGGGCCTCAGCGATGGCGCGGTCCACCGTCGCCCCGCGGCGTTCTACTTGGACGCGCTGCGTCCGACGTTCCGCCGGATCGGCGGCGGCGTGTTCCTCCGCCGCGACCTCGGCGTGTCCCTGTTCTCACTCGAGACTTGCGACTGACGCGGCTCAGCTGTTTGCGGGCGCCTGATAGAGCGCGCAGACAGCCCCGGCAGGATCTTCGATCACGCAAAACCGCCCTCCCGCGAGCGGACGAATTTCGCGGCGGAGCTTCCCACCCCGCTCGGTGACGATCTTCGCGCTCGCCTCGACGTCGTCGACGACGAAGTAGAGCATCCAGACGGGCGGGATGTCGGAGTTCGTCCCTCGCGCGTGACAGACCCCGCAGACCGCATCGCCTCCGGTCTGAGGCACCATGCAAAAGTCGTCGTAGTCCCCCATCGACACCGGATCGGTCTTCCAACCGACGACGTCCCGGTAGAAGTCTGCGACACCCTGACCATCCGCGACGGTCAGGTCCACCCAGCCGATACGGCCACTCTGGGATCCGTTGCTCATGCTGGAACCGTAGCAGCCACCGCGGGTCCCTGATCGAGATCTGCTGTCGGAGTTCCCGACACCCCCGCTCAAGAACGCGGCGCAGATCGTCGAAATCCTCGACGGCGAACGAGGAGACACCGAACCAATTGCGAAGGGCTACGACCGCACTCGCCGCCGCCGGCGCACTGGGACTCGCCGCCTTGGCCGGGTTTGGCAGCTCCGAGGGCACGGGAACCGGACGGCTCGACTCCCTAGCCCTGTGGTGGATCGGAATCTCCGCGTCGATCGCTGCCGTCGCGATGACGGTCCAGGTCTCGCGATCGACCAATCGAGCGAAGGCCGAACGCGACTTCGACCGGATGCTCGGCCGCTGGATCGGCGCGGGCCAGCCGATGGATCGGCAACAACTCCGCGCACGTGCGGAAGACCTGATCGGAGCTGGACGCCGCGCCCCGGATCAGATCGCGAGTATCGTCCACGACCTGCGCACTCCGATGACGATTGTCTTGTCGTCCACCGAGCTGCTCGAGTGCGGCTACGCGAGCACCGACGAAGAGCGATCGGAGATGCTCGAACAGATCACCGCGGCGAGCCAGCACGCCTTGTTCCTGGTCAACGACCTGCTCGACCTCGCCGCCCTTCGATCGGACGGACTGCACATCGATCTGCGTCCGTGCCTCGGCGCCGATCTGCTCAAGGATGCCGCTCGAGTTCTCGACTCGTTGGCTCGGGCCCGCGGCAAGGAATTGGTCGTGGAGACCACCGACGAGAGAATCGGATTCCACGCCGACCCACGACGCGTCCTCCAGATTCTCTTCAACCTCGTAAGCAACGCGGTGAAGTACTCGCCGGAAGGCGCGCGGGTCTGGCTCCGCGTTAGCCGAGAGAACCAGGGCACGGGCGAACTTCTGGATGGAGCGGCCGTGATCTTCGAGGTCGAGGACGAAGGCTTCGGCGTCCCAGCCGAGGGGCGCGAGCGTCTGTTCGAACCGTACGAGCGCTCGCACGACGGCCGCACCGTGACGGTCGAGAGCACCGGACTCGGCCTGCCGCTCTGTCGAGAGCTCGCATCCCGAATGAACGGCCGGGTCGGCTACCGCCCTCGGGTGGGCAAGGAGGGCTCGGTCTTCTGGGTCCGGCTACCGATCGACGCTCGCCGGCGGGCCGCGTCAACGATCTGACTCGGATCCGCTCGCAGACCCCGGTTCGTGTTTGGGATCCCGAGATCGAGAGCCCACACTCGGCTCGATGCCTTCGGTCGGACGACTCAAGCGAACTCTCGTGCTCGTCCTCGCGTTCCTCGCGAGCGTCGATCGGTCCTCCGCGCAGGACCTGCCCTCGGACCCGACAGCCGGAACTCGGGAGATCCGAACTCCAGACACTCGGCCCCAGACGGATCAGGGACCGTCCGACGAAGAGCGCCGCGAACCGCCTCCTCCGGCCGCGGGTCTTGAGCGCACGACGATCATGTCGGCGCTGACGATCGACTTTCCGGAAGGATTCCGAGAGCTCCTGCCGAACGAGGCCCTCGACTACGAGAACCGCTGGCCCTTCGTGATTTCGACTACCCGACCGGGGACCTACGAGGTCTTCGGCAAGGTCGATCAGTGGATCGCCGATGGATTCGACGGAGAAGCTGTGGCGGTTGCGCGCTCGGACTTCGAGCGCCCGACCGACCTGTCGAACTTGGAATCGCTGAAGGAGGCCGTCGAGGGCTCGGACAACTTCGGCAACATCCGAACGATCGTCGCCGCCGAGTTGGCCGAGGTCGGATTCTTCGATCACCCGGCCATCGCGCTCGAAATCGACTACACCGACAGCCGATTCGGAGACTTCAAGATCTTCGAAACCCACGGTTCGACCTCGGGGGACGAGTACGTGATCGTCCACCTCCTGAGCTCCGAACGCCTCGCCAACGATCCGGAGGCCCCGGCACGCCTCCGATCGACCCTGCGGTTCATCGCGCCACCCAAGGATCCAGAGGAGCTCCCCGACCGACTGATCAACGCCGCGCTCCTCGGCGTTCTGATCGCAATCGTGCTGCTCGTCCTCCGCAAGATGCAGCGATCCGGCCCCCCTCCGGGCTGATCCGAGCCGCGAGACCCGACCACGGAACTGAGGCCCGTGATTGGGGTCGGCTTGGCTCCAGTCCTTCGGTATCCTCCGGGGCAGGGGGCGGTTTACCCGCGCCCGCATACCGTGAGCGACGCCGACACGACGAAGACCAGCGCTGGAGCCGACGACGGCCCGGTGATCGACAAGCCGCTGTTCGAAGCGGGCTTGCAGTGCAGCAAGCGCCTCTACCTCGAATACCACGAGCCGGACAGCGTCCCCTCGTTGTCGGCCCATCGCGAAGAACTGTCTGAGGTCGGTCTGCGACTCGTCGAACTCGCGAGCCAGATCTTCCCGGGTGGAATGGACCTCGGAGAGGAGGACTTCGACGAAGCGCTTCGCAAGACGGAGGCGTTCCTCAAGCAAGGCCGACCCGGCGTGGTGTTCCACGCGGCGTTTGCGGCCGCTGGTGTCGAAGTCCGAGCCGACATCGTGCTCGTCACGACCCCAGGCAAGCTCGACCTCTTCGAGGTGAAGGCTGGCTCGACCGTGAAGCCCCGCCACCTCGCAGATCTCGCGATGCAGGTGCACGCGATCGAAGGAACTGGCCAGTCCGTTCAGAGCTGCGCGATCGTGCATCTCGATCCGAGCTACGTGCACGACGGTTCGAAGAACTACCCGGTGCAGAAGCTGTTCAAGAACGTCGACGTCACGGCGCGCGTTCAGGCCCAGCGCGAGAAGGTGTTCGGTCGACTGCAGGCCTATCGCTCGGCGATCTCCGACGAAGGCAGTCTGGATCTTCCGACCGGCACCTGGTGCAAGCGACCACTGCCGTGCCACTTCCTCGAGCGCTGCCGCGCCGAGGGCCCCGACCACCCGCTGGTCGACCTTCCGCAGCTGAACCCCGACCAGGAGTCACGACTCCACGAAGAAGGCATCGAGAGTATCGACCAGATCGACGCGACGCGTGCCGGGTTCACTCCGACGCAGCGCCGTGCGATCCGCGCGATCTCGGAGAGCAGCCTCGGCGTCGAGGAGTTCGTCCCACGCGAGCTCTCATCGCTCGACCGACCGGTCGCTTTCGTGCATGTCGGCTGGCACCTAGAGGTCTTGCCGCGATTCCCCGGCACCCGCCCCTGGCACAAAATCCCCTATGGCTGGTCGGTGCACTGGCTCAAGCCCGACGGGTCGATCCAGGTGCGGAGCTATGCGAGCCGGGGTGCCGAGGACCCTCGAGACGAGTGTCTCGAGAGCCTCTCCGACCAACTCGCAGGCGCCGAGACGGTGATCGTCTACTCGTTCGCGTTCGAAGACCGCATGCGGGCAATGCTCGAGGACGATGTTCCCTCGAAGCCCAAAGTCCGTGCACTGACCCAGTTGCCGACCGCCGCACTCGAACAGCTCTTGATGCAGGGCGTCTACCATCCGGAGTTCGCCAGCAACTTCGACCTCTGGAACGTGCACGAACACCTGACCGAAGACCTGGGCGCGAACCTCGAAGAGGAGATCCCCGGGTTCGACGACAGCACGGACCTCGAGTTCCGCAGCGAATCGGAGGCCGCGTCCGCCTACCGACGGATGCTCAAGAGCCGGACACGAGCGGCGACCCGCAAGAAGCTCGGTGACCAGCTCGAGGCGTGGTGCCGACACTCCAGCGCGGCGCTGATGCGCACGGTTCTGATGCTTCAGACGGCGGAGCCCTTGGCAGCCGAGGAGTCTTCGGTCCCGGCTGTCGACACCGAAGAAAACGCCGAGTCCTGAGTCAGGCGTCGCCAGCCACGCGCGCCAGGGCATCCCGGACAAGCGGGTGCGCGTCGACGACGACGATCACCGAGTAGGGATGCTGCGCGTAGAGGTTCTCGCGCTCCTCGACCCGAATCGCGCCCTCGCTCCTCAGGTCGTTGATCAGAGCCCGACGCTCGGGATGCACGATGTGCGCGAACGCCTGACTCATGGGCCCCTTGAGGAACGGAGAAAGCCAGATCTCTTCACTGCCATGCCGCTGACGCGCGCGGAGCAGAAGCTCGACACAGGCGAGAAGCAGCCCACGGCGATCGGCCGGAGCACTGCCGCCCCCCCAGGTCACCGGAATCCGCCCGAGGACGACCGCACCGGAATCCGTGGCCTTCGACTCCGGCTCGCTCGGACCGGCGGGTCGTGGTTCGGGCTTGGGCTCCGGCTCGGGCGACGAAGTCGAGGGCTCGCGGACCGGCCGCTGAGGCTCGGCACGAGAACTCGCGAGGAGCTCTTCAGCATCGACGAAGCGCTTGGAGCCGATTCTCTCGCGCAGATCTCCGCTCGTCGCTCGACCGACCGAGACCACGGTCAACTCCCGACCTTCTTCGAGAACTTCTCGAGCCAGCGGCAGGAACTCTCGGCTACCCGACACGACAACGATGCGCTCGATGTCCGGGCGGCGAAACAAGACCCGGGCGACGTCGAAGGTCAGTTGGACATCCACCGACCCGCGCCCCTCGCTACCGAAGAGCACGTACTGCGGCTCCAACCCCAGCAGGGCGAGATCGTGAGCCACCTCCGACCCGGGTTGTGCGTCGAAAGCCGCGTAGGATCGTCCGAGGACCATCGCATCACCATCCTCCCGAAGGCGCTTGAGGACCTTGCCGATGATTTCGAGCGATCGATCGCGGGCCTGACGGCTCGCCCCGCCTCCGCCCGGCTCGGAGGCAGCGAGCCCACCGAGGACCCGGTGGAGATCCTCAAAGTCGACGAACAGTGCGGTGTTCAAGATTCGGCTACCTCTCTCGGAGTGTTCTCGGTGTCGATCGGCGTCACGACCCGGTCGTCACGCCCTTCGACGGCGTCGGTCAAGTAGGTGTAGCCGGCGAGCGCTTGGTCGTAGCGCGAAAGCAACATCCGGAACTCCTCTCGCTTCAGCTGACCTCGGCGAATGCTGCTCTCCGCGGCGAGTCGAACCCGACGGATCAACTCGTCTCGCGAGTACTGCACGTATCCGAGGACTTCGTTGACCGAATCCCCCTCGACGATCCGCGCGAGGTCGTAGCTCCCGTCCTCGTTCACGACGACGTGGATCGCGTGGGTGTCGCCGAACAAGTTGTGGAGGTCGCCAAGGATCTCCTGGTAGGCGCCCACCAGGAAGATGCCGAGCCGGTAGGGCACACCGGGAATCGTGTCGTGAACCTGCAGCACGCGCTTCACGTCGTGAAGGTCGATGAACTCGTCGATCTTGCCGTCGCTGTCGCAGGTCAAATCACAGAGCGTCGCCCGTTGCCGAGGCTCGGTGTCGAGCCGATGGATCGGAACGATCGGAAACAGCTGCTTGACCGCCCAGTGATCCGGCATCGACTGGAAGATCGAAAAGTTGCAGTAGACCGTGTCTGCGAGAACACGCTCGAGCCCTGCCAGCTCCTCGGGCACGTAGCTCTGGTCCTCGAGCATGCGCCGGATCCGCGCGCAGATCGCCCAGAAGATCGAGTCGGCCAGCGCCCGCCCCTCCAGATCCAGGTAGCCGAGGTTGAAGAGACTGAGCGCCTCCTCCTTGAACTGGACGGCGTCGTGGTAGCACTCCTGAATCGACTTCGGACTCAGCGTCGCGTACGCCTCGTGCAGGCCGCGGATCGGCGGACTCTCGTGTTCCGCTGCGCTCTCCGGTGGTGCCTCGATCGGAATCTGAGCCCGGCCGACGACGTCGACGACGAGGACCGAGTGATGCGCGACCAAAGCCCGCCCCGACTCGCTGACGATGTCCGGGTGAGGAAGATCGTGCGCATCACAGGCCTCCTGGATCTCGGAGACGACATCGTTCGCGTACTCCTGGAGACCGTAGTTGGCCGAGGAGTGGAAGTTCGTTCGGGAACCGTCGTAGTCAACTGCGAGCCCTCCACCGATGTCGATCGTGGTCAGCCCGGCACCGAGACGGCTGAGTTCGACATAGGTTCTCGACGCCTCGCGTAGCGCGTCGCGCACCGCACGGATGGAAGTGATCTGCGAGCCGATGTGAAAGTGCATCAACTCGAGGCAGTCGAGCATGCCCTCGCCTCGCAGCAAGGTGACGGCTCGTACCAACTCACTCGGCGACAGCCCGAACTTCGAGCGCTCACCGGTCGACTCGACCCACTTGCCCGCACCCTTGGCCGACAGACGAGCACGCACGCCGATGTGCGGACGCATGTCGAATCGACGACTGACTTCGATCGTCGTCCAGAGTTCTTCGAACCGGTCGATGACGATGATCGCGTGCTTACCGAGTCGCTGGGCGAGAAGAACGGTCTCGATGTAGCCGACGTCCTTGTAGCCGTTGCAGATGATCAGCCCATCGTCGTTGTCCATCAAAGCCAACGCGACGAGGACCTCGGGCTTGCTGCCGGCTTCGAGTCCGAGCCCGAACGGACGCCCGTGTTCGACAAGCTCCTCGACGACGTCTCGCTGCTGGTTGACCTTGATCGGGTAGACGGGGCGATAGCGCCCTTCGTAGCCGTAGCTCGACACGGAGGAGGCGAAGGCTCCAGCGAGGGAACGGATGCGATCTCGCAGGATGCCCGAGAATCGCAAGAGCACCGGCAGGTCCAGACCGCGCGCCGTCAGCTCGTCGACGAGGTCGTGCAGCCCGACCCTCGCGCTCTCGCCCCGCTCCGGCCGAACGTGGATCTGACCGTCGTCCCCGACTTCGAAATAGCCGTCGCCCCACGAGGGGACCTGGAAAAGCTCGGAACTGTCCTGGCTACGCCAGGGTCGGAGGTCGGGGCCTTTGCTGCTCAACGTGTCGATCGAACCCCCGTGGGTGGAACGGTGTGTCGGGGAAGTCTGGAATTGGACCACTTCCGGTCCGCCACGGGAGCCCGAAGCGCCGATTTCTCGTCCGATCGCGGCCCGGCGCTATGCTCTGCGCCGTGACCCTCCAGGCATCCTCCGATCTCTCCTCCGCCCTCGATTCCGACCCGACCGTTCTGGAGCTGCTCCGGCAGGAACGCCAGCGCCAGACGACCCACCTGTCGCTGATCGCGTCCGAGAATCACACGTCCCCCGCCGTCCGAGCGGCCTGCTCGTCGGTCCTGACCGACAAGTACGCCGAGGGCTATCCGGGCGCCCGCTACTACGGCGGCTGCGAGGTCGCGGATGACGTCGAATCGCTCGCCGCCGAACGGCTGCGCGAGCTGTTCTCGGCTGAACACGCGAACGTCCAACCACACTCGGGCACGACCGCGAACGTCGCCGTGCTCGAGGCCCTCGCCGGGCGCGGTGGCCGAATCCTCGGGATGTCCCTCGCCGAAGGCGGCCACCTCAGCCACGGGCACCGCGCCAGCGCGACCGGCAAGCTGTTCGAGGCGTTCCACTATGGCGTCGACGCCGAGACCGGACGGATCGACCTCGACCGTGTTCGCGACGCGGCGCGCGCCGTCCGCCCGCGGGTCCTGATCGCCGGCGCCTCGAGCTACCCGCGCGCGATCGACTACCAGGGCTTTGCTGAGATCGCCCAGGAAGTCTCGGCCGTTCTGCTCGCCGACATCGCCCACCCGGCCGGCCTGATCGCCGCAGGGGTCCTCCCCACCCCGGTCCCGCACGCGGACGTCGTAACCTTCACGACACACAAGACCCTGCGTGGCCCCCGCGGTGGTGCGATCCTCTGCAAGGAAGAGCACCGGAAGAAGATCGACTCGTCCGTGTTCCCAGGCGGCCAAGGCGGCCCGCTGATGCACCAGATCGCGGGCAAGGCGGTGGCCTTCGGAGAGGCGCTGCAACCCGGCTTCAAGGACTACCAGCAAGCCGTCGTCGACAACGCCCGTACCCTGGCCGAGTCTCTCGCCTCGAAGGGCCTCGGCATCGTCACGGGCGGAACGGACACGCACATCGTCGTCGTCGATCTCCGCGCAACCGACAAGAGCGGAGCCGAAGTCGAGGAGCAGTGCCGCCTCGCCGGCTTGGTCGTCAACAAGAACATGGTGCCCGGTGATCCCCGCTCGGCGCGCGAGACCTCCGGCATCCGACTGGGCACCGCGGCGATCACGACGCGCGGTCTCGGCGCCGACCAGATCCGCTCACTCGCCGACGCCATCCACGGCATCGTCTCCGGCCAGGATCCGGAGAGCTTCCGGCCGCTGGTCGACGGGCTCTGCAACGAGCACCCGCTGCCCTGATCAAGCAGCCAGGCTATCCCGGGCCGCTCATTCGCCGCGCGGCCTGAAGCGATCGGGAACACTGCTCGTCTCCCAGCCCTGCACCACGAGCCGCTCGACAAAGACCCACACCAGAATCCGGGCGTGGATCTCGCCCGACTCGATCCGGTCGAAGGTCTTGGCGAGCTGATCCAGCGTCAGCGATCCGCCCAACGAAGCGGAGGTATCGAGCGGGCGCTGCGCGGCGGCGGCGAGCAGCCCTTGAAGTCCGACGGAGAAGCTGTCGCCGCAGAGCACCCACGGACATTCCTCGGCCTTCGGTTGGAGCACCTCCCAGCTCGGCCTGAAGACCCCGACCGTGCCGAACGTCTGCTCCATCGCTCGTGCGAGCGGCATCTCTCCGGTCACGCCGAGGACCTTCACCAAGTCAGCCGGTTCGCTGCTCATGTTCGGCGGGCTCAACTGGAGCGAGGTCGTCGCACCCTCGGGCCACCAACCCAGCTCGCCGATGCGCTGGACGACATGGCTCGCGAGCAAAGAGCGCGCCGACAGATCCCAGTGCGTGTCGCGCGGCGTGAAGAGCGGCTGACCGGGAGCCGCAGCCCGACGCGCAGCAAACAGTTCTTCGACGTCAACAACCTCGAATCCAGCGTAGACCAGCACGCGTTCGAGGTCTTGATAGAACGAGTGGCGCGCCTCGGACCGCGGTGCAGCATTCGCAAACCACTCCGGGTAGAGGCGCCACTTGTCTGGCCCCGGGGCGACCAGGATTCGGACACCGAGTCGGTCGGCCTCCTCCTTCACCCTTCGCAACACCGCCGGAGCTCGGTCGAACGCGCGGATGTTCGCGCTGGGCGCGAAGAGCGTTCCTCCGACTCCGAAGTCGACTCGATCGGTCTCGAGCGTCCCGAGCAGATGGTCGACCTCGTTCCGGACCGCGCGGATGCCCACCGTCGCAGGACTCGACTCAACGACATACTTCACAAACTTCCCCGCGTAGCGGCCATCCCAGACCCCTAGCTCGGTGAGCGAAGGTTCCGGCGGAGTCGCGACGGTCTGAACCGGACCGACCACGAAGTCGGCGATCGGGCTCAGGGCGAGCATCCCGAGGAAGAACAGCGCGAAGAGCGATTGCGGTCGGCGGTCGTTCACGGGCACCTCAGAACTGGAAGTAGATGAACGGCGAGAAGTCCCGCACGCTCAGCTGACCGAGGGAGAAAAGGAACGCGAGGGTAGCCCAGACGAGCGTCGAGGGCCGGAACGCCTCGATTAGCTGCTCGGTGCGCCTCGCGACGAAACAGAGGATGAGCCCCAGACAGAGCGCGAGGACCGCGTGCTCACGGAACTGGTCGGGCCAGGCAAACTCGCCGACCCCGTGGAGCCCCAGCAGTCCGCCCCAGACCGTTCCGAGCCGATCGATCGAGTCCGCCCGGAAGATCGCCCAGCCGAAGAGGACCAGGACGAACGTGATGCCGATCGACGCGGTCTTGCCGAACAACTCCCAGGGAGACTTCTTCCCGAACAAGCGCTCGATGACGAGGAATGCCCCCTGGTAGCCACCCCAGAGGAGATAGGTCCAGCTCGCACCGTGCCATAAGCCGCCGAGCAGCATCGTCGCCGCCAGGTTGAAGTAGGTGCGCACCTTGCCTCGCCGGTTGCCACCGAGCGACACGTAGAGGTAGTCGCGCAGCCAGCTCGACAGCGACATGTGCCAGCGCCGCCAGAACTCAGTGATCGAGTTCGACCGGTAGGGCGAGCGGAAGTTCTGCGGGAACTCGAAGCCCATCATCCGGCCGAGTCCGACCGCCATGTCGGTGTAACCCGAGAAGTCGAAATAGATCTGGATCGCGTACGCCGCCGTCGCGATCCAAGCCGCGAGGAGCCCGTGTTCACCCTGATCGAAGACGGGAGCGACCAGGAGGGACGCGTTGTCCGCGATCAGAACCTTCTTCGAGAAACCGATCAGGAACCCGAGCGCACCCTCCCCGAACCGTGAGAGTCGGTGTCGACGCTCGACGATCTGCTCCTGGATCTCTCGGTAGCGGACGATTGGCCCCGCGACCAGCTGCGGGAACATCGACACATAACACGCCAGATCGAGCGCCGACCGCACAGGCTTCACGTGCCCGCGATACACGTCGATCGAGTAGCTCATCGACTGGAACGTGTAGAACGAGATCCCGAGCGGAAGGATGATCGCCTCCCACTCGAACTCGGGGCCGCCGAGGTCGAAATAGCTCTGGACGGCCAGGTTGGCGTACTTGAACCAGCCGAGAAGCCCGAGGTTCGTGCACAGCGAAAGCACCAGCCAACGTTTGCGCTTCCAACTCGTGCGTGCGCTCTCTTCTTCCGCTGTCGCGAATTCGGCGACCGGTGAGGCACCGAGCTTCCTCGAGCAGACGTAGTCGACGACCGTGCTGAACAACATCAGCACGGCGAAGTCGAGTCGGAAGTAGCCGTAGAACAGGTAGCTCGCGATCGTCAGGTAGAGGTTCTTCGCCCTCAGCCCCGGCATCAGGAAGTAGCCCGCCAGGAAGAACGGCAGGAACTTCAGGATGAAGTAGAGCGAGGCGAAGACCATCGACGACGACCGGTTGGAAGAGCTGTCTGTCGCTGCAGCGGAGGCGAATCAGTCGGGGCGCTGACCGTGAGTCACCGTCACGACCGTCGTGATCCCACCACGCACGTTGAAGTCACCCTGGATCTCGAGGAACTGCGGGTCCGCGGCGGCGACCAGGTCGTCGAGAATCCGATTCGTCACGTCCTCGTGGAAGGCACCGACGTCGCGGAACGACCACAGGTAGAGCTTCAACGATTTGAGTTCGATGCAGCGATCCGCCGGCACGTAACGGATCCGGAACGAAGCGAAGTCCGGTTGACCGGTCTTCGGACACACGCAGGTGAATTCGGGGCACTGGAATTCGATCCAGTAGCTCCGACCCTGCCTCGGGTTGTCGAACGTCTCGAGCATGATGAGGGGAGCGAGAAGGATCCCTCACTCAGAGACACCGAGAAAGGCGCGATCGGGCCTTTTTGGATCACTGGCCACGAAGCCCCCGCCGCTTGGCGGTATCGGATCGAGTCACCCAGCGACTCAGCACTCCGGAGGATCGGTCCATCCCTCGGGGCGGTGCCGCTCGACCGCTTCCCGCTGGAAGAACGCCATGCACAGGTTGCCGGCAGGCTCAACGCAAGTCGTGCGGTTGCAGGGCGCGCATTCAGGCGGCTCCGGAGCCACTAGGGCCCGGGCGTTCGGCGGTCCCGTTCGCGACGGATCCGTCGGGCCGAAGAACACCGTGGTCCGCGCCCCCATCGCGGCGAACACGTGGCTCGCGCCCTTGTCGGGACCGACCGCGTGGCCATCGTTCCTCGCCAGGATCGCTCCGAGCGCCATCAGTCGACGCAGACTCCCGCTCGGGTGCTCGAGGACGCAGACGCCGAGAGGAGCCGGCTGGCCACCCTCATCCGGACCGCGGAGCAAGATGACCTGCGCCGAGTTCTCGGCCGCGCGGGTCAGGGCTCCGGGTGACAGCCTCCGCGGATCGTCCCGCGGAGCGTCGATCAGGACGGTGATCGGTTTCGCCGGATCGAGCCCGAGTGCGCGCACGGCCTCCTCCTCCGACTGACGATCGGACTCGTCGATCTGCAGGGACGGCGCTCGGAACGATAGCTCCGGATCGAGTACCTTTGCGAGCTGCCAGGCAACGATCGCCGGATGCTGAGGAAGCCCTGGTCCGAGGCTGACGGTCTCGCGCACCAGGATCGAACTCTCCGACTCGCGTCGATCACGCCGGGAAGCCCCGATGACCCTAGAAGCGCCGGAAAAGCGCGCGAGCGCAGCACTCTTCCAGTTGCCCTGGAAGTCCATGGCGACGTCGTAGCGATTTCTACGCAGCCGACGAATCGTCCGCAGAAACGCCAGGGGCCCGCCGTGCCGATCGTGCTCGACGATCTCGGCGAGGCCAGGCAGACCATCGAGGACGGTGCGGAATCCGCTCTGAACGACCCAGTGCACCTCGGCGTCCGGCTGCCGCTCGGCCAGCTCCCGAACGACACCCGTCGCTTGGACGATGTCACCCAGTGCGGAGAGCCGGCAGATCAAGATGCGCATCGGGGCCTCCGGTCAGTCGATCCGCTCGGACAGAACCAAGGTGCGCTTGTGGGCTCGAACGCGGGCCCGGCAGCGATAACGATCGAGTGGCGCGTCCTGATCGTTCCACGTCGCTTCGTGGATGATCCAACGCGTCTTGGGAACTCGCGCGCGGAACTCGTCCCCGAACACCTCGAGAAGGTCCGCGTGCAGCATGACGTCGTTCGGAACATGTCCGAAGAACGCGAGCTCTCCCTCGTCGATCCCGAGCCGCCTCACCTCTGCCCGCAAGGCGACCGCGACCTCGTGAGCCGAGCGGACACCGCGTGTCGAGCGCTCGACCCGGTCGTTCAGCGCAGTCCAGGGGAGGAGTGCAGGCACCAGCAACGCGTAGGCGACCAGCTGCGGACGGGTGCGGACCCTCAGCCCCAGCAGCGCGATGATCAGAGCCCACCAGAAGCTGCTCCCCGGTAGCGGACTCCGAAGCCAGGGCAAGACGAACAGCGCGATGGCTGCCAGCGCCCCGACGACCCGCGGAATGCTGGCCTGCCATCGTGAGGGCGGCCGTCGAAGCGAGGCGTAGGCCGCGACGGCTGGAGCCACTGCGGTGCAGAACACCAGAAGCCCCGGCATCAGGTATCGAGCGGGCCTACCGGTCGAGAGCAGGAGCAGGAGGACCCCGGAGATCGCGGACGCGGAGCAGATCCGAAGGATCACCTCACTGCCGTTGACCCTCGCCTCGCGCGCGCCGCGGTGTTCCCAAAAGGTCCAGAGCCCGAGAGGAAGCACCTGCGCAAACGCGCCGAGGACGAACGGCACACCGAGCAATACGTGCTTCCACCCGTAGCCGGCCGCCCGCCCGACGGTCTCGGACTTCCATAGTTCGAGCAGGCTCGAGATCCCACCGACCCGCTCGGCGAGAACGAAGACCCAGATCAGGATCGGCGTCAGCAACACCAGCAGGAACCAGTGCAACGCGAACGCCCGGCAGTGCCGCACCCAGACGAGCAGCGCTCCCGCGAAGAACAGGAAATACGGCGGTCCCTTGGTCAACATCGCCAAGGCACCGAGCGCTCCCGCGATCAGGATCCGAGGACGGCTCCGTTCCGCGAGCCCCACACCCAGCCCGAGCAACGACGCTCCGCACAGGGCGGAGAACATCGGATCGATCTCGGCGTAGCCTCCGTGGTAGGTGATGCTCGGCGCCGTGAGGACACCAACCGCTCCGATCCATCCCGCGAGCGAGCCGAAGCGTCGTCGCAGCACCTCGAGGGCGAACCAGGCGAACAACCAGAACCCGATCACCGAAGGGACTCGCGCCTGCAGTCGCCCGAAGCCGAACAGGGATTCGCTCCCGGCGAGCACCCAGTAGTAGAACGGCGGTTTGGTGAGCGTCGGCTCGCCGTTCAGACTCGGGACCAGCCAGTCGCCGGACTCGAGCATCTCATGGGCGATCTGCACACGACGCCCCTCGGTCCCCTGCCACTCGGGGCGCGAGAGCCGCGGCCACAGGATGCTGACCGTCACGAGCAGGAGTATCGCTCCGGCTCCGAGACGGGAGATCATCGACTGCGGAGCAGGGCTAGGGCCGTCCCCGACCTTCGACGCCTGCGACTCGGGCTCGGAACGATCCTCGATCGGGATCGCTTCCTCACCGCGTTGGATGTCCGGTTGACCGCGCCGTGCCTCCACCGCGGCAGATTAGCAGGAGACACTCGGATCCCGGCCTGTGAATCCGAAGCTCGCCGGCGCGCATGCGCCTGGACGCCTCAGCGAAAGAGCTCGAGGAACCGGCCGTAGCCTTCTTCTTCGAGCTGCCCGACCGGGACGAAGCGCAGCGCGGCCGAGTTGATGCAGTACCGCTGACCGGTCGGAGCCGGCCCGTCATCGAACACGTGTCCCAGGTGAGAGTCGGCGACCCGGCTGCGCAGCTCCGTCCGCGGATAGAGCAGCTTGAAGTCGGTGTCGGTCCGAAGCGCGCCGTCCATGATCGGTCGCGTGAAGCTCGGCCAGCCGGTGCCGGACGCGAACTTGTCGGTCGAGGAGAACAACGGTTCACCCGACACGATGTCGACGTAGATCCCGGCCTCCTTGTTGTCCCAAAACTCGTTCTCGAAGCTGCGCTCGGTCGCGTCTTCTTGAGTCACCCGGAACTGAATCTCGGTCAGTTGCTCCTGGAGCACCTCGTCCGTCGGCTTCTCGAACTCCTCCCAGAACCCGCGTCCTTCCGCCTGGCTGACCGGCTCCGGTTCGTAGTAGCGGTCTCCACCCCAGACACGGTTCAGGAAGTCGTCGCGACCAGATCCGTTGCGGTACGACGAGTAGCGACCGGGCTCCTTCTTGTAGAAGTCCTGGTGGTACTTCTCGGCTGGCCAGAAAGTCGACGCATCCTCGATCGGGACGACGACCGGCTCGTGGAATCGCTCCGAGTCGATCAGCGCCTGTTTCGACGCTTCCGCCGCTTGGCGCTGCTCCTCGGTGTGGACGAAGATCACCGGCCGATAGGCCGAGCCCTGATCGACAAACTGACCATCCGGATCGGTCGGGTCGATCGAACGCCAGAAGATCTCGACGAGGTCGCGGTAGCGGATCTTCGAAGGGTCGTAGCGCAGCTGCACGGTCTCAGCATGGCCGGTCGTCCCCTTCCACACGTCGTCGTAGGCCGGATCGTCCTGGAAGCCGCCCATGAAGCCGGACACCGCAGACATCACGCCATCGACCTTCTCGAAGTCCGCCTCGACGCACCAGAAGCAGCCACCGGCGAACGTCGCGAGGACGCCACCGACTCCTTCGGCCGCACGATCGGACTCGTCGACGACCGGAGCGCCTTCCTGGCAGGACCACAGCGTCAGGGCGAGAAGAACGGAAAGACGTCGAGCGAGCATGGCAGTTCAGACCGAGGCTATTGGAATCGATCCGTCATGCGCGTTCGACACCGATCCTGCGCTCGGATTCGTCGATCCGCACATCGTTGATGCTGGTCGTTCGCCGCGCCATCCGCCCATCGGGCCCGAACTCCCAGTGCTCGAGGCCGAAACTGCGCCACCACTGGCCCTCCTCATCGCGGGATTCGTACTCGAACTGGACGGCGATTCGGTCCTCCTGGAACGCGAACAGCCGTTTCTCTAGCCGGTAGTCCAGTTCGCGCGCCCACTTCCGCTGCAAGAAGTCCCGGAGCTGCTCACGCCCCCTCAGGAACTCGTCGCGGTTCCGCCACTCGCAGTCCTCGGTGTAGGCGAGGACGACCCGATCCGGGTCCTTGGTGTTCCAGAGGTCCTCCGCCATCTGAACCTTCTGGGCGGCTGTCTCGGAGTCGAACGGAGGAACGAGCGGGCGCGAACTCATCGGTGGCAGGGCAGGTCGGGTGGTGATCGTGGGCTCCCGGACACGAGACCTCGGTCGACGAGGCACTCCGCTCCGGGCACGATCTCACGACGATGCCCGCGAGGAGTTCCGAAGTCGATGGCCGGAGACGCGCCCGGTTCCGGATCCGCTCCTCGCTGTCCAGACCGCGCCCGGCCTCGCCGGAG
>JBCBZB010000072.1:0-23879 GCA_039815565.1 Planctomycetota bacterium
GATCCGAGTCGATCTCCGCCCGCCGGCGTCCCGACGGAGCCAACCCTTGTTGTGGCGGGCCTGCGGCCTCGACCAG
This sequence comes from Planctomycetota bacterium, assembly GCA_039815565.1. Lineage (GTDB taxonomy): Bacteria > Planctomycetota > UBA1135 > UBA1135 > UBA2386 > JBCBZB01. Next base: position 77 of record JBCBZB010000072.1, read on the forward strand.
GGCCGCCGACGAATCGTCGATGCGACTGCCGGACTCGGTCGCGACACCGCGCTCTTGCTGCAGGGTCCAATCGGTTCCGTCGATGCGAAGGGTCAGATCCGGTGGATCCCCGGGGGCAGACCCGGGTTGGGGCCGGATGAGCCGATCCCCGAGCGTCGCCTCGAGCGTGGCAAGGCTGTCGAGGAGTTCCGGGCCTGGGGCTCGCCGGACCTCGATTCGGAGTCTGAGCGGGGCCTGGGTCTCGTTTCGGTTTGAACTTTCGGACACGGGTCGAAGATCCCGGGGTTGGGGCCCAAGTCCTCACCATACCGGGACTTGCGGCTACGTCGGACCGACTCTGACAGTACCTCTGAGGGTAATCCAGGCACCGATCCCCCAACGGATGGTGGTCCGTCGATTGGACCGCACCGGATCTGGGGTTACGTTCTGCCGCAGTCCCCCAGCGCTCCCGCGCTTGGCTGATCCGGAGTGCCACCGGATCGCTCGTTTTCCTGACCGACTGACGAGACTCGATGCGCCGCCTGCACTTGAAGCTGTTCTACCTGCGTACGCGCCACAAGCGCGAACCTCAGGGTGTCACCGCAAAGACCCTCGGTGTTCGGCCGGCGACGATGTCCCACCTCGAACAAGGTCGGTCCATGCCGACCCTGCCGATGTTGTTCGCCCTGTGCGAGCACTACGACGTCACGCCGACCTACCTCCTCGACGACCTGCGTCCGATCGCTCCCGAACCGAGTGATCGATGGTCCGAGCGGAAGACGACGGCCGGCCGCGGCGAGTGGCTCGAGGTTCCCGATGGTGCCGCGATCCGTTCGGCGGATGGTGCGTGGCTGTGTCCGGTCATGAGTGGTGCGCGCACCTACGCATCGACCGAGCAGGCTCGTCGGATGCTCTGCAAGGACACCGGTGAAGCGAAGTCGCTCGCGGACGAACTCGATCGTTCGGCTCTCGAGCAGGACGAGGCCCTCGAGTCCCTGCTGATGCAGGAGCTGATGTCGCAGCGCAAGCCGCGCGCGAAGAAGAAGGCTGCGTCGTCGGCAACGACCTCGACGCGCCGTCCGAGCGATCGCCCCGCAGCCGGTGGTGAGCGCATGGCCGAAGGCCTCTGAGCTCGTCCACCCTTCCCTCTTCGATCGTGCGCGTCGGACTCAGCGCACTCTGCGGCGTCACCGGCGGACCGGCGACTTACGCGCGAGAGCTCGCAGCGGCTCTCGCCCGTCGCGACGACGTCGAGTTGTCGGTCTTCACCGACCGGCCCGACCAGTTCGACCTGAGTCCGAGCCAGTTGGTGGAAGTGTCGTTCCGCGGCGGTCGCGACCGATTGCGCTGGCAGTACCTCGCGTTGGGCAAGGCGGTTCGCCGCAGTCGTGTCGAGGTGTTCCACGACACGAAGAACGCCTGGCCGCTGTTCTTGCCGACGCCGGGAGTCGTGACGGTTCACGACCTCGCCTATCACAGTCATCCCGAGACGTTCCCGCGCAGCTCGCGGATGTTCCTGAAGCGTGCGACGGCTCACGCCTGCCGGAAGGCGAGAGTCGTGGTCGTGCCCTCGGCCTGGACCGGTGCCGAGCTCGCTCGAGTGCATCCGTTTTGCGCGGATCGGATCGAGGTCGTCCACCATGGCATTCGTGGGCCGCAGGACGTGACCGAGGAGCAGGCCGAGGACTTCCGGCGGCGGTTCGAATTGCCTGAGCGGTTCGTGCTGCACGTCGGAACCGTGCAGGCCCGTAAGAACGTCGATCTGCTCGTCCGTGCAGCTCGTCAGGTCCGCAAGACCAGTCCCGAGCTGCGCGTCGTCGTCGTCGGGCGGCGTGGCTGGCAGAGCGAGGCTGCCTTCGCAGAGATCGAACGCGATGACACGGCGCATTGGCTGGGTGAGGTCGACGATCAGGATCTAGCTTGCGCCTACCACGCGGCGGATTCGTTCTGCTCTCCGAGCGCCGACGAGGGCTTCGGCTTCACGGTTGCGGATGCCATCCACCGTGGGCTCCCGACTCTCGTCGCCGATCGTGGCTCGCTTCCGGAGGTGACCGGAGACGCTGCACTTCACACCGAGCTCGACGAGCCTTCGGTTGCTCGCGCTCTCGATCGACTCTGGAAGGACGAGGTCTTGCGAGAGCGGCTCCGATCCGCGGGCCCCCAGCGTGCGGCTTCCTTCACCTGGGACAAGGCCGCCGAAGCGACGCTCCAGAGCTATCGCCGCGCGCTTGGCCGCGCCTGAGAGCGGTCACTCTTCACCGAGGCGAAGCGGCCCGATCGGTCCCGGCTCGTACTCCTCGAGCGGCACTGGATCGGGGCGAGCACGATCGGCGAGCCGTTCGATCTCCTGTACGATGCCGGAAGCACCCTGCGGAGCCGGCTCGACCGGGTCGCACCAGACGTGATCGACGCGAAGCAGGTGAGTCAGCATCCGCTCTCGCAGGTTGTCCCGCGGTTGGTTGAGCGCGCGGTCGAGGGCTTCCCCTAGATCGCCGGGTTCGTTCGCCCGCTGACACACCGAGCGGATCGCCCAGGGTGCTCGACCGAGGTGGACGACCGGTGTGCCGGCCAGCAGTGCTGTCATGGACGCCGGGTGGTTCACGGTCAGAACGGCTGCCGCGGGCAAGAGCACCTGCAGCAGTGGCACCGAGGACGGGCGATGCGTCGGTGGGTCGAGGACCACCAGCTTCAGATTCTGGTCGATCGACTCCAGCGCGCGCTCGGCCGCGTGCAGGAACATCTCACTGTCGAACGAGCTGAACGGTGCGTCGATCCGGACCCGCAGGTCATCGTCCCGTTGTCGAAGTGCCAAGACGTAGGGCGACTTCGGAAGGTCCATCGGTCGCATCGACTCGTGGATGTTGCGTGCGGCGAAGCGCTGCCAGCTCGAGACGGCGGCTCCGTCGAGGCGCTCCCCCGAACTGAACATCGTTCGAGCCTTCAGGAGCATCAGCTCTTCTCGGGTCGGCCCGATCAGGCGGCGGTCGGCGCCGTGCTTTCCGATCGCCAACGAGTGGGCGAGGGCGCTGTGGAGCAGCATCGGGTCCCGAGGCTGGCTTCGGTAGAACGCCGCGGTGCGCCGGCAGGCCGTCGAGTCGCCGTCGAGCCCCTCCGGATCCCATTGGACGGTTCCGGGCAGGAGTCCCTCTCCGAGGTGCAGAACCGAGGCATCGTGGTCCCGTGCCATCTGAGCAAACAGGCGAGCGCTCGCCGATCGATCGCCACAGAACACGACGATCTCGGGCAACTCCTCGTCGAGGAGGCGACGGAACGGAGCGACGTAGCGTTCGAGTCGCCGCCGTGCTCGGACTCGCATCCGATCGGAAGGCTCGGCCTCACCGTGCTGTCGGAGCTCCCGCACAGCGAGTGCGTCCAGGGAGTCCGTGCGCAGTCGACGGTCGGGCTTGACCAGCTCGAGCTCGGTGAGCTGGTGAGCGCCGCAGCGTTGGATCGCGCGGTTGGGCGTGACCGCGCGAACCCGGTGGCCTCGGCGCAGCAGCAACCTCCGCAAGGCCTCGGTGAGTCGCACGGTGGCGACGCTGGGGCTTACGAGGAGGACTTGGGCCACCCGCCCTTCATCGGCCGGGCCGAGGGGGGTGGCTGAAGCGGTGAGGGCGGTGTCAGCTCGGCTTGGCTTCGCGTGTGAGCAAAGCCTCGATGCGAGCGGCGATTCGCTCCGGTTTCGTCCCCGGTCCGAATCGCGCGAGGATCTCGCCGTCAGGACCGACGAGGAACTTGGTGAAGTTCCACTTGATGCCGCTCGATCCCAGGAGGCCTCGACGCGCGGACTTGAGCTGGCGGAACAGCGGGTGAGCGTCTTTGCCGTTCACCTTGATCTTCTGGTGCATCGGGAACTCCACACCGTAGTTGCGCTGGCAGAACTCGCCGATCGTGTCCGCGTCGCCGGGTTCTTGGCGCAGGAACTGGTTGCACGGAAAACCGAGGACCGCGAAGCCCTGGGCTTGATAGCGCTCGTGCAGTTCCTGGAGTCCCTTCAGCTGCGGCGTGAAACCGCATTTGCTGGCCGTGTTGACGATCAGGAGTGTCTGTCCGCGGTAGGCCTCGAGGTCGGTCTCTCGGCCGTCGAGAGCCTCGATTTTGGTGGAGTAGTCGATCTTCATGCTCGGCATTTCCTGTCAGAACCGATCGTTGGAACCGCTGCCTCGGATGCAGGAAAGCCGAGTCGAAAGACGGCCCGGTTGCGAGCGTCGAGATTCAGACGACACTCCCGTCTGAGGACCGACCGATGCTACAGCCACAAGAACTCGCACGAGCCCTTCGCACGACCGCCGAGCGCCTCGAGAAGGGTGTTCGCTACGAATGGGGCCACGTCGGGCGGTGCAACTGTGGTCACGTGGTCCAGACCCTGACCGACCTCGATTCGACGCAGATCTACCGCGCCTTTGGCCAGGAACTGACCGAGTGGTCGGAGCACGCTCGCGCGTTCTGCGAGACGAGCAATACCGAGGTCGAGGGACTCTTCCGGACGCTCCACGAGGCCGGGCTCACCCACCAGGACGTCTTGCACCTCGAGTACTTGAGCGATCCTGCAGTCCTTCGGCGACTCGGCTCGGCCAACCTCGAACTCCGTCGCAACGATCCGTCCGACGCCGCGCGCTATCTACGAGCGCTCGCCGATCTGCGCGAAGAGGCGCGAGCCCACGAGACCGCCGCTCGACCGGTAGGTCAGCTCGCCTGACCGACGGTCTTGGTGCGGTCGAGGCATCAAGGGGGGCATCGTCGGGAGACCTCCCGATCTCGTCCTGAGGCTGAGCGCGGACCGCCCCTTCAGGCAGCTTGCCGGATCGGACGATGACCCGCTCGGATGCGAGACTCCCGACACAACGATCAGGCTGGCTTCACGCTCGCGGAGCTGATGATCGTCGTCGCCATTCTCGCGATCCTCGCCAGCCTGGCGGTCCCGAACCTGCTCGCCAGCGGCGCCCGAGCGAACGAGTCGGCGACGATCGCGAATCTGCGATCGATCGCGTCGGCGCAGTTTCGTTTCAAGGCGATGTCGCTCGTCGATCGGGACCTGAGCGGCAGCTACGAATACGGCACGTTCACCGAGCTCGCTGGGACCGAGCCGGTCCGCACCTACGGGGATCGGATCCGACCCGGACTGCTCGGTGCGTCGTTTGGCACCGTCGACGGGAACGGCCGACTGAATCGCCAAGGCTATTTCTACGCGCTCTACCTTCCGGACGCCGGTGGGGTCGGCGTCTCGGCGACGCTTGCGAATGCATCGGTCCTCGCCGACCCGGCGTTCTCCGAGATCGCGTTCTCGGTCGTCGCCTGGCCCGCGAGCTACGGCAACAGCGGCACCGCGGCCTTCTTCGTCAATCAGGAGGGGGAGATCCTTCGATCGACGACCGCGCGCTACTCGGGGGCGGCGAGCATCCCAGCGGCTGGCTGCGCGATGGTCGGCACGGCTTCGCCCGAGACGATCATCGGTGGTCGTTTGCCTCGCAACGGTGAGGTCGGCTCCGACGGCAACACCTGGCGTACCCTGCAGTGACCTGAGGGGTCACCGCTCGGCAGCGTCGGAATCACTCCGGTCGTCGTCGTTCGCATCGTCTTCGCTGTGGGGAACGAACACAGCACCGACCTCACTGACGGTCGGTGAGAAGAACCAGCTGAGAGGGGGAAGCGCACTCCAGTAGGTGCTCTGCCGTTCGACGACGAGGTCGAACGTCGTTCCCCCGTGCTGCTTGACGATCCCTGTCAGGTCACGGATGAGAACGTCCGGGGTGTTCGGGCTCATCGGAAACACACCGAACAGGTCGACGCCGTAGTGGCGAAGGCGGACGTAGTGCTGTGGCTCGCCGTCGATGCTCTCCAGATGCCGCGTGTAGCCGGCTGTTTCGACGGTCGTGCAGCCCGAAAGCGCGAGCGTGAGCGTCGGCGCACAGAACCAGGTCCAGCGAGAACGGGACATGTCCGTGTCATCGGAGTTTCGGATTCCGATCTGGAGCTCGGTTCGTGGGGTTGTCGGCGCACCCCCGCACCCGCCGGGTCTCGGGCGGACCAGCACTCCGATGCGCCAGCGCGCCTAGCGGCGGTCTTCGAGGTCCGCAGGGTCGACGATCCGAAACACGATCGTCTCGTAGGGGCTGAGCAGACCGCCTTCGAAGAGGCAGGCAACCCGGCCGTCAGCCAGAACGCTGAGGCATGAGTAGGCCGAAGGGCCCGGGTGGAGGAGCCGTTCGTGGGCCCAAGACTCGCCGTCGTCGTCACTCAACCGGAGCGTCATCGAGACTCGGCTGCTCTCGGAAGCAGGATTCGAGAAGGCGAGGCGCTGATCGTCTTCGGAGTCCGGTCGCAGGCGAACGAGGCCGGCCTGGCAGATCGGTTCGACCAGGGTCTCGTCGTGCTGGAACTCGACGAAGGTTTGGCCGCCGTCGGAGCTGAAGCAGATCGCTCGGGTGCGTTGCGCGCGGTCGTAGTTGCGCATGTTCAGCAGCAACCGGCCGTCGCTCAGCTCGACGATCTGGCACTCGTTGACCTGGTCGTGAGGGCTCGATCCGCCGAATTGCCAGGTCGATCCGCCATCGTCCGAGAAGATCACGTGCGACAGATACCGGCGACTCTCGGCTTCGATGTGGTCGCAGGGGATCACCAGGCGGCCGCGGTGTTTGCTGCCGCGGAGCTGAATGCCGACCCCGGGGCCGGTGGCGTACCAGCTCCAGTTCGGTGACTTCGCGGTGGAAGTGATCTCCCGTGGTTCGCTCCAGTGCTGGCCGTCGTCGTCACTCGATAGGATCCAGACCGTGCGGGTTCCTTTGCTATCGCCCGCGATGATCTCGGACTCGTGATCCACTCCGAGGTTGCGGGTCACGAGCAGGTGAATCGCTCCGGTCCTTCGATCGACGACCGGGCAGGGGTTGCCGCAGGTGTTCTCGTCGTCGTCCCAGAGCACTTGAAGTTCCTCCCAAGTGCGCCCGTCGTCTTCCGATCTCCGGAGCACCAGGTCGATGTCGCCGCTGTCTCCACTGCTCTCCACGCGGCCTTCGCAGAACGCGAGCAGGGTGCCGTCGTTCGAGGTCACGATCGCCGGGATGCGGTAGGTGTGGTATTCGCCCTGCCCGCTCTGGAACGGTCCGGTCAGCGGCTCGAGCTCCAGCAGGTCGCCATCGGCTGCGAACTCGTGGACCTGCATCCTCGAGCGCCAAGGGCGGAGGCCGAAGGCTCCGAGTGGGCCGCGCGGGACCTCGGTGCGGTGGATCAGTTCCCCCTCGATCTGGATCGATAGCTGGTCTCCGGCGCGCCGGACTTCGACCAGGAACCGCTCGTTCTCGGGCACGGTGTACTCGACGTCGGGCCGCACCACGCCACCGCCGAACAGCGAGCCTTCGAGAAACACGCCTCCGCCTCGTCCGTCGAAGCCCAGGAGGCTTCCGCCGAGCATGAGCGAGGCCGCGCTGCCCTCGAGTCGTTCGAGCGTGAGACTTGTCGTGATCTCGAAGTCGCCGGAACCGATCGTCTTCGCCGCGACCAGGAGGTTCCCGGTCCCGGAGTTTGTCAGCGCTCCTTCTGCTCGCGTCCACGTCTGCCCGCGTTCGATCACGGCGAGTGGCCGTCCGTCGCCGACGAACCGTGTCGATCGATCCTGCGGGGTGGCAGCGATGGTGATCGCTCCGACGAGCATCAGCGAAGACAGCATCACTCGAGGGGCGAGGAGCGCGCCCGGTGTTCGAGCAGAGCGTCGGCGAGCACGCAGGCGGTCATCGCTTCGAGGACTGGAATCACGCGCGGCACGATGCAGGGATCGTGGCGGCCCTTCTTCGCGACTTCTCCGATCGAGGTGGTCGGCTTGATGCTCGCGAGCAGACGCATCGGCTCGCCTGTAGAGATCCCACCGAGCAGGCCACCGAAGTTCTGCCGCTGAGAGATGTACTCCGTGCCACGCATCGTCGCGGTTTCGAACCCGCAGCCGTAACCGAAGCCCGTGACCGCGCCGATCGACAAGAAGGCGTCGGCGAGTCGGGCCTTCAACTTGCCGAACACCGGCTCGCCGAGATGGGGGGGAGGTGCCTCGATGCGGACCTCGATGAGCCCGCCGGTCGAGTCGTGTTGTTCCTTCAACTCGAGAACGAACTTCTCCATTGCCGTCGCGACGTTCGCGTCGGCGCATCGGACCGAGTTGCGTTCGATCTCGTCGGCGTCGAAGGCCTCGGCGCGGTGCGGCCCGATCTGGAGTGCGTGGGCGCGGATCGAGGTCTCCGCTGGTAGAAGCTTGCGCGCGACTACCCCGGCGATCACGCGGGCGACGGTTTCGCGACCGGAGGAGCGACCTCCGCCCCGGTGATCGCGGTGACCGAACTTGCCGGCCCAGGTTTCGTCTGCGTGGCCTGGCCGGAAGTTCTCCCGCAGGTGTTCGTAGTCCTTGGATCGCTGCGAGGTGTTTCGGACCAGCACTGTGATCGGCATGCCAGTCGTCTGGCCTTCGAAGACTCCACTCACGATCTCGGGCTCGTCGGCTTCGCTGCGCGCCGTCGTGACCTGCGACTGGCCCGGTCGCCGTCGGGCGAGCTCTGGCAGCAGGTCTTCAACACTCAACGGAATACCCGCCGGGCAGCCGTCCAGGACCACGCCGAGGGCCGGGCCGTGAGACTCGCCGAAGCTGGTGAACGCGAACAGGTTGCCGAAAGTGTTGGCTGGCATCGGAGTCAGCGGAGGACGCGCCGGGGCGTCAGACGAGAGCGTATCTGCTCGACGCGGGCTTCGACGCTCTGGCCTGCCTGACAGACGATCTGGGCGATCGACTCGAACCGCGGCCGGCGTCGTTGTTCGAGCTCGGAGAGTTCCTCGGTGATCGGTCGGCCGGTCAGGGATGGGCGATCGCTCCCTCGGATGCGCTCGGCCAGTGTGTCGAGATGCTCCTCGAGGAAGACGACCACCGACGGCACCTCTGCCGTTCGAAGGCGATCGAAGAACGGGCCTTCCACGACTCCGCCGCCGAGGGCGACGACGGTGCAGGGGCGCAGGCAGTTCTCGGTGATCTTCGCTTCAAGGCGTCGGAACTCCGGCCAGCCACGTGACTCGACGAACTCCGGGATCGGGCCGTGTTCGGCCTCGAAGGCCTCGTCGGTGTCGACGAAGCTCCAGCCGATCGCGCCGGCGAGGGCCCGGCCGGTCGTGGTCTTCCCGGCGCCGCGCAGGCCGCCGAGCAAGATCGGTCGCTGGGAAGATCGAATCGCTTGGACCGTGCCGAAGAAGTTGGGGTCACTCTTCGAGACGCAGTTCGAATCACTGAGCTCGACTCCCTCGCCGAGAAGTCCGAGGAGTGTGCCGGCGATCGCGAGTCGGTGATCACCTTCGGTTTCGATGCGCCCGAAGCGGAGTGGGTGACCTCCTTCGATCACGAGGTCGTCTCCTTCCGATCGCACCGGAACCCCGACGGCCGTGAGCATCGCGACCGTTGCCCGGATCCGATCGGACTCCTTGCCTCGCAGCGTCGAGAGCCCGGTCAGCCGCGTTGTCTTCTCGTGGAACGCACACCAAACGGCGACGTTCATCGCCTGGTCGGGGAGGTCGGAGAGGTCGAGGGTTGTCGACCCGGTGGACAGCAACTCGGGGAGTCGTCGATCTCCTTGTGCCGAGGCCGGGTCGAGCCCGATCGGTTCGAACACTTCGCCCTGCAGGTCGGCCTTGACGACGTGGAAGCCTGCGGCGGACCAGTCGCCTTCGATCGGCCAGGAGTCGGGCGGCACGAGCTCGGTCGGTGGGACGCGAACCGAGTTCGTCGATTGTTGGACCTCGACGCCGCAGTCACGAAGGCACCGGATCGTCAGGTCGATGTAGCTCGAAGAGACTCGAGGGCCTGAGCCGAACACGACTTCGAGCCCGTTTGGCAGTACCGGAGCGATCAGTAGGAGGGCGGAGATGAACTGGCTCGAGGTTCCGGGATCGATCTCGACCTTCGAGGCGAAGTGCTGCTGACCCGCCACAGTCAGGGGCGCAGATCCGGTGTCGCAGCAGATCTCTGCGCCCAGGGCTCGCAGAGCGTCGACCAGTGCGCCGATCGGGCGCTCCCGCATCCGCGCGTTGCCGGTGAGCGTCGTCTGTCCTGGCACGGTCGCCGCAACCGCGGACAAGAATCGGAGCGTGGTGCCGGCGAGTTCGCAGTCGATGGTCCGATCTGCGCTCGACCCGGTCTGCCGGCCCGAACCATCGAACCGGATCTCGTCGCCCGCGTCGTTCCACTGCGCCGAGAAGCCGAGGATCTGAAGCCCACTGGCCATCAGGCAGACGTCGTCGGCAGGAGTGACGCACGTGAGTGTGCAGGGGCGACCGCTGAGCGCCGCGAGCACCAAGGCGCGATTCGCATGGCTCTTCGAGCTCGGCAGCCGAGGTCGACCCGAGTCGAGAGTGAGCAGCGGTTCGATGCGCATCAGCTGCGCAACGCCCTCGCGGCGCCCTCTTTTCGCAGGTCCTCGAGCAGTGCGAGCAGCGTCGCGAGCGTCGTTTCGGGATGCAGAACCGTGATCCGCAGCCACACGCGTGTGTCACCGGTGACCGGATCTTCGAGCGCGGTTCGCGTGAGGAAGCCTCCAGTGCGTGCGATCACTGCCGTGCGAATCTCGTCCTGGTGAGCGTCCAACGCGGATCCGTCCAGGCCGACCGGGCGATGCCGGAAGCAGAAGATGTTGAGGTCTGGGGAGTGGGCGGTCTCGAAGTCTTCACAGCGATCGACTTCGTCGGCAAATCCCCGGACGGTGTCGCAGCAGTTCTCGAGGTAGCGCGCGATGGCCTCCGCTCCAGGTGATCGGAGCACCGTGAAGAGCTTGAGTCCGAGCCAGGGCTTTGTGCACTCGATGGTGTGTCGCCCGAGGTCCAGCGTGAGTTCGGAGTCCGGATCCGGCTGGAACAGATACTCGGCCTTCTGGGCGAAGGCACGATCCAGGTGTCCGGCATCGCGGAACAGGACCCCGGTGCAGAGAGAAGATACGAGCATCGTCTTGTGGGCGTCCCACACCACGGAGTCTGCTCGTTCGATCCCCGAGAGAGCCTTGCGCTCGCGCTCCGAGAGGACGAAGGACGCGCCATGTGCTCCATCGACGTGGAACCAGAGATCGTGTCGATCGCAGAAGTCCGCGATGCGATCCAACGGGTCGATTGCTCCCGTCGAGGTCGAGCCCGCCGAGCCGACCACGGCGAGTGGAGTTCGCCCCATCGAGTGAGCTCGCTCGAGAGCATCCTCCAGCTGGTCGCTATCGAGGCGAAACTCCCGATCCACCGGGACCTCGATCAGTCCGTCGTGGCCGAAGCCGAGGATCTGCACCGCGCGACGGACGCAGTAGTGCGTCTGCGCGCTCGACAGCACGCAATACCGTCGACCGTCTGTGCCGTCCGCCCAGGCGTCACCTGCGGTCTTGGCCTGGCGGATCGCGAGCATCGCGGTCAGGTTGCCGATCGAGCCGCCGTTCACCAGGGCGCCGCCGCGTGAATTCGGGAAGTCGAGCTGTTGGCCCATCCAGTCGACGAGCTCGACTTCCATCGAAGTCGCGACCGGTCCCATGTCGAAGATCGCGGACGAGTTGTTCAGGAAGCTCGCGACGAAGTCGGCCAGCACCGCGATCGGAACCGGTGGGGAGACCTGGTGGCCGACCGAGTGGGGGCTGTGGATGTGGTGCGCCTGCGTGATCGCTCGCTCGAGAAGTTCGAGTGCGCTTTCGTCCGTGTCCGAGCCGTCGGCTCCGGGCAGTCGCCACTCGGCTCGACGAACGAGCGGGGTAGCGTCCGGTCGTGCGGGGACAGCTCCGCGCAGGGATGCGTCGAGATGGTCCGCCAGCCGGTCGACGAGTCGGTGCGCAGCCTCGCGGAAAGCCTCGGGGTCGTGGAGTGGCCGATCGTTCACAGGTCTGGGAATGCTATCTCGGCGCCGAGTGAAGCTCGATCGCCGTCGCCAAGCCTCTATCGTCTGTCTCGTCGGAGTAGCCCCTTCGGGTGTCTCTCGGTGATCAGACGTGAAGACCGGACTCGAATACGAAGTGGAAGGCCTCGACGGCGTCGAGCGCGTTCGTTGCGAAGGACACGAGATCCCCGGCATGCGGGGTCGGATAACGACGCTGCCCTTGAACTCGGGCGAGCGGGTCTTCGGTCTCGGAGAAACCGCGGGTCCTCACGACAAGCGCGGTCCGAGGTTCCAAGGCAGTTCGCACGTTCTGTGGAACAGCGACCACTTCGCCTGGGACCCGGGGACCGACCCGCTGTACGCGTCCGTGCCGTTCTTGCTGTTCCTGCGCGAGGGTGAGTGCCGGGGGGTGTTCTTCGACAATCCGGGTCGCCTGCACTTCGACATCGGGCACAGCGATCCATCGGTCGTGCGGGTGACCGCTCGGACTGGATCGCTCGATCACTTCACGATCGACGGGCCGAAGCCAGCAGAGGTGCTCCGGCGCTACACCGACATCACCGGCAAGCCGTTCTTGCCTCCTCGCTGGGCGCTGGGCCTCCATCAGTGTCGCTACAGCTACGAGACCGCGGAGCGCGCCCTCCACGTCGCGAAAGGGTTCCGCATCCGAGACCTTCCGGGTGACGCGATCTGGCTCGACATCCATCACCTGCTCGGCTTTCGACCGCTGACCTGGGACCCGGAGGCGTTCCCTGAACCAGAGGCGATGGTCGAGGAACTGCGGGCCCTCGGGTTCCGCACCGTCGTGATCGTCGATCCGCACCTCGCTGCGGACGACAACGATCCGCGTTACCCGCAAGCGATCGATGCCGACGTACTGATGAAGCGTCCCGACGGTTCGGTCTACGAAGGGCCGGTCTGGCCGTCGAAGGCTCCGGAGGGCGCGGTCGACAGCGTGTTCTTCGACTTCACGCGCCGGGATGCGCGCGAACTCTGGGGTCGGTTCCACGACGCCCTCGTGTCCGTCGGTGTCGGAGGTGTATGGAACGACATGAACGAGCCGACGGTGTTCGAGGGGCTCGAGGGAACCTTCCCCGCGGATCTGCACCATCGGCCGGATGGAGTCGATCACCCGGTGGCCCACGAAGCTCTTCACAACGCCTACGGCATGTTGATGACGCGAGCGACCTTCGAAGGTCTCGCGAAGTTGCGTGAAGGAGAGCGGCCTTTCGTGTTCACCCGATCGACCTGGGCCGGAGGTCAGCAGTTCGCCGCGGTGTGGACCGGGGATGCCCCGAGTGACTGGGAGGCCTTGTCCCAGTCGATGCGCACGCTGCTCGGGATGTCGGTTTCCGGTCTCAACATGGTCGGCACAGACCTCGGTGGGTTCAGTGGGGACACGGAGCCCGAGTTGTTCTGGCGCTGGCTTCAAGCGCATGTGCTGACGCCGGTGTTCCGTATCCACACCGACATCCAGACGGCGGACCAGGAGCCGTGGTCGTTCGGGACGCGTTGGACCGAGAAGAACCGTCGTGTGCTCGAGTTGCGCTATCAGTTCCTTCCGGAGCTGGAGCGCGTGATGCGGGAAGCGCACGAGACCGGTGTCCCGTCGCTTCGCCCGATGTGGTTCGAGTATCCGGAGGTCGGTGAGCTGTGGTCTGTCGACGACTGCTACTTCTGCGGATCCCGTGTCCTCGTCGCACCGATCTGGTTACCCGGGCAAGCTTCGCGCAGCCTGCGCTTGCCACCGGGCCAGTGGTTGTCCTGGCCGGACCGCCGAGTCTGTGAGGGTGAGGTTTCGGTTGATGGCGCGCAGTCGGGACCGGGTGTGTTCTTGAAGGCCGATGCGTTCATCGTGATGCAAGATCCAGTGCTTCACGTTGACGAGAGTCCGTCAGCAGGGCGGACGGTAGTCGTCCTTCCGAGCGGGGCAACGGTGCAGGATTCGTGGATCGAAGACGATGGGCTCTCGCCCGAATCCCAGCGGGCGACTCGCACACTTTCGATTGAGGGCGCCGACGACTCGCGCTCACTCATCATCGGCGCTCGCGAGGGTGGTCTCGAGTTGCCTACTCGTCCTCTGCGGGTCATCGTTGCTGATGGCGCGAGGATTCGACGATCGGAAGCGGATCGATGGAGCGAGTCTTTCGAGATCGAGGACGACGGGAGTTCGTTGCGACTGTCGCTCCGAATCGGCGAGGGCTGAGCTTGCGTCTGGGCCCCGGAGCTCCAATCGCCGCGTTCCGTCAGCGTCCGAGCAGTAGGCGGACCGCGTCTGAGGTGTCGAGCGGTGCAGCGCCGCCGGATACCGCTAGGAAGACGGCCTGCAGATTGACTTCCAAGCCATCGAGTGCGGTTCGGTTCGGAATCGATAGCGTTGTCGACCAGGTTGAAGTCGTGATGCCGGTGAGGGTGATCGCCGAGGAGGTGTCGATTCGGAGGCCGCAATCGACCAGGCCGGGAAACGGAAGCGCGCCCGACGTCGGAGAGCTGAGCAGTAGGAAGCCGCCGGCCGTCGAAGCCCTCTGCCCTTCAATCGTGATCGTGTTTCCGAATACTGCTCGATCGGATTCCAGGGTGGCGAAGTTCCCGCCACAGCTGCCGCCCAGCGGCGTGACGTAGGCTCCCGGAGGGTTGAGCAATCGCTGAGGCTCGTTTCCGAAGTCGGGGTGCTCCGCGGCAAACCAGAGTTCCCCGCCGACAATTGCATACCAATACGGGGACGGATCGACGGCAGTCGAAGTGCTCGTGAGGGTGCAGGCCACCTGTGGAGACTGCCCGGGTTGCACGTACTGCACGATCGATTCGAAACCCATCCGCACTGAGCAGTAGCACCCGGGGCCAACCGTGAGCAGGGCTCGGCTTCCGTCTGCGACTCGCACCGTGCCGGCCACAGTCCCGTCGGTGATGTAGGTCCCTGAGTCGTTTGTAAAGTAGGTCGCTTCCTGTCCGATCGAAATAGACCCTCGATCGCCGAGGCGTTGGACACTGCCCAAGGTGCCGTCAGTGGTCCAGAGTCCGCCTGACCCGGAGAACTCGGCTAGAAGGGCTCTCCCGTCGAACACACCGAAGAGGTGGGTGATCCCGCTGGGTGAACCTGGGCGTAGGTCCGATGCCAGACTCGGGTTGCCCTGCGAGTCAAACACGTAGGCTTCGCGGCCGGTGGCTTGCGCTCGGCAGGCGCCGAAGATCCGTTGGTCTCCGTCTGGAATGAGTTGCTCGATCGAGTCCAGCGCTGTGGCAGCGAGTGGCACGGCGCCGCCGGGCGTTCCGTCTGTGGCGTAGAGGCGCACCTGCGTGCCGTCATCGCCTCCGAACACGACTTGGCCGTTGAAGATGCAGAAGGCTTCAACTTCAAGTGGCGAGACGCGAACGGTTCCCGTCGTTGACCCGTCGGTCTTCCAGATTCCCGGACCGTTCGCCGTTGTGGCGATGAAGTAGCACTCGTCGCCGTGGACGAGGAACGACTCAGGGGAAGAGCTCGCAACACCCGGATTGATGTCCAGTAGGAGCTGGGTTCCGGCAAACGTTCCGTCGCTGCCCCAAAGCTCTACCCCGTTCGTGTCGTCGCGTGCCGAGAACACGATCGTCTCTCCGAGATCGTTCGAGATCGAAGTGAAACCCAATGGAAAGCTGCTTTCGGGGCCAGCCCTGAGGTCTCCGAGCGGAGTCGCACTCGTGTCGCCGGCTCGGAGTAGGTGAGGCTCAAGTCCGACGCCCGGGACGCTCTCGGCCGAGACGCAGAGGAGCTCGCCGTGCAGTACCGTCGGGAAGCTGACGGTCAGACTGCTCGCGGTGGTAATGCCGGGGTCTGTTTCTGCAACGAATGTCGTTCCGGCGAGCGTCCCATCCGTTCGCCAGAGTTCGCGGCCGCGGATCGGGTCCGCCGCTACGAACAGGGCATCGGTTCCGTTGATCGGGGTGAAGTTCGCTGGCGTGCTGGATTCCGGTCCGGGAACCAGATCGGCCACGAGTTGGGTGCCAGCGACAGTTCCGTCCGTTCGCCAGACCTCGGCTCCTGCGCCGCCAAAGGGGCTTCGGTAGATGTAGGTGATCGGACCGGCTCCGCGGAACGCGAATGCGTCGAAGTCGACACCCGGGGGTGTGAGCGGGGTCAGAGCGCCGTTTTGGAATGCTGCTGATTCGCTCCCGGTCAACGTGTTCAGTTGCAGGAAGAGTGTGTTGCCGTTGGCGTGCAAGGCACGCGGAAACGAGCCTCCGGCTCCGGGGCGGAAGTCCGCGCTCAGGAACGTTCCGGCGACCGTTCCGTCCGTTTCGTATAGTTCAGTGCCGGTTGCGGGCGAGTTCGCTACGAAGAACATGCGAGATCCGATCGCCGCATCCTCGCAGAGGTCGATGTTGCGGACACCGAGGAGCAGGAACGTGCCCGTGGCCGTGCCATCCGATCGCCAAAGGCCGCCGGGTCCGGAGAAGAACATCAATCCGTTGTGGGCGACCAACTGTCCGATCGGAGTGCTTGCGCTTCCCGCAGAGATATCCAGCACCAGTTGTGTTCCGCCTGGCGTTCCGTCGGTGACCCACAGCTCATTGCCGAGTGCAGACGTGCTGGCCGTGAAGAACGCTCTGTTCGTTTGAGGCTCCTCGACGATCGCTGAGATGGTCGGGTCCGCCGCTCCGGGTTCGAGCTCGAGCAAGAGCTGCGTTCCGGCGACGCTACCGTCGGTGATCCAGGGTTCGCCGCCGTCGAACAGCACGAGGTTTCCGACTCGAGCGAGCCTTCCTCCCCTCGGGAAGGCGCCGAGAGAAACCGTTCCCGCGGCGGTACCGTCGGTTGAGAACAAGTCGCTGGTTCCGTTGGCCGTGCGAGCCGCGAACATCAGTCGCGGTCCAGCGGCGAAGTCGCCGCGCCAGAGGCTGTTCGGATCGGATGCCTCCCGACCAGGCACCAAGTCGGTGACTATGGATGTGCCCGGTCCGGTTCCATCGGTCTTCCACAGCTCTCGGCCTGTTCCCGGGTTTGACGCGGTGAAGTACCACTCGCCACTGACTTCGACGAACGGTTGGTACTGCCCAAGCGTGGGCGGTCGTTCGGCGCGGCTCTGGATCTGTCCGGAACGAGGGGTGGGAAACGAATTGATATCGTTGACGACCTGGCTCTGCGCGGTGGAGCTCCCAGCGAGAAGCACCACGGAGACCGCGGCGCGGAACACGAGCGGACGCGGACTGATCGGCCTCATGCCCCGAAGACGGAGACTTCGGGGAAACCGGACTCAGCTTGTTTTCGAGTCGATCTCGCTCCGAGACGGTCGCTACGTTCGATTTACTGTCGAGCGCGCAGCCGATTGATGGAACGAACCATGTTCGCTGAGTGTCGCGGAGATCGCGCAGGCCAAGTCGTTTGGCTGAAACGGCTTGCTCAGAGCACCGGCGAAACCTGCGTCGCGGAACCGGACCATCGCCGGGTCGTCGGTGTAGCCGCTCGCGACGATCGCGCGGGCGCTCGGGTCGAGTTCGAGGATCTCGGTGATGGCCTGTCTTCCACCGACGCCGCCGGCGATCGTCAGGTCCATGATCAGGAGATCGAAGGGGCGCCCCTGCTCGCGGCGATCGGCAAAGCGCCGGACCGCGTCCGCGCCGTCCGTGACGACTTCGACGTCGTAGCCCCAACGTTGCAGGAGTCCTCGGTAGACCCGCTGCACCATGAGCTCGTCCTCGAGGACGAGGATCGAGGCCCCGAAGACCGGGTTCGTAGAACGGACCGGAGAGGCGTTGAGCACCGGCTCGGCCGTCGCCGGGAGGAACAGGCTGAAGGTCGTGCCTTCGCCCTCGCGCGAGTTGAGGGTCAACGCACCGCCGTGGTTACGGGCGATCGCGAAGGCGCTGGTGAGGCCTAGTCCGCTGCCGGACTCCTTGGTCGTGAAGTACGGATCGAAGATGCGGGCGCGTTCCTCCTCTGGAATGCCGACTCCGTCGTCGCCGAAGTCGATTTGGAGGTAGTCACCGTCTTCGGTCGCGCCGGGCTCCGGACAGCCGTGGAAGTTCCTCGCGATGATCGAGAGCTGTCCGGAATTGTTGGTCGCGTCCTTCGCGTTCAGGACCAGGTTGCTGACGACCTGGGTGAATTGGCCGCATCGACGTTGGCGCAGTGCAGTTCCTTCGGCACGTCGATCTCGATCCGGAGACCGGAACCCGACGATGAGAGCTCGACGGCCTCGGTCAGGAGCTTCCGGATATCGTGAGGGCGACGGTTCGGTAGGCCACCTTTGGCGAATGCCAGGAGCTGTGAAGTCAGCTGGCTGGCCTGGACGGCGGATTGCTGGGCCAGTCGGAGGCTCTCCGTCGCTTCTCGGTCCTCGGTCTCCCTCGCCATCGCCACATGGCCGATGATCGCGGTCAGCGCGTTGTTGAAGTCGTGGGCGATTCCACCGGCCATCACGCCGAGGGATTCTAGGCGGTCGGCACGAACCTGAGCTTCGACGACCGACTGCGACTCGGTCGTATCGCGGAAACTGACGAGCTTGCAGGCCCGTCCGTCGACGAACACCGTGCTACCGCGCACCTCGGTCCAGCGCAGTTGACCGGCGGGGTCCACGAAACAGTCATCGACCGCGACTTCGTCCGTTGCTTGCTCGTCGAAGATCCGCGCGACGGCCTCTCGAAGCCATCGGGGTTCGATCGTATCGACTGCGCTGGGGGAACTGTGATCCTCGATCTGGCACAGGCGTCGTGCCGGCTCGTTCCAGTCCACGACCGCTCGGCGCGGGGTATCGATCAGGATTGTCGGAACGACCGACTCCTGGAACAGGGCTCGATACCGTTGCTCCGACTCGGCGAGTCGGTTCGTCGTGTCGTGCAACTCGTCGTGGCTGTCCCGCAAGGCGCGAAGGGCGCGATTGCGCAGGCGATGGAGGATCAGCAGCAGGACCGAGAAGAACGCGAGAGTGACGCTTCCGATGATCAACAGGCGTTGCCAAAGCCGTTGGCGCGAGAGTTCGGCCGACTGGGCCTCGTTCTCCGCTTGGAGCTCCTTGCTGCGGGTGAACTCGCGGCTGCGGCGAAGCTGCGCGTCGATCAGGTCGAATCGATGCTGGGTCGCAGCGGAGTTCAGCTCTGCGTCGAGATCGTGGAACGACCGGTAGGAGTCCAGCGCGCTCTGGACGTTGCCGAGAGCCTCACGGTTCACGGATTGGCTTCGCAGCAGCCAGCGCTTCTCGTTGATGGCGCCGACTTCTTCGGCCGACCGCAGGGCCTCGTCGACCAGCGCGAGAGCTGCTTCATGGTCGTTCGTCCGAGTGAGGACCTCTGCGATGTTGGCCTGAGCGCGGAGGATGCCGTGACGGTCACCGATTTGCTCACGGATGGCGAGGGACTCGCGATAGAGCTCGAGCGCCGTGTCCGAATCGCCCATCTTGTCGTGGGCGTAGGCGATGTTGCTGACAACCTTGGAGATGCCGGCGCGATCTTTCATCTCCTCGTAGATCGGTCGAGCGCGGTGCAGATAACCGAGTGCGTCCTCCGGTCGATCCTGAGCGACGAGGATCAGGCCGAGGTTGCTGAGGGCGGTCGAAGTCGCGGACTTGCGGCCCGCTTGCTCGAAGATGGCGAGGGCACGCTTCAAATCCTCTTCGGCCTCGGTCAGTCGATCGGTGTGCCAATAGAGCAGCGCGATGTTGTTCAGCGCGCGCGCGACGCCGAGCTCGTCGCCGATGCTCTCGCTGAGTCGAAGGCCGTCCGCGTGAGCTCGCAAGGAGGCCTCACTGTCGAAGAGCTTGCGATGGATGGCCCCGATCAGGGCGAGGGACTTCGCCTCCTTCGCGGTTCTCGCCTGACGGCGGTAGCTCGATCTCGCGGTCCGTGCGTGATCGAGAGCGTCGTGGAGCTCGGCCTGGCGGTAGAGAGCGACGGCGATCTGGTAGTAGGCGTCGGCGAGCAGCTGCGGATTGGTGCGTGTGACCTGGAGCGAGCGCGCTCGATCGGCGTCGGCCCTCGCTTCGTCGTACCGTCCGGTCTGTTGGAGGGCGTCGCTCCGGGCGATCAGCGCTCGAGCCTGAAGAGCTTCGTCCCCGAGGCGGGCGACGAGGCTCAGTGCGGCCCCAGCATCCTCCAGGCGTTCGATCGCGGTGCGGTCCGAGGACTCGGCTCGCTCGACCAGAGCGGTGAGCTCCTCGAGCTCAGTCGTCTCGGTCGACGACTGGGCGAGCGCTGAGGAGCTGATCGCGCACCAGAGGAACAGGACCCGTACCGCCCACGGGCCTCGACTGACCAACGAGGTTCCCATGGCCGCATTCTAGGAACGGTCCCTGGGGGCCGCCACGAACGAGTTCGATCCCTACTCGCGGGGCTTCGCCGGATCGGGTTATCGTCGTTCGTCCCCGGCCGGTGGGCCGGGCGAGCCATGCAACTTTCGAACCTCCTGATCGCGACGCTTCGCGAAGACCCAGCGGACGCTGAGATCCCGTCTCACAAGCTGCTCGCCCGCGGCGGATACATCGTCAAACTCGCCAGCGGTCTCTACACGTACGGCCCGCTCATGTGGCGGACGCTGAAGAAGATCACCGAGATCGTCCGTGAGGAGATCGACCGGGAAGGCGGTCAGGAGCTGATGATGCCGATGCTGCACCCGAAGGAGCTCTGGGTGCGGTCGGGACGCTGGGACCGCTACGTGAAGGACGGGATCCTCTTCACGCTGAAGGATTCTCGGGATGGGGAACTCTGCCTCGGGCCGACGCACGAGGAGGTCATCACCGACTACGCCGACCAGGCGGTGCACAGCTACAAGCAACTCCCGGTCACGCTCTATCAGGTGCAGGACAAGTTCCGGGACGAGATCCGTGCGCGCTACGGCCTGATGCGCGGGCGGGAGTTCATCATGATGGACGCCTACTCGTTCGACGTGGACCAGGACGGGCTCGATCGCAGCTACGAGGCGATGGATCGCGCCTACCGGCGGATCTTCGAGCGCTGTGGACTCCGGTTCCGCTCGGTGCAGGCCGACGCGGGTGCGATCGGTGGAGCCGGTGGTTCCGAAGAGTTCATGGTCCTCGCCGATTCCGGGGAAGACACGATCCTCTACTGCGAGGAGTCGGGCTACGCGGCGAACGTGGAGCGGGCGACTTCGATCTTGGAGCCGACGCGCGACGGCGGTGATCCAAGGCCGATGCAGAAGGTCGAGACGCCGGATATCCGTACGGTCGATCAGCTCTGCGAGTTCTTCTCGCTGCCCCGTGAGCGGATGGCGAAGACCGTGCTCTACAGCGCGGTCTACAGCGGCGAGGAGGGAGACCGGGAGGAGGTCGTTGCCGTCATGATGCGGGGCGATCTCGACATCAACGAGGTCAAGCTGGTCAACGCGCTCGACTGTGTGGCTCTTCGGCTCGCGACCGAGGAAGAGATCCAGAAGACCACCGGTGCCGAGGTCGGGTTCGCTGGCCCGGTGAACCTCGGCGAAGACGTCCGGCTCCTGGCCGATGTCCTTCTGCAAGAGCAGACCAACCTCCTCGTCGGCTGCAACGAGACTGGCTACCACTGTCTCGACGTCAACTTCGAGCGGGATTGCCGCAGGCCCGAATTCCACGATCTGCGCTCAGCCCGGGCCGGGGACCGCTCGCCGGATGACCAGGGCGCGCTCAAGCAGGTGAAGGGCATCGAGGTCGGCCACATCTTCAAGCTCGGGACGAAATACTCCGAGGCGATGGAGGCGACGTTCATGGGGGAGAAGGGCAAGCCGCAGAACTTCGTCATGGGCTGCTACGGCATCGGTGTTTCGCGTACGGCGCAGTCCGCGGTCGAGCAGAACCACGACGAGCACGGCATCGTCTGGCCGGTGCCGATCGCGCCGTTCTCCTGCGCTGTCGTCCTCATGGACCACAAGAAGGCGGAGCAGCGGGAGCTCGCGACGAGCGTCTACGAGCGGATCAAGGCTTCCGGAGTCGACGTCTGTCTGGACGATCGACCGCTGCGCCCCGGCCCGAAGTTCAAAGACCTCGAGCTCCTCGGATTCCCCTGTACGGTTGTGGTGGGGCGCGGCGCGGCCGATGGAGTGGTTGAATTCGGAATTCGTAAGGAAATGCGTCGCGACGAAATGTCGGTCGACGACGCGATCCAGAAGGTCCAGGAGTTCTGCAAGGTTTGAGCGACGAAGGCACAGCGAGGGAGCCCTCCGAGGGAGCGCTCGATCCGTCCGAGGAAAGGCGTCTGTTCGCCCAGCTCGCCCGCGAGGCCGAGCGGTCCGTGCGGGCCTTTCTGTTGGCGGCGGTGCGCGATCTGGTCGCCGTCGACGACCTGATGCAGGAGGCCTTCCTCCTCGCCTGGCGTCACTTCGATCGGTACGACCGAACGCGGCCGTTCGGACCCTGGGTTCGAGGGATCGCTGGCAACCTCGTGCTCGCTCGACGTCGGACCCTCGCTCGACGCAAGGTGTTCCCGGTCGACCAGGAGGCACTCGGCGTTCTGAGTCAGGCCGTCGAGGATCTGTCGAATCTCGAGCGGCTCGAGCTCGGTGAGCAGATCGGTGTACTGAACGATTGTCGTCAGAAGCTGAGCGAGAAGTACCGTCGAGCGATCCATCTCCACTACGACAAGGGGATGAGCTGTGCGGAGATCGCCGAGCACGAGGGCCTGAAGGTCGAGGCGGTCAAGAAGCACTTGCAGCGTGGCCGCGCGGCTCTCTACGACTGCATCTCGAGCCGGCTCGATCAGCAGCAGGAAGGGGGGGCGGCATGACGCGCACCCGTCCGATCGGTCGCGAGAGCGAGGACTTCGATCGCGAGTTCGATGAGCTCCTCCACGTCGTGGCCCAGCAGCTTGTGGTACAAGTAACCGGACACGGACGTGTCATCCGCCGCGAACGTGCGCAGCGCCAGCTGCATGCGGTCGAAGGAAGTGGCCTTCCAGATGAACTCCACGACGTAGCCCTCGGTGAAATCCGAGGGCACGTTGTTGGCGTTGCCGCGGATCTCCATTATCACCTCGCCGTCCGTGATGCGCACGATGGGACCGCGACCTTGCCACTCGCGGCCCGCGAGCAACGCGGCGCCGCCGCCGAGGCGCAGCTTGAGTTCGTCGCCCACCATGACACGGCCCTGATGCTCCTCGACGCCGAAGGTGAAACACGCCACCGTGTTGCGCGAGAGGTTGGTGTCCCAGCGCACCGTGAGGTTCTCGCGCGTCTGGCCTTCCTTCATGCGGCGGTCGTAGTCGCCCTCCGCCTTCACCAACGGCGCAACAATGTTCTGGTACTGGTAGCCATCCTCGAAGCGAAGCAGCATGGGCTGCACGTCGTCCTGCTCGCTGGGCCGGTCCAGGTCTTCGAAGGTGGCCTTGGGATTGGTGCGCCAGAGGTCCTCGATGCGCGCGATCTGTGTGGACGACACCTGCCGCGCGCGCAGCTGCTCCTGCTCGCTGGGCACGTTCACCAGCCACGGCACGAAGGCGCCGTCCTCGATGAGCGCCATCCACTGCTGCAGGTCCCAGCCCATGTCGCGCAGGGCACCCAGCTGGAGGCACTCGCGGCACAAGAGCACCACCACTGAGTCCGCCATGGCGGGGATAAAGCCCAGCGTAAAGATGTTGGTGTTACCGCAGTTGTAGCACTCCAAAGTCGAGTCGCCCAGCGGCGACTGCGGGTGAAGAGCCACGGTCTTGTGCCGCCCACGCACCAAGTGCTGCACGGCGTGCGAGCCCGACGTGACGCCTCGCGCGTTGCAGAACCAGCGCCCCGTTTCCGTGCACCGCACCACGGTCTTGGGGTCGCTGATGCCGCAGTAGGCACACGCCCACGGCGGAGGTCGGAACTCGGCCGCCGCCTCGGCCTCTCCTTCGTCATCGAACTCCTCGAACTGCAGCGCCGAGTCCATCCGCCTCGCAAGCGCGTCCACAGCGCCCGCCTGCACCTCCACTCCTCCATTGGCGCCCTCCATGAGGGAAGGATGAAGGAATGGACGAAGCCTGCGGATTCCCTGAAAAGTCCCGACAAGTTCTCAGCCTCTCGCGTGCCGGTCCCCCCGA
>JBCBZB010000052.1:0-34417 GCA_039815565.1 Planctomycetota bacterium
GAATCTGGTGACCTATCACGGAGCATTCGCGCCGGCGGCATCGTATCGAGAGCGGGATGTGCCACCGCCTCCAGAGGGTGAGGGTGAGCGGCCGGCGTTCCGTTCGAGGCAGCGACGGCGATGCCGTGCGGCAGGGGAGAAGCGGAGAGGAAGCGGCAACGGCGTCGCCGCTTGACGTCGTCACTCGATACGGGCGGAGCTGATGCGGAGGAGCTTTGGGGTGGACGTTTTGGTTTGCCCTGACTGCGAGACCGATAGGCGCCTGCTGACCTTCATCACCGATCCGCGGACGATCACGCGAGTGTTGGCGCACCTGGGGCTGCGGGCCGAGTTGCCGCCGTGTTCACCGGCGCGTCCGCCGCCGGAGGCTGTGGGCCTGTGGGCGGAGTGATGGGAGTGCAGTGAAGGGGGCTTGTGTTGGGTCGCTGCGGGCCACGGTTCTGCCGTAGCAGGCTGCGGGGCGTTGAGGGTGCGCAGAGTTCCGCGGTCGGGCCCGGTCGACGTCGCCGATGAGAGCGGTGCTGGGCGAGTTGGAGGGGCTAGGGACGGGTCGGCTTGCCGGGGGAATACTCCAGTTCGCAGCTTGTGTTTCCTGCGCGCCGAACGGAGGGAAGAGATGTCACGCACGGTTCGAACCGAGGCCTTCTCTGTCGGCAGAACCGCGTCGGCCGAGTCTTCGGACAGGACGGGCGTCTAGCCCTCGCGGCGCTCGGAACCCGTGTCGGCTAGCGGAAGATCGCGTTGTTCCAACTCGTGACCGGGTGGCACCGATCACAGTTGTCGACCCAGCCGAGCGGGATGTGCGGCGGGTTCTGCGTCTGCTGCAGGTCATCCAAGTGGCAGGTCACGCAGGTCGTGTCGACCTGGAAGAACGAACCCTGGAACGCACCCGGGTGGCAACGGTGGCAGGCGAGCTGTGCGTGCGCACCAGTCAGCGGGAAGCGCGTACGCGAGTGGATCTCACGTTGGCCGACTGCGCGCCAGGTCTGCTCGGTGTGGCAACGCTGGCAGTCCTGGCCGAGTTCTCCCTGGTGGAAGTCCTGGTGACAACCCGCGCAGCCACGCGACGCGAAGACCTCGACCGGACCTCGGTCGTTGTGGCAGCGAAGGCACTGGGCCTGGGAGTGGGCGCCATCGAGCGCGACACCGGTCTCATTCGCGTGGTCGAACTCGAAGTCCTCGACGAGTTCATTCCAGGCCTCACCTTTGTGGCAGAGGCTGCACTCGGCAGGAAAGGTGTCGTGCGGCAGGACCGGGCCCAGGCCCGACCACCATCGGTGGAGCTCGCCGTCGGTCGGGGTCTGCGTGACGCAGCCGATGACGAGGTTCGCGGCCAGCACAGCGCCGGCGATCAGGATCTTGGTCCAGGGAAGGGGTTTCACGGCTGGTCCTCAGAGTCGGCGCTGGAAGAAGAATCCGACCGACCACGCTATGTCTTCGGCATAGACGAGGCCTTCGGTGTAGAGCTCCAGATCCCAGCCGGAGGCGAAGGACTGGGAGGCGGAGACGCGTAGGCGGTGCTGCAGGAAGTCGTTGTTCTCCCCGACGAAGCCCGTCTCGTGGATGTTTGCGAGCTCGTAGAAGGTGCTGAAGGTGCCGTCCTCGATCGGCAGCTGGTAGAGGAACCGGCCGCCGAAGACCCCGGCGTGTTCGGAGCCGTTACCGAAGACGGTCAGGTCGATGCTCGATTCCCCGGGCGCTCCGAACAGCACGCCCAGTTCGCCCGAGCCGCCGTTCGACTCCTCGTCGGTGTAGGCAGCCGCGAAGGCGTGCCACTGCGTGCTATCCGAAGCCTGCAGCTTTCCGTCGATGAACAGCCGGTCCGCACGGTCGTCGAACAGCTCGGTCGGGGCGACTGGCAGGAATTCGCGCCGACGAAGCTGCGGGAACGCGAGGCGGCGGTATCCGAACTGCAACTGGGAGCCGTCGTCGTAGAAGCGAGTCGCGGAAGCGACGGCCTGGGAGACCAGGAAGGTCTCGTTGCGGATGTTGTCGTTCGACCCATGAACGTCGACGAGTGCGCGGGCATCGACGATCCAGTTTTCGCTCGCGCGCCAGTGGGTCTTCAGCGCCAGGACATCGCGGTCCTGAGTGCCCTCGTGCCAGGACTTCTGGAAACCGACCCCGAAGGTCAGGTCCTGGAACTCGTCGTCGGACCAGAGCGCGTAGGCGCTCACTTGGAAGTCGTCGAAGGTGTTGAAGTTGTCATCCTCGACCGGCTGGAAACCCGTCGACGCACCGAAGGTCCAGTGGTGGTCGAATCGGTGGGTGAACTCGACACCGTCCACGAATCCGAAGTCCGGCATGCCGTGTTGGAGGAAGCGGCCGACCTGGACACGGTTCGCATCGAAGCGGTCGCCGCCGATCGTGTAGGACAGCCGCCGGACGTTCAGGTTCGTGCTCTCCTCGTCGTCGAACTCGGTTCGGTAGTTGACCTCGAGTGCGCTCTCGAACACGCCGCCATAGCCGAACGGGTTGTCGACGTCGGCCGCGAGTCCACCGCGGAGGAATGACTCGGCGTAATCGGTTTCAGGGGTCTTGGTGCCATCTGCGGCGAACCAGACCCGACCGCGCCAGGTCGTCGGGCGTTCGGCAGGCCGCACACCGCCAGCGAGCAGTGGCTCACCTTGCTGATAGTCAGAGTCGCGATCACCCCATCCCGGGTGGTCCGGGAGGCGCGGTTCTTCGCGAACTGGCCCGCGGTTCTCGGGCAGAGTGGGGCCCTGAAGTTCGCCCTCGTTGGGGATCGTACCCGGTTGGCTCGGAGACTCCGCTGGTTGATCGCCTTCTTCGCTGCTCGGGCCGAAGCGTGACGCCGGCAGCCGGATCTCGCCGCGCGTGCCCGGAACCGGTGAGACGGTCGCGAGTTCTAGGTCGACGACGGCGGTGCGCGCGTCAACTGAACGGACGGTGCCTCGGAACAGACGGCCGTCCCGAGGACGAAGAGCGATGCGGTCGCCGATCTGGACCTGATCGTTCGAACCTCGGTCGATCGTCGCCTGGCCCTGGGCGCGGGAGTCGAGCACGCGTATCTGGACGACGCGCTCGTTCGGATCCTGTTCCTCCTGGGCCATCGCCGCCGGGGCGAGGGCCACAGTCAGAACGCCGAGTCGGAGCAATGACCCCGACAATCGATTCGGAACAGGTCTCATCGGCGTCGTCTCCTCGCGTTGTCTCGGCGACGGAAGGGTGAGGTCGCATCTCCGTGGCAATCCGCACACTTCACCGGCAGCGGCCGGTAGCGGATCACGGTGCGTCCATCGATCTCGTCCGGCACGTGGCAGGCCGAGCAGGCGAGGCCCGAGTGGGCTTCGCCGAGGTCGAATCTCGAGTGCAGGTCGTGACGGAAGACCAGGTCGTCGAACCCGGTCGTCACGACGTGGCAACGGGCGCAGTCAGCTTCTTCCTGGCCTTCGTTGAACTGACCGCGGTGCACGTCCTCGTGGCAGCTCGCGCAGCTGGTGCCCTTCGCTTCGGCGAAGGTGCGACCCGTCTCGGTCGCATCCCGGAGTGGTTCGTGGCAAACCGAGCAGCTCGCCTTCGAGTGTGCGCGGTCGAGTGCGAAGCCGGTCCAACGCTCGTGGTCGAAGTCCGTGTGCAAGAAGCGGAATGACACCTCGCCGTGGCAGCGAGCACAGTCCGAAGCCTCCGCGTTCGAGCCATCCGGTTGGGCGATGGCTATGCGGGCGGGGAGCCCTTCGCGATCGAAGACACCGCCGTGCGGGTCCTCATGGCAAGTAGCACAGCCCTGGAACGATCCGTAGTGGTCGGATACGCGACCGAATCGGCGGCCGGTCTCGTCGGGTTCCTGGCTGCGCGGGTGGCAGCTCTCGCAGTCGGCCTGAGCGTGCGCGCCGTGAATGTCGAAGCGGGTGTGTGCGTTGTGGTCGAAGTTCGCCAGGTCTGCCTCGGCGAACGATTCCGTGCCGTGGCAGTGCGCGCAGCTACCGAACTTCGCAGCTTCGAACTCCGAGCGTTGAGCGTCGAACGCGCCGAGGTGGGCGTCCTCGTGACAGCTCGAGCACTTGGCTTCCGCTGTGTGGAAGCGGGGCAAGCTCATACCCGCGTCCGGTACGTGGCAGGCCCGGCAATCCGTGTCGACGTGGCTGCCGGTCAGCTCGAATCCAGTCCGGGCGTGCGCTTCGACACCGAAGTTCGACGGGAGGAAGTGCGTCTGAGCGTGGCAGTCGACGCAGCCTTGCGGGGCGTAGAGCGCGGCGTCGAATTCACCGCGGTGCACGTCTTCGTGGCAGGCCCGGCAATCGTTCGGCGAACGACCCGGGTAGCGCAGTTCGAAGTCCGACGACGCGGTGTCCAGAGCGATTCGTGGTCGATTGGCCTGGAGATCGCTCAATGGCGCTGGCCCGATGACTCCGTAGTGGCAATCGGAGCATTGGGCTTCGTGGTGCGGTTCGTCGAGCGGGAAGCCGCTGCAGGCGTGTCGATCCGCGGTCGTCAGCTCTTCGAGCTGCGGATCACGGAAGGTCATGTGCTGGTCGAGGTGGCAGACCTGACAGACCTGATCGACCGTGTGCTCCTCGAGAGCCGCTAGGTTCTCGACGAACGACTCGGCGTGCGGCGAGACGTGGCATTCGGTGCATCGGCGTGCGACCGGATCGCGAACCGATCGACCCAGCGCGTCGATGGATCGATCGGTTTCGACCTCGTGGCAGGCGGAGCACTCGAGCGTGGCGTGACCGCCTTCGAGGACCAGCACGCGGGAGTGCTCGAGCGGGTTCGGTTCCTCCCACTGCTCCTGGTCGTGGCACTCGGCGCAGGATCGACGCATCTGCCCGTCGTGCGCGTCCTGGTGTTCTTCGTCGTGGCACGACGCACAGGTTTGCGAGAGCCCGAGGAAGCGGAGCTGGCCTTCGCTCAGGATCTCGGCGTCCGCGTGTTCGTGGCACTCACTGCAGGACTCGGCCTTCGTGGCGATGTCTTGGTGCGAGCCGCTCAGGCGCCAGTTGGTGATCTTCGAGTGATCGAATCCCTCCCGCGGCGACCCGACGGCCATCGCGAAGGATCGATCGTTGACCATCGAGAAGGATTCGCCGTGGTGCTCGCTGTGGCAGCTGGCGCACTGAGGCGCCAAGGCTTCGTCGAGTCGGCCATGAAGGCCCGTCCGGTCCTGCAGTTGCTGTGCGATCGGGTCGTGGCATTCGAGGCAGGAGCTGGTCATGTCACCGAACCAGCCGCCGTGGCACTCCGAGCAGGACGACGAGCCCTGCAGCTCGCTGAGCTGGCCGTGCACGCTCGTCAGCGGACCGGGCGAGGTGCGCGCGAACGAGTTCAGCACGTAGAGAAAGACCAGGGTCAGGCTGAACACACCGACCCAGAGTTTCGGTGAGCGGAGGTCGATCGGTGCGCTCATCGTGGACCTCCGGGGATCGAGCCGCTTTGGAAGTAGCCGCCGAACGCGAGCGCGTTGACGATGTGGATGATGACCAGGAGGACCATCAGTGCCGCGCCCCATCGGTGCAGGTATCGCCAGGTCGACAACAGCGAGCGGAGGTCTTCGAAGTGCGCCGTCGCGGTCGCAGTCTTGTGTGCCCGGCGTGCCAGGCTCAGCAATGCGAGTCGGGACGGTTCATCGAGACCCTCGGCCTCGGCCGCGCGAGAGAGATCGCGGAGTAGGGCCCGCTGCTCGAACGGGGCGCGAGCGAGGGCGAAGAGACGGCCGAGGATGGTGGCACCCCAGCGGTCCTTCTCGATGCGGGCTCGAATGCGTTCGCGCGCGAATCGCGAGAGGCGCGGGGACTGGTGGTCCCAGTCCTCCCCGATTCGCTCGAGTTCGGACTGCACTTCGTCGAGTTCGAGCTCGCGGCCGTTGGCGGCTCGCGGGACGTAGGCGTAGACGTAGCGACCGATCACACCGGTCACGGCCAGGATCAAGAGTCCGTAGAAGGCGTGGCCACCGTTCGTGTCGCGCGGGACCATCGCTCCGTGCAGCAGCGCGGTGACGAGCGCGAGAACGCCGGTGACGACGTGGCTCGTCATCCACTTCTGAAGCGATCCCCAGCGGAAGTTGATCTTCGGGTTCCGTCGCAGAACGTAGGCGAGGTTCACGAGGATCAGCAGCACCGACAGGATGCCGAACACCAGACCGAGGCCGGCGCCCGGGCGCAGCAAGTCGTGCAGTCGATGGGCGGGGCGCTCGTCAAGCGGCAGTAGGTAGTAGCTCGAGAACGCGATTGCCCAGATCAGCGCGGCCGAGGTGGCCACGAGGCTGCCAACGACCGCCGAGAGGAGGTTCGTTCCTCGCTCGGCCGGGGCCTTGGTCCGCGACGGAGGACGGAGCGATGGATCGAAGGAAACGCCGGCCTTGCCGAGCACTTCGAAGGGCGGGACACCGCCAGCCATCACAAACACGTCGTCGTTCTCGAGTGCGAGTAGCGAGATCGTGCCATCGTCGTCCTCGACGCTGAGTTCGACCTCTTCCGCCTGCACGCGGATCAACTGCGAGCGGTAGAGAACCTCGATCCGCTGGTCTTCGATCGCTTCGAGGAGGCGGTCTTCGTTCTTCTTCCGGATGCGGAAGAAGCCGTCCTTGCGGTAACTGAGGGTGACGTGGTTGCCGGGCTGTTCGGCAAGAGCGAGGGCGGTCTCGACCGCAGCGTCGCCGCCGCCGACGACCAGCAGGTCGCGGTCTTCGTAGCTCGCCGCGTCGACGAGGCTGTAGGTGACCTTCGGCAGGTCTTCGCCCGGGATTCCGAGCCGACGAGGGACGCCGCGTCGCCCGATCGCCATGCAGACGTTGCGAGCTTGGTAGCGGCGTGCCTTCGTATGAACCGTGTAGCGTCCTGAGACGGGGTCACGCTCGAGGCCTTCGAAGACCTCGCCGTGACGGATCGCGAGTTGATGATCGGCTGCGACGTCCTCCCAGAGGTCGATCAGTTCCTCCTTGGTGTAGCTCCGACTCGCGAGGCGACCGTGCATGGGCAGGTCGACCGGCAGCGTCATCACGAGCTTGCGGCGCGGATACTTCGCGACCGTTCCACCGAGTCGCTCCTCTTGTTCGATCGTCATCGCGCGCAGGCCGAGGCGCTTGGCTTCAAGCGCGCAGGCGAGTCCGGCAGGACCGGCGCCGACGATCAGTAGATCGAGAGTATGAGCGTCATCGTCACCGGGATGCTCTTCCAGCTGTGCGGCGACGTCTTGCGCGACCGCGGTGCCGTGTTCGACCGCCGTCTTGATCAGCGCCTGGGCGGTGACCTCGCCGGCGAGGTAGAGGCCTGGAGAGCCGGTGGCCTCCAGGGTCTCCTCGAGGACCGGTACGTCGTCGCGGGTGTCGAGGTTGGCCAGCGTGACCGTGATCGCCCCGACCGGGCACTCGCGCTCGCAGGCAGCGACTCCAACGCAGCGAGCGCCGTTGACGACCTCGGCCTGACCGTGGACGAGGTCGAGCACGCCATCCTCAGGGCAGACCGCCACACAGGTCGCGCAGCCCAGGCAGCGAGAGAGATCGATGACCGGTTGCTGGAGCTGAGCCTCGTTGGCGCCGAGTCGTTCCGACTCGTCTCGCGTGCGGATCGCCTCCTGCATGCGGCTCAGCTCGGCGCGACGCTGAAGGAGCGTCGCGACGAGGAACGCGCTGATGCCGACGAGTCCGATCAGGAGAGTCCAGGTCATCGATTCGGCTCGCCTCGTCGTGTCCGACCCGGAGTGGTGTCCGGATCAGTGCGTCTTCCTCTGTGCTTCGTGGGTCGAGGAGGCCGCGTTTCTCGCGCGGCCCCCGAAGTTGCCGTCCGGCTCAGCGGCCGGAGGACGGTCCTGCCGGGACCGGGCCAATCGGTCCAGCCGGAACCGACTCTGGATCAGCCGGGACCTCCTCGGGGTCCACGTTGATCTCCTCGCCGGCGTTCTGCAGGTAGACCTGGGCCGAGAGCATCGTCTCGGTGAGGCGGTCATCGATGTCCTCACCGAGGGTGGCGACGGACTCGAGCTCCGGCTGCAGGTTGTCGATCGCGCCCTCGTTCAGGTCGTTGCTGAGGAATAGCGCGATGTCCTTGATCTCTTGGTTGAAGAGTTCGAAGCCCGTGGCGGCGCGCTTCGCGTCTTCGATCATGTCGAGGTAGCGTTCGCGTGCCTTGTCGAGCCGCTCCTCGCTGCGCTGACGCAGGCTCGTCTTGACGATCGCTCGGAGGTCGTTGCGCCACTTCTCGAACACCGGGCGCGAGCTCTCCTCGACGATCAGGATTTGGGTCTTGAAGGACTCGAGCTGCTCCTCCGACGAGTTGATCGAGGCCTGGAAGCCGGTGAAGATTCGCGCGGCGTTCGCCTTGCGGTCATCGTCCATGAGGGCCAGGAACGACTCGGCGCAGGAGCGGACGCGACGCTGGGCCAGCTCGCTCTCGACGTGCATCTTCTCGATGTGCGAGTTGAAGTCGTCGACGCGGCGGAGGCTCTCGTTCGGGTCGGGGGCCGAGCTGCAAGCGGTGAGGCAGCTGATGCAGGCGGCCACCAGGCCGGCTTGCCACGGGGTGTCGGTCGTTCGAAGTCGCATTGGGTGTCGCTCCTGGTGGGTATGTCGTGTTGGCGTGGTGGGTCTGCCGCCCTTCCCCGAGGCGACGGTCCCAAGCGGTGAGGTCGGCCGGGTGGGGCCGGTTCTTGAGGCGCCCGTGCCCTCGGGGCCTCCGGAATCCCGGATCGAGCCCCGGACCTGTCCTTCATCGGCGCTTCCGGTCAACTGAGCGCCGGAACTGGTCGATGGCCGAGCGGGGCCCCCTTCGTGATGACCACCGTTCCAACTCGGCGTTCTCCTGCTTCCGCGTGTGTTCCTGCGTCCGAAACGGCGTTGGTAAGGCGTTCTCGCGGCACTCTTGGCGCTGTGCTGATGCTCGCGTTTGGCCTGGTCTCCTGTGGGCCCTCGTCGCGCACGGTCGAGTTCTCCGAGAAGCCCTTGGCACGGGGAACTCTGCGCGTGGGGCTCGGGGATGCTGAGCGACACGGTTTCCGCTCCGGGATCGAGTCGCCGTTCGCAGGGCCGCAGCAGCCGGCTGCTGGGCCGATCTCATGGGGGGCTCCGGCCGGATGGCAGGCCAAGGCGCCGACCCAGTTCCGTGCCGGTAGCTTCGCCGCTCCTCGAGGAGTCGATGTGTCGCTGAGTGTCCTTCCGGGCGCCGCTGGAGGGCTTCGACCGAATCTCGACCGTTGGCGCTCCCAGATGGGGCTCGCACCGGTGTCGAACGCCGAATTCGAACAGCTCGGGACCGCATCGATGCTCGGTGAGGAAGCCCTGGTCGTCGACTGTGAAGGCACCTACGCGCCGATGAAGATCGAATCCGCTCGGATGCTCGGCCGCATGCTGACGACCAGTGCGTCGGGCAGGATGCAGACCGTCTTCGTGAAGATGGTCGGGGAGTCCAGTGCCGTCACGGCCCAAGCCGAGGCGCTCGAGTCGTTCTGCCAAGGACTCTCCTGGAACACCGGGCCGATGGCGGCCCCGCCGGGTGGAGCCCCGCGCAGCGGAGCGCCTTCCGCGCCGAGCACGAATTCCGCTTCGACTGCATCGAGCGACCAGGGCCAACCGGTTGGAGCTGGTCGACTCGGCTGGGAGCTTCCTGAGTCGTGGACGGTCGCGCAGTCGACGAGCTCGATGCGCCTCGTCACGTTCCACCCGAACGGCGACGAGTCCACCGACGCCTACATCGTGATCCTCAAGGGGACCGCTGGTGGCCTGAAGGCGAACTTCGACCGCTGGCTCGGCCAAGCAGGAGCGCCGACCCTGCGCGCGGACGATCTCGATTCGCTGCCGGTCCTCGATGTGCTTGGCACTTCGGTGCCGGTCCTCGAAGCCGCCGGAACTGCGCCGACCGGAATCCTCGGACTGATGGCTCCGCTTGGCTCGGACTCGCTGTTCCTGAAGATGGTGGGCCCCAAGGAGCGGCTCGCCGAGCACCGTGCGGGCTTTGAGGCCTTCGCGCGGAGCTTGACGGTTTCGGATCTCGAACAGGAGGAAGGCCGATGATCATTCCTGTCGCGCTCACGAAGCGAGAGGTCGCCTCCTGCGCGTTGCGGACGCTCGGTCATACGAGCCTCCGGGTCCTGAGCTCGATGAAGACCAGTGTCTTCACCCTCCTCGGACTCTTTGTCCTGACCTGGCTCGGGACGCTTCATCAGATCGAGCACGGCCTGTTCCAGGCCCAGCAGAAGTACTTCGAGAGCTGGTTCCTTCTCCAGCACCCGGGCGATCTATTCGTCGGGCCGGATGAGCCGGAGTGGATCACGAACCTGCCGTTCTCGATTCCGCTGCCAGGTGGCCTCACGCTGATGGCCTTGCTCGGCTTCAACCTCGTCGTCGGTGGCGGCTTCCGCATCGTGCAGTCGATGCGCTCGGGCGCGCGGATGACGCAGCGAATCGGTGTGCTGACGACACACCTAGGGATGCTGG
This sequence comes from Planctomycetota bacterium, assembly GCA_039815565.1. Taxonomy (GTDB): domain Bacteria; phylum Planctomycetota; class UBA1135; order UBA1135; family UBA2386; genus JBCBZB01. The sequence continues at coordinate 10,391 of JBCBZB010000052.1, forward strand.
TTCTCCTCGCGTCTGGACTCGTGAAGACCGTGACCGGTATCGAGGGCTCGGTCACCTTGTTCGAAGGCGAGAGCACGCAGAGCTTCCAGAGCTTCCATGAGTGGGAGCTGGCGGTGCAGCGGCAGGAGTCCGATGGCGTCCTCGACGAGATGGCCGTCGCTGGATCGGAGTTCCTCGACCTCGGGCGTGGCGAGGAGCTGCGCTGCGTCTCGGATCGACTGCCGTTCGAAGTCGTCGTCGAGGGTGCGCTTCGTCACTGCGAGCCGGTTCCGCTCGGTCATGGCGCGACCTCGCGTGGTTACGGGCTGCGTGAGTTGTCGATTCGAACCGAGAACGCCAGCAACGTCGCTGGCTGTCGGATCACCGTGAAGGGTGATGGGGTTCGCGGCGGTGAACTGCGCGGGAACCTGTGGGGTGGTGATCGGGCGCCGTTCACGGTCGCCCTGGAGGATGGACGCGTCTACGGCCTGCGTCTGCGCAAGCGGACCGAGCCTCTGCCGTTCGCGATGCGACTGGAGGACTTCGAGGTCGTGTTCCACCCTGGCACGCGCAAGCCGAAGTCGTTCGAGAGTGAAGTGACGATCTTCGAGGATGAGGCTTCTCCGCGTCGCGTTCGGATCGAGATGAACGAACCGCTGCGTTCGGGTGACCTAGTCGTCTACCAGAGCTCTTGGGGGCCGCAGACGGCCCGGCCCGGCGACCCGTTGTTCTCGGGATTCCAGGTGGTCGTCAACCCCGCCGACCAGTGGCCGTTGTGGGGATGCTTGATCACCGCGGCCGGCATGATCTTGGCCTTCGGTGCCCGGCTGCTTCGCTTCATGCAGAAAGAAGGCAAGGCCCAGAAAGCGAGCAAGGCGGTCGCGCCGACCGTGGCCCTGCTCCTCGCCGTGGCAGGATTCGGCGGTGCGGCTAGCGCACAACAGCCGGGCCCAGGAGACGACACGCCGCAGCTGCGTCAGCACGAGTGGTCCGAGGACACCCTCGATCGCGTCCGGGCTCTCCCGGTGCAGAGTGATGGACGAGTCAAGCCGCTCCTGACCGAGGTCGGCTACCTGCTGCTGCGTTGCAACGGCACTCGGGAACTCCGCGTGCCCGACGAAGAGCGCTTCGGCGTCGCGGCTGGCCAGACGCTCACGCCGATCGAGTGGGCGCTCGACGTGATGTTGTTCCCGGCTCAGGCCGATCGCTACCCGGTGTTCCTCGTGCAGTCTGCCGAGGTACTCGACACGATCGAACTGTCACGGGACGGCAAGAAGAAGCGCGACCGTTATAGCTTCGAAGAACTTCGTCCGGGCTTGCCCAAGCTGTTCGAACTGTCCTCGGAGTACGGCCACATCGACGAGAAGGAGCGAACTGGTCTGCAGGAGCAGGTCGTCGGTCTCGCTCGCAACGTCACCGACTACGACCGGCTGATCCGGACCTTCGACACCTCACGGCGGGTGTTCCGCCTCGGCGGCTCGCCGCTGCTTCAGCAGATGGTCGCGCCGTACTTCGGTGGTGGCGTGCGGCAGGGGCTTCTCTACTCGGAAGTCTGTCTGATCCGCCCGCAGCTTCTGGCTCTGGTTCCGACGCTTCGCGAAGGCGACCCCGATGAGGCCGATGCGCGCCGGTTGGTGCAGATGATGCTCCAGCAGGCGGATTCCTTGGCTCACGATCAGGGCCTCCTCCGTTGGCTTCCGCCGAGTTCGGAGGAAGGTTCGTGGCTACGGACGACGGATCTCTGGCACCTGCCGGAAGGCATGGAGGCGCCGGACGAATCGGCCCTGATGGCGCAGGCGCTGCACGAGCAGCTCCTGCGGGAGCGAAACGACGAGGGTGCGTTCACGGAGACGCTCGGTCGGATCGAGAATCTGGTCGACGAGCGACTCGCAGCTCGAGGTGAAGGTGCTTCCCTCCACGGGGAAGTCGACTACCTGAAGGCCGATCCGACGTTCCGCGCGCTGTTGTGGTTCGTCGCCGCCTTCGTCCTGGTCACGTTCAGCTGGTTCAAGCCGAAGAGTCGCTGGCTCGCCGTGCCAGCCTGGTCCACGACGGCCATCGGCCTGGGGGTTCTGGTTCACGGCATCGCCTGGCGCTGCTTCCTGCGCGATCGCCCGCCGATCACCGGGCTCTACGACACGATCCTGTTCGTCGCGGGGACCTGCGTGATCACCGCGCTCGTCGTCGAGTGGTTCCACAAGCGGAAGGTGTTCCTATCGCTCGCAGCCTTTCTCGGCATGCTCGGCATGTTCCTGGCGCGACGCTTCGAGGCGATCGACGGCCACGACACGATGCCGACGCTCGTCGCCGTACTCGACACGAACTTCTGGCTCGCGACGCACGTCACGATCATCAACCTCGGTTACGCGGGGACCTTGCTCGCGGGATTCATCGCGCACCTGTTCGTCGTTGGCTCAGCGCTCGGATTCCGCGAGAAGCATCGCCCGTTCTTCGAGTCGGTGGCCCGTGCGACCTACGGCACGGTCTGCTTCGCGACGCTGTTCACGACGGTCGGAACGATTCTCGGCGGCATCTGGGCGAACGACTCCTGGGGGCGGTTCTGGGGTTGGGACCCGAAGGAGAACGGCGCCCTGATGATCGTCCTCTGGAACGTCGCAATGTTGCACATGCGCATGGGCGGCATGGTTAAGCAGCTCGGATTCGCGCTGATGGCCGTCGCTGGTAACGCCGTCGTGATCTTCTCGTGGTTCCACACGAACCTGCTCGGCGTTGGCTTGCACAGCTACGGCTTTGCGAGCGGCCTGCACACCGCGGTGTGGACGTTCTACGCGGTCGAGGCTGCGGTGATCGCCGTCGGATTGTGGCCGCTGCTGCGATCGCGTCGAGCCCTTCGTTCGTCGGTCTAGCGCCCGCCGGAGGTCTGCATAGATTCTGGTGCTCGGATCCGGACGCGAGCGATGCCGAGCGCGGTGAGTCGATTGAGCGTCTGGTTCAGTGCGGTCACGCCGACGCTGGGATCGGCGACGAGTTCGACCGCGAGGAGCTTCTTCTCCGCTTGGCAGGCTCGGACCGCGTAGCGGGCCAGCAAGGCGACCGCTCCGAGGGAGTCGAAAGTCTCGCCTTCGATTTGCCATGCGACCGAGTCGTTCGAAGACTTCAGGTCGATCGTCATGGTCTCGATCGTGCGGCTTTCGCTTCTCGGCGCCGGCCGATCATCCGGAACCTCCGGCGTTGGATCCTGTCGAGTCTGCTCGCGCGATAGCGATCGTCGAACGTAAGCCTGCGCCAGCACCTGGAACTGGTTGCGCACCCGGCTCCAGACCCTGGCCTCGACCGAACCGGGAGAGAGCGCATCGTCGGATTCGAAGATGGTGAGGACCGATTGCACGAGCAGCTTGGGCAGCACGGTGGCCGAGTTGGTCCACAGTACCGAGCGCGCTTGATCGGCGCTGAGTTCGAGCGTCGCCAGGTTCGGTCGCGAGCTCTCCTCGCAGTCTTCGGGAAGTCTGACCGCGTCACCGCGCATCTCTGGGTCGCTCTCGATTGCTCGGATCCAGAGCTCGAGGGAAGCCTTTGGGGGTTCCGGTGGTCGACCTGGCTGTGCGGTGCTCGCCACGGTGAGTGCCAGTGACGCGAGAACGACAGTCGCCATGCTCGGCATCCACGTCCCGAGCTCCATCCACTGGAGTGCCTTCATGCCCTTCTTCGTATCCTGCCACGCAGCGAGACGAAAGCCGCTCCGTACTCCGGGCGGTTGACGGGGCCGATCGCCAGTCGATAGTCGAGCGGTCCCTCATGCTCAACCTCACTCAGATTGCCGCTCTCTCTGCGGTGTTCGGTCTACTCGCTTCGGGATCGATCGACGCGCAGGGGCCTTTGTCGAGCCTGCAAGTCGACGTGGTGCTGACTCAAGACCTTCAGGCGGCGATCCTCAATCCTCAGGCGATTGATTGCGTGCCAAGCGGCGCGGCGATCACTGGCTCGTTCTCATCGTCGGCGAGTCTGTCGGCCACACAGGTTTCTGATCCGGTCGAACCCTGTGTCCGGACCGCGACGTCTTTCGTCTCGATTCAACCTGGAACGACCGGGGGACTGGAGCTGCGTGCGGGCGTTGTGCTGTCGGCGAGTGGACCGACTCCCTGCGACGCGTCTGGAATGCTCGGGCTTGGTGAAGCGATCGCGACCTTCTCCAGCCCGACGCCGGTCGACGGGTTCCTTCGAGTGCAGTATGGGCCGGTCTCCTTTTCCTCGCCGACGGCACCGGTTCCGGAGTCGATCCTCGCGGTCGTGGACGTGTTCAACGATGGAGTCTTTGAGACTGGAATCCCGGTTCGAGGGGCGAGCGATGTGAACTGGATCCCGGTCACCCTCGATTCCACAGGGGTTCCGGTGTTCGTTCAGTTCAACGGCTCGGTGTCAGGCTCCCTGAGCGTCGAGTTCCTGCCGGCCGCGTCGGGTTCGGTGATCGAGATCGCACCGCGATGCGGCCCACAGCTCAGCGCAGCCTGGGTTAACAACCCCAATACCGGGAGCGACGAACTCCGGGTCGCGTTTCGCAACGCGTTCTTCCAGGCTCCGAACTCGGTCGGAAACGTCCTGGCATTCGGGTCGACCTTCAACGCGATCCCGCTTCCCGGCGCGGGGTGTTTCCTCCACCTCGACATCGTTGGATCGGTCTTCTTCCCCAACGTTGCGAGTGGAGTGATTCCACCACACACGTTGACCGTGCCGGTTCTTCCGTCGCTTTCGGGTGTCGACTTCCTGTCGCAGGGGTTGAGTGCTGGCATCGGACCGTCGGGACTCGAGATCCGGACGACGGAAACGCTGCGCGTTCAGCGGCCGTGATGGACCCCTGGTCGGGCGAACCAGTTCCGGTGAGTCGACACTTCGTTGGTGGGCGTCGACCCTTCTGACGACTCCGCCGAGCCCGCGCTCCCATGGTGTGTAATGGCGACCGGGGACCCGCGATGTGGCCGGTTCGGTGGCGGCGGGTGGGCTCGGCTGGGGGGCGACGAACACGCTCCGGCTCTCCCGGCCCTGAGATTTGACCGCATCGGGTTGTCGGGCCGAGGCTTGGAGGAGGCTCCGACGAGGCTTCCACGAGACTTCCACGAGGCGTGGATGGGGCTCGGCGCTCCACGTGCTCGGATCGGCCGCTGGCATCGACGATTCGTGGTCCCTGGGCTCACGGAGATCGCGCTTTCCTGCCGATAGGGAAAGTGAGCTTCCCGAATCGCCAGCGGTCTCTCCAGTTGACGGACTGGTCTTGGCGATACAAAGTGAAAGCTTGGCGTCGACTCGAACTTGGGATTAGAGAGTCGACTGGTGTCCTCGTCGACTCTCACTCACGACCGCGATGCGACTGCCGATCGTCACTCTCAAGCAGCGGATGCACCGTTGCTCGCTCCTGCTCGACGTCCGCCAGGTGCCGGCTTCGGTTCCTGCGAGCGGATGGCTGACCGTGGACGGTCGGGTCTATCGGGACGGGGAGTTTGTGGAGACGGTGCGGTTCCGGGACTTTGACTACCCGGGTGCTGGTCCGCAGCGTGGGTTCCGCCTTGGCCGGCGCGTGGACTGGCCGGTCGAAGACGTCGAGGCAGGTCACTACACGATCGAGCTCGATCTGCCCGGGCGCACCAGCGCTTGAGAGCGCAGCATCTTCACCGTGCTAGTCTGCGCCGCGTGAAGCCGCATCTTCGCTCGATCGCCGCAATCTGCTTGCTGGCCATCTCTCTTCGCGGACAGGACCCCGTGTTTCCTGGGGTCGTTGAGACGCACTATCCCGATGGCTCGGTGCACACCCGTTCCGAGGTCGACGATGAGGGACGTAAGGAAGGTGTCACCACCATCTTCCGGGAAGACGGTTCGGTCGAGAGCGAGGCTGCGTATGAGGCCGACGTCTTGGAGGGTGAGCTCAAGCGATTCGATGAGTCGTCTGAGCTGGTTCTTCAGGCGAACTACCACGACGGGGAGCTGCACGGTTCGTTTCGGGAGTACGTCGGCGGAACCAAGGTCGTCGAGGCCAACTACCGACAGGGCCAACTTCACGGTCGGTATCGCAGCTACCATCCCGATGGCGCGGACTTCGTCCGCGCGAACTACCGGCGCGGGGTTCTTCACGGTGACTACCAAGAGACGCGGCCGCGAGGGGCGGGCGACGAGTCCGTCGATGCGGAGGACGAGGCGGTTCTCCTCGAATGGCGTTGCAAGTACCGCGACGGAGTCAGGGATGGCAAGGCGCGGGTCGAGCTCGGTGGCGAGCGCGTGAGCAGCCAGGTGTGGTCGAAGGGGGAGTTGGTTCGACTCGACGCGATCGAGCCTTTCCCGACCGGTCGCACGACCCTGGTCGAGACGCTCGAGGAGGCCCTCCAGCCGCTCGAGCCGGACCTCGACGACCAGCACTCGGAGAAGCGCCTCTTCGCACTCAGGCGTCTGAAGGCCTACCGCGCGCTCTGTGGACTGCGTTGGCAGGACCTCGAGCTGAACCCAGAGTGGAACGACCTCTGTGATGCGGCGTCCGAGGTGTGCCAGGCCAACGGCGGCCTGAGTCACACTCCGAGCAAGCCTCCCGGATTCGATGATGAGCGCTTCGAACAGGGGGCATTGGGGGCCAAGAGCAGCAACCTCGCGTCCGGAGGCGTCGAAGGGTCCGTGGACTCCTACATGGACGACTCCGATCCGTCGAACATCGACCGGGTCGGTCACCGCCGTTGGTGCCTCTCGCCGGCCCTGCGACGGACGGGCTTCGGCGTCGCCGGTCGCTACAGCGCGATGTGGGCGTTCGACAACAGCGGATCGACACCGTCAGGCCTCGACACGGTGTACTACCCTCCGCGGGGTTTCCTGCCGACCGACATGTTCGGCAGCCGCCACGCGTGGTCGCTGCACCTGACCTCCGGCTCGGTGCCGAAGAGCGAGGACGTAGTCGTTCGGGTCGTCGAGTTGGACCAACTCTACGTGCCGATCGGAGAACCGCTTCGCATCGACTACCAGACCGTTTCGACGGATCGATTTGGCGGTGGGAGTGCGGTGATCTTTCGGCCGGCAGGGCTTCGCTGTGCCGCGGGGCAGCGCTACCGGGCGCAAGTCAGCTTCGACGGTGGCAAGTCGTTTGCCCACGACTACGTGGTTGAGTTCCTCGACCCGATCGTGCCGCGCTGACCGACTGGGTCAGCTCGCGTCCTTCAGCGACTCGCGGAGCGACTGTGCGAGTTTCGCTGGCAGGACGCCACTCTCGCCGAGGACGCGAATGCGCTCGGTCGCCAGATCGAGCGTTGCGAACAGTGCGTCACAGCGGTCGCAGAGCGCGCGATCGAACGACTCGATGACGACGCCGTTGTCGAGCGCTTCCTGCTTCGCGTCCAGCAGGTCGAGGCACACCTGCCGGCTGTAGGCTGGCGGTGGGTAGGGCAAGCGCGGCAGGCCCTTCTCGAGGACCCGTCGAACCTTCAGGCGGGCGCGGTGGAGGCGGGTCTTCACGGTCGCGGTCGGCAGTCCGAGCACCTCGGAGACTTCCTGGACCGAGAAGCCGATGATCTCCTTGAGGATCAGCGGCATCCGGAACTCGACCGGCAGGGCGGTGATCGCTTCTTCGACCTGCTCTTTGGACTCGGTGCGAATCTGTTGGGTCAGCGCGTCGCCACTGTCGTCGTGGGCGGCACTCGGCAGCACGGCGACGGTCGGGTCGTCGTAGGGGAGGAGTTCGTCGATCGACTCCATCGCGGCGGGTTCTCCCGAACGCTTGCGGTGCATGCGCTCGCAGGTGTGCCGCGCGATCGTGTAGAGCCAGACGGCTGGGCGAGCGTCGCCTCGGAACTGATGCCAGTTGCGCCAGGCCTGGAGGAACACCTCCTGGACCAGGTCCTCCGCCTCTTCCGCGTTCCCGCAGATCCGCGACGACAGCCCGTGCAGCCGGCCGCCTTCCAGCTCGAGGAGCCGGGGAATGGCCTCCTCTCGCGAAACGGCCCAGTCAGCGTGTTCCGGGGGGAGCTGAGGCCGAGCATCGTCGGTCGGGTTTGGGTTCGTAGTGGCGTCCGTCACGGGCGCCCCAGCTTAGCAGCCCATGGCGGGTTGCTCAGCCGAGAGAGCCGAGCTCGCGAACGAGGATGTAGGCGGCCATCACGACCAGGAATCCCCCGAAGATCCGGCGGAGCTTCTGTTGGGGGATCCGACCGCCGAGGGCTCGTCCGGCGAAAGTTCCGACGATTCCCAGCGCGCTGAAGAGGCCGAGGATCTGCCAATCGAGTTCCTGCCCGCTCGCGTGGAGGATCGAGAGATACTTCGCGAATCCGGTCGACGACTTCAGCGCGATGATCAGGAGGCTCGTGCCGACGGCCAGGCGCATCGACAGTCCGCCCAGCAGGACCAACGCTGGGACGATCAGGAACCCGCCGCCGACTCCGACGAGTCCGGTCAGCGCACCGACGAGGAGGCCGTCGAGGACGATCTTCCACGGTGCGCGGGCTCTCGGGATCGCGTCCTCGGTCTTGCTCCCGGCTGGTCGGATCATCAAGCCGGCGGCGAGCAGCATGACGAACGCAAAGATCGCGAGCTGGGCGGTGCCGGTCAGGAATTCCGACAGGTAGGCGCCGAGGAGGGTTCCGCCCATGCCCGGTACTCCGAACCAGAGCACGCTTCGCCAGTGGACGAGCTCCTGCCGCGCGTACGGGATCGAGCCGGCGAGAGCGATCGTGCCGACGATGAACAGCGAGCCGGCGATCGCGACCTTCTCGTCCTGCTCGACGAGGTACACCAGGACCGGGACGGTCAGAATCGATCCGCCGGATCCGAGAAGGCCGAGGCTCAGGCCGATCAGCAGCGCGCCGAGGAGTGCGAAAGTCACGTCAGGAACGAGGTGCTACGGCGCGCTCTTGGATTGGGGTGATCAGGCGGTGGCCTTCGTGCTGACCCCGAACACCTTGTAGAGCGGGCAGCGACCGACCAGGCCGGTCACGAGCGGGATGGCACCGATCCAACCCCAGGGAGTCTTTGGGCCGGTGAACACGAGAGCGAGGAGAACGATGCCGAGCACCACGCGGATCGCGCGGTCGGCTTTGGCTTCGTTCGGCGGGAAGAGCTGGGTGACCAAGTCGAATTGAGTTCGGGTTACGGGTTGAAGGAGAGAATCAGTGACCGCGGTTCCAAGGCATCTTCGCGAGAAGCACGCCCATGCCGCAGGTGTCGGTGAGGCCGGCGAAGACGAGGCCGGCTCCGACGAAGCCTGCGAGGCCGAAGAATCCTTCGTGCACGAAGGCACCAAGACCCACGCCGAGCAGCACGAAGGTGCCCGCAGCGATCCGGACCTGGCGCTCGAGCGACATGTGCGAAGCGTTCGACTTCGTCTGGCCGCCAGCCTCCGCGAAGGCCAGCATGCCGCCGTCGATGACGACCGAGTCATGTACACCCGCCTCGACCAGGATCTCCTGCGCGGCGATCGCGCGCTTCCCGGAGCGGCACATCAGGTAGATCGGGCCGGACAGCGAGCGGACTTCGTCCATGCGCTTGCGCAGCTCGTCGAGCGGAATGTGGTGGGATCCCTCGAGTTGCTCTGACTTGACCTCGGCCGTCGTACGGATGTCGAGGACGCGGTGGGCGCCTTCGGTTGCGATCCGGCCGACCATCTCGGCGGCCGGAATCCGGGACGGAGTGTTCATGATCTCCGGTTCTGATGTCGTTGCGTTCATCGTCGGGTGCGGATGGCTGCTCAGGATGCGCCGAAAGCGTTCAGCGGGATCTTCAGGTAGGCGACGCCGTTGCTCTCCGGGTCGGGCAGATGTCCGCCGCGCAGATTGACCTGCAGTGACGGAAGGATGAGCCGAGGGGCATCCTTGCCTTCCTCGAGCTTCTTCCGAAGCGCGATGAACTCTTCCTTCGTCGTGTCGTGACGAAGGTCGCGGTTGCTCTGCTTCTGCTCGGCGACCGTCGAGACGAACTGCAGCTCGCGTCCGCCGGGCTGGTAGTCGTGCAGAGTGAAGATCCGAGTCTGGTCCGGCAGCGCGTACATCCGCTGGATCGAGTCGTAGAGTTCCGCGGCGGAACCGCCGGGGAAGTCACAGCGCGCCGTACCCGAGTCGGGTTGAAAAATGCTGTCGCCGACGAAGAGCGCATCGCCGATCAGGTAGCTGATGCTTGCCGGGGTGTGCCCCGGAGTCGGAATGACCTTGATCGACAGCCCACCGGCTTCGAGCGTCGCGCCATCATCGATCAGGATGTCGAACTGACGACCGTCGGTGGGGAAGTCCTTGCCCATGTTGAACAGCGGGCCGAGTGTCTTCTGCACCGCGCAGACATGGGCGGAGATCACGGTCTTTGCCGAGAACCTCTTCCGGAACCACTGCGCACCGCTGAAGTGGTCGGCATGCACGTGGGTCTCGAGCACGTAGGGGACCGTGTAGCTGCCGTCCTCGAGGAACTTCGTCATCCGCTCGTTGGAGGCGTTCCAGACCCTGCCGGATGCCGCGTCGAAGTCCAGCACCGGGTCGATGACGAGGGCTGTCTTCGTCGCCTCCTCGGTGACGATGTAGCTGAGCGAGCCGGTGCGCTCGTCGTAGAAGTGCTGAACGTTCATGGTGTCGATCTGAGTGGTCCTTCTCGAGTGCCGTTCACATACGGCCGCGCAGCATGCCGTTCCAATACATCTCCGGCAGGCCGTAGGCCTTGAGCGCATACATGCTGTACCGCTCCTTCCTCTGGTCGAACGGGAAGGTCTCCATGACTCTTCCGTCGTAGCCGAACTCGGCGAGGATCAACTTGCCGTAGCCGGTCACGAGTGGGCACGAGGCGTAGCCGTCGTAGCGCCCGGTGAGTTGCAGACCGTGGCGGTGGGCGAGAAGGTTCTCGACCAGGACTGGGGCCTGCTTGCGAATCGCGGCGCCCGTGCGCGAAGCGGGGAGCGAGCTGTTGTCGCCGAGGGAGAAAACGTCCGCGTGGCGAACATGCTGCAGAGTGTGCTTGTCGACCTCGACCCAGCCGGCGGAGTCTGCGAGCGAGCTCTCTTTGATGAAGTCCGGAGCCGATTGGGGCGGCACGACGTGGATCATCTCGTAGTCCAGGACGGTTTCGGAGTCGTCCTCGAGATTCCTGAAGACAGCTTCCTTCTGGTCCGGACGGATGGCGACCAGGTCGTGCTTGAAGTAGGTCTCGATCTCCTTACGGGCGACGACCTTCTTCAGTGGTTCGGCGTAGTGACCGACCCCGAAGATGCCGGGGCTCGCGGCGGCGTACGTCACCTTGCAGTGGCTGCGCACTCCGCGACGACGCAGGTGGTCGTCGGCCAGGTACATGATCTTCTGTGGCGCGCCTGCGCACTTGATCGGAGTGCTCGGGAACGTGAACAAGGCCCGACCGGCTTGCATCGCCTGCAGGAACTGCCAGGTGCTCTCGACGGACTCGTAGGTGTAGTTGCTACAAATTCCGTTCGTGCCGAGGTGGCCTTTCAGTCCCTCGATCTTGTGCCAGTCGAGTTGGATGCCGGCGCAGACGACGAGTTGGTCGTAGGTGACCGCCTGGCCGCTGCCGAGGAGGACCCGTTTCTCCTCGGGCTCGAAGCCCTGCACGCGGTCCTTGATCCAAGTCGCGTTCGACGGGATGTAGTCCGCTTCGTCGCGCTCCGAGATCGACTTGTCGAAGACGCCACCGCCGACCAAGGTCCAGATCGGTTGGTAGTAGTGTTTCTCAGACGGTTCGATGATGGCTACGTCCGGTGCGTTCGGACTCTGGCAAAGTCGAGCGGCGACGGACAGGCCGGCGCTGCCGCCGCCGACGATCAGGATCGAGTGGTGGTCGGTCATTTTCGGAGATCGCAATCCATCGGGGGGTCGGAGAGGCGCTGGCCGAAGGCCTGGCCGAACGCGACCAGCAACCCGATCGCCTGCTTGACGCCGGGCTTACTGAGAGAGCGGAAGGCGCCGAGTGCGCCGGTTGGACGAACCTGATCGAGATCGACGTCGCCGATCGCGCGAGCTGCGCAGCCAACGACCCGAACCGCGCTCGGATCGAAGGCGCCGGATTCGAGCAGAGTTCGGACGACGTCGGTGTGGGCGAGCAAGTCGCGCACGACGGCAAGGGCTTCAGGCGCAGTCAGTCGTTCGGCGACCTGGAGGACGACATGGACTCTCTCGTCCACGTCGATGCCGGCTTCGGCGAGTCGGTCCAGGATGCCGTCGAAGGTGTCGGCTGCGGTCGCGAGCCCGCCCGGCAGTTGTTCCGCCGTGTCGACGAGGTTGCGGAGTGAGTCGAGGGCGTCGGGTTGGGTCACCTTCTCCAGCAGCTCCAACGCGTGGCGGAGGCGGTCATCGACGTCCACGCCGCGCTCCTGCATGTGCGAGATCCAGTGATCGGCCGTGTCGGTCATCGCTGCGAGACCGTTCGGAGCTTCGCGCAAGGGGGCCGAACCCTTCTCGAGTCGGGCGAGCCGGGCCTCGATCTGGCCGAGCCGCGCGTCGATGCGTTCGAGGATCGAGTCGGCCGAGGCCGGGGAGTCGTTGGGACGGGGATCGGAGTTCACGGCAGGAAAACAGCACCCGCCCACGTTGGAGGCCGTGGGCGGGGTCTGGGGGAGAGGGGATCGAGCTTCTCTGTCTCTCTCAGGCGATCGCAGCCTGCCACTGGAGAGACACGGGCGGCTTGCGAGGTTCCCGAGAAAGGAGGGATTTTCGAGGGCTTCGATCAGCCGCCGGCTCGCGGCGTCCCAGGGGCAGGGGAGCTGGAGTCCGAGTGCGACTGGTTCTAAGGCGCCCGGCGAATGGCCAGTCTTTCTCTTGCCAAGCTAGGCGTCGGGGCGCTCGCTCAGTTGCAGTCGCATCCGGCCCGCCATCAGATTCGCCATCGGCTTCATGAATTCGAGCTCGTCGAAGACGACCTTGACCGCAGCGGTCACTGGAACGGCGAGGAAGACACCGATGACGCCCCAGAGCGTGCCCCAGAAGATCAGGGACAGGAGCACGGTTACCGGGTGGAGGTCCAGTGAGCGGCCCATCATCTTCGGCTCGATGAACTCGCCAAAGGTGAGCTGAATCGCCGCCGGAATCGCGATCGCGAGGATGCTCTCGGTCGTCGTGAGCTCGGTCGACGCGACGATCAACGGGAGCGGCATCAAGACAGCGATCGGCGGACCGACGTTCGGGACGAAGTTCAGCAGGAAGACCAGCAGCACCAAGAGCGGCACGAACTCGACGTGGAGCGCCGCGAGCACGATGCCGACCGCGAGTGCCGTCATCAGCGAGATGAGCACTTTCAGTCCGACATACTTGCGGATGCCCTGCTTGATCGCGGCCCAGGTGTCGCCGCGGTCGCCGGAAGGTTCGCCGAGGATCAGGAACACCAGCATGAGCAGCACGAACGCACCGTCGCGAATGAGTCCCAGCAACGCGTTGACGACCGTCGAGACGAGCTTGGGTAGCTGCTCCTTGTCCGTGCCGAGCCAGCTGCGGATCCGCTCGTCGGGAACGTCGAACCCGAAGCCCTTCAGACGATCCTGTAGGAAGGCCTGGAGGCGCTCCGAATACGTCGGCCACTCCGCGAGCAGCTGCTTGCCCGACGCGGCGATGAAGGTGCCGATGAAGAACGCCAGCGCTGCGACGACCGACAGGAGCACGAAGGTCGCCAGCACGCGGGGGAGCTTGACCGTTCGCTGCAGCCAGTCGACGACCGGTCCGAGCGTGACCGAGAACAGCACCGCCAAGACGAACGGGATGAGCACGTCGGCGAGCCAGTAGAGCATCACGCCGACCGAGACCGAGGCGATCACACAGAGGCAGACCGTCCGGATCCGCTGGCCGTGTTCGTCGATCTTCATGCGGTTCGAATTCGAGCAGTTCGGCGCGTGGGTGTCACGCGAGTTCGGGCGCCGGGCCGGCTCCGCAGCGTTCGGCTTCGAGCTGCCTGGTCATTCTCGAGGGCGAGGGACCACGTCTTCGCCGAGGCGCACTTCAGGAGCTCGGGGGCGTGCTTTGCCGCGGTGTCTCCGGGCACTCGGGCGTGGACGATGATCCGACACGTCGAGAGCGAATGGGCGAGGGGCCGGCCGAGGCCGAAGCCCGGAATCCATCGTTCGTCGAACCCGGCGAATCTCAGTGATCCCGACGACCTCGACTACATCCTCGACGAGTTCCCCGAGTAATCGGACGACCTGCGGTTCGAGGGCGCGAAACGAATGACGGTGTTCCTCGACTGGTTCCTCGAGGAGAGCTTTCCGAAGATTCGGGCGCGGGCCGAAGAGCCTCGGCGGAGGTAATCGTGAGTCGCCACAACTCGGCGGAACCGGTCGCTCCTAGCGAAGTCCTAGCCTAGCCAAGCTCTCTAGGTGCGAGTTCCAGCAGTTGCAGTCGGTCGCGGAAGTCTGACGCCCGGAGCCTGTTCGCGAACTTGAAGTCCGTCTCGCGTAGCCAGTCGATGGTCTCTTCGAGTTCGGTCATCGACGGCGCGAGCGGACGAAGTGCGCGATCGATCATCGGGAGCAGTTTCACCCGGAAGAACCGGTATCGCCGGGTGCTGATCCGGAAGAGAGTCGTGGCGAGTCCGATCACGAACACCGTGAAGCCGAGGATCGCGAGACTCTCGGCGACCGTCTGATTCTCGATGTTCGACGCGACAGCGACGAACGGAATCGGCCCGACGAAACTGGAGACAGCGATCCAGAGAGACGTCTGGTCCCTGCGCAGATAGATCCCTTGATCCGTGTCGATCTCGTTGCGGACCAGGCGAAACGGTTCGCGTAGAAAGGCCTGCCGTTTCTCCGGCGGCAGCGGGGCGCCGTGGCGAATCCGCCGCTCGGTTTCCAGGCGAGTTCCGAAGTCGTTGCGCGCTCGCGGGTTAGTCCGTTGCTCGAGCTCGTCGAGGGACTCGGGTCGTCGCTTCTCGACGGACTCGAATCGCTCAAGTCTGGTCTTTATCCGGAACCCGCATTTGGTGCACTCCGTGACGAAGCCCGTGGAGCGTCCGGGTACGAAGCCGATCGCGATGCCGTTGATGTGCGGCGCTCGTCGGAACTCGATGAGTCGGACCGTGAACATCTCGCGACACATCGGACAGAAGTCGGCGACGAAACCGCGTCGTTTCTGAATGGTCGATTGTCCGACGAGCATGCGTGAAGAGTCTTGCCGAGAAGCTGCTCGGCGGACTAGTTCATGGATCGAACCGTTTTCGGTCGCCTCCTCCCAGCTCCGCCTCGGCAAACGGTGTCGAGCGTTGTGGTGCCGGCCGGTGGACTGGGAGCCGCGAACTTCCCGAGTGACGACGACCCTGAGTGAAACCTAGCCTGGGTGACGGCGACTCCTCGGGTGATGACTCACTTCACCCCGACGTCGTTCTGCCCGACACCGTCCGCTCGCATCAGCGCCTCGATTTCGTCCGGCGTCGCGGGAACGCCAGCGGACAGCACCTCGCAACCATCTTCGGTCACGAGCACCACGTCCTCGATCCGGCAGCCGCGGCCTTCGTCGACGAGGTAGGCGCCCGGTTCGACGGTGATGACCATGCCCGGCTGCAGGACGTTGCCGCCGACGTCGTGGACCGCGAGGCCGACGTGATGGCAGGGGCCGTGGAACGAGCGGTAGCCCTTGTCCTGCAAGAGCTGGTTGCACATGCGGGATAGGTCGCCGAGCGTGGCACCGGGGCGGACGTTGCGAATCAGCTCCTGTTGAACGTCGTAGACGTCCTGCACGAGTTTGCGTTCGTCGTCGCTGAACTCGCCGTCGGCCGGGAACGTGCGGGTGACGTCCGTCGCGTAACCGTGCATGGTCGGGCCGTAGTCCATGACGATCAGGTCGTCAGCGAGCAGTTGGCGGGTGAGTGCGCTGTAGTGGAGGACGCAGCCATTCGGACCGCCGCCGACGATCGCGGCGTAGGAGTCGGGGCCGGCACCGAGTCGCGTGAACACGTAGCGGGCGATCGCTGCGAGTTGGTACTCGTAGAAGCCCGGTTCGACGCTCTTCATCGCTTCGGCGATGCCCTCGGCGGCCGCTTGCGTGGCCGCACGAATCTGGGCGATTTCGGCATCGGTCTTCACGGCTCGCATGCGATTGAGCGTTCCTCGAATCCCACGGATCTCGAGGCCGGAGAACCGCTCCTCCAGCGCCTTGGCGAACGCCTGTTCGCGTGAGCTCCGACCGTCGAATGGATCTTCCGAACGCCGCCGCGCGGCTCCGGCCGCGTCGTAGTCGGTCGAGGTCACGTTCGGTGCCGCTTCGAGCAGGGTCCATACGACCGGCCGGGCACCGTCCTCGTCCTCGGCGAGAAGCGCGTCGAGGTCGCGGGCGAGGAACGAGCGGATGTTGCCGACGACGTCGAAGCCAGTGCGCTCGGCTGCCTCCTCACCCGGTGCAAGGCGCGAGCCATCCCAGGTCGCGGTGAAGCGGCTGAACGGCGGCACGAAGAGGGTGTCCTGTCCGGTACGCGTGTCGCAGACCATCCATAGGCCGGGCTCGGCGATGCCGGTCAGATACCAGAACTCCTGGTCCTGGGTGAACACCTCCTTGGACGGCTTTTGCTCCGCTCCCCGCAGGATCACGACGCCTTCGCCGACGAGCTCGCGCAGGCTGTCGCGGAGCGACTGAAAGTGTTGGAGCGGTAGCGGGGCCGGGGCGGGTTCCTGAGCGTTCGGAGCCGGGCCGAGGGCGAGGGTCGCCGCGACGGTCAGGAGAGCGCGTGAGAAAGAGGCGGCGAGGCAGTGCATGGCGGTCTGGATGGCGAACGAACTTCCGGTTCGCCGAGCCGCTGCCGATTACGGATCAGAGGGGGCTGGGGAGAGCCGCGGCTCGGAGGGTTCCTCGGATTCGAGGGTCCGGACCTTCCGACGCAGGGCGTCGCCGCGGCGCGAGAAGTCCGCCAGCGCCGTGGAACGGCAGAGCCGCAGCCAGGCGAGGCGCGCGTGGCGGTGGCGCTTGCGGGCCAGAGCACCCAGCGCGAGCAGGCCCAGAACGGTGGTGAGGAAACCCCAGGCCGGCAGCAGGCCGCCAAGCCAGAGGGACGCGGCCAGGGCGTTCCAAACCACGAACCACAGAGCGAAGACGCGGACGATCGCGAACAACTCCTGAGTGCCGGCGCGGCTCCGGTGCTTCGGCTTGCGTTGCTTGGCGATCTGGGCGGAGACCGCGCGGGCGCGCAGGAACGCCGGCCACCACAGCAGGAACCCGAGCAAGGTCGGGACTTCGAGGGCGAGCGTCACGATCGGCGGGATCCGCGGTGCAAGGCCGTCCGATCCCGGGCGGACCAACAGGTGATCCGCGTCGGAGAGCCATTGCGAGAGGTCGCGCTTGAAGTCGGTCCACGACGCTGGGTCCTTGCGATCGACGGTCCGAAGGATCGCGACGGCACGTCGGAGGGTGACGCGATCGTCTCGCTCGAGTTTGTTCCCGCGAGCGCGATCGTCGGCATCGAGCAGCTCCGCGAGGTCTTCGACGAACCCCGGCGGCAGGTCGCCGAAGTCCGCGGTCAGCGCGCGCATCCGTTCTTCGAGGTGGTCGAGGAACTCTCGATCGGTCTGGCGCGCATCCCGCTCATGCCGATCGCGCCAGTCGTTGACGGAGACGGCCTCGTCGATCGCGACGGTCAACGATCCGTCGTAGGGGCGACGCATCCGGCGATAGGTCAGGCCGACGAGGACCACGCGTAGATCGTCGGGCCAGTCGTGTTCCTTCGCGGTTTCGAACGCGAGTCGGCAGAGCCCGGCCTTGAAGCGCCAGAGTGATCGTTGCGCGGTGCTGCGACCCTCCGGTGCGATCGCGACGGAAGATCCGGTCGCGAGATGCTGGATGGCCTCCTGTAGGAACCGTGCGTTCTCCCTCTGGGAACCGCGATCGGTCTTCCCACTCTCGCGTCGGTGCAGCGGCAGGGCTCGGCATCGCCGCGACATCCAGGCAGTCCTCGGAGTTCCGAAGAGGATGACGCTGTCCGCGAGGTAGTAGAGGCGGCCACGGCCGAGAGCCAAGTGCACGTGGGCCGGGTCCAACAGGTGGAACGGATGGCTGAACGCGACGATGCGCCCGCCGCCGAAGGTCGGTTCGCCGACGACGGTCTTCCGGCTGTGGTAGAGCCAGAGGACCGGGCGTGCGACGAACTTCAACGTCTGTAGCTCCCACCGGAACCAGTCGCTGAATCGTCCAAGCGCGGAGAGCATCGGTGAGGGCGGAGAGTCCGGGAGTCTCGATGGTTCGCAGAATCAGCCGGATCCGATCCCTGGAGCCGCGCTGGTTGTGGCGTCGCGACCCCCTGACTACCGTCTGAGCGCAAACCTCGCCACTGGAGCCTCCGTTGATCCGAAACCTGCAGATCCTCGTCTCCCTCGTCGTCGTCCTGTTCGCGGTCTTCGGATCCGGCGCCTCGCTGCGCGCCCAGGACAACCCGGGGCAGTATCCGATTCTCGACCCGACCAGACTGGAGCGTCCGACCGTCGAGGACGAGGACGGCAAGCTGCAGTGGGCCGAGATGGAGACCGTGCTGAACAAGATGAGCAAGGAGGAGCGTGAGGCTCGTCGTTGCCCCACTTGCGAGGGCAAGGGTGAGCAAGTCTGCCCGTTCTGCTGGCGCCTCGAGTTCCATGAGGAGTGTCCCGAGTGTCTCACGGACAACGAGACCGACGAGGACGAGCGCATCGCCAAGTGCCGGACCTGTGCCGGCGACGGAGTCGTGCCCGACATCCTCGAGCGCGCGCCTTGCCCCGGTTGTCCGGGATCGGGAGTCGTGCAGTGCGGCGTCTGTGCGGGCGAGGGTACCTACGGCACCGCCGGCACCGACCGGCGGACGAAGTGTCCGGCCTGCAAAGGGGCGGGGCACTGGGCCTGCAACGTCTGCCGTGGGCAGCGACACGTAGAGACGCCTCGGCTCAAGGGCGGCGTGGCCGAAGCCGAGCTGAAAGAGCTCGAGAAGGCGCTCGCCGCACTGACTCAGATCGAAACAGCGCTCGCCGAGTTCGAGTCGGAGGGCGACACCCGAGCCGACGGCAAAGCCTGGCCGAAGATCCTGAAGCCCGGTCGAAAGTACTTCCCACCGATCGCGCGCTTGATGAAGGACGTCGCGGCGACGACTAAAGCGCACGGCAAGGGATCGATCTTCCAGCAAGGGGCGGAGATGGCGGCGAACCACGCAGCGCAGCGTCGCGCCGCCCTCGATACCTACCTCAAGACCGAGCGGCGTCTCCTCGAACTCTGCATCGAACGGCAGCGACACAACGTCGCGATCGATGAAGAGAAGGACGGGGAGGACAAGGAGGGAGCCGAAGAAGGCTCCTGATCCATCACTCGCACGCGCAGCTCATTCGAACTCGATGAACCTTCCGATTTGCCGGTTCGAAGACCGGCTCCTCTCGACCTCTCTCTCCGCGCTCGCCATCGGCTTGCTCTGTGGCGGTGCGGATTCGCTCCGCGCGCAGGATCCCGAGCGCAATCTCTCGCTGATCGAACCGAAGGCCGGTGATCCGGCTGGAGGGGCACTGCGGCTGGCCCGCGAGCGCGCGGACCAGGCCATCGCTCACGTCTATGTCGAGATCGACGGCGTGGACGTCTTCAAGATCGAGCGTCCGAGCAGTGGAGTCCTGATCGGGGATCAGGGCTTCGTCGTCACTTTCCTCGACCTCGTCGCCGAGTCGATCGAAGCCTCGGACAAGCGCATTCTGGTCCACCTGAAGCGTGCTGGACTGGACCCGCTCCCGGCTCGCATACGTTCGATCGACGAGAGTCGCGGCCTCGTACTGCTCGAGGTGGAGGGGCTGGCCGACGAACAGAAGGCCAACGGCCTGACGTTGGCGGAGAGCTCCCTCGGCCAAGACGTGTTGGTCTACAGCTTCGGGGAAGAACAGGCTCCGACTGGCTTCGTCGGCGTGACGATGGATGCACTCGGTGCGTCCAGGTTCCGGTCCGGTGGTGGCTCGCAGTCCATCGATCGCGGCGAATTGGTCTTCACCGACGCGGCGATTCAGGAGCGGAACCACGGCGGTGCACTCCTCGATGTCGATGGGCGGCTGGTCGGGTTGTGCAATGCGACACAGGTCGTGAACTTCGAGGCGATTCGCGAGCCGACGCTCGAACAGTTGAAGCAGCCGAGCTTCGGCTTCGCGGTGTCCGCGATGGGCATCGCTCGTGCCTTCGACGATTGTGACAAGCCGTCTCCCGCCGTGGATGGGCCCTCGCTCGGCAACGCGATCGAAGCGACGGTGAGCGTGTTCACCGGCCGTGCACCCAAACCGAGTCTCGATGACCCGTACGCACGTTCGCGGCGAAACGGCGTCGGAAGTGGTGTTGTCCTCACCGAGTCGGGTCTCGTTCTGACGAACGCGCACCTCGTGCGTGGGGAGAGCGAGATCACTGTGCGAATCGGCGGTCGGGACTACGAGGCTCGCGTCGTCGACTCCTCGCGTGCAGGCAACCTCGCCCTGTTGCAGGTCGAGGTTCCTGCGTCGGACAAGCTGCCGGCGGTCGTCGTGCGTGCCGATTCGCCGCGGGTCGGCGAGCGCGTCTACGCTCTCGGTCGTCCGAACGCGGATGAGCAGTTGGCGGTCAGTTCGGGGGTCGTTTCGGCTCTGCGGGCTGATGGCCGGGTGATCCAGACGGACGCTCGACTCGGCAACGAGAACGGTGGAGGGCCGCTGGTCGACGCCTACGGTCGGTTGATCGGTCTCTGCGACGCCGGGCGGGTCGATCGGATTGATGCTGCCTACGCCCGTCGTGGTGATGGCGCCAAAGTCGAGAACAGCCTCAATCAGACGCCGAGCTTCGCGCTGGTCGAGAGCGCTCTCGGCGACGCGCTGACCGACGGCGGATTCCTGAAGTCGACGGCTCGCGCCGAGAGCAGCGACCGTGCACTGGACGCGGTGATCGATCAGATCGCGCCGTCCTTGCTGAACATCTACATCGAAGCGGTGGTGCGCGGAGAGGTCGACGAGGACAACCCGTTCGCGCAGCCAGAGACGCGGACCGTCGTCACGAGCCTAGGCTCGGGTGTCGTGATCGATCCGAGTGGCCTCGCGCTGACGAACTGGCACGTCGTCGATGCGGCAACGTTCCCGGACGGCGCGCCTCGTTCCGATCACGTCGTGCGCGCCCGGAACTTCGAGGGGGAGATCTTCGAAGTCACGGTGCTGTCGATTTCTCGGGAAGAGGATCTCTCCCTGATCCAGCTCGAGCTCGCGCCGGGACGGACACTGCGCGCGGTTGAATTCGGTGTGTCTGGCGATCTCGAGGTCGGGGACCGTGCGGTTGCGGCCGGAAACCCCGAGGGACAAGCGAACTCGATCACGGTCGGTGTCGTTACGGCGAAGGATCAGGAGATCAAGGTTCGCGGTCGCTGGGCTGATCTGACGCATCTGCTCGAGACGGACGCGGCGATCAACGGCGGCAATAGCGGTGGTGCGCTCCTCGATGCACGCGGCCGGCTGATCGGAATCAACTCTGCCGGCGGTGCCGCGTTCAACGTGACCGGCTACGCGATCTCGGTCGATCACGTGCGCGAGCGCCTCCACAACCTTCTGCTCGGTGCCTATAAGATGCGCACGCCCTGGTTGGGTCTGCAGGTGCAGGATCGCTCTGAGGGTGGTGTCTTCGTTCAGGCCGTGAACCCAGAGGGCCCCGCCGGTCGTGCCGGCGTGGAGCGGGGTTGGGTGCTTCGGTCGGTCGGTGGTGAGCCGGTCGGCTGGAGTGTGGACTTCTCACTCCTGCGCCGCTCGCTCGAGGGTGGTGAGCCCGTTGAGCTCGAGTTCGAGGTCGAGGGTGCGACCGTGTCCAAGACCCTCACTTCGCTTCCGCACGACATCTGGCTGGTGCAGCGCGAGCTTGGTCTCGAGATCGCGCCGCTGACCATTCGTGACGACGCCGATCGGATTCGAGAGGCCGCAGTCGCCCTCTACCGCAACATCGTCGGGGATCCGGAAGCCGAGCCTCGCCAGATCCCGGGCCGGGTGCTCGAGGTGAAGCGCGTGTTCGCCGGTGACAAGGTCGAGGCGGGAGACCTGCTCCTCGGTGTTCGACTCACCGGTCGGGTTCGGAGCGGGGGCGCCGCGCAGATCGTTCGCTTCGGCGCAGCGCGCGAGATTCACGACTTCGTGAACGAGCACGCGGCCTACGAGGGTTCGACGTTCGAGGTGTTCCTCTACCGCGAGGGTGAGGTGCTCGTCGTCCCGATCGGGATGCGACGCCTGCTCTACTGAGCGGCTGCCAGCGTCAGCCGCCGAGTCCTGCGATCCGACGCGTCCGGCCGAGCTTCAGCTCGGCCGGCTGAGCCGACTTCACTTGGTCGTGAACGTCGCGTCCATCTGCCGCTGCTGGCCGTCGACGTCCCAGGTCCAGACCTGTCGGATCGTGCCGCGCGGGAGCGGGTCGAACGGGATGAAGGTCACAAGACCCGGGGCCGACGAGCGGCGAATCTCGCCGAAGTCGAGCATGATCGCTCCTTCGATCTTCTCGCCGCGGTCGGTCGTTGCCGTGCAACGGTAGCTCAGGCGATCGCCCTGGACGCTCTGCCCCATGTGCGCCGTCAGCGGGTAGCCAACCGTGCGCTGCCCTTCGCGGCCGTTCGCTGCGAGCAACTCGGCGAGCTCCGGGCCGATCAAGGAGACCGAGACCTCAGCGGGCACAGGCTCTTGGCGGTTCCGCGGGAAGCAGAAGTAACCGGCCTTCTTCGAGAGCGGCTCGCCGAGTCCGGCGACTGTGTTGACGACGAGGACGCCCTTCTCTTCGTAGATGCCGATCGTGCGTGACGTGAAGTTCAGCAGCGCGTCGCGGTAGCCCGGGATCGACATCCAGGTCTCGAACATGTCCTCGGCCTTGCCGAGGCTGGCGCGGGTCTCGACGACCGCCATCTGGGCGAACATCGAGCCGAGGTGGTTGCCACCGAGGTCGACTTTCTGCGTGTGCTCGTTGCCGGGGCCGCGCTCTTCCTTGTTCTCGAGCAGGTACTGAGCGTGCTCGTAGCAGCGGGTCGAGAGGTTGGACGACCACTTGACCGGATCCGATCCGACCGAGTCGCGGGCTTCGTTGAACGCGCGCAGCCACAGCTGGACCTTCGGGCTGACTGCCTTCCCTTGGCCCTTGACATTCAAGTGTGCTTCGCCAAGCAGGCTAGTCACAGAAGGGACTGTCGAGGAGAACATTGTGAAGAAAGCAAGGCAAAAGAAGAGATTAGAAGACATTGTAATATTAAAAGGAAGCTTCAACACGGAGTCGCTCAAGGAAGACCACAGCGCGCCTGAGAAAAAGACTAGCATTCACGATATTTTCAGCGGGCAAAGCTCGCTGGATTCGGAAATGGTAGACGTCAACAGTGCTATGCTGCAAGCAGAAGACGAGATCGACAAAGTTGCAATGAAGCAGGTATGATGTGGTTGAGACACGTTAGCAAGCGCCGCGTGCCATTCGAAATGAGCTCTGTTTCTGTACAGATCGAGGAGGAAAGCCGACTGGACGCTGAGGAATTCAACGAGACAGAGCCAGCTCCTCTGGAAGCACAGCAGGCCACAGATACAACCCAAGAACAGCTCGAAAGCGGAGAGCAAGACGAGCTGGATAGGCTTGTTGAATTGCAGACGGAATCCCTCTACCCAATTGAACAGTAAGTTGGTCTGCGGAGGCCAGTTTCGGGGAGAGAGAAGCAGATGATCCATCTTGCTCGGATATCGAATACAGGTACATGATCCGCTGGCTGGAAAATGTCGAGCCGGTGTCCACACCGTACTGGATGAAAAGGCTGAGAGAAGGCAATAATGAGAGCGAGCAAGACGCCCAAGCTTTTGAAGAGTGGGATCTATCCAGTATCCAAGAAGGACAGGAAAATGTAGAAGAGGACACATATGTACGTTTGATAAATACGGTCGCTGAGTCTTTCATCGACGCGAAATTGACCAACGCGGGCTTTTCCTTGTTGATGTTCTTCTTCAGGACGTTGGCAGCTGCATTGTCGACTGGGATCCGGAAACGGCGGCCCAGATATACCAAGCACACTGTACAGTATTATTGGAGCAACTTCAGAATCCTCGGATGCCTGAAGAAAGAGAGGAGCAGGCTGATGGACTTGTTGCCCCAACAGGAAATCCAAATCAGGATGCGACCGAGCTAGTTTGTCCTAGAGTGGATAGATGAACAGGAAGAGAATTGTGGGCGACCC
>JBCBZB010000067.1:0-26220 GCA_039815565.1 Planctomycetota bacterium
ACTCGAAGGGGGGAGCGCCCTTCCGTCAAGCCGCGCGATCTTCAGGGGGCGAAGGAGAGGCCGTCGGCTTCGCGTAGAATTCGCTCGAGGGGTATGGATCGATGACAGTTCGGCATCCGGTTCGAGCACGATGGTCCGTCCCGATACGGGCCGCTTGCCGCCTCGTCATGCTCTCCTTCTCCGGACGACACTCGATGAAGTCTCTCCGCATCGCTTTCCCAGTTCTTCTCCTCTCGTCATGGACGCTCGCGCCGCTCACCGCGCAAGAGCCCGCTGCCGAGGCCGCCGCCGAATATGAGATCATCGCGACGATTCAGGGCGGTGAGGTCGCGCGCGAGACGATCCGCTACTCCGAGGCGGGATGGCGGTCCGAGGGCAGCTTCGACTTGTTCGGACAACGCTCCGGTTCGTATGTGATCGATGTCCAGCGCACCGAGGAAGGCGGCTTCCGTTGGACGCTCGAGTCGGGGGATGGGACCGGCTACGAAGCGAACCTCTCCGGGCGTTCGTTGACCTCGAAGGTCAAGGATTCCGACGAGGAGCGGACCAAAGAGGTGGGGGAGGGCGAAGCCTTCGTCTACGAAGATCTGATCTGGGGTGCCTACTTCGATCTCGGCCGGCATCTCGCGCGGCTGGATCGAGAAGGTGAACTCGAGGAAGGGCATGTCTTCCAGGCTCTTCTCGGTTCGATCGGCCGAGGGCTCGACGTCACCCTGGTGTCCAAGCGCGAGTTCCCGCAGATCGTCGAAGGCTTCGTGATCCCGTTGACGGTCTACACGATCAACTTCGCGGGTGCCGTCGAGATGGCGCTCGTCTGCGACCCGGTTGGTCTACCCGTTCTGCTCGAGGTCCCGTCGCAGTTCGTGCGTGCGTGGATCGATGGATTCGAGTCCGTTCGCAGCTCGGAGAAGGAGCCGACTTCGATCATCGACGCGGGCGCCTGGCGGGAGCAGCTGTCCCAACCAGACCTCGACTACGAGGTGCAGCGAAACGTCCGCGTGCCGATGCGTGACGGTGTCGAACTCGCGACCGATGTGTTCTTGCCGGAGGGAGAGGGGCCGTTCCCAACCGTGCTGGCCCGCACGCCCTACAACCGCGCCACGGAGTCCGGTCTGAAGGGCGCCTACTACGCTCGGCGTGGCTACGCCTTCGTTGCCCAAGACGTTCGTGGTCGTTTCGAGAGTGATGGCGAGTTCACACCGCTGGCGCAGGAGACCGACGATGGCTCGGACACGATCGACTGGATCGCCGAGCAGCCCTGGAGCGATGGCCAGGTCGGAATGGTCGGCGCGAGCTACGTCGGTGTGGTTCAGTGGCTCGCGGCCAAGAGCGGCAACGAGCATCTCGTCTGCATCGTTCCCCAGGTTTCGCCGCCAGACCCTCACGAGAACTTTCCCTACGAAGGCGGCGCCTTCATCTATGGCGCGGTCTGGTGGGCTCGGGTCCTCGAGTCCATGGATCTCGGAGAGGAACTGAACGCCGGTGTGGATTGGGAAGAGGCGTTCGTCACCTTGCCTGCCACCGAGATCGATACGGTGCTCGAGGCGGAGAGCCAGACTTGGCTCGACGAGTGGCTCACGCACCCGCCGCATGACTTGGAATTCTGGGGGCCAGCCGGTTACCAGCGGAACTTCGAGTCGATGACCGTTCCGTCGATGCACATCACTGGGTGGTGGGACGGGGATCAGCCGGGTGCGCTGCAGAACTACGTCGGGATGAGTGAGCGTGCCAAGACCCAGGAGGCCCGCGATGCCCAGTACCTGATCGTTGGGCCGTGGACCCACTTCTTCAACACGGCGCGAGCGATCGGGGAGGTCGACTACGGCGATGAAGCCATCGTCGACCTCGACTCCCGCATCGTCCGCTTCTTCGACCGCTACTTGAAGGGGATCGAGAACGGCATCGAGGATGAGCCGCACGTGATGACGTTCACGATGGGGTTGAACCAGTGGGTCGGACAAAGCGAATGGCCGCCGGTCGGCACCGAGTTCGTCGAGCTCTACCTGTCGAGCGAGACCGACGCGCGATCGTTCGAGGCCCCGGGTGCGATGACTCCTGCTCACCCGACGGGTGGTCGAGAGTCGGTGACCTACGAGGCGGACCCGAATGCCGTCCCGGAGTTCGAGCTCGACTTCGAGGATCTCTCGGGCGCGGAGGCGACCGCCGACCAGTCGGATGCCGAGGATCGGGAGGACGACTTGGAGTTCCTCTCGCCGCCGATGAAGACCGACGTCGACCTGATCGGACCGATCGAAGTCGATCTCTACGTCAGCACGGACGCGGCGGACACAGACTTCGTCGCGACGCTCTTCCGCGTGACTCCGGAGGGCGAGCACTTCGCGCTGCGCTCGGGGCTCCAGCGGCTGCGCTACGCGAAGAACCCGCTGGAGGACAACCCGGTCCCACCGGGCACGATCGCGAAGTGCACGATCGACTGCTGGGCGACCGGGGAGCGTTTGCCCGCCGGCGATCGACTCTTCCTACGCATCACGTCCCAGGCCTGGCCGGGCGTCATCCGGAGCTTCAACACGCTCGAGAATCCCGCGTTCGTCACCGAGGGCGTGATCGCAAACAACACGATCCACTTTGGTCCGAAGACGCCGAGTTGCTTGCGACTCCCGGTCGTGCCGAGCGAAGCGGCGCCGGGTCTGAGCTTCGAAGAGCGCTGATCGGGAGTCTCGGTCGGCGCGCCTGGAGCGCTGGAGCGGTCGGCGTTAGCCTTGCGTCGTTCTGCTTCTCCCCTCGGAATCGGCGTCCTCCACGTCGAAGCCTTCGAAATGCGCTCTCTCTCCATCACGCTCACGGTGGCGGCGATGCTCGCCGGTGCCGGCTCCGTCGTCGCCCAACCGTTCACGATCGATCAGCCAGTCGGGAACGACACCTTTGGCTCGCGCTCGACGGGCCAGTCCTTCACCCCGGGTGTCGGCGTCGCGCCGGTGCTCAGCGGACAGACGATGCTGCCGCTGTCGGAGATGACGATATACCACGGCAACTCGGGTTCGGCGACGCCATCCGCCGCGACTTGGCTGAACATCTACGACGGCGATCCCGCGGCCGGCGGAGTGTTCTTGGCGAGTTCGAACAACACGGTCGACACGATCGCTCTGACGTTCCGGACGCCGATGACCTGGACCTTCGATGCGGTGCCGCTCAACGTCTCCACCCAGTACCGGGCGATCTTCTCTTCGACCGATGTCGCCGGGAACCTCGATCTCGAGGTCACCCTCGAGACCGAGCCGCGCAACGGTCCTCCGGGTCCGGACAGCTATCCCGGTGGTTCCGGGCTGATCGCGAACATCGCGCCACACCCGAATTCCGTCGACTCGCGCTTCCAGATCGTCTTCGACACGGCCGGGTTCCGGCTGACTGGTGACGGTTGCCCCGGCTCGGCCGGGAACCCGCTTCTCAGCGCGACGTTGCTTCCGCGCATCGGCCAGGGCTTCCCCCTGGCGGTGAACAATCTCTCCCCGGGCGCAGCTCCGTTCCTGATCGTGGGGTTCTTCGACTCCATCTGGCTCGGTCTCCCTCTACCGGTCGCGTTGGACACGGTGATTCCATTCACGGATCCGAGTTGCACGGTTCGGGCCAGCGTGGATGTCGTCCTCCCGCTGGCGGTCGCTGGAACCTCGGGAACGACGACGATCACGGTCCCCAACCGCCCGATCCTCGTGGGGCAGGAGCTGTTCCTGCAAGGGTGGCAGCTCGAGCCGGGCTTGTTCAGCCTCACGGCGAAGGGCTGCGCTCGGATCGGCGGCTGAAGGAGCCCGCGGTTCGAGATCGGTCCGCCGGCAGGCGGGCCAGGCCCCTTGGCCCGGCCTGAGTCCGGTCGCTCGTGGCTTCGCTCCGGGCTCTAGGCCTGGATGAGGGTGCCCTTGATCGGGCTGAACGGCGCCATCGTGTTGCGCGTGTCGACCACGAGATCGGCCGTGTTCGCGATGAGCTGCCAGTCGACGTCCTTGTGGTTGGTGACGACCAGAACGCAATCCGCGGCGTCGATCGTCTCCTTGTCGAGTGGCTGCGACTGCAGGTCCGAGTGGTCGTACTTCCGCATCTTCGGGAAGACCGGGCAGTGCGGGTCGTGGTACTCGACGAGTGCACCGTGATCTTGCAGCTGCTCGATGATCTCGGCGGCCGGGGTCTCTCGGATGTCGTCGACGTCCGGCTTGTAGGCGATGCCGATGACCAACACCTTGGCGCCATTCATCGCCTTCCCACGCGAGTTCAGGCCTTCGGCCGTGCGCTGGATGACGTAGGACGGCATCGACGAGTTGATCTCGCCGGCGAGCTCGATGAACTTCGTGTTGTGGCCGAACTCCTTGGCCTTCCAGGTCAAGTAGAACGGATCGATCGGGATGCAGTGGCCGCCGAGGCCCGGGCCTGGGTAGAAGGCCTGGAAGCCGAACGGCTTGGTCGCGGCCGCATTGACGACCTTCCAGATGTCGATGCCCATCGACTGGAGCACCGGCTTGAGCTCGTTGACCAGTGCGATGTTGACCGAGCGGTAGATGTTCTCGAGCAGCTTCGCCGCTTCGGCGACCTCGGCGGAGTCGCAGGGGACGGCTTCAGCAACCGCGACGCTGTAGAGCTTCATCGCGAGCTCGGTCGAAGCTGGGTCGGTGCCACCGACGAGCTTCGGGATCGTGCGGGTGTTGTGCGACTTGCGACCTGGGTCTTCGCGTTCGGGGCTGAACGCGAGGAAGAAGTCTTTGCCGCAGACGAGGCCGGTCTTCTCGAGGATCGGCATGCAGTCACCCCGCGTCGTGCCTGGGTAAGTCGTCGACTCGAGCGCAATCAGCTGGCCCGGTCGCAGCTGCGCCGCGACCATTTCGGTCGAGGACACGATGTACGACATGTCCGGATCGTTGTGCTGACCGAGCGGGGTCGGGACGCACAGGATGATCACATCGGCATCGCCGAGGGCCGTGGCGTCCGTCGTCGCGTCAAAGCGATCGCTTCCGGACAGGTCGGTGACCATCTCGGTGCCCAGGTGGTGGAGGTAGGTCTCTCCGTTCTTCAGCATCCGCACCTTGGCCTCGTCCCGGTCGTAACCGAGCGCTTTGAAGCCAGCCTGGTGCATCGCGTGGAGGAGCGGCAGGCCGACGTAGCCGAGGCCGACGACAGCGATGGTCGCGGTGCGGTTCTCGAGCTTGTCGAGAAGAGCCTTCGCCGTCGGGTTCTTGTCGATGGACATATCCTGGGTCTGGGAGCCGGCGGTGTTGCCGGCGCCGCCTTCCGTCGGGGGCGGCGCGAAGAGACTGCTCATGTCTCAGGCATCGGGCAACCCTGCGGCCAAAATTGAGACCGACTTAACGGATTCTGCGGCGTCACGGGGGCCAGCAGCGGGGAGAGCGGCTCTGAGCCGCCTCAATTCAGGGCAGGAAGGTCTTGGGGTTCTTGAGCTTTCGGGGCAGGTACTCGTCGATCACGAAGTTCAGGCCCCACTTCGCGAGTGCCTGCTGCTCGGCGCGCTTGCCCATCTTCAGCATCTGCTGGATCGCCTTCTGCCACGGCTTGTGAGCTTGGAAGAACGGGTCGTTCTTGAGGGCGTCCTTCGCGCGTTTGATGTCGACCTCGAGCAACTTGTGCGTCGCGTCCATGAGGTCGAAGTCGAGGATGTCCTGCGGCGTGACGCCGAGATACTGCGCCTGAGGGACGCAGAAGAATTGGTTCAGGTGCGCAGCATTGCCGGAGCCGACCTTCAGCGTCCGGTAGATGTTGCTCATTCCGTACGGGTCACAGTCGACGAATGCGTAGACGGGGAGCTTGTTGTCGTCCGCGAGCTTCCGGATGAATCGACGCGTCGCCCGCGTCGGAACACCGCTCATCGAGATCAAGATGCACTTGTTGGAGCGCCAGAACTTCTTGTCGTTCAGGCGTTGGAACATGCCTCCGGTTTCGATGGCGAGGATGAACTTTGCCTTGGTCTCGAACTTCAGTTGCTCGACCGAGTTCGGGATCGAGTAGGCGCCCGATGCAAAGCCGGTGCAGTCGATGCGCACCGGTTGGTCCGTCTCCTTGTCCTTGTCGATGACGACCAGCTCGCCGGCGACAGCGCCTCCGCGTTCCTCCGGGAAGAAGCGCAGTTGCTCTCGCGACAGACCATCGAGGCTGAACAGTGCCTCGATGTCGTCCATGCAGGAGTCGGACTCGGGCTGCTCCCTGAACTTCGCGTCCTTCCAGTTCTTCGAGACGTAGTAGGCCTCTCGTTTGGTCGCGAAGTCGTCGTCGACGACCATCTGCTTGCTGAACGCCATCAGCTTCAGCGTCTGCGCGAAGTTCTTGACGGTGTTCACCGTCAGCGTGCGCGCCTTGCGATTGCGGCCGAGCTTGAAGTGCCCGGCCCGGCGGTCATAGCTGACGTTCTGCAGCGAGCGCTGCGGGAACTTCAGCTCGGGCTTATCGAGCTTCTGGATGGTCTTGAAGACCATCGTTGCGGTGTTGTCGATCGCGCGGATCGTGGTCTCGTCGAGCTTCGAGAGCTTCTTCTTGCGCTTGGTCGCCATCTGCTGATTCCCAGCGGTCTCTCGCCGTCAAGAGACGTCGAGACTGCCCACCGCCATTCAGAGCGTAGCCAGAAGCCCGCCTGGGATCAGCGCTCCATGCGGATCGGCAGAAAATCGGACCGGGCCCGTGAGGACTCTCGTAGTGGGGCTCGCAGCGGGCGGCGATCCAGCTTGGATGCCTTCCCACCACACCCCCATGCTGAGCCCGCCGACGATGAGCAATCCGTTGGATCCGGTGTACGGCTCGAGTCTCGAGCCCGAGGCCTTTCGTTCGGTCCCTGGCCCCATGGGGCTCCGGTTGCGAGCGTTCGAGGACGGATTCGAGTTTGAGCCACATCTCGATGGTCTTCCGATGACTCGTGGGAGGTTCTTCGATCGGATCGGCACGGGGCGCCGTCTTCGCGTGCAGTTGGATCGCTGGTTGCATCTCGCCTGTGACGGGGGGCGGATGCCGGTGTTGTTCGAGTGCGCGCCGATCGTCGGTGTCGAAGATCGGCGACCGATGCGATTCGTCGTTCTGCGGGTTCCGTCGCTCGGATCCGTCGCGATAGACCGCGCGAGCTTTCGTTCCCAGTTTGAGGGTCGCGAGCCGGCGCGCGTTCGCAGTTTCGAGAACCTCTCGCGAGACGCTGTTCTCGTCGTTCCCTCGCCGTTCCAGTCGGGTGATCTGCGTCACCTGGCGACGTTCCTCGAAGAAGCGGATCCCGTGCTGCGTGATCAGTTCTGGCAGCTCGGTGCGCTCGAGGCGGCCTCGCTTCTGCAGGATTCCGGGCGGCCTACCCCGTTGTTCGTCAGCACGTCCGGGTTCGGTGTCGGATGGTTGCACCTGCGCCTGAGCACAGTTCCCAAGTACTACCGACACCGTGCCTACTCGACGCCGGGCGGGGGCTGACGCCCCAGATCAGCGGTTCTCTGCCGGCATGGCGTCTGCCGTGAGACCCCAAGCGCACACCCAGTCCGTGCCCGTGCGGCGGAAGCGGAGCTCCTCGGTGAGGATCTGCTCGATGCCTGGCATGTGGGCGCCACCGTAGTGAATGGCGAAGGTCTTCTTGCCGAGCTCGATCTGCTCCTTCAGGACGTCGACGGCCTTGCGGTTCCGCCCATCCAACAGCACCGTGCCGGACAGCATGTCTTGCACGACGTTCATCTGCAGAAGGATCTGAGTCAGTTGCTTGCGCCACGCCAGGCCGAGTTGACCCGAGCGTGCAGCCGCGACGAAGTCGATCGGCTCGATTTGGAAGTTGGCATCCTCCAGATCCGAGCGACTCGAGCTGCCCGACATCGCCTTGAGGACCAGCGTCCAGGGTGTCTCGCCGCCTGCCTCCATGGCCTCGGCAAACTGGCGGGGCGTGAAATCCGCGTGGACGAAGTTGTCTTGGTGGTAGTCGAGCTCCGAAAGCTGGAAGCCGAGTCCCATCACGGAGCCGATTCGTCCTTGGATCGCGCTCAGGATGCTGCGGTCCTCGACGCTCGCTGCCCCCGCCGTGGGTAGATCACCGGGGTTGGCGACGAGCTCGTAGAGAACTGCCTCGTAGTCCTGCAGTCGTTGTTGGACCTCGGCGTAGTGGCTGGGTTCGGCGATGTGCACCTCGGCGAACAAATCGACCTTCACGCCGTCGTCGCGTTCGAAGTGCGCGATCGCGGTCTCGACCCGTGCATCGTCCTCGTTGCCTGCCTGACGGAGGTAGCGCGTCTCGCCGGAATCTGAGCCTTGCGCCTGTGTGCTCCGATCCGTCCCGCCCGAGCTCGCATGAGGCGACTCAGGTCCCTCATCGTTCCCGCTGGTCGTCGGTGCGCCGCCATCCGTCGTCGGCTGGTTCGGAGTCGTGGACTCCGGAAATCCCGAGTCCGGGGACTCGACGGTCGGGGTGTCGGCCGGTTGGCAGCCCAACGGCGCCAGCAGCGCGCCGATCAGGACGAGTGGTCCGATCTTCATGGGGCGAGCTTCCCTGGTTTCGGTGTTTGGTTCCAGTCGCCCCGCCGCGAGGGCGTGTTATTGACCTGCGGGCCGCGAACGGTTGGCATCGTGTGGCCACGCCGGACAGACTGATTCAAGGTCGAGCACATCGTGGTCTGCGGTCACTACGCCTGTGGTGGCGTGCAGGCGGCCCACACGGACGCCCGGGTGGGACTTGTCGACAGCTGGCTGCAGCCGCTGCGCGACCTGCGTGCCGAGCACCAGGAAGCGCTCGAGGCCGTTGCGGACGAAGCAGAGCGGGTCAAACTGCTGTCCGAGCTGAGCGTGATCACTCAGGTTCGTGAGGTTGCCCGGACGAACATCGTCCGCGATGCCTGGAATCGAGGGTAGCAGCTCGGCGTCCACGGCTTCGCCTACATCCTCCCCGATGGTCTGTTGAAGGACCTCGGCGCTTCGATCGAAGGCGAGTCCAAGGCCGACGAGGTCTACGGGTCCGCGATCCAGAAGGCTCTCGCCGCGCGCGGTCAGCTGAGTCGCTGACCGCTCGTTCGAGTCACTTGCGAGTCACTCGGCGACGGTCGCTTGCTCGGGCTGTTCGAGCAGGCGCGCCCTTGGCTTCGGGACGTCCATCAGAACGACCTCGACGCCGCGGCTCTTCTGAATCTCAACCGCGTCCTCGAGCAGCTCGTGGACGTCTGGATCGACCGAGTTCGCGCCGCCGCCGACGACGTCTACGCGCACGCCGTCGGGAACCGAGCGCAACGCGTTTCGGATCGCGGCCTTGTGCAGGAACGTCACCTGCGGACCGAGGTTGATCCGCATGTGGCTCGGGTGGCTCTCGTCCTCGCTGAGGTCCTCGATCGCGATGCCTTGGCGGGTGGTTTCCTTCACCAAGAAGCCGAGACCGACGAGCAGTCCGATGCCCACGCCGGTCAGCAGATCCGTGAGCAGGATTGCAGCGACCGTGACGACGAATGGCAGCATCTGGCCTGTGCCACGAGAGGCCATCTCCTTGAAGAGTCCGACCGACGCGAGCTTGTAGCCGACGTGCAGGAGAACCGCGGCCAGCGCTGCGAGCGGGATCAGGTTCATCTGCGCAGCTAGGAATCCGACTGCGATCAGGAGCATCACGCCGTGTGCGAACGCCGACCAACGCGTGCGCCCACCGGCCTGCACGTTGGCTGAGCCTCGGACGATGACCGCGGTCAGCGGGAGCGCACCGAGGAAGCCGGCAATCGCGTTGCCGATCCCCTGCGCCTTCAGCTCGCGGTTCAGTGGCGTGTGGCGCTTTTCGGGATCGAGTCGGTCGATCGCCTCGATGCACAAGAGGGTTTCGATGCTCGCGATCATCGCCACGACGACGCCCGTCTTCCACACGTCGTAGCGTTCGAAGTGCTCGATCTGCGGGTGGGGCAGTGTGTTGGCGAGGCTGTCGGTGAAGGACGCCACTGGGATCTGGACCATGTGGCTCGCTTCGAGAGTCCATTCCGGCCGCACGGACTTGATGATCTCGTGGATCACGACCCCGAGTCCGACGACCACCAGTGGCGCCGGGAGGATCTTCTGCTTGCCGAGGCCTGGGATCTTCGGCCAGAAGATCAGCACGGCGAGTCCGACCAGCCCGATCAGGATCGCGGTGGGCTCGGGGTCCTGAATGGCGTCCCAGAGCTCGGTGAACGTGTTCTTGCCGTCTTGCTGCTGGAACGCAACGTCACCTTCGGGGTCCTTGTCGTGACCAAAGAGGTGGGGGAGTTGCTTCAGGATCAGGATGGCCCCGATGCCGGCGAGCATTCCCTTGATCACCGCATTGGGGAAGAAGTAGCCGATCAGGCCGGCGCCGAGGAAACCGAGCAGGATCTGGATGAGTCCTGCGGCCAGAACGGCCGAGACGAAGACTTCGTAGCCGCCGAGATCATCGATGCCGTTCAGCACGATGACCGTCAGGCCGGCCGCTGGGCCGCTGACGGCCAGGGACGCGCCCGAGATGAGCGAGACGACGATGCCACCGATGATGCCGGCCATCAGTCCGGCGAGCGGAGGGGCCCCCGAAGCGACCGCGATTCCGAGGCAGAGCGGGAGGGCGACGAGGAAGACGACGAGTCCGGCGGAGAGGTCCCGCTTCGGATCCATCGGGCTTCGCTTCTTCTCGAACGAAGGACTCACGATGCGGCGAGCCTAACCTCAACCAAGCATAGTCCTATCCTTGGAACCGAGGATCGATCCTCGGTGAATCAGATGGAAAGCATCGGTTCTGTCTACGCCAGCTGAAACCCCGCGCGCTCACATCTTTCGGCTGCGCTCGAGCACTGTCTCCAGCTTGTCGACCGTCGACTTCGTGTCCGTTGGGGTGAGCTTGAGGATCTCTTGCAGCGCCTCGCCGATGTGCGGGATGTACGTCTGGATGTAGTCGCGCTTCTGATACTCGCTCTGAAGCTTGCGCCCCTTGCGGATGTGCGTGCCGAGCTTGCGGCCGCAGTCCTGCATCGCGAGCTTCAGCTCCTTGATGATCTCGTCGTAGTGCGCGATCGCTTCCTTCGATTCCGAAGTGAAGGGCACCCAGACCGACGCGATGTGGACGAAGAGGACCATCGGTCCAACCGGCAGCGCGCCCCGCGGTTGTTGGAGTCCGTAGCCACGCCAGTTCGTCGCGACGACGGCCTTGGTCACCGCACAGGCACTCTGCTGGAAGAGCAGGGGGACGCGGTTCGCGAACCGAATCAAGCGTGCAGGCTGGTCGGCCTCGGCGAGGAGGTTTTCCTCGGCGAGTTGCTTGCGCCGCTTCATCTTCTTCTCGTCCGCCTGGATCTTGCCGGACTCGAGGACGTCGAGCGTGTCGCCCGGACGGCCGTAGGCGATCCCTGCTTCGACTTGGAACGGGTGTCCGCGGTAGACGACCGGGGAGCGCGTGATCGCGGTGTAGAAGTCCGCTTCGACCTCCTTCTTGAGGCCGTTGAGGATGCCCTCGACACCGATCGGGGCGATGCAGGATGCCGGCGGCGCCTTGATCTTCGTTTGGTCGATGGCCTGCTTCAGCGCGACCGACTGTTCACGCGCGATGCGCTTGGGGTGGCTGCGCTCGTTCAGGCCGGCCTTCTGCACGATCTCCGCGGCGACCTTCGGTCCGACCCGGGAGAAGTCGCGCTGCAGGAACAGATGGATCCACTTCTCGGAGGTCTCCTGCAGCATCTTCTGCAGGATGCCGAGCTCGACTCCGTGTGGGTGCGGCTTGATCTCATCCGTCTCGGTCGGGAGATCTTTTGTGCCGCGCTCGTAGTTGACCTCTTGTCCGTCCGGGTCCTTGAAGCGGAAGGTCACGTGCGGATTCGCGACCGCGCAGAGCTTCAGGAACTCACCGACCGAGCGCTGGCCGCGACGGAATTCGCCCTCGAGGTCGATTTCGACGCGCGTGCCGTGATCCTTGCCCTCCCAGCTGCAGGCCTCATCCGTCGCGACCGGCATGTTCTTCGCCGTGTCGATTCGGATCGTGAACTGGTGCGGCTGGGCTCGCTTGCTGGTCCGGCTTCGGACCCGGATCGGTCGACCGGTTGTCAGCTGGCCGTACATGCCGGCCGCGGAGATGCCGATGCCTTGTTGGCCGCGGCTCTGGCGGAGGCGGTGGAACTTCGAGCCGTAGAGCAGGCGTCCGAAGATGTTCGGGACCTGCGCCTTCACGATGCCCGGACCGTTGTCCTCGATCGCGAGCGTGTAGACGTTCTCGCGCTTCGGGTCCTTGGTGATCTCGATGATGACCTCGGGAAGGATCCGTGCCTCCTCGCAGGCGTCGAGGCTGTTGTCGATCGCTTCCTTGACCGCCGTGAGCAGCGCCTTGCGCGGCGAGTCGAAGCCGAGAAGGTGGCGGTTCTTGGTGAAGAACTCGGACACCGAGATCTCCCGCTGCCGCTTCGCCATCTGCTCGGCGGTCTGCCCACCCTTGCGACTGCGGCTGGTCGAGGCCTTGGCCTTCGTCGCCGCACTCTTGGATGCTCCGGACCGCCCAGCCGTCTTCTTCACTGCGCCGTCGTTTTCCACGTCGAACAAGCTGCCTTGTGCCGGCGACTCCTGACCGTCGTTCACGCTGACCTCGTCCTGATTCTTCGAACGGCCGGACTTCGCCGACCGTGGTTTGCCCACGCCCATCTGGATTCCTGACGACTCGGACCGCCGGGCCGAGTCGACCGCGAGAGGCTACGGGAATGCCCAGTCGGACGCACGTCCGGAACAAGGCTCAGATCAGCTCGGGTCGAAGCCCCGCTTCGCAGAGATCGAGTCGCGCGGCCTCGAGCGCGAATCGCTGCAGGCCCTCGAGGGCGCTCGGGCCGAGGTCGTAGCGGACCCCGGTGTCCGATGGTGGCTCCGGAGCCGCTCGGCCGGCTCGTCGAAGCAGGTCGGCGATCGGCCTTGCGTCGACGTCTGGCCGGATCAGCCAGAGTGCGAACGTGAATGGCAGTCCGGTCCACTCGGTCCAGAGCTCTCCGAGATCAAACGGCGCGTAGTGGTCGGATTGAGCGGTCTGGCCTGCGTCGCCAATCAGTAGGACCAGGTCCTCCGATCGTGCGTCGAGCGGTTCCTGAGGATCGATCCGATCGATGGCCGCATCCGCGCGGGCCGGGCCGAACGCGTCGCGGCGCAGCAGAATCCTGGTCAGCGCGACCGAAGTCTCGCTGCCATCGTCGAGTCCGACGGTGTCGATCCGAGCGCAATTCTTGCGGCGGAAGGCTCGGACGCTGCCGACCCGGCCGTCAGCCCAGATGCCGAGGTCGTTCAGCGCTCGGTAGCCAGGTTGGCGGAAACCTTCGATCGAGGAGACGAGAGCTGCGTCGAGCGAACCCTCGCGGAGCATCGCGACGAGCTTGCGGGGCGGAGCGAGCACGACGTCCGCGTCGTCGTCGTGAATCGCATGAACGAGTGGTCGACCGACGCCGAACGGGACGCAGCCGATCGTCGGCCGTCGTCGGTCGGAGGAGTCGGGATCGTCTGTCACTAGTCAGGAGGTTACCCTCCGAGCGATGTCGAACGAGACCGAGAGCGCGAACATGTCCGCAGCCGGCCAGGAGGCTTCGTCCAGTGGTCTGAAGGGCGTGATACGAATCGTGCTTCCGATCGTGATCGTCTTCGGTCTCTACCAGGGGGTGATGTTCGGCATCCGGAAGTACGTCGACACGAAGATCGAGGCGCCGATCGGCCGGCCGGTCGAGGACTTCGTGCTCACGGACATCGATGGCGGAACCTGGCGTGCAAGCGAGCTGCGAGGCAAGGCGGTGATCCTGCACTTCTTCCGCAGTCAGTGCGTCAGCTGCCACGCGATGAAGCGTGACATGAAGCGATTCGCGAAAGAGCTCGACGCGGAGAAGGCGCAGGTGCTCTACCTGATGGTGGACAAGGTGCAGGGCTTTCCCGAAGACATGAGCGCCCGGACGATTCTCGACATGGCCTTCGACGGCCCGGTGGTCATGGTCGACGAGGCCTTCGTTGACGCGTTCTACGGCAGCGACTGGGCGAACGTCACGCCGATCACCTATCTGGTCAACCAAGAGGGGCAGGTCGCGCGGGCCCTCCGGGGGCAGCAGAGCTACGACGAGTTGAAGGCCTTCGTGCCGTCCTCGTTGTTCGACTGATCCGGAACCGCCGCGACGGGTGCGGGTTGCGGAATATTCCCGCGGATCGATGATCCAAGACCGTCATGCGCTCCCTCTCGGCCGTCCTCGTTCTGGTCGCAGCAATCGTCGGGGTCTACCTGACGACGACCGACTTCGATTCTGGCGGTGAGCCGGAACGCGGGGTTCCCGCCCTGGATCGAGACGGTTCGGAGGCGCTTGCGTCCGCCGCGGACACGGAAGGGGCTTCGTCCGGTCTGGGGTCGCACCGTGAGGATGCGCTGCCGATCGTCAGTGACTCGGAGCCTGCGCTCGTTCCGCTTCGGATCCTGCTTCGTGAGGAACAGCGCGGGGTTCCGATCGCTGGCGCGTCCGCGGAGGTCCTGCGGGGCAGCGATTCGCTCACCGTGGGCCTGACGAACTCCGAGGGTCTGGTCGAGTTCGATCCCATGTTCGCGTCGTCCGCCTCGCGCATTCGTCTAGAGAAGGACGGCTTCTGTGCCAAATCGATCCCGGTCCCTGCCATCGAGGACATGGTCCTCGACGCGGCCCGTCTCCTGACGATTGAGTTGAAGCGCTGCGAGGTCTCGAGGCTAACGGTGGTCAGCAGCTTCGACCGACAGCCCGTTCAGGGCGTGTCCGTGTTCTTCCGTCCGACGAAGCCGGTTCTACTCGGCGCACCGGGGAGTGATTCGAACAGCTATCCCGAGGAGTTTCGGACGCCGTTGGACTTTCGTCTCGTCGGGGGTCAGGCCTCGGGTTCGAGCCGTGCTCCCCGGCGGAAGCCGAGCGAAGTCGATCCACTGATGGCGATGATGGACTCGAATCGCGTGGTCCGACGGCTGCCGCACCAGGTCCGGTTCGACGAGCCTGACGAACGAACACCGATCGGGGACGAGGTCCTGGATCACTCGCTGTCGCTCGTTCTCGACGGCTTTCACGACCTCATGTTGATGAAGGAGGGCTTTGAGGTCGTCTTCCTGCCGGAGGTCGAGTTCCCCTTGCTCGAACCGCTCGAGGTCGTGCTCGAGTCGAGTGACGCGATGGTTCGCGTCGAAGTCGATCCACCGCTCTACACGAATGCGAGGCACTGGCCGCTGCAGATCGCTTTCGAGCGCTGGCTCATCCACGCGGAGGCGAGCGACAACGGCGTGTTCGATCCGATCGTTCTTGGTGAAGGAGTGGAGTGCACCGTTGCTCTCTCCCGCTTGCTGCCAAGCGGCGAGCGAATTCGCTTCAAGGCGAGGCCCTCGCGGGCGCGCCGAGACCTGGTGTCCGATGGTCGTCCGATCGATGTGCGGTTCCGGGTTTCGCCACTGCGACTGCGGATTCTCGAAGGGCTCGCGGTCGGTAAGTCGCTCGACGAGAAGGTCCGATTCCGGGCCGTCGGCGGTGACACCCAGTTGGATGACGATCACGTCGTGGCCAGAGACGAGCGGGAGTTCCTCCTCCAGATCGAGGAGGATGCGACTCCTCGTTTGGTGGGCGTCGGCGAGCGAAGTGGGGTCTGGCAGTCGGAAGCGATTTCCAGGCGGGCAGACTCGGTCGAGCTCTATCTGAGCCACGCGGCGAGCTATGATCTCGAGCTCCAGATCGATGGGGTCCTGGGACAGACGAACTGGTCGCTACGTCCGGAGCGGATCTTTGAAGACCCGAACCTCGCGATTCCGTCGATCGCGAGTTTCACCGAGATGTCCGGTCAGGGTCGTCCCCGGACGCTCAACCTTTCGCAGGCTCAGAGCCGAATGCTCGAGCGTCGCGGTTCGTTCGAGACCTCGGTCGGGTCGGCGTTCCTGCGGCTCGATCGGCTCGTTGCGGGGCATTATGTGCTGTCGGTCGAGAGTCGAAGCTCCTCCGGAATTCGTGCAGTCAAGCGGGTCCACCTTGCGGTTCCGGGAGGTCCGGATACCGGACCCTTGGTCAAGCTGAAGACCGAGCCGACCGGCATCGCCTACGGCCGCGTTCCGATGTTCGGGCACGAGATCGCGTTCATCCGGGTCCAACACGAAGTTCGCACTCAGACGATTCCGGTCGATGCGGACGGGGGCTTCG
This sequence comes from Planctomycetota bacterium, assembly GCA_039815565.1. Lineage (GTDB taxonomy): Bacteria > Planctomycetota > UBA1135 > UBA1135 > UBA2386 > JBCBZB01. Next base: position 16,068 of record JBCBZB010000067.1, read on the forward strand.
AGGTGGAGCTTCCCGAGGGAAAAGCGCAGTTCTGGTTGTTGCTACCGAGCGATGGGTTGTCGCGTCGGACCCTGGTCGAGGACGCGTCGTTCGGCCGAAGTCTTCGCCGGCAAAACCCTGGGACCGTCGCCCGCATCGTTGCCGACCAGCGCGTTGAGGTGCCGTTCGATCAGGCGTTCTTGCGCCTCGAACAGAGCGGAGCTTTCGATGCAGCACTCTCCGGTCTTATCGCGGTGACGATCCTCGGCTGGACCGGTTCGGTCGACGAGCTCGAACTGATGCTGGTTCGCACGGCCGCGCCGCGGGGGCGAGGCTCGAGCGCGGACGAGGCGATCGCTGCCTCGTCGCGACTCCTACCGATCCGTGAGCGCGGCCCGACGATCGTTCGAGGACTCGAGCCGGCGGCGACGTACTCCGTCGTCGTGCGCAGTGGGGAGAGAGGCGACGTCCTCGGTTGGGCCGATGTGCCGGTCGATCGTGTGAGTCGCGAAGTCTTGGTCTCGGTTGCTCCGGTTCGCAACCTCCAAGTGTTTACGGACTACGAACCCGGCGTCTACCTGGTCCCAGTCGGGCCCCAGAAGCGTCGAATTCAGGGGGCGAGTATCGAGCCGGTCAGCGTGGCGAACGGGACGAGCACCTTTTCGGTCTTCCCTCCCGGCGCCTACTACGTGGTCCGGCACGGCCGCCATTTCGAGTCGCTGTCGAGCCGGGAGCAGATCCCGTTCGACTTCTTCAACGACGACATGACGCTCGACCTGCGGGGCCTCTGAGCGAGGCCCTGCGAGGCCTCAATCCACGATCGTGAACTCCAGGCCGTTCGTCGACGCGAGGCCGAAGGGGCCGCAGCCGACGAAGAACGCCTGGCTGTAGAGCGGGAGTCCGGTCAGGTTTGGATTGTTCGGGATCGGAAGCTCGGCGAGCGAGGTCCCGTCGGCATCGGAACCGATCGAGACCGACACCGAAGTCGCGGAGTCGACGAGGAAGTCGATGCCCAACGCCTGGAGGTCGGCGGGGCCGAACGCGACGAGCAGGGCGCCGAGGCTCAGAGGTTGGGCTCCCTCCACGATCAGCGCGAACTGATCATTGCCGACGAAGGAGTCAGAGTTGGCTCGCAGAGTCATCTCGCAGCCAGTCGTCGACTGGCCATACGGGATCGGCGCCTCTTCGCGATCGAACGATCCATCCTGGTCGCGGTCGAGCCCGACCCGAACGCCTTCGTTCGGCATGGTGCCGAGGAACGTCAGTGCGCCTCGGCCTTGGCGCAACGCGAGCTCGAGGTCTGCCAGCAAGACCGGTGGTGCGGTCGTGTCCGCCGGCGCGAAGTCCCCAGTCTGCGGCTGGTAGAGGAATCCGACCTCCTGGCCGTCGAGCTGGCCGCGCACGACGAGATCGCCGTGCGCCATCCCTGCGAGCATCATCGCGAGGTTCAGGTCGGACGGAGCGGAACCGCCCGGGTAGTTCGACTGGTCGTAGGTCCGGGCGAATCCAACCAGTGGTTTCGTGCCGGTGTCCCAGGCGTTGATGAACTCCTCGATTCGCGCTCGGTCTGCGGCGGCGGACGGCTGGGCGAGGTTGCTGAACACCGGCCGAGTCAGGAACTCGCGGATGCTGAGATGCGACCCGTCGTGCAGAATGCCGAACCCGGAGGTGCTCTCACCAGTTGCCGGATCCGGGTCGCGACCGGTGCGCTTGTAGAGGTTGCGCAGTTGCGCGGTCTCGAACGGTTGAGGTTCCTGGATCGGAGCAGCCGCGAAGACGAAGAAGTTCGACCCGGTCGGGAAGCTGTGGCAGGCGACGCAGGTGACGGCGCCTCCGAACGGGACGTTCGCGAACAGATTCTCGCCGAGGACCGCATCGTTGTTCGGCAGCGAGTCGTCGAGGTTGCGGTTCGGGTTCGGCGGGAAGTGGATCGTGTCGGCGAACTCGGCGTAGTCGTCCATGTCCGACGGCGCGAGCTGGTTGCCACCCATCAGACCGTCGAAGGCGACGTTGAAGTCCTGAAACGTCGGCTTGTCACCGCGCCAGTGGAGCGGCTCCGTGCCTTCGAGTCCCTGAAGGGTCTGCGTGAACATCGGACCCTTCATCGGGTGGACGGTTTCGTGTCCAGCCTGGGTGAGGTCGCCGCCCGGATCGCCGAGGTCCCAGGACACGTTGTCGAAGCGCGCGTCAACGTGGCAGGAGGCGCAGGACATCGTGCCGTTGCCCGAAAGTCGGGCGTCATAGAGGAATCCTCTCGCCTCCTTGTCCTCGGACGACACCGGGTCGTGGAGTGCTTCGATCTCAGCGATCTCGCGGCGGGCTGTCGTGTCGATGATCGACAGCGAGTTTCGCAGTCGGTTGTGCACGTAGAGGAGCGGGCGACTCGGGTGATGGGCGAGTGAGCGCGGTCCGCGCATCGTCCGCGACGTGGTCGGGCCGCCGGCAGAGCCGACTTCGATGCGGGCCAGGATCTGTCTGGAGCGGTCGAGTACAGCGATTCGATCCGTGCCGAACGAGGCGACGAAGATTTCTTGTCCGTCTGGTGCGAACGTCACTCCGGTCGGCTGCGAGATTGCGGTCGCAAGCGCTCCGGGGTTGGGAAGCAGCCCGTAGTCGACGCCCGGGTTCAGGTCGGTGTGGGTGACGGCGGCCGGGTCGCTCGAGCTGATGTGGGTCAGCCGGGAGTCGATCGCATGGCCGCGAAGGACTGGTTCGAAGGTCTCGAGGTTTCGGGCCTCGGTGTTCACGACGAGCAGCGATCCATCGATCGGATCGACGCAGAGATCGAGCAGGACCGTTCCGACGCCATGGACCCTACGCGTCGCGTTCATCGTCTGCGCATCGATCTCGAACACGTCGTAGTCCGGTAGCAGTGCTCCGTGGGCCGCGGTCCAGGTCGGATCCTCGGAGTCTACGATCAGGCCCACCGACGGTGCCGGGGGCAGCATCGGGTTCGTCGGTGGCGGCTGCGGTGGTGCGAGGTGTTCGGCCACGATCGTCGTGTCGTTGCCACTCATCCGTGAGGCGACGTAGACCGAGGCGCCGTTGGCCGAGACTGCGAGTGGTCCAGGATCGTCGCAGAACACCGGCACCGTACCGAGGACCGACAGCGTCCCGGTATCGATGACCATGACCTCGCGCTCCGTCGAGCAGGACACGAACGCACGATTGCCGGAGAAGACGACATCCATCGGTTCGTCGCTGACCGGGATCGTCGCCGTCACGACTCCGCGCTCGACGTCGATGACCTGGACGCAGTCGGAGAGCTGACACACGACCCAGACCTCGTCGTCCTGTCTCGAAGCGACGGCCACCGGCTCACTCGCTGTCCGGATCTCGCGCCAGATCCGCGGTCGATCGGCGATCCGGAGGTCGTAGACCGAAAGGCGAGAGTCCGGGGTGTTGACGACGTACAGTTGCAGTCCGTCGGCTCGCAGATCGAGTGCATGTGTTTGCATGCTCTCGAAGGCGCGCGGCTCGACGGAGTTCTGGGCTTCTACTGAGCTCAGCGCGAGCAGCGAACAGAGACCGGCCGCGGCCAATCGAGGTAGGCCGACACAGACCGGGTATCGGAGGGGGTTGGAGCTCGGCATGGGGATCCTTCGACGGCGGGGCCGTTCGAGGCGGCGGTGCACGGGCATCGCGCGCGAAGCGAAGAGAGCGGAATCGAGGCGACGCCTCATTATGGCCAAGGTCGAGCGGGTCGCCAACGGGCTGGGGCGCTACGTTCGCGTTCATGCCCTCTGCTCGGTCTCGCAGCTCCAAGTCCAAGCCGCGCCTCGGCGTGGCGATGATCGGCCACGCCTTCATGGGGCGTGCGCATTCGAATGCCTATCGGCAGGCCGGCCACTTCTTTGATCTCCCGTTCGAAGTGGTGCCGCAGGTCGTCGTGGGCCGGGATCCGAAGCGTGCCGAGGCAGCGCGTCAGAAGTTCGGATTCGTCGAGTCGAGCGCCGACCTCGAAGCGGTGCTGGCGCGAGACGACATCGACCTGATCGACATCGCAACCCCGAACGACACCCACACCGAGCTTGCGATCGCGGCGCTGAACGCTGGCAAGCACGTGATGTGCGAGAAGCCGATCGCGCTCGATCTGAAGTCCGCCAAGGCCATGTCGCGAGTTGCGCACTCCGCGCAGAAAAAGCACGGGGCGCGTGTTGGCGTCTGGCACAACTACCGGCGTTCGCCGGCGACGACTCTGGCGCAGAAGATCATCGCCCGTGGGGATCTCGGCAAGATTCGTCAGGTCCGAGCGGTCTACCTGCAGGACTGGCTCAGCTCGAAAGACGCGCCCTGGTCCTGGCGGAATCAGGCCTCGATTTGTGGCTCCGGTGCGCACGGAGATCTGAATGCGCACCTTATCGACATGACCCGTTTCCTGACCGGCCTCGAGTTCGACGAGGTTTGCGGCATGCAGGAGACGTTCATCAAGCGTCGCGTCGATTCGAATGGCAAACGACGGGCGGTCGACGTCGACGACGCCTTCTGCTTCCTCGCTCGCCTCAGCAACGGTGCTCTCGGGACCTTCGAGGCGACGCGGACCGCACCCGGTCGCAAGAACCACAACCAGATCGAAGTGCACGGCGAGACCGGATCTCTGCGGTGGAACCTCGAACGCATGAACGAGCTCGATGTGTTCTTGTCGGATGAACCCGGCGATACGCAGGGTTTCCGGACGGTGCTCTGTAACGACGACTGCCACCCATACGCACCGAACTGGTGGCCGGACGGACACCACCTCGGCTACGAGCACACTTTCGTGCACACTCTGGTGGATTTCCTGACGGCACTCTCGAAGAAGAAGCGCTTCCGGCCGGACTTCGAAGACGGTGTCGCTGTCCAAGCGGTCCTCGAGGCGTCGATGAAGTCCGCCGGCACCGGTCGCTCTACCAAGGTCGCTCGCTGACCTCCCCTCCAACTCTCACGAACCCCAACCGAACACCATGAAAGGTCCGGGAATCTTCCTCGCTCAGTTCTGCGCCGACGAGGCGCCGTTCAACGATTTCGCCTCGATGTGCGCTTGGGCCGCCGATCTCGGCTACTCCGGCGTGCAGATACCGAGCTGGGACGCTCGCTGCATGGATCTCGAGAAGGCGGCGAACAGCAAGGACTACTGCGACGAGCTGAAGGGCATCGCCGCCGAGCACGACATCGAGATCACTGAGCTCTCGACTCACTTACAGGGCCAGCTCGTCGCGGTGCATCCGGCCTACGCCTCGATGTTCCAGGGCTTTGCTCCGGAGGGTGTGACGACGCCTGAGGCGATGCAGGCCTGGGGTTCGGAGCAGGTGCGGCATTGCCTGAAGGCCTCCGAGAACATGGGGCTCGACGCGATGCCGACCTTCTCGGGAGCGCTGATGTGGCACACGGTGTATCCGTGGCCCCAGCGCCCCGGTGGGCTCGTCGATGCTGGCTTCGAGGAACTCGCGAAGCGCTGGCTTCCGCTCTTCGAGGCCGCCGAGCAGCACGGTGTCGACTGTGCATTCGAGCTGCACCCTGGCGAGGACCTGCACGACGGCGCGAGCTACGAGGCCTTCCTCGAGAAGGTGAACGGCCATGCGCGGGCTTGCCTGCTCTACGACCCGAGCCACTTCGCGCTGCAGTGCCTCGACTACGTTCAGTTCATCGATCACTATCACGAGCGGATCAAGGCGTTCCACGTCAAGGACGCTGAGTTCCGTCCGGATGGCCGCACGGGAGTCTACGGCGGTTACCAGTCGTGGCAGAATCGGGCCGGTCGCTTCCGCAGCCTCGGCGATGGTGAGGTCGACTTCGTGCAGATCTTCACGCTGCTCACCAAATACGACTACACCGGCTGGGCGGTCCTCGAGTGGGAGTGTTGCTTCAAGGACAGCCAGCAGGGAGCTGAAGAGGGTGCGCCGTTCATCACGCATCACATGATTCAGAAGGCGGGGAAAGCCTTCGACGACTTCGCTGGTGGCGAGGTCGACCAAACGGCTGTGCGCCGCGCGCTCGGACTCGACTGAGTCGAGCCAATCTGCCCCCGAATACCTCGACTGCGAGATGGAAGAACCGAGACTTGAGATCGAGTGCGACGCCCAACCGAAGTTGCATGCGGTCTTCGAGCAGAACGACGTTCCGGCGATCCCGCGCCTCGTGGTGCGCAATCGCGGGATCGAGGCGATCCACGACCTGCGGCTCCACGTCGAGTTGCCCGGTCTGTCCAAGCCCTTCGAGGTCGTTCTCGATCGCATCGGCCCCGGATCCGAACGACGATTTGAGCCGGTGCCGCTCCGACTCGACGGTCGTTCGCTTCGTGAAGTCACCGAGAGGGAGAAACTCGCTTTTGTCGCGCGGATCGACACTGGCTCCGCGGAGTCTGGGACTCGGACTCTTCTCCAGCACGAAGAGTCGGTCGAGGTGTTTCCGCTCGTGGAGTGGCCGGGGCTCTCGGTCCTCCCGGAGCTGACTGCTGCGTTCGTCTTGCCGAACGCGCGAGCGATCGATCTGCTGCTTGCGAAGACCGCTGCGCGGCTCACGGAGCTGACCGGCCGGGGATCTCTCGATGGCACGACGAGTCGTGACAAGGAGCGGATGCGCGCCATCGTGCGATCGGTCTTCGAAACCGTCGCCGCTCAGGGGATCACCTACGCGCTGCCCCCGGCGAGTTTCGAGGATCAAGGTCAGAAGGTCCGCTTACCCGATGACGTGCTCGAGGCTCGGCTCGGGACCTGTCTGGATACGAGTTTCCTGATCGCCTCGATGCTCGAACAGGCGGGGCTGCACCCGCTGGTCGTATTCACCGAGGGGCACGCGTTCGTCGCGTGCTGGTTGTCGGACCAGACCTTCGCCGAATGCACGGTTCGTGACGGACAGCGCTTCCGCAAGCGCGTCGATCTGGATGACTTGGTCGTCGTCGAGACCACCCTCGTCACCGAGTCGGGTGCGGGCTTCGACCTCTCGACCAAGCGGGGACGGGCACACCTCGACGATCTCGACAAGTTCCATTGTGCGATCGACGTCCGCCAGGCGCGTCGCTTGAAGATTCGTCCGCTTCCGATCCGACAGTCCGTCGGTTCCGAACTCGGGGAAGTCCAGTCGGCCGATCCGGCTGTGATCGCTGCTGCGGATCCGATCGCCGAACCGGAGCCCGCCGCGGGCGAAGCGGCGGAGCCGACTCCGGACTCCGTCGAGTCAGAGTCTCGCGAGGCGATCGATGCCTCGGCGGGAGGCCGCATCGGGTCGTGGAAGCGCCGCCTTCTCGATCTCAGCCTTCGTAACCGGTTGCTGAACTTTCGCCCGGGCAAGCGAACGGTGCAGCTATTCGCGCCCGATCTCGGCGCGCTCGAAGATGCGGTTTCCGGCCGCAACTGGTTCACCTGCCGGGCACTACCTCCGGAGGTTGTGGATGAGACGCGGGATGCGGACCGCATCGAAGCGGAGTCCGGCGAGGATCCGAAGGTCGCCTACCTCCGTGACGAGCTGTCGTCGAATCGCCTGCACGCCGATCTGCCGGCGAACGATCTCGACCACCGCCTTCTCGAGATCTATCGCTCGGCGCGACTGAGCCTGGAGGAGTCGGGGGCTGGCTCGCTCTACTTGGCTATCGGGATGCTCGAGTGGTTTGAGGCCGATTCGAGCTCCGAGCCGCGTCGGGCTCCGCTCCTCCTGCTGCCACTCGAGATCGAGCGCCTCTCGGCGCGGGAGGGATTCCGTGTCCGCCTCGCGGACGACGAGCCACAGGTCAACGTCACGTTGCTCGAGAAGCTCGACGTCGAGTTCGGCGTCGACACGACGGGCCTGGACGAACTGCCGGCCGACGAGGACGGGCTGGACGTCCAGGCGATCCTCGACCGAGTGCGACGCGCGGTTCTGCCTCTGCCGAGGGCGGAGGTGGTCGATGAGGCGTGGGTCGCACTGTTCTCGTTCAAGAAGTTCCTGATGTGGCGGGACCTCCAGGCGCGCTCTGGAGACCTGCTTCAGAACGAAGTGCTTCGACACCTTGTCGAGCGCCCTGGCGCTTCCTTCGATCCGGACGCGGAGTTCCCGGAGATCGAGACACTCGACGCGACCTGTTCGCCCCTCGACATGCCGTGTCCGCTCAATGCGGACTCGTCGCAGTTGCGGGCTGTCGTGGCCGCGACGACCGGTCGCAGCTTCGTGCTCGAAGGGCCGCCGGGCACCGGCAAGTCTCAGACGATCACCAACCTGATTTCGACCTGCCTCGCGCGTGGTCAGCGCGTCCTGTTCGTCGCCGAGAAGCGCGCGGCGCTGGAGGTCGTGCGTGATCGACTCGGTCGGGTCGGGCTCGATGCGTTCTGTCTGGAGCTGCACTCGAACAAGGCTCGTAAGCGTGAGGTCCTCGAGAGTCTCGCCGAGCCACTGGAGCTGAGTCGTCAACAGACGCCTCGTCAGTGGCAGCAGACCGTGCGTGATCTCTGTGCCGAGCGAGATGCGCTGAACGAGTTCGTGCAGACTCTTCATCGCGAGCGGGCCTTCGGTGAGTCGCTGTTCGATCTGACCGCGAGGCTGGTCGCCCTGAGGGACGTGAAGCGACTCCGGTTCGATGCGCCGTCCGAGGATTCCGGGGGGTTGCCTTCGGTCGACCATGCGTTCCTCGAAGAACGACGGACGGCCTTGTCGCGTGCCCTCGCAGCCCTACGCGAGGTCGGTCCGCCAGCACTGCACCCGCTTCGTGGGCTCGGCGGTGTGCGCTGGTCGGCGACGGTCGTGGATCGCGGCGAGGATGCGCTGCGCGAGTTGTCCCAGGCCCTCGATCGGCTGGATCGAGCGGTCGAGGTCGTCGCATCTCGTCTGTCCGTGCCCGGCGACACGGCTCTTTCTGGGCAGTCGCTGCAGGCACTCGTCGCGGTGACCGCGTCGCTTCGTGGGCTGTCGCGTGGAACGACGCGGGCGCTGTTCGTCGAACCTGACTGGTCTCGTGTGAGGGAGCGCGCCCTGGCTGTGCTGGAGGAGGCACGCGCCCGTACCAGCCTGGAGTCCCACGTTGAAGCGCGGTTTACCGCTCGGATTCGAGAGGCGGCTCTCGGCCCGCTCAAGGTGCAGGTCGAGAAGGCCGCGTCGACGTTCTGGCCTCTCTCGTGGTTGCGTGGTCGTTCCGCTCGCTCGGAACTGCGGGCTTTCGCTCGCGAGTCCCTGCCTCCGAATGCCGAGCTCGTCCGTTGGCTCGAGTCGGCTCAGGAGTTGGTCGATCGGGAGGCGAAACTCGATGCGCCTGGTCACGAGGGCTCGTTGTGGTTCGACGAGCGGACTTTCAAGGCCGGCCGGATTCAGGAAGCTGAGATCGAACGTCTGCGAGAAGCCGTTGAGCAGGTCGGACGGTTCCGCGCGGATCTGGACGTGCTGCGTCGAAGCCTGTCCTCCGAGGCCGGAAGCGAGATCCGAGAATCGATGATCGGGCTCGCTCTTCGCTTGGGAGAGGATGAGCTCGACCCCACGGTCCAAGGCGAACTCGAGCGGCTCGACGAAGCGCTGGAAGGATTCCGTGCCGAGCGCTCGCGAACCTGTGCTGCGTTCTCGATCGAGGGTGATCCGTTTGCAGAAGATCAGCTCGAATCCGAGCGTGAGTCGAACCAGCCGGTGAGCTACCTCGAGCTCGTGCGACGGCGGCTCGACCGTTGGCGTGCGCATCTCCGCGACCGGCTTCGTGAGTGGACGTTCTGGGTCGAGGCTCGTTCGGATCTCACCTCTCTCGGTTGCGACAACCTCGTCGAGGCACTCGAACGGGATCCTGCGGCGCAGGATGGCGACGAAGCGCTGGCTGCTTCCGTCGGCCACGACGAGGCGGTCGACGTGTTCGAGCGCTCCTGGCGCGAAGCGATGTGGAACCACATCCACGACCACGAGGAGGTCGTGAGGCGGTTCCACGGTCCGGATCACGAGCGTCGGATCGAGCGATTCCGCGAACTCGACGAGCGTGTCCTCCAGCTCAGCCAGGAGGTGGCGCGAGCGAAGCTCTGCGCGAAGGTTCCGGACTTCGGGCGAGAAGTCAGCGATGCCAGTGAGGTCGGCTTGCTCAAGCGGGAGCTCCGCAAGAAGCGTCGGCACCTGCCAGTCCGCAAGCTGCTCGATCAGACGCAGCACCTGACGCCCCATCGAAGCCTGGCGCCAGGGCGGCTCCCAAATGCCTCGGGTGCTTGTCACCGGCGGCAGCGGCAGCCAGCAGGTACCGTTTATCTTCGACCTCAATGAC
>JBCBZB010000035.1:0-45704 GCA_039815565.1 Planctomycetota bacterium
AGATGAAGAGGCCGAGGCCCGAGGCGTCCGGCCGCCCCTTCGCCGAGAAGAACGGGTCGGTGATCTGCGGCAAGACGTCCTTCTCGACACCGGGGCCGTTATCCGAGACCTCGAGGCGCACGACCGAGCCGCTTCCCAGATCCGCACGATTCGCCGAGATCCGGAGCTGCTGCTCGGGCTGATCGATCATCACGTCGAGCGCGTTGAGCAGCAGGTTCAGGACGACCTGTTCGAACTCCTGAGGATCTCCGGTCGGCTGTGGAAGGTCGGGCTCGAAGTCGAGGCGCACGTCGACGGCCTGCTCCTTGATCCGGTGCTCGGCGAGCGCGAGCGCGCTTTCGACGACCCCACGGATCGAGAATGCGACGGCCTCGGTCCCTTTCGGCGACATGTCGAGAACGCGACGAGCGGTTCGAGCGATGCGTTCGAGCCCCGATCGAATCAGCCCGAGGTACCGGCGCTCACGTTCGTCGAGGTCGTCCCGCTTCTCGATCAGACGAAGCGCGTTGAGCATTCCTCCGATCGGGTTGTTGATCTCGTGCGCGATGCCGGCTGCGAGCGTGCCCATCGAGGCCAGACGCCCCGACTGCTGCAACGCCCGTTCATGGCGATGCACCTCCTCGACCGCGAGACGGATCTCTCGCTCGAGCTCCTGCCGATGCCCACGCACACGAGCGGCCATCGCCTCGAACGCTCGAACGAACACGCGAAGCTCCGGCGCTCGGACCTGCGGCATCTCGACATCGATCACCCCCTCGCCGATCTGCCGCGCACTACGACCGAGCCCCCGCAACGGGACGACGACCCCGAAGTACAGCAGGAGGTCCATCAACAACGCGCAGCCGAACGTCAACAGCAGGACCGGAGTGGAGAAGTTCCACAACGACGGCGCCGCCGGCTCTGGCAGCCGGAACGAGAACCAGACACCACCCGCCAGTCGGTCGTCGATGATCACCGGAGTCCAGTTGCCACCCGCTGCGACAAATGCCTCTCGACGACCCAGGAACTCGTCCCCGGTGCGCTCGATCGCGAGATTCTGCTCGCGGCTGCGAAGGGACGCACCGATCGGGTTCACCCGGAGCACGATCGTTTCGTCCTCGATGACGACGAGCTGGATGTCTTCGACCAGGGTCCGCAGTGCGGCATCGAGCGGCAAGACCGACTCGACGAGCTTCGGAGCCGTGTTCTGGTCGTAGCCGACGCGGAACAGCTGCAGCGCCGATTGGCCGAGAACTTTCTGGACGAGTTCGTTGGCTCCGTCGCGCTGCGCGCGTAGCTCCGCGCTGTGCCACTGGAACGTCGCGAACTGGATCGCGACGAAGACCAGGGCGTTGTTGAAGACCAGGAGCAGCAGCAGGCGGAGACGGAGACTCAAGGCTCGGCTCTCTCCACCCGATTGCGCTCCGACTCCCTCACGACAAGCGATCCATCAGCGTCAGCAGCGGCGCGAGCAGCGCGAACACGATGAATCCGACGACCACGGCCAGGACGACAATCAGCACGATCTCGATCGACTGGATCGTGATGTCGATGCGACGATCGACCTCGACCTCGTAGCGGTCCGAGACCTTGTGCAGCATCCGGTCGAGCTCACCGGTCTGCTCGCCGACCTCGACCATGTTCACGACCAGGTCGTCGAACATCTCGGACTCGGCCATCGGCGCCGCGATCCCGGCACCCTCGCGGATGCTCGAGTGGATCCGATCGACGGCCTCGCTCATCCGCACGTTGCTGATCGAGGTGCCGATGATGTCGAGGGCCGCGAGGTGCGGAACGCCGGACTGCACCAACGTTCCGAAGGTGCGGCTGAACCGCGCCACCAGCGACTTGTGAATCAGCTTGCCGAAGATCGGCAGCTTGAGAACCACACCGTCACAAAAGCGCCGATAGCCGAACACGCGCTCGTTCAGCACCCGGTGCAGGATGATCAGCCCGAGAATCGCCCCGAGGTAAAGCCACCAGTAGACCTTCAGGTGCTCACCGGCGTTGATGATCAACCGCGTCGACGGCGGCATCGCGTCGATCGTTCCGAACTGCTGCACGAAGATGTCGCGGAAGCTCGGGACGACGAAGATGAACACGAGGCTGAGGACGAGCGCGGCCACGACCATGACCGCCACCGGGTAGGCGAGCGCGCCCTTGACTCGGGCCTTCACCTCCTCGGCCTTCTCCATGAAGCCGGCCAGTCGGTTGAGGATCTCCTCTTGCGCACCGCTCGCCTCACCGGCGCGGATCATCGACGCGTAGAGCTCGTCGTAGACCTTCGGGTGCTTCGCCATCGCTTCGGACAGCGAGGTGCCCGACTCGACGTCGTCGACGATCTCCGCCAGCGTCTTCTTGAGCAGGCCGGGCGACATCTGCCCCTCGAGGATCCGCAGACAGCGCGTGACCGGCAGACCGGCGTCCAGCAGCACGGCCAGCTGGCTCGTGAACTCGGCGAGCGCCTTCTTGCTGACCGAACGACCACCGATCAGAGGAGCCCGTTCGGATTTCTGTTTCGGCGCGCCGCCCTGGGCAGCCTGCTTCTGGGCCTTCGGTTGTTGCGCACCGACCTTGCGCTGCAGTTTCTTCGCCATGAGGGTGTTGCGAGGTGGCCCGAGGGGGAAAGGCCACGAGGCATCGTCGCGGGTCGGGTGGCGGAGGACAAGGGTTCGGGGACTCGGGGGCTCCTCGACAGGAGGCGCATGCGGTGATTCTCTCAGCGACATGCTCCCGCAGCGGCTGATCGACCAGATTCGGTCCTCCTCCCTTCGAGACCTTCTCGACGAGATTCACGCAGCCGCGCGACCAGCCGTCGGCCTGTCCCCGATCCGCGCCACGGAACCGGTGCCGATCGGAGCCTCGAAGGTCGGCGGCGATCCGGATCTCCCCATCAACGTCCCGTGGCCCCGCGGTCAGATCGGCGCGTTCGACGACTTAGACCGACCGGACGACCAGACGGAGGACACGCCGTGCGACGTGGAATTCCTCGCGCAGATTCGACTGAACGACCTCGAGGGACTTCCGTTGCCCCGAGGGCTAGCGCCGACCGGCCTACTATCGGTCTTCTACAGCACCGACCGGATGCCGTGGCGTTCGGGTTGGCGGATGGTGTGGTCCCCGGCTTCCGCGCAACTGAAACGGCGAGCCGTCCCACCCGGTCGAACGCGGATTCGAGAACACGCACTTCGCAGTTCCATACTCGTGACCCTGCCGGAGTCCCTGGACATCCCAGAGTCGGACATCCCGGATTCCGCGAGACAGGAGCCAGCGGAAGGGATTTCCTATTGGGAAGTCCGGAGAGAGGTCCGGCGCGGCAGAGACGGCGAGATCGCCACGCTTCAGCTCGGCGGCTTCGGCCTCTGGGCCCAGGACGATCCGACTGAATGCCCGAGCGGCGACGAGCGCCAGGAGCTGCTGTTGCAAGTCGACTCGAGCCGCGCGCTGAACTGGATGTGGTGCGACGACGGCGCGCTTCACTGGTTCGGCCCGGAAGGCCTGCTCGCCCAGCGCCGCTTCGACGACCTCGGTTTCGAGCTGCAGTGCTGAACGCCGGGTCCGACCCGCGGATCGACCTCACCAACAACCTCGGTCGACCGTAGTCCTGGGATCTTCTCTGCCCCAAGACCAGGACTCCCCCGGATGCGATCGCCATTCCTCTACGCCGTAAGTGGCGTCACTCTGCTCGCCCTCTCTCTGCCCTCCCCACTCGCAGCCCAGCGACGCGGGACCCAAGAGCAACAGAAGCCGGCGCCCCTGACGCCGATCCAACTCGATGAAGCCACGCTCGGCCTCTTCGACTGGCAGTCGATCGGCCCAGCGAACATGGGTGGTCGGATCACCGACCTCGCTGTCTACGAAGCGGACCCGACGATCTGGTACGTCGCGACCGCAACCGGCGGCCTGCTGAAGACGACGAACGCCGGACAGACCTTCGAACACCAGTTTGAGCACGAGGCGACGAGCTCGATCGGCGCGGTCGCCGTCAGCGCGACCGACTCGAACCTGGTCTGGGTCGGCACGGGTGAAGAAAACCCGCGCAACTCCGTCAGCTACGGCGCTGGTGTCTACAAGTCGACCGACGGCGGCGAGACCTTCACGAACATGGGGCTCGAGGAGAGCTTCCAGATCGGCTCGATCGCGATCCACCCGAGTGACCCGGACACGGTCTTCGTCGGCGCGCTCGGTCGCCTCTACGGACCGAGTGAGCAACGCGGCCTCTACAAGACCACCGACGGCGGTGAGTCCTGGGAGAAGGTGCTGCACATCGACGAGGAGACCGGTGTGCTCGAGATCGCGATGCACCCGACCAACCCGGCGGTGATCCTCGTCGCGACCTACGAACGACAGCGCGACGGCTTCGATACGAACGACCCGGCGAAGAAGTGGGGCGAAGGCTCGGGCCTCTACCGCTCGACCAACGGCGGCAACACGTTCACCGAGGTTCGCGAGGGACTGCCGAGCGGCACGCTTGGTCGCATCGGTCTGCACTGGTACCGCAAGGACTCGAACGTCGTCTACGCACTCGTCGAGAGTGACAAGATCGGTCTCGCCGGCGAAGGCCTCGGCTACAGCGGCATCGAGACCAACGACGCCGAGACCGGCGCCAAGATCTCTGACGTCGCCGATGAGAGTCCTGGCGCAATCGCCGAGCTGCAGGAAGAAGACATCGTCCTCTCGGTCGACGGCGAGACGGTCCTCAGCTCCGACGACTTCCAGGAGCGCATGGCCACGCAGATGGCCGGCGCCACGGTCGAACTGCAGGTCGCCCGCAAGAACGATGACGGCGAACGCGAGTCGATCACCGTCTCGCTGACCCTGACCGACCAGCCGGAAGACGAGGACCGCCCCTACGGCACCCGCCTCGGTGGTCAGGTCGCGAACATCCACAAGCGCCAGGGCCCGAACGGCCACGAGCACGGTGGCCTCTACCGCTCGGACGACCAAGGCGAGTCTTGGTCCCGCGTGAACTCGATCAACCCGCGGCCGATGTACTTCAGCCAGGTGCGCGTCGATCCGACCGACGAATCGAACCTCTACGTGCTCGGCATCTCGATGGCGCGCTCGAAGGACCAAGGCGAGTCGTTCACCAGCGACGCCAGCCGCGGCGTGCACTCGGACCAACACGCGATGTGGATCGACCCAAAGGACAGCCGGCACATGCTGCTCGGCTCCGACGGCGGCCTCTACGAAACCTTCGATCGCTGTGACACCTGGCGCCACCTGAACACGGCGGCGCTCGGCCAGTTCTACCACGTCACGACCGGCCCCCGCCGCGACTACTGGGTCTACGGCGGCCTGCAGGACAACGGCTCCTGGGGCGCTCCGCGTCGCAGCAAGCGCAGTGGCGGCACGATCAACGAGGAGTGGGTCCGCATCGGTGGTGGTGACGGCTTCGTCTGCCGCGTCGACGAGAACGATCCGAACCAGATCTACTACGAGAGCCAGAACGGCGGCCTCGGCCGCACGCACCTGGTGACGATGGAGGGCGGCAGCAACCGTCCGCGCGGTGGCGACTACCGATGGAACTGGCGCACGCCGTTCATCCTCTCGCACCACAACTCGCAGATTTTCTACACCGCGGGCAACCACGTCTTCCGCTCCCTGCAGAAGGGCAGCGACGCGAAGGCGATCAGCCCCGACATCACGCGCACCGAACGCGGTTCGGCGACGGCCTTGTCCGAGTCGCCGCGCGATGCAGACGTACTCTACGTCGGCACCGACGACGGTGCTCTGTGGATGACGAAGGACGGCGGCGCTGTCTGGGACAACCTGATGGAGGTGAACGTCTCCGATGTGCCGGAGTTCTCGACCGAAGAGGCCTCGGCCTCCCGCGAGAGCGACGAGACTCCCGCGACGGTCGTTGAGGTTGTCGAAGCCGTCGCGACCGCTGAGATCCAGTTCGATGACTTCGGGACTCCGGACCAGATCAACGTGGCAGACACCGACGAGGCACCGACCTCGCTCCCACTCGCCGACCTGATCCCCGGCCCGCGCTGGGTCAGCTCGCTCGAGACTTCGAAGTTCGTGGACGGCCGCGTCTACCTGACTCTCGACGCGCACCGCAGCGATGACGACAACCCGTACGTCTTCGTCTCGGAGGACTACGGTCAGAGCTGGAGCTCGCTCGCAGCCAACCTGCCGCGAGGCTCGACGCGCTGTGTGCGCGAAGACCTCGAGAACGAGAACCTGCTCTACCTCGGAACCGAGTTCGGTCTCTATGTCTCGCTCGACCGCGGCCTCAGCTGGAACCGCTTCCACGGCGGCAAGGACCTGCCGACCGTCCCGATCCACGAGGTCGCACAGCACGAGGGCGGCTCCGGTGAAATCGTCCTCGGCACGCACGGTCGCAGCCTCTGGGTCTGCGACGTGTCGCAACTCCGGCAGATGACGCCGGACGCCCTGCAGCGCAACGTCGCGCTGTTCCAGCCGAACGCCGTCGTCCGATGGCGTCGCCAGCACGGTCGCGGCAACTCCGGTGGCACCAGCCGCTTCTCCGGCAACAACCCCGACGGCGACGCCGAGATCGTCTTCCGACTCGCGGCCGCCGCAGCTTCGACGACGCTCGAGATCCTCGATGCGACCGGAAAATCGATCCGAACGCTCGAGGCGCCGACCGAAGCCGGCGTTCACTCGGTGAGCTGGAACCTGCGCGGAAGCGCCGGAGCGATCGACCCGCAGCGGCTCGCGAACCTGAGCGAGCGGTTCGGCCGTGAGCGTGCCCTGCGATTCCTCCGTGGCCGCGCCCCGGCGGTCAGCACCGGCACCTACCGGGTCCGCCTGACGGTCGACGACCAGGTCGAAGAGCGCAGCTTCGAGGTCCAGAGCGACCCGAACTTCCCGGCCTCCGACGGCCGCGCCGAGCTCCTCGCGGAGTTCCAGATGTGGGAGATGGAACAGGGCGAAGAAGAAGAGAACGACTCGGACGACCGCTGAGTCCCCTTGCACCACCGGGTAGCTCCCGCTCGATCCCGGCTCGCACCGCCGGGATCGTTCGGTGACACTCTCGGGCTCCGATGCCCGCCGGTGGACAAACTCTGAACGTGCGCGAGTTCCTGCGCGCAGACGATCGCTCGCCGATCTTCGACGTCCGGAGTCCGGGCGAACACGAGCACGGGCACATCTCTGGCGCCCTCTCGCTGCCGATCTTCGACGATCAAGAGCGCGCTCGAGTCGGAACGGCGTTCAAGCAGCAAAGCCCCGAGGACGCTTTCGAGATCGGACTCGAAGTCACCGGCCCGAAGCTCGCGAGCTTCGTCCGCACAGCCCGACCACTCGCGGTCGACAACCGCGTGCGAGTGCACTGTTGGCGAGGCGGCCTTCGAAGCAACGCGATGGCCTGGCTGTTCCGCCAGGCCGGGATCGAAGTTGACCTCCTTCACGGCGGATACAAGGCCTACCGCACCGAGGTGCTGCGCTCGCTCCGCGAGGACCGACAGTTCCTTGTGCTCGGTGGAATGACCGGAAGTGGCAAGACCGACGCGATCCTCGCACTGAAGTCCAACGGTGCCCAAGCGATCGACCTCGAAGGCCTCGCCGGGCACAAGGGCTCCGCGTTCGGCAATCTCGCACTGACGCCACAACCGACGAGCGAGCAGTTCAGCAACGACGTCCACCACGAGCTCGCCCGGCTCGGCGACGAGGCGCCGGTATGGCTCGAAGACGAGTCGTCGTCGATCGGCCGCGTCCAGGTTCCGCCCGAGCTCGTCGAGCGCATCCGCAATGCGCCGATCGTCCTACTCGAACGCACGGACGACGACCGTGTCGCTCGCCTCTGCGTCGACTACGGCGACGCCGACCACGTGCGACTGAAGGACGCCTTCGATCGCATCCGTAAGAAGCTCGGCGGCCAGAACGTGCAGGCCGCACACGCGGCCATCGACGAGGACGACCTCGCGACGGCGACGCGGATCGCACTCGTCTACTACGACAAGTACTACCAACGCGACCTCGAGCGCCGGGCGCGACCGGTTCGCGGGACGGTTCAGGGCAGCGGCCTCGATCAAGCAGAGCTGGCTCGGGCACTCCGAGCGCACGAACCCGCCCACGCGGTTTGAGAACTCCGACGCGGGCGTCGTCGATTCGAAGCGTCTCGAATCCGGTCAACGATACGCTCTTTCAGCCCTACGCGTGGGCCGACCGAAAACAGACGATTCGAACCCTAGAGCGCCTCTGAGGCCCGATGTGGAGATCTCTCCACGCCGAATGCACACCATCGAAGGGCAAGCGACCCGAGCGCGCGTTCAAAAGTCGATTCCGGGACGTGACCCGCTCGGTGGGACCGCTAATCAGTACCTGTCATGACGAATCACTCTCTCCTCAGTATCTCCCTGCTGGCCGCTTGCGCGGCACCGCTGTCGGCCCAGATCGTCGGCCCAGGTGCCAGCGACTACGTCGGCGAAGCCAACGTCTTCTTCACGATGGACGGCACGGTTGCCGTCAACTCCACGACCACTGGCAACGAAGCCGGTGTCATCGCAGACGAAGGCATCATGTCGTTCTCGCCAGGCGTCGACGCCTTCGCCCGCGCGTACTGCGACTTCGGCCTGTGGTCCTCGTACTTCGGCGACGAAGACGGCGACGGCGCCTACACCGACAGCATCATCACCTCGGTCGATGCGATTTGGCTCCGCGCCAACAACCCCGGCACCCCGTCGCTCCACGACCTCTACTTCTCGGTCCAAACGCCGGTCGACCCGGGTGGATTCCTCGGCGCCCCGGTCTCTGACGGCGACATGGTCCGCATCCGTCGCGACGGATCGCTCGAGACCTTCCTCTCGCAGGCTGACGTCATCTCGGCGATGGGTGGCGCATCGACGAACGTCGACATCAACGGTTTCACCGTCGACCAGTCGAACGGCGACCTCTACATGACCTTCACGGCGGGCGTCGATGTCAACGGCACCGCGATGGCTGATGGCGGCATCATGCTCATCCCGGGGTCGGCCTACACGCTGGCCGGCGGTGTCGTCACCGCGATGACACCGAACACGGCCGTCGTCGCTCTGACCGACGCCGACGTCAGCGCGATCTTCATGGCAGTCACCGGTGACAACATCTCTGATTGCACCGGCATCGAGATCGATCCGACCGGCGGAACGTTCATGAGCCCGAGCACGGGCCTCACGCTCCCCCACCTCTGGCTCGCGGACGACGACGGTGCCGATGATTCGATCATCAGCACCAAAGTTGCGATCCCGACCGTCAACGGCGTGCCGCTGACCGCGGGCCCAGGCATGGGTCTCACGCCGCTCAACCCGTTCGGCAGCCCGAACGGCAACCCGTTCGGGATCGCGTTCGTCGCGCAGAACCCGGCGCCGGTCCGCCCGATGATCGTCGACCAGTTCCCGTCGTCGTTCCCGGCACCGGCGATGGTCAACGTCGACATCGCCGGCGCTTCGCCGACGAGCGCGGTGTTCTTGATCCTCGAGATCTTCAACGCGACGCCGATGGGCGGCTTCCCGGCTCGCCTCGGCGGCCTCGGCGCCCTGCTCGCGCCAACACCGCTCGCACCGACCAGTCTGCACCTCTTCTTCGGCCCGGGGTCGGCCGCGACGATTCCGCTCATCACGGATGCCGAAGGCTTTGCGACTTTCCCGCTGAGCCTGCCGCCGTTGACGGCGAACATCGGCCTCACCTGGCAGGCGGTTGATCTCGGCACCTTCAACTTCTCCGCTCCAACGACCGCCGAAGTCAACTGACGAGACGGACCCCGTTCCGTGTGGTCGACGGCTGCTCCGCGGCTACGGCGCCCATGGCACGGAAGGTTCTGGCACCGCCCGATTCGTCGGGCTCGGTGCCGGTCCGCGAGACGCGCAGCGCGCCGCCAGCCGACGGCAGACGACAGCGCCTCGCCACGTCGCGATCGGCCTGAACAGGCCGCCCGCAAGCGATTGCAAAAGTCCCGTCAAGAGCGTGACCCGGGGCTCTCGGTGGCTAATCAAGTCCTCGTCATGCACACCAATTCTCTCATCAGCATCTCCTTCGCGGCCTTGGCCGCCTCCTCCCTCGCTGCTCAAGGCAGCGACTACATCGGCGACGCCCACGTGTTCTTCACGATGGACAACACGGTTGGCCTGAACTCGATCAACACGACGAACGAGGCCGCCGTCCTCGGCGACGAAGCGATCTTCTCAATCGCACCCGGTGCCGACGCGTTCGCCCGCACCTACACCGACTTCGGCTTCTGGGACGCCTACCTCGGCGACGAGGACATGGACGGCGACTACTCGGAAGGCATCATCGGCTCGGTCGACGCGCTCTACATTCCGGCCTCGGCCCCGGCGAGCCCGTCGCTCCACGACATCTACCTCTCGATCCAGACCCCAGTCGACGCCGGTGGCGCTCTGGGTGTAGGCATCTCGGACGGCGACATCTTCCGCATCCGGCGCGACGGCACGATCGAGACCTTCCTCTCGCAAGCCGACATCATCACCGCCGCCAACTCGACGGACACCAACCTGGACGTCAACGGCTTCACCGTCGACCAGTCGAACGGCGACCTCTACCTGACCTTCACCGCTGGTGTGGACGTCCTCGGAACCGATGTCGCTGACGGTGGCGTCATGCGCATCCCGGGTAGCGCCTACACGCTCGCCGGGGGCGTCGTTACCGCGATGACCGCGGGCACGGCCGAGATCGTCCTGACCGAAGCCGACACCGACGCGATCTTCATCGCGGCGGGCTTCCCGGATGGCGTAACGGACCTGACCGGAATCGAGATCGATCCGACTGGCGGCACTTTCACGAGCACGGATACCGGCCTCACGATGCCGAACCTGTGGCTCTGCGATGACGACTTCTCGGACGAGTCGATCGTCAGCACCGTCGGCGTGATCCCGACGGTCAACGGGGTGGCCCTCACGGCCGGCCCGGGCATGGGCCTCTCCCCGATGGATCCGTTCGGCGGCGCCAACGACAACCCCTTCGCCATCGCGTTCCTCGCGAAGAACCCGACCGCGGTTCGCCCGATGATCGTCGACCAGTTCCCGGCCGGCTTCACGACGCCGATCACGGTCGACGTCGGCATCGGCGGTGCGACCCCGAACAGCTCGGTCTTCCTCATCCTCGAGGTCTTTGACGCGTCCCCGATCGGCGCCTTCCCGGCCCGCCTCCCGAACCTGAGCCTCATCTCGCCGATCCCGCTGGCCTCGCCCAGCTTCGAGCTCTTCTTCGGTCCGGGCGCGGCGGCGACGCTGGCCCTCGTGACGGATGCCGAAGGCTTCGCCGCTTTCCCGCTGAACCTCCCGCCGGTCATGGCCAACATCGGCTTCACCTGGCAGGCGGTCGACCTGGCGAACTTCAACTTCTCGACGCCGACGACGACCGAAGCGAACTGAGCTCGCTTCCAGGACGCGCTCGCGCGGCGCGTCGTGCTCCGCCCCGGACTCGGCCCTCGAGCCTCGAGTCCCCGCCCGCCCCGCGGGCGGGTGCGGACGCCCGGGACCTCCACTCGGTGGTCTCGGGCCAGAGACCCTGGAAACCGCCGCGATCTAAACCGGCGGTGGCCATGCGGTTGAATGTGGAACGGTCGGCTAATCGACCGTATGGGCGCCACCCTCAGTCGTCCGAACGAAGCTGCAAACGCTGCCGCCAGGTGTTCTTCAGACGAAAGTCGCCACGAGCGATTCCGCGCAGGCCGGGATACTCCTGCAGCATGTCCGCCAGGATCGCTGCGCGAGCTTGACCGTCGAGCACGCTGCCATCGACGGCCGCGAGACCGCACTGAAACCAGGCCGACTCGCTCGGGTCGCTGCCCTCAGAGCCGAGGGCGACGAGCACCTGGGAGTAGGCTGCGTCGCGGACGAAGCGCCAGCCGACGTTCCGAGCGTCCACCGAGAACAGTTGGATGGGCTCGGGCAACCGCGGCTGGATCTCGTCCCGCCATTCCTGCGCGACATGGATGGCTGCGAGCACGCGCGGGTCATCGATACGGCCGGACTCATCGACCGAGTAGAGCACGTGGCCGCCGCGCGACTCGAGCATGACCGAAGGCAGGCCGAGGTCGATCTTCGGCGCCGGGAGGACCGTGCCATCGTCCGCCACGTAGAGGAACTGATCCTCGGTCTCCGCGAGGAACAACTCCGGCCGACGGAGGTCGTAGGCGAGGCGATAGGTCGCGCCCTCGCCCCGCTCGACACTCGCGTCGCGGAGCCAGGGAGAGGAACCGACATGATCGCGAAGCCGTGCCGCGTGCTCGTCGCTCCCGGCGGCGACCTCACCACGCAGCAGGGGCTCGAGCTCGAGCATCACGACGCGAAACAGGTCGCGACCGACCCAGTCCGGCAAGCGGCGAGGCTGCACGCGACCGACTTCGACCAGCGGACGACCCGCCGCATCGACGCGGAGCCGCCGTTGGGGGGTCGAGCCTCGAATCCCACGGTGCGCGAGCGACTGATCGCCGCGCAGCTTCGCCCGCAGGACGGGAATCGCCTTCGGTACGGCCCAGACCAACCCGCCGAACAGGACGATCCACACGACGATGCGCCACGCGGGAACGCCGGATTCCGGGCTACGGTCGGGATCCGACCTTCGACGCGTCGACCCGCGGCGAGACTTGGCTGCGCCGTTGGATCGGAACGCTCGAGAGAAACCGAGCGGACCTCTGTCTCGTGGTCTGCGGGATCCCAAGTGGACGGGCCAGCGCGGAAGCGACTGGCCAAGAGTCTCTCGATCCGAGCGGGAGCGGCGCTTAGCGGCCACTCAGAAACCCGGACCGCGGTTCGCGATCAGTTCAGACGAGTGACCGTCTGCTGCTTCTCCTGCGCCGGCCGCACGTCGCGGCGGCCGCCGCCGAGGTCCTCGACGAAGATTTCCAGCGTGTCGAGAACGGCTTCGATCGTGTCGCGATCGATCGCGACTTCACGCCCCTTCGAAGTCTCCAGCTCGTGCTCGAGCAAGCGCGAGAGGACCTTGATCTGGGAGAGGTGGCGGTTGACGAACTTGTTGAGGTTCGTCTCGGTGTTCTGGGCCTTTTCCATCGGGGGTTTCCTTTGGTCGGTTCGGGGTTCGAGCCGAGTCCTCACGGATCACTGGGAGCCGCAAGCACCTGGTTCAGTGCCTCGAAGACGAGCTTCGAGAAATGGGTTTGCTCTGGAGGAGCTGCCGACTCGCGCGGAGCCGTCGGTTCAGATTCAGACGCGGCTACGCAGGAAGAGCCCGGACCGGCGTCGGTTTCCCCCCTCGGAAGCGCACCGCGAGAAATCCGCAGAGTCGTTCCAAGTAGATGACCGACGAACGACCTCACCACCACAAACGACGCGATGGATGTGTCCCTCCGACCGGGATGACCGCCCGGGCTTTGGACCACACGAGGTGGACGCTAGGTAACCGCCATTCGAAGGCTCATCAGAAACCGCACCGCCCGGTCACGAGGGCCGGATGGCGCCTCTGGGCTGCGGGGAATCTCATGGACCCCGAACGATTGGGATCCTAGCGTTCGGTGGCGCCGATGCAACGCAGGACTCGTCGTTCGGGATCCCCCTGACACGAGAACCGTTGGCCGGTCGCCAACCCGATGCAGTTCAAGGGCTACACCCTCAACATCTTCCAGGTCGAGGCTGCCAAGGCGATCGACGCCGGCCAGAACGTGCTGCTCTCCGCCCCGACCGGGGCCGGAAAGACGCTGGTGGCTGAGTTCGCGATCGACCGAGCAGTCCGGGCCGGTCGTCGGGCGATCTACACCGCGCCGATCAAGGCCCTCTCCAACCAGAAGTATCGCGACTTCAAGGAGGACGGCCTCGACGTCGGCCTGATGACCGGCGACCTGACCCTGAACCCCGGGGCACCGGTCGTCATCATGACGACCGAGATCTTCCGGAACTCGGTCTTCGAAGACCCCGAACGATTCAATGACGTCGACTTCGTCGTGCTCGACGAGGTGCACTTCCTCGACGACGTCGAACGCGGCACGGTGTGGGAGGAGAGCTTCATTTTCGCGCCCGACCACGTTCGCTTCATCGCGCTGTCCGCGACGATCGAGAATCTCGAACAGTTCGGCGGCTGGATCGACGAGGTCCGCCCGCAGGACCTCAAGATCATCCAGCACACCAAGCGGCCGGTCCCGCTCGACCACCACTGCTTCCACCGCGAGTATGG
This sequence comes from Planctomycetota bacterium, assembly GCA_039815565.1. GTDB lineage: Bacteria > Planctomycetota > UBA1135 > UBA1135 > UBA2386 > JBCBZB01. The sequence continues at coordinate 14,077 of JBCBZB010000035.1, forward strand.
CCTCTTCAAGCTCGCACAGCGCAAGCGCGTGATCCAGGCGATCCGCCGACTGCGCGACCAGGAGAAGGGCGGCCACCGCGGTCGCCGCGGGGACGACCAAGGCAGCCGCTTCGACAAGAAGACCCGTTCACCCGGGGGGCGGATCTCTGGTCGCAAGACGGCCGGCCGCGGAGATCGCGGTGGCGGCGATCGCCGCTTCGGGCGCGATCGAGGCGGCTTCAACGACCGCGGACCACGCGCGGGCGCCCTCGTCCTCGACCACTGCCAGAACCTGTCTCTGATGCCGGTGTTGTTCTTCTGCTTCTCGCGCAAGGAGTGCGAGATCAAGGCCGAGAAGAACCTTCACCGACGCCTCCTGAACAAGCAGGAGCGGGAGACGATCACCAAGCGCTTCGACGAGATCTGCGAGACCTTCGAGCTGAACCTCGAGACGGACCTCGCGCTGCAAGGCATCCGGATGCGCGCCCTACGCGGAGTCGGCTATCACCACGCCGGGATGCTCCCGATCCACAAGGAGGTCGTCGAACGCCTGTTCACCTCGACCCTCCTGAAGATGCTCTTCACGACCGAGACCTTCGCGCTCGGCATCAACATGCCGGCGCGCACGGTCGTGTTCGACTCACTCCGCAAATTCGACGGCGTGTCCTTCGACTACATGCGCGCACGCGACTATATGCAGATGGCTGGTCGCGCCGGTCGGCAGGGCATCGACGACGAGGGCCTCGTGATCTCGATCCTCGATGATGAGGCGCTGACCGAGGCGCCACTGCCGAAGCTCTTCGGAGCGAAGGTCGAACCCGTCACCTCGCGCTTCAACCTCGGCTACGCGACGATCATGAACCTCTACGAGCGGATGGGATCGCGGCTGACCGAAGCCTACGACCGCTCGTTCGCCGCCTTCCAGATCGAAGTCGGCTCGCGGAAGAAACGGCAGAACCTCCGCAACCGCGCCCGCGCGCGGATGCACACCAAGATCCAGATCCTCAAGGAAGCGGGCTACCTCGACACCGAGGACGATGGCAGCCCCCTCCTCCTGCCGCGTGGCCTGATCGCGCGACAGATCAACGGCTACGAGGTCCAGGTCACCGAGCTGCTCCTCTCCGGTGTCCTCGACGAATGCGACCGACACCAGCTGGTCGCGCTGTTCACCGCCGTCGTGCACGAGGCGCGCCGGGGCCAGGAACGCAACCAGCACGGTCTTCCGGCCAAGCTCGTGGTCAAGGCCGACCAGGCGATCCGCCGCTTCATCACGCTCGAGCTCACGCACGGCGTGAAAGAGCCGATCAAGGAGCCGGACTTCTCTTTGTCGATCCCGGTGATGGCCTGGTCGGGAGGCTGCTCGATCGACGAATTGGCGGACCTGGCCGGCTCGGACGGTGGCGACGTCGTCCGAACGCTTCGCATGGCCATCCAGATGATGCGCCAACTGCGTATCGCGCTGAGCGGCGACTACGGCCTGATCGATCGGCTGCAGGAAGCGATCGTCGGAGTCAATCGCGACGAAGTCGACGCCAAGCGGCAGTTCGAGCTCGGCTAGGCCTGACCTCGACTTCGGGCGGCGGAGAAGCCACGCGGGAGAATTCCGCGGAGCAAGGGAACTCCGCTCTGCCCTCTTCGTGAGCGCAAGGCCTGAAACGCTCCGTTCGCGACGACCATCGGAGCCCCACACCCCGATCCATTCCCATGAAGTTCCTTCCCCTTGCTGCCCTGACCACCCTCGCCCTGACCCTCGGCGCTTGCCAATCGATCCCTCCGGTCGAAGCAGCCGAGACGATCGAGGGCGTCCCGGCTCGCGACCTCGACGCCTACAACGTCCAAGGCAACCTGGCACTCGAAGGCTACGACCCGGTCTCCTACTGGCCCGAGGGCGGCAGCATGCCACTCGCCGGCGAGGCGGCGCGCTCGGTCAACTACGGCGGCATCGTCTACTTCTTCGCCAATGACGCGAACCTGGCCGCGTTCAAGGCCAACCCAGCCAAGTACGAGCCCGCCCACGGCGGTTGGTGCAGCTACGCGATGAAGGGCGATTCCGAGTTCGGCGTGAACCCGCAGACCTTCATCCTTCGCGACGACCGGATCTTCTTCTTCTACAACGAAGGCGACACGAACACGAAGTCGCTGTGGGAGCAAGAAGACCACGCCGAGCAGACCGAGAAGGCGGATGATTACTGGGCCGAGCGCACGGTCAGCCATGCCCGCCCGCTCCAACCACGGTCGAGCGGCTTTCAGGCGAACGGCAACTTCGGCTGCCACTGATCGTCGAACACCGTCCACCGACGGACGGACTGCCCGGTGAGTGGCAAACGCTCTAGACTCACCGGATGAGTGATGAGGGCTCGAACCTCCGACTACTCGGAGCATCGCTGACGGCACTCTCCGCGGGCCTCGCAATCGGTGCGTTGGCCTTCGATCAGCCGATTCGACCACGGACCCCGGCCACTTCGCCCCGGCCATCGCCAAGCGGTGATGGCGAGCGGCAACGCCGCGTCTCACGCGGTCCGACCGACGCCAAGGCGAACCGCTCCGACTCTGGCGCCAGCCGAGTGAGCTCGTCGCCAGGGGTCGACGCCCCACCGACGGAGGACCTGAGGGCTCGGCGCTCAAGCCGCCCCTCATCAGCGCCGACTCTTACGACGGATCTAGAGTTCCATCTCCGAGTCGACGAACTGGTCCGAGCCGAAGATCTCCTCGCTGCGGCGAATGAGCTCGCCTCCCGCGCGAGGGCGCTCGGCCTCCGACATGAACTTCCCGCGCCGACTTCGCTCGTGGGCTTCCCCACCCTCTATCGGGTCAACGGGGACTACAACAAGCCGATCCTCGCCGCCTACGCCCGCCCCTTGCTCAAGCGGATCCGAACCAATCTCGGAGGTTCGTCGAGTTCGCCCACGGAAGCCGAGATCGTGATCGTAGGAGCCCTCGTCGACGACCTCGCGTCGTGGACCCGAACAGCAGATGACTTCCTCGGCCTGTTCGAGAGTTGGTTCGGCTCGGAGTTCTTCTCGGAGGGCGCCATCTCGGTCGCTATCGCCCGCCGGTCGACCTGGACCTGGGGTTCGGTGTTCTTCGTCCGGCAAGGCCTCGAAGGTCTCGGACAGCCCGAACAGGCACAGGAGATCCTCCACGAGTGGCGAGCGAAGCATCAGAGCCCGCAAGCCGAGATGCTGCGAGCGGCAGGCGCGGAGCCAGTCGCGCTGGCGAACGCACGGGCAGAAATCGCTCGAACCTCGGACCCGAGGTATCTCGTGGACGCTGTCGAATCGCTTCGAGCGATCGGACGCGACGAGGAAGCTCTTCAATTGGCCCAGGAACTTGTCGGCGACCACCCGCTCGAAGTGCTCGAGTCGCTGAACCGGTTCTCGTCAGCCGAACAAGACACCTTCCTCGATCTGATCGACGACGAGTCGCTGACGAGGCGACTGACCGAAGACGGCTTCTATCTGTCGAATCTCATCAACGGCGACGGCCTCTCCCCCGCCTGGACCTCACGTGCCCTGCGAACGGTCCTCGAACAGACCCGTGCACGACCCGACTTCGGATTCGAGGACTTGTCCGATTCGCTCTCGACGGCGCTCGACTACACCACGCTCCCTCCGGAAGCCGCAGCACAACTCGAATCGCTCTCGGTGTTCTCCGGCAGGCATGAGCTGGAAGATCTCGACGACTGGATCAGCGCCGGGATCGGGCAATCCGGCACCGTTCACGGTCTCGGATTTCAGGAGCTCGCTCTCCGTTGGATCGAACGGCTGCACCAAGTGACCTCGCGCCACCCAGACGCTCGCCCCAAAGACATCCGGGAAACCCGCCGCGCACTGAACCGCGTGCGTCAGGGGGCCCGACCTAGCGAAGACTTGTGAGCCGAAGCCGCAAGCACTCTCGGCGTTCCAGCCGGATGCTCCTCCAGGTAGCTTTCGAACCGTGAAGACCTACGACGTCCTCGTCCTCGGCGGCGGCACTGCCGGCACCGCCGCCGCCAAAGCCGCTCACCAAGCAGGCCAGAAGACCGCCATGTTCAACGATGGCGAGCTCGGTGGCCTCTGCATCCTGCGCGGCTGCATGCCGACCAAGACGATGCTGCACGCGGCCCATCTGCGGCATGAAGCGGCGCACCACCACACCCCGGGCATCGGGCGCGCCGAGCTCAGCGTCGATTTCCCAGCCGTGATGGCCAACAAGGACGCGAAGGTCGAGCGCTTCAAGTCCGCGAAGATCCGCGGCATCGAGGCGGCAGGCTACGAGGTCCTCGACGCGCGCGCGAAGTTCGTCGGGCCGGACACGATCGAAGCAGGCGGAGAGACATACAAGTTCGAGAAGGGCGCGGTGATCGCGACCGGATCGACGCAGTTCATCCCGGACGTTCCAGGCCTCAAGGAATCGGACTACCTGGACTCGGATGGCCTGATGCAACTGACCGAACAGCCGAAGTCCTGCATCGTGCTCGGAACCGGCGCGATCGGGCTCGAGTTCGCGCAGTTCTTCGCCCGCCTGGGCAGCGAAGTGCACGTACTTGCCCGGCGCCGCATCTTCCAGGACCTCGACGAAGAGGTCGGCAAGGAGATGCGAGCGGTGTTCGAGGAGGCTCCGAGCATGCACCTGCACGATGGCCACACGCCGATCGCAGTGCGACAGCTGGACGGACGCGTGGAAGTCGACGCGAAGGTCGGCGCGGAGATCCGCACCTTCGAAGCCGAACGGCTGATCGTCGCCACCGGCCGTCGGGCTGCGCTCGATGGACTGGGCCTCGAAGCTGCCGGCATCAACCGCGACCGTCACACCATCCCGACCGACGCGGACATGCGGACCTCGAACCCGCGCGTGTTCGTCGCCGGTGACGCGAGCGGCTTCAAGCAGCTACTGCACGTCGCGAACTGGGAAGGCGCGGTCGCCGGCATGGGAGCGGCGCAGGTCCCAGGCCCACACGCCGTCGAACAGCGCCTCGACGTCTCGGTGATCTTCTTCGACCCACCGCTCGCCACGGTCGGACTCAGCGAGTTGGACGCGCGCAAGCACGCGCTCGAGGTCGTCACGGCGTCCGCTCGCTTCCCGGAGACCGGGCGGGCGATCACGATGGACGTGCAGCACGGGCTTCTGAAGCTCGTGGCGGACCGTCAGTCCGGCGAAATCCTTGGCGCTCAGATCCTCGGGCCGCGTGCGGACGACATGATCCACACGATCTCGACGTTGATGTACTTCCACGGAACGGCTCAGCAAATGCTGGAGATGCCGTGGTACCACCCGACGCTGAGCGAAGTTCTGCTTCAGCTCGCGCGCGACATCGAAACGCAGCGCAAGGAGGCCTGAGGGCCCGGGGTGGATAGACGTGGCCGGGCACCGCGGTTGCGGCGCCCGGCGATCCACGTCACTCGATCGTGCCACCGATCGAGGTGCTGTTGAACCCGATGATCGAGTTCAGCACACCGATGATCGACGACCAGTCAGCCGGCGTCGAGCTGACGTTCGTGATCGTCGCACCGGCCGGCACGTGATCGAGTGCGGCCTGCTGGTCGTCACCGGCGATCGCCCAGCCGATGAGGCGGATCGTTTCACCGTGCGAGGAGAAGGTCTGATCCGTAGAGCGGACGCCCGAGCAGGACGTCGCGAGAAGGACCATTCCGAGGACGAACAAACGAGAGATGTTCTTCATGGAGCTGTGGTTGTCGGTTTCGTGGGATGGTTGGGGTGCTGAGCACCCGCCTCATTGTTGAAGGTAGACACAGCGGATCTCACCCTCCGCTGGCAACGTGACGACGCCCTCGACGCCGTCTTCGTTGAAGTCCAATTGCAGCGAGCCGTCGTTCTGGCGCATCACGTCGATCGGAAGTCGGATCTCGACCTCGACCCTCCGAGCCGCGCCTTCACCGGTCACGCGGACCGAAGCGGACTCGAGCGTCGTGCACCCGCTCGGCTGAACCGACGCGCGCGCGAGCACGTCCAGGACTCCGGAGTCTTCCGACCGGATCGGTAGCTCGATGCGGCAAGCGCCCGCCTGGACGCTCACTCTTCCGCCGAACGCCCCCGGGTCGATCTCGCCGCCCGGCAACGCATCGACGACCGCGATCAGGATCAGCGTCCGACCGACGGCCGTCGCGCTCAGCTCGTAGTGGCGGCGCTCGGTCTCGGTCTCGACGCCGTAGGCCTTCTCCGCCGCGACGCCGTCGTCGAACCCGTCGGAGAACCGAGGGATCATGATCGTGCGACGCGGCGTGCCGCAGGCGCTCAGTGCGAGGGCGACAGCGGCGAAAACGGCGACTCGGGAAAGCGTGCGGACAGCAGTCATGCACCGGTGGCCAGGGAAAGATTCCCCGCGACCCGGCAAGATTGGGCCCCAAGCCACCGGAAGAACAGCACCAATTACGGTTCTCCGTTAGAAAAACCGAGGCCTCTCGGCAGCCGCGTCGGCACCCAGGCGATCAGCAGCCGTCGTTGTCTTCGTGTCGGGGCATGTGCGCCCAGCGGAACTTCCGCCGAAGGATCCGGAAGAAGCTGTTCGCTTCGCGCATCAGGTGACGAAAGCAAAAGTCCGTCGACTCGATGATGACCTCGCCGCCCTGAGGAACCTCCGCATGAACCTGCCCGTCCACGGACAGGTGGGCGCAGCCCCCACCACCGGTCTCATCGACGCGTAGCAGAAGGCGACCCTGCATCGGGACGACCAGCGGTCGCACACTCAGAGTGTGGGGCGCGAGCGGCGTGAGGACCAAGGCTTCGAGACCCGGCGCGACGATCGGGCCGCCGGCGGCGAGCGAGTAGGCCGTCGAACCCACGGACGTCGCGACGATCAGCCCATCACCGGGATAGGCAGCCAACTCGCCTTCGTCGAGATGCGCAGAGAGCATCAAGATGCCGGCATCCGGACCTCGAGCGAGCACGATGTCGTTCAGGCAGAGGGACTCGAAAGTCGACTCACCGGAGTCCGGATCGCGCACGGTGCAGCGAAGCATCCGGCGCGGCTCTTCGATCAGCTCGCCATTCAACGCCTCACGTAGACCGTCGATAGCTTCCTCGGGCCGGAACGCGGCCAGGAAGCCGAGGCGCCCCAGATTGACGCCGACGGTCGGCATCTGATTGCGCCCCATTCGACGCGCAGCACTCAGGATCGAGCCGTCACCACCGAAGACCGCGACGAGGTCCGCCTCGTGCGGCTCGAGCGATCGATCGCGGACGAGGTCACACTCGACGCGATGGCCGTCGCGACGCAGCGCCTGGGCGGCCTCGTCGACGAACGCTCGGACCTCGCCCTTGCGTTCGTCGCCGACAATCAGGACCGAAGCCATGGCCCGTGCACCGTCCGATTCAGACGGTCGCCGGGCGACCGGTCAGAAAGCGCGCGACCACCGAGCGGACGTCCAGTCCTTGCTCAGCCAGCGCTTCGTTGCGCGAGGCGTGCTGGAGGAAGTGGTCACGGACACCGCACACTTCGATGTGCGCACGAACCGGACCTTCAGCCGAGCAGAGCTCGAGCACAGCCGAACCGAAGCCACCGATCGCGGCGTGATCTTCGAGGGTCAGCACGCGGTCGTGACGGTTGACGACCGAGAGGATTCCCTCGGCGTCGAGAGGCTTGGCCCAACGAGCGTTGATGACCTCGATCGAGACACCTTGTTCGGCGAGTTCCGCCGCGGCATCGAGAGCGGTTTGAACCATGTGGCCGTAGGCCAGGATCGCACCGTCCGTTCCGCGACGAAGCGTCTCCATCTTGCCGAGCTCGACCGGAGTGTGCTCGGTCTCGACGCCAGGCAGATCGTGACGATCCGGCGCTCCGCCGCGCGCGTAGCGCACAGCGATCGGTCCGTCGTAGTCCGCGCAGAACTTCATCATCTCCTGAAGCTCCGGTCCGTCTTTCGGCGCACAGAGCACGATGTTCGGCATCGTGCGCAGGTAGGCGATATCGAACAGACCGTTGTGGGTCATTCCGTCCTCTCCGACGATGCCCGCGCGGTCGAGCGCGAAGGTCACCGGTAGGTTCTGGATCAGAACTTCCTGGAAGACGATGTCGTAGGCCCGCTGCAGGAAGGTCGAGTAGATCGCCGCGAACGGCTTCATCCCTGCGTGCGCGAGGCCGGACGAGAACGCGACGGCATGCTGCTCGGCGATGCCCGTGTCGTAGAAGCGCTCCGGGAACTTCTCGGCGTAGTTCATCAAGCCGGTGCCGTCGGGCATCGCGGCCGTGAGGGCGACGATTTTCTCGTCCTGTTCCGCGAGCTGCTCGAGGCCCTCGGCAAACCAGTTGGTCCACGCCTTCTGGTTACGCTTCGGAACCGGCTTCTGCGGCAGAACGACGCAGGGCTCGGTCTTGTTGTCCTCGTTGGTCGTGGACGGGTCTTTGGCCTTCGGGTTCGGCTTCGCGGCGTGCGCTCGGTCGTAGCGCTCCTCGGAGCCCGGAACGCCGTGCCCCTTCTTGGTGCGAACGTGCAGCAGGATCGGGCCTTCGAGCTCCTTCACGCGCTCGAGGTACTCGAGCAGTTCTTCGGTGTCGTGGCCGTCGATCGGGCCGAAGTAGTTCAGGCCGAGTTCGGTGAACAGGTGGCCCGGGACGACGACGCGACGCGCTTGGTCGATCGTGTGATCGAAGGCCTCGTCGAGCTCATCGCCGATCAGAGGGATCGACTTCAGGAACTCGTGCAGGCGCTTCTTGGCCTGGTGGTAACGCGGGCCAGAACGGACGCGATCGAGGTAGCGCGACAGGGCTCCGACGGTCTTCGCGATCGACCAGGAGTTGTCGTTGAGGATGATCAGCGTCTTGTCGTCATCGAGCGACCCGCCAAAGTTCAGCGCCTCGAACGAGCAACCCGCGCCCATCGCAGCATCTCCGACGACGGCGACGACGCGACGGTCGTGCTCGAGGTGACGGTCGCCCGCCGAGATTCCGAGACTGACCGAGGCCGCGGTGCCCGCGTGCCCCATCAGGTAGGCGTCGTAATCCGACTCCTGCGGGTTCGTGAACCCGGACAGGCCGTCCTTCTGACGCAGCGTGTGGAACCGATCACGACGACCGGTCAGCAGCTTGTGCGGGTAGACCTGGTGACCGACGTCAAAAACGAGCCGATCGTCCCGGAAGTCGAACATGTAGTGCAGGACGATCGTCAGTTCGACGACCCCCATGCCGGATCCGAGGTGACCACCGGTGACGGTGACCGTGTCGAGGATGGTTTTTCGAAGTTCGGCCGCGAGCGCTGGGAGCTCGGAGCGGTCCAGCTTCTTCAGGTCGTCGGGAGACGAGATGCCATCCAATAGCGGGGTCGTCGACATGTTCGATGATCTGGGTCTTGCCGCCGATCGAGCCAAGCCCGCGACGACGAATTGCGCTGTGCGGGATACCCCGCCCTGGTCACGCTTTGCGGCGCACCGCCGCTAGCGCAAGATCTTGCAGGAGGGAGACGCCACCGTCCACCGACTGCCGGCCGGCAGGTGAACAGATTCGCTCCGCGAGATCCGACGCCTCTGCGACGAGGCCGTGGGCTATGTCCAGGCTCTTCTCCAGCCCCAACAGGGATGGGTAGGTCGACTTTCCGTGGGCGAGGTCCTGTCCGGGCTGCTTTCCCAGCTCCTCAGCCGTCCCCGTGAGGTCCAGACAGTCGTCAGCGACCTGAAACGCCCGCCCCACGGCATTTCCGAACCGGCGCCACTCCTCGACCGCGGACAGGTCGCAACCGCCGGCGTGGAGACCGACTTCGAGACTCGAAGTGATGAGCGCTCCAGTCTTGCCGTCGTGGATCCGCTCGAGGTGCTCGAGAGTCAGCGCTTTCCCGAGGTTTTCCGCCTCGAGATCCTCGACCTGGCCGCCGACCATTCCGAGACTTCCGGCCGCACGAGCGAGCGCGACGACCGCACCGCCACCGGCCTCGGCCGTGACTTCGAAGGCGAGCGTGAGCAGTGCGTCACCGGCCAGCAGCGCGTTGGCCTCATCGAAGGCGACGTGACAGGTCGGACGACCACGACGGAGCGCGTCGTCGTCCATGCAGGGCAGGTCGTCGTGGACCAGGCTGTAGGTGTGAACCAGCTCAAGAGCCGCGGCCGGGCGCAGCGCCATCTCGGGATCACCACCCCCCGCCTCGGCCGCGCACAGAGCGAGCAGCGGGCGGAAACGCTTCCCGCCCGGAAACATCGCGTAGCGCATCGCCTCGTGGAGGACGGACGGCGCGCGATCGGCCGGCGGCAGGATCTCCTCGAGCGCCTGCTCGATCCGCGGACGCCATCGCTTCGAGAACGCCTTGAACGCCCCCTCGTTCTCGGAGGTCGACGACGCGGTGTCGCCGTCGGCTCGGGCGGGCTCGGCTTCGGTCATGGCGATTCGATCGGATCGTGCTGCGGCAACTCGGGCCGGAGCGCATCGACCGACCGAGGTCAGCCCGGCGTCGTCACCGGCGCTCGAAGTAGCCGAGCATCTCGGCCTGAGCGGACTCCGGTGTCACTCCGGGCAGCGGGATACGCATCCCGCTCTGCGGAATCCTCGTGGTGCCCGCGTTCCGACGCAAGAAGCCGTTGCGGAGCAGGAGACAAACCGTCTCGGTCTCGGCATCGATCTCGATGGTCGCGTATTCAGCCTCCAGGCTGCGGGTCAGGACCCGGGTTCCGTCCTTGCCAACCAGGACCAGGCGGTGGAAGCCGCTGTCGACCAGACCTCGGACGCGCGCAACCTGCCAGCGTTCGCTGCCGACGACCGCTCCGAGCAGACGGTCGAGACGGCGCCTCCAGTCACTCAGGGCTCGCTGATCGAGATCGGGCCGGAAGCCGGGTTCTTCGGCCGGCGCCTCGCCGACCGCAACCATCAGGAGCGGCATCGCCTCCTCCCAGTCCTCGATCTCCAGGTCAGCGATCACGATCCGGCGGCCGTCTTCCCCGAACTCCCCCTCGTCGTCGCCGTGCGCAGTACCGTTCGAGAGCAGGATCGACAACGATGAGTCCGCCCGGTTCAGTTCGAATCGGGCGAGGTCGGCGAAATAGGTCGTCGCTCCGAAGCCATCCGGGGAGCGATGGACGAGCTCGACGTCGTGGAGCGCCCGTCCGTCGAGCGTCGACGCACGCAGGAAACGCAGGTCGCTGCGCTGCGCGGCTCGCAAGAACTCAGCGAGCGTCGCGAGGGTCTCTCGGACGAGCGTCGGCATCGGCTCGTTGCGCTCGCGCAGGACTCGCTCGGACTGGCCGTGCAGCTCTTCGATTCGCGAAGTCGCTTCGGCGAGCTGGCGACCGAGCTCCTGGTTCTGCTCGATCCTCGTGCGGAGCTCTTCTCCACGCCGGGTCAGCTCGTCCTGGAGCTCGTCGATCCGCCCAGTCGCAGACTCCATCCGCTGCGTCAGGTTGTGGTTGTGGGTCTCGGCCCGCCGCGCTCGCTCGAACCCCCGCTGCAGCTCGGAGACGCCGTAGCCGAGACCGGCCACGGCGAGGACGAGCAACAAAACGAGAGAGAGACGACGCATCACGGGTCAGACGGCAGATCGACCCAGAGCTTCCCGGTTCCAGGGGGCGGCCGTCAATCCGGGGCTCTCGTCGAAGTCATCCCCGCCCCTCAAACTCAGCCTCATTCGAGTTCGGGCCCCTTCGAGTTCGGGCCGCCCTCGAGACACGGAGGCGGCCTGGCGACCAATCCGCCCGGAGCGGCCGAGGGCTCAGCGCCAGTCGTTGGGCCGATTCTTGTGGTCGTTGAACCACTCGTACCAGTCCTCGGCCGTCCGGAAGTCCTGCCCGCTCATCGCGCCGAGCGTCGTGTTCCAGGCGTCGCTGACGGCCGTGAGCAGGTGCTTGTACTTCTGCACGAGCGAGTTGTTGGGATCTGGGTCCCGAGCGATCGCCGTGATCTGACCGAACTGGGTCAGCAGCTCCTCGAAGATCTGCTTGCGAGTCTTGAACGCGGCGTCCTCAAAGTGCCTGAGCGCGCGACCCGCCGCCCGTTTCGTTCCATCGATGTCGTTGTTGTGCGTCTCGTCGAGAAGAAACGACACTGTCCGCAGGCTCTGGCACCGGCCGACTTCTTCCAAGATGCGCTCGCGCATCGACTGCCAATCTTCGGCCCGGAAGAGCCGGAGTCCGTAGATCTGTTGCAGGACACGGGCCGCATCATCCCCACCGAGTTTCCCGAACGCCGTGACGGTCTTTTCGTAGAGATCCGGCTGCTCGTAGCCCCGCGCCTTGCGAGAGAACACGTTCTTGAACGCCTTGATCAGGTCACGCCGATCCTTCGGGTGATAGTCCGGCCCCTTCTGGAGCAGCTCCCCGATCAGCGTGATCGCCTCTTGGTCGCGACGGAACTCGGGATCGCTGATCGCTTCCTTGAAGGTGTCGAGCTTCTCCTCGATCTCCGGGTCGGGTTCCTTCTCCTCGGCGGGGTCCTGGCCGAGAACTGCCGGAGCAAGCACGGTGAGGGCCAAGAGGATGGTGGTCAGATCTTTGGTCAGTCGTCTCATGGTTCACCGAGAGGCTCAGGGTCGTGGGCCAGAACGACCCGCGGGACGCGGGTCCGAACGACCGCAAGTGCGTCCGTCGGAGTCGCCGAGGGCTTCGGGAGTCGCGAGGCCTCCGAGGCGGAGACCCGATTCCCCATAGCTCGACTCGGGGGCCGCGTTGCAAGCACACGGCACGGAGGCTGCGAGCCACCCTCGGGTGGCGCGCCTCCGTGAAGGACCGACTACTGCCAGTCCTTCGGCTTGTTCTTGTGGTCGTTGAACCACTCATACCAGTCTTCGGCCGTCCGGAACTCCTGACCGCTCATCGCTCCGAGCGTCGTGTTCCAGCCATCACTGACCGCCGACAGCGTGCGCTTGAACTTGCGCACGGTCGCGTTGTTCGGGTCGGCGCTGCTGCGCGCGACCGCGGTGATCTCACCGTACTTCGTCAGCAGCTCTTCGAAGATGTCCCGGCGCGTCTTGAACTCGGCCTCGTCGAAGTGACGCAGCGCACGACCCGCGGCTCGCTTGATGCCATCGATATCGTTGTTGCCGGTCTCGTCGAGGAGGAATTCGACCGTACGCAGGCTCGTACACTTGCCGACCTGCTCCAGAATGCGCTCTCGCATCGACTGCCACTCTTCTTCCTTGAAGAGTCGCAGGCCGTAGACCTGCTGAAGCACGCGCGCCGCATCATCGCCACCGAGTTCCCCCAGCGCGACGACGGTCGCGATGTAGAGCTCCGGTTGGTCGGGCTTTCGCGCCTTCCGCGAGAAGACGTTCTTGAAGCCCTTGATGATGTCCTGGCGATCCTTCGGGTGGTAGTCCGGTCCCTTTTGGAGCAGCTCGTCGATCAACGCGATCGCTTCGGAGTCGCGCTTCATCTTCTTGTCGCTGATCGCCTCCTTGAAGGTGTCGAGCTTCTCCTCGATCTCCGGGTCGGGCTCCTTCTCCTCGTCCGGATCCTGGCCGAAGGCCGCCGGAGCGAAGACCGCGAGGGCCGTCAGGAGCGAGATCAGGTCTTTGCGCAGGAGTTTCATTTGAGGTCCCAATCGTGGGCTCCCTGTCGTGGGGTATTTCGTCCTACGGAGAGGACGGTCGGAAGACACCGGAACTCTTCGGACTTCCGCGATTCCGTAGCCTAGCTACCGAGCCGGGTTGCGATCCTACGGGCTGCACGACGTATTTCGGCCGAATCCCGCTCGATCCAGCGGGAAACCGCGGCCCGAGGGGCATCTTCGGAGCGATTGGTGTCGAGTTCGTCGTTCAACCACCGTGCCAAGCGCGCGAAGCCCCGGGCGTGGCTCGACTTCGAATCCCGCTTCGGCACGAAGTCCGCGATGTGAGCAAGCACCAGGCTCGGATAGGCCGAGTAGGCGAGCGCGATGGCTTCGGCCCGCCCCTCGAACTGCGACTCGACGCCGAGCGGGCTGAGCCCCTGGCCGAACAGAAGGCCGAGGATGCGTCCGAGGTTGTCCTCGATCGGCAGGTAGTAGAAGACGTCCGCGAGGTGCGCGCGTTCGTGCCACTGCACGAGGTCGAGCACGGCGAGGAACAACTCGTCATCATCCAAGGGGCAGGCGAAGTTCCACCGCAGCATCGCGTCGAGCGGGTCCATCGGATCCTCGACGTGCGGCAACGGGTCCTCGAGCGGGTTGTCCGTGGTCTCCCGAGCGATCTGTCGCGCCCGAACCAGACCGTCCGCCCAGTCTCGAATGGCGCCGAGATCGATCACGTAGTGATTGAGCAACGCGACACCGGCGAGGTCACCGCCGAGTACCGCGCGCAACGAACGGATCTCTCGCGCATCCCCGAGCACTTCCTTGGCTGGACCGCGAAGGGGTAGCGGACCATCTTCGTCGAGGTCACGAACCGACACACGCGTCACCAGGAAACCATCGGCACTCCCGCCAGACCGCGCACCCAGTAGGAGGTGCAGATTGCGGGCTCGGAACCAGGCACAGAGCCCAGGGCCGAACGGGTCGAGCAGAGCCCCGGCAAACGGCACCTCGAACTGAGTCGGATTCCCGACCACGTCCTCCCCGAGCAACTCCTCGGAGTCTTCGCGGAGCTGCGTGAGCAGGGCCTCGAGCGTCAACTCGCCACCGGACTCGAAGGTGCTGTAGAGCCGACGCCGCAGGTTGTGGATGAACGCGAGCTCGCGACGCAACCGGTCCCGCAGCTCGCGAGCGGAGTCGTCGCCCGCCCCTCCACGAAGCAGCCCGACCGTGAGAAGGCGCTCGGCCTCTTCGAGGAGACCACAGTCCGCGAGCGCGGTCGCGAGACCCGTGAGTTCCGATGGATCGTCGAGAACTCTCGGCGACCGCCGGTAGGGACCGTCGAGAACGCGCGACCAGAGCGCACGTACCTGGTTGTCCTCGGCGAGGCGGATCTCGAGCGGCACGAACCGGTCGAGTGCATCGAGGTACGGCCCGACGGCGCCCGCGTCGAGCAACGCCAGACGGTAGGCCCGGTTGTCGGAGGCCTCGGTCTCGAGAAGGGCTTCGGCGGCCGCGGCTCCATCTCCGGTTCGCCGCAGCAAATCGACCCAAGCATCGAGCCCGCCCGCGGCGAGGAACTCTTCTCGGATCTCCGGACGGGCGAGCATCAAGTCGACGATCTCCTCGATCGCCTGCGCCGGAAGCGAAGACACCGACTGCAACTCGATCAGACGCCGAACGGCTGGATCGTGAGGTCGAAGCGCCAAGGCCTCGAGCGAAGCCCGGAACGCCTCCGCCGGTCGGCTGAGCTGGAGCAGGGCCTGAGCGCGCCCGAGAGCCGCACGACCGGGCTCCAGCTCCCGGTCCGCCATCCGCGTCCAGGTCTCGAGTGCGGCTTCGTGGTCTCCGACCGTCGAGTAGACGGCTGCGAGGTTGTGGTCGACGAGCGGATGCCCGCCCGTCGACTGGTCGAGCGCGAGGAAGATCGCCTCGGCCTGAACCGGGTCGGTGTGCGACGCGAGGAAACCGACACCGAGCCAGCCGAAGAACGATTGCGGATCGAGTTCGAGAGCCCGACCGAACGCCTCCCACCGGGCGTCGTCGTTCGATTCGGCGCGGCCGAGGAGATACCAGGCGGCTGAGTCTTCGGGCTGCTCGTCGACGCGCTGCCGCGCATCGTGCAGGACGCGACCGTGCCGCCCTGCTGCGCGCAGCATGTCCTGCTCGAGTCGGTGAGCATCGACGTGATCGGGCGCTTGGTCGAGCACCCGACCGAGGAGCCGACGCGCTTCTTCACGGTCGCCGGAGTCGTTCGCGAGGCGCGCCTCGATGACCAGGTCGTCGAAGGCCGCACCCCGCCACGGGACACCGTTCAACTCGCCGGAAGGAAGCCCGGGATCCGAGGTGGTCGCACAGCCCACAAGCAGAATCGACACTGGGATCGCCCAAACCGTGAACCGCCTCATGCGAGACTCATAAGACGACCGGCCGCATTGGTGAACCACCGATCGTGGGTTCAACGCCCGTGCCCGTTCTCCTCGACCGGTCGAACCGGAAAGAAAAGGACATCCCGCGGTGGCGCAGGGCACCGCGGAAGCCCGCCCGAGCGATCCTCCCCCAAGGTCGCAAAGGCAACGCACTCGAGACATCCAGAATCCCCCTTCAGGTGGATGTCCGAGCGTACCGGGGCCCCCCTTTTCCGCACGGCCCCGGCACACCACCCGATCGTCCCCCCAGACGGATCGAAGCGGCGCGAGCATTCTGTTGTTCCCGCTCGAGCCCGGGCGTCGTCACGACGATCTGGCTTGATCGGTATCCGGCGGCGAACCGCCAGACCGCTCATCCATCGTCACCCGGCGCCTCGGTCCTGAGGGGCGATCCTCCGAAGATCTCGGATGCGTCTCGATCTGACGACAGGACCGAGCCTTCCGAGCCAGTTTCAGGGAGCGCAAACAAGCTCTCGTCGAGTGGCTCGGCCGCCAGGTCAGACACCTCGAGTCGCGAGGCAACCCGCCCGTCGGCGTGCAGGAAGTCGATCCGTGACAGCATCTCGACGGCTCCGACTCGACGGGACGCGGCGAAGTAGAGGCGACGCGGTCGCCCATCACCCGAGGCGTTGAGGTCGAGCCTCAGACCGAGCGGCTGCAGCGTGTTCGCGTCGCAGATGAGCACGTAGACGTCGCGCCGAATGGTGGTGCGCGCATCGAGAGGATCGAGATCGGTTCGTGGTCTCGCCACGGCACGGAACTCGACCGTGCCGGCGACTCGTCCCGGGCTCGCCGGCTCCACATCGAACCGCTCCTCGTCCGCGAGGCTCCAGGGCAGTCGAAGAACATTGGACAGGACCTGACCGAGAGCCTGGTCCGAGGCTGCGTTCGAACCGTCAGCGCGCAGCGCGCGAACCTGCGGCCCGTCGACTATCAGCACGGAGCCGTCCGGCGATTCGAAGCGGTCGCGACTCCGCACCCCCGGCACTCCGTACCACCGTCGATCGACGCGCTGCACATCCCGACCCGCTCGATCGAGAACCGTGCTGGTCACTCGGGCTCGCAGCCCGGTGATCGAAGCAAACTCGGAGCGCGTTCCGACCGCGGCGAGGACACCATCGAGTGGATGTGCGCCACCGTCGGCCCTGAATCCAGTGATCGGGGCTGTCGGCGGCTCAGCTTCCGCCTGGGGCTCGATCTCGACCTCAACGGTCCCAGGCGCCTCCGCGCCGGAATCGCTCGACTCTGGGCGCGTGCCGTAGATCGGTCGTCCATCCTCATCGATGCCCACGATCACGGCCTCGCCATTCGACGATTCCTGCGGATCCTGGGGCACCAGGGCGAGCGACAGAGCGAGACAGAGGTCTAGCATGGGAGACTCGGTGCGGGCCCGAGTCCGTCCCGGGTCCTGAACTTCCGATCGGAACGGCAAGTCGACGAACTGAACATGATCGAGCGGATTCCCCCGGCACCTCCCGGCTCCTCTCCCCGGACACGGTGGCTGAGCGGCCTTCTGGCCCCGTGCCTCGCGCTTCTGAGTGCCGGCTGTGAGTCGACTCCGGATCGGCCCGACGTCGAGCGACTGACCATCGAGGCACCCGAGGTCGAGCCGATCGTCTCTCTGGGACCCGGGACGACGATCCATCTGAGGTCCACCCGCGCAGTCAGCGAAGGCCTCCTCGACGCCCTGGTGGTGGATGGTCTGCTCCGCGAGGCCCTCCGGCAGTCACCGGTCTTCGACATCGCTGCCGGGGCCGAATCCGCCGAGCGACACGACGCCACGATCGAAGTCGTGCTCGACTCCTTCGCGGGTCGAATCGAGTGCGCGCTGCTCGAGGGCGACCAACGGGTCCCGCTCGCTGGCGTCGGGGCCGACCAACGAAGCCTCAACGAATCGATCGACCGCCTCGCCTGGACCCTGCGCCTCGCACTCGGCGAGGACGTCCGAGACACACCGCGACCGATCTCGGTGATCTACTCCCAATCCGCCAAGTGCGTGCGCCACTGCGAACGCGCGATGGCAGACCAGGCCCGCGGCTGGCGCGACCTGGGCGAGGAGGAATCGGCCAAGGCGATCCGTGAGGACCCGGGCTGCACGATCGCGATCCTGCTCTCGATCCAAGCTCAGCTCGCCCGCGGCGAGATCGAGGAAGCATCAGACCGTTCTCGCCGAACACTCCAACTCCTGGAACGGCGCTGCTCGCTGACGACGCAGCATCGCCTGGCACGAACCAACCTCACCGCCGGCAGCGCGACGAACGACCCGGTCCGCGCGCGGGAGTTTGACGACCGGCTCGTCGAGCTCGGCAACGCGTTCCTCGAAGAGCGACCCCACGACCCCGACGGCCTGATGACCCGGGCGACCGGTCTGCTGAACCGCGGCGACTTTGCCGCGTCCGTCACGGATCTCCGGCGACTCCGGAAGCGATGGCCGCAGAACTCATTCGTCGGACTGAAGCTCGCTCTGGCGGAGCTGGGAGTCGGCCGCGCCGAAGCCGCCCTCGACGCGATCGACAGTGTCGAACGCGCGCTTCCGAACGGGGTCGCGCTGGTTCCGAAGGCGATGGCACTCCACCGAACCGGAGCCCTCGACGAACTCGACCACCTTCTCGAACGTCGGCTCCGCCGGACCTCGGAGACCTCCGCGGATCGCCTGACGCTGCTGCAGTACCGGGCGGCAACCGCAGTGCTCCGGGGAGCTGAGTCGGAAGCCATCGGCTACTGCCTCGCCATCGTGCGCTTCCTTCGCGAGCGCCCCTCGATCAGCTCACGTCGGATCGAACCGCTACGCGACGCCGGTGAGACGCTCGTCGAACTCGGAGCGTCCGACCGCCTCCGCCCCGAGCTGCAAGCGATGCTGGCTCAGGGTCCAAAACCAGAACTCGAACTGGTGATCGAACTCCTGCTCGCACTCGCCAACTCCAGCAGCAGCGACCTGATTCCGATCGTCGCCGAGAGGTTTGAGCAATCTGGCAAGCCCGGCTATGCGGCCACGGTGCGGGCGATGGGCGCACGCACCACGTCCGACCTGACACGGGAAGGCGAGCAATGGACACTCGCACTGGCGCTCGACGATCGCGCACTGACGCGCGCACGTCTGATCCGCACGCTGACTCAGATGGGCGCGGATCAGCAGGCGCTGACGCTTCGTGAAGACACGCGCGAGCGACTCTTGCGCTTCGAGATTCGCGGGCCGTACCAGACGCCGATCACCTCACCAGGTCGCGCACTGGCCTGGTTGGCCGTGCGCTGAGCCCGAGCCCCCTCAGAGAAGGCCGAAGAACGACTTGTGGATCGCCGTGTAGGCGGCGGCTCCAGCGAGCGCGATCGCGATCAGGCAAGTGACGGCACCCGGGAGCTTGGCCTTCCGGTGCAGCACCGGCAGAAGTCCGAGCACAACCCAGATTCCGACCTTGGCCCAAACGTAGTTGGGGTTTTTGGACTCATCGGGCAACGATTCGTTCAGGCGCGCCAACATCCCGAACCCGCCGGTCAGCATGACGAGAAGGCCGATCCCGTGGAGGATCATCGCTGCCTTCGGCGAACGCTCGCCCTTTCCCTTGCCGTGGAAGAGCAGGGACCCGAACCCGAGGAAGACGAGCATCAGGCCGGCGAAGTGGATCAGGCGGTAGGCGTTGTAGTCCATCGGTGGGGAAAGGTATCAGTCGGGTCGCGCCGATCGATGAGGTGATCGACGATCAGGTGTTCCGCAGCAGGAGCCCGGTCGTGCCCGTGGCGCGGAGCCCAGCGCGTTCGTAGGCGGCTCTCGCCGGCTCGTTCGTCGCCGAGACGTGCAGACAAACGCGCGGCCTGGTCCGCAATTGCCGATCGGCAACCGTGGCGGTCAGTCGCGTCGCGAGACCCTGTCCGCGGGCGCTTTCTAGCGTGTACACGCCCTCGATGACCGAACCCGCAGGGCCGTCACTACCGAGGTCGAGCTTGCAGATCGGCTTACCGATCGGACCGATCACGAAAGTCCGCTGCTCCTGCTGACGCCGACGAACGCTGTCTCGGAGCCAGCCCCTATCGACTCGCCAGGACGGCACGTTGAGGTCGACTTCGTTCAGATCGAGGGCCGACTCCACGAGCTTCTTGAGGTCAGCGCGCTCGGCCGATCGGGTCTCGGTGTGGTCGACCCGCTCTCTCAGCAGCTCTTTCTGGGACGCCTCGACCGCGTAGTAGACCTGCTCGCGAAGCAGTAGCGGCGGATTCGACTCGAGATCAGCAAGTCGACGCAGGATCGGCATCGGGCCGAGTGCGATCCGCCAACTCGTGCGACGCGAGCGGATCTCCGAACACGTGACTTCGACCAGCTCCTGCGAACTCGGACCGAGCAGCGCCTGACGACACTCGTCCCCCAGCAGCACGACGAGGTTGCCTCGACCTCCGAACCACAGGACGCCGTGAAGCTCTCCGTCTTCGCGTTCGAGACCGACCGTCTCACCGAGTGCGGACGGATCACGACGAGAAGTCGATCCGCCGTCACCGAGCAAGGCGTTGAGCACGTAGATCGCCGGGCAGCCGAACGGCTCGACGAACGCGAGCAGTCGCTCACGCTCGCTGTCGGGCAGCAATCGGTAGTTCCAGGACAGATCGGTCAACGACGCACCAAGGCCCAGACCTCGAGCCGGGCTCGCTCGGTCGGGGTCGCGCAAATCCTAGCAGCCGATCGCTCGGTTGCTGCGGGGATCGATCAGCGCAGGAGCAGAGCCGGCTCAGTGATCGGCGCCTCGCAGACACCGCGCCGGCAGACCCACGCCGCCGGTTTGCCGTCGACCATCGACTTGCCGACGAAGATCGGGCTGATCTCGGTCAGCACTTCGACCTGGTCCGGTGCGATGACCGCCGTGACGTGATGCCACGGAGAGCGGGTCAACGCCGCCTCGCGCAGCGCCTGCGTCGCAGCGTCGTCGGGATCTCCGACAATCACGACCTCCCGAGGATCGGAGAGAGCGAAGTCGACCGCCACGACGAGACCGGGACAGGCGATCGGAGAAGTCGCCAGGGTTTGATGGTGGGCTCGCAAGGCATCAACACCCCGCTCCCACACGGCCGGATCACCGATCAGAAGACTCGTCCGGAGGTGCGCGAGCACCGCCATCGCGATCGCCGAAGGCTGCGACGACTCTTGGACGTTGCGGGTCCGGGCGATCAGGACTTCGTGATCCTTCGCCGTGAAGTAGAACGAGCCCGCGTCCTCGTCTCCGAACAGCTCGTCCATCTCGACGCAGAGATCCCGTGCGGACTGCAACCACCGCGGGTCGCTGTCGCACTCGAACAGAGCGACGAGACCGTCCGCCAGGTAGGCGTAGTCCTCGAGGTAGGCGTTCAGCCGGAGATCGCCCTGACGCCAACTTCGCCGCAACCGGCCGTCGACACGCATCGAGTCGAGCACGAACCCAGCAACCCGCTGCGCAGCCCGAAGCGTCTCCTCGTCGTTCGTGATGCGGTAGGCCGCCGCGAGCCCACGAAGCGCCATGCCGTTCCATGCGACGAGGACCTTGTCGTCCGTCCCCGGCCGCACGCGCGTCGAACGCTGTCCGAACAGGACGGCTTTCCCACGATCGAGCTGCGCCTGCACCTCGTCACGATCGATGCCGAGGTCCTCCGCGACCTGCTCGATCGGCTTCACGATCGAGAGGATCGTGTGACCCTCCCAGTTCCCTCCTCGACGGACCCCGTAGTGAGAGCGAACAACCGGCGCATCGTCGCCACACAACTCGGCAACCTGCTCGTAGTCCCAGACGAAAAAGCGCCCCTCCTCACCCTCGCTGTCCGCATCCTGCGTCGAGTAGAGGCCCCCACTTTCGTCCTGCATCTCACGCAGGATCCAGGCGACGGTCTCATCGAGCACACGGCGATAGAGCGGCTCCCCGGTCCAGGCGTAGGCCTCCGCGTAGACCTCGAGCAGAAGAGCGTTGTCGTACAGCATCTTCTCGAAGTGCGGCACGAGCCACTCACGGTCGGTGCTGTAGCGGTGAAACCCACCACCGAGTTGGTCGTAGAGGCCGCCGCGCGCCATCGCGTCGAGGGTCTTCGTCACCATCGAGCGAAGGACAGAAGCCTCGTCGTCGCCGGCGACCTCGAGCGCAGCCCCACGACGGATCAGAACCAGGAGTTCCGAGGCGTGCGGGAACTTCGGCTGGAAGTACGGCGCTTGACCGAATCCTCCGAATCGATCGTCGAACTGTGAGCGGCTCTGCTCGACGAAGGTGCCGAGAATCGCCGGAACCGGGTCCGCCGGATCCGCGAGTGGAGCGAGCCGGTCCGCGATCGCCTTCGCGATCGAGGCACCGCGCTCGTTGATCATGTCCGGCTGCTCCTCCCAGAGATCGTGCATCCGCTTCAGCACGTTCTTGAAGGATGGTAGTCCCCCACGACTCTCGGGTGGGAAGTACGTGCCGCCGTAGAACGGCTGGAGGTCCGGTGTCAGGAACACCGACATCGGCCAGCCGCCCGACCCGGTCATTCCGACCACCGCCGTCATGTAGATCTCGTCGAGGTCGGGCCGCTCTTCACGATCGACTTTGATGTTGATGAACGACTCGTTCATCAGCTTCGCCGTCGCCTCGTCCTCGAACGACTCGCGTTCCATGACATGGCACCAGTGACAAGCTGCGTAGCCGATGGACAAGAAGATCGGCTTGTTCTCGGCCTTCGCCTTCCTCAGCGCCTCCTCACCCCAGGGGAACCAGTCCACCGGGTTGTGCCGGTGCTGAAACAGGTACGGCGACGTCGCATCGGCGAGTCGGTTCACAGGCTTCTGTCCCCCTTCGGAGTGCTCTTCGTCTGAACCAGGCTGCTCCTGTGCCAAGACCTGTGGGGCCTCGGCGCAGGCGCCGAGACCGAGGAGCAGCGAGAGAGCGAGCGTGCTTGTCCGATGGGCCATGGTTTCCATCGCCGCGTCGGAACCTCGGTCGGTCGTCAGCGTCCCGACAGGAGCGGCGTGAAGTAACGGTAGTAGACTTCGAGACTGAGAACGCAAAGGGCCGTCGTGAACGCCGCATTGCGCCGCGAGTCCCCGGCGTAGGATGCATAGGCGCCGATCGGCGGGAAGGAACCGTCTTCTTCCTGCCCGCTCAGGAGCACCTCCTTGAGCGACGAGTTCCAGCGCTCCCAGTCCTCACCGCCGCGCATGAAGCTCGCGAGCGTGCCGTAGTACCAGAAGTAGGGGTTTCCGTCGGCGCGGAGGACGAAGTCGTTGTCGTCCGCCTCGGCGTAGCGCCGCGGACGACGACGGGCGGTGTACTCCATCGCCGCGTTGATGGCCTGACTCGCCGGATCCTCACCGAGAAGCAGAAGGCAGAATGCCGCCGCCGGCGAAGACGCCGGCAGGGTTCGCCACTGTGAACGCAGGCGCGAGGGTTCACGCGAGTAGAGGAAGTAGCCGTTCTGCTCGTCGTACATCGAACGGAGAAAGCGCTTCGCCCAGGTCAGCGTCTCGTCCGGAACTTCGAGCCCGCCGATCTGCGCGGACTCCAACGCCATGACCATCCACGCGGAAACCGAGCTTCGCGCATAGCCGTCCTCGGCCTGCAGGGTCGGCGAGAAGTAACCCCAGCCACCGTGGTTTCGCGGGTTCCGACTGAGATCTTGCCGCTCGACGATCCAAGCGATCGCGCGTTCGAGCGGTGGACGCAGACGGTCGTCCTTCGTGATCGCGTAACACTCGGCGAGCGCGTAGGTCGAAATGCCGTGCGAGTAGGACGAGGTTCGTCGGCCGAAGTGCCCGGTCTGCTCGTCCTGCACCCGCAGCAAGGCCTCGAGGGCGGAGGCGACAACCGCGCTGTGCTCGGTGCCGGAGATCTGCGTGTGACCGGCTCCGAGGAACGCCAGCACACAGAGCGCCGACCGACCAACTTCGGTCTCGCCGTACTTCCGGTCGCGATGGCCCGTGCCCCAGAGACCGTTGCGTCGTTGCAGCGAAGCGAGATAGCGCAGACCATCGCGAACCGCCTCTTCGGTCTCGGCCGAGCCTCCGAATCGCCGCAGCGCCTCGTCCTTCCGCGGCCCGAAGCGGTTCGAATAGAGCGAAGCGATCGCTTCCGCAGGGCCGGTGCGATCGATTGTCGAACGCCCGAGCCGGGAGACTCTCGAACGAGGAGCACTTGCGACCGCGAGCGGCTCGGACTCGCCCTGTCGAGACTCGCTCGGGCTCGGCCCGCGACGCACCGGGCGGGCGGCCTCGGGTAGCTCGGATGCCTGGGTCTCGGCCCTCAGAGCACGCGCGATCGCATCCGCGGTTCCGCGGCGCGGGTTCCGCTCGCTCGACGCATCGCGGGGCTCGGTCGGGTTCGCCCGCTCGAGATCGGCGACCCGTTCTCCGGTTCGCAAAGCCGGCTGTTGGCGATCGACCGTTCCGCGTCGAGTCGGTCGACGATCCAAGGCGGTCTGAGGGCGCCCGTCGGCGGATCGGCGGCGAGTCGACGACCGCGTCATGGGACGACGCAACGAGGACTGCAGCTCGGGACGGTTCGCCGCGATCGCGGAGTTCTCCGCCGTGCTGCGTCGACCTGGAACCACCGCACTGGGCCGATCTTCGGCCCTCTCGATCGGCTCGAGGTCCGCTTGCCCGAGTAGATCGTCGATCGTCCGGCGCCCGACCTCCGCATCGGTCGCCGCATCCACTGCGTTGCCCTGTCCATCGACACTCGCCTCGGCGACCGAAGGCAGGCGGCGTGGCTCGCTCAGGCGCGGACGCGGCGTGCTGCGATCGAGGTTCGCGACCCGACCGGCCGTGGGCAGAGTCGTCTCGGGACCACGCGCAGCGCGCGGGCGCGAAGCGGAGGCTCGTCGAAGACCGGTGCCGGGAGCGTTCCGAGGTTCGCCGGCGTTCACCGCGATCGGTGTCGGCGTCGGAGCTTCCGGCTCGAGACCGACTGCGACCTCCGAAGGTCCGACCGGGGCCAGCCCCTCGACCGACCGCGACTCGAGTTCGGCGTCCGCGACGATCGAACCTCGCACGGTCGATCCCTGGAGCACCGGCACAGCGACTGCTTCGGCTGGGCCGGTCAGGGACTCGGAGGCCGAAGGGGCGAAGGACGACGGATCGGACGTCACTCCGGAACGTCGCGGCGCAGCGGATACGCGGCTCAGCGCGGTCGAAGAGGGAGCCGAGACCTGCAGCTGTGACGTCGTCGGAGCCCGCCTGGAGGCGTCGTCCGCCGCCGCTTGAAGAGGACTGGTCTCGCCCGCCTCGAAGGTCTCGACACCGGCTCCGAGATTCGCGTCGGCGACGATCTCCGCGCTCACCGTGGGCTCGGAGAGCTCGACATCGGCCTGGTCGAACTCGACCACGCCCTCGGACCGAACCGCCATCGCTTCCGCGATGTCACTTCTCGCCGACTCTCGAGCCGTCGATTCGACCGCAGCCAACTCGCCGGCATCGGGCGCGTCCGTCTCGAATCCCTCGAGACGGGACCGCCGCTCGACCGCGACCGAGCTGGCCGAGTCGCGCGGTCCATCTGGACGATCCGACGCCACTCCCTCGGCCGCGCCGTCGTAGACCGCGACCTCCATCGACCACTCGTCGTCGCCGAGAGCATCGTTGCGATCCTCGTCGAGGATCTGCACGCCCTCGACGTAGAGC
The DNA here is from genome assembly GCA_039815565.1 of Planctomycetota bacterium. Taxonomy (GTDB): domain Bacteria; phylum Planctomycetota; class UBA1135; order UBA1135; family UBA2386; genus JBCBZB01. Next base: position 39,470 of record JBCBZB010000035.1, read on the forward strand.
CACAAGAGCAGGTGCACGAGAAGCGATAGGAGCAGGCACCAAGTGACGATGTCGAGCCGCTTCCACCGCGCTCCGAGGAGCAACAGGATGAAGATCAGCAGCGCGCCGGCGAAGATCGCGAGCAACATCCGCTCGAGATCCTGCTGGGCCTTCCACCACGGATGCGCGAGTCGCTGTTCGGCAACCTGAAGCATCGGCCGCTCGTCCTCGCCGGTGGGCAGGACAGCGATCGAACCATCCCCCCGTGGCCAGGGCGAACGCATCGACACGCTCGGGCTCGATCCAAACTGCGTCGGAATCGGTTCGGAGAACTCGCTTCGGTGCCGCCAAGAGCGCATGAGAATCGGCAGCGAGCGATCCTTCGACCGCGAGAAGTGCAACGTCACTCCGTCGTGTGAAAAGGCCGGGTCGCGCTCGAGTCGTACTTCGCCAAGCTCCGGACTGAAGTCGAAGACCAGGCTCGGGACTCGCAGAACGGAATCGGCAACCTCCGCCGTGAAGAGCAGGGTTGTCCGCTCTCCAGCGGCGCGCCGCGCGAAGACGATGCGATCGCCGCTCGGCGAGAAGGCCGGATCGACTTCGTCACCGTCGGTGTTCCACGGTGCCTGGACCGGCTCCGGTCGCCCGAATCGACCGAGCCCGCGTGCCTCCGCACGCCAGAGGTCGAAGCCGCCCTGACCGCCGACTCGGTCAGAGGTGAACCACAGGGAGCCGTCGGGACCGAGTGTCGGCGCGAAGTCTTGGAAGCGCGAATTCAGTGCGACGAGCGGAATCGGCTCCTCGCCGGGAAGTGCGGGATCGAAGCGCACGAGATCACTCGTGCCGTCCGCGAGCACTCGACCGTAGATCAGCTCGCCGGACGGTAGCTCGGTGATCCGTCCGCGCACGGGCCCCGGGACCTCGACCTCAGGGATCGGTCGATCCCACACGACGCGCGGCGCCTGCCGCCAGTCTACTCCCTCGACGAAGGTCTCGCCGTCGGTGAAATGCAGCGGACGCTCGGTGCGAAGGAACACGTAGACCGCGAGCGAGGCGATCGCGACGGTTCCGGAGAGCACGAGCCCGACTTGTCGCAGGCGACTGACCGCAGGGCGCGATCGTTTCACGGATTGGTCGGCAGCAGCCATCGGAGCGAAGGGGCGGGAGACTGTTCGAGGGTTCGTGTTCGGTCAGCGACCGTCGGTCGGCGCGTCGACGCCCGGTTGTTCGGGGCTTCGTTCGATCGCCGAAGCACCCGGCATCGCGACGATGCCGACCTTGCGTAGCGAAGCTCCGCGACAGGCGTCGAGCGCTGCCACGAGGTGGCGGTGCTCGACCGCCGCGTCGCCACGGATCCGCACCGGCGACTCGGGATCACGTGCTGCCACGGCCCGGAGCTTCTGTTCGAGCCCCTGCTTCGTGACCTCGCGGCCATCGACGCGCGTCGTGCCGTCCGCGAGCAGCTCGATGACGAGCTCCTGTCGTTGCCGGTCCTCCTGACCGTTCTGAGCCTGCGGCAGTTCGAGATCGAGCTGCACTTCGTCACTCGCGAACGTGGTCGCCGCCAGGAAGAAGATCAGGAGCAGGAACACGACGTCGATCAGCGGCGTCAGGTTCGGGCCCTCGTATCCATCTTCATCGATATCAAGCCGCATCGACCTGTCCTCCCGGGTTCGGAGCCACACTCGACGGCTTGGCCGCGATCACCTCGACCAGGGGCGACAGCATTTCGTCCACTTCGACGAGACGCTTGCGTACCCGCGACATCAGGATCGAGTTCAGCACGACCGCGGGGATCGCAACGAACAGACCCGCGATCGTCGTCGTCAGAGCGACTTCGATGCCCTCCGCCAACACGGTTGGATCACCGAGACCGGAGTCGGTGACCTTGCGGAAGGCCTTGGCGATTCCGAGCACCGTTCCAAGCAGTCCGAGCAGTGGAGCGATCGTCCCGATGACTGCGATCGGGCGGACGTTGCGACGCATCTTGTCGAGTTCTTTGTGCGCCTGGTCTTCCATCGCGGACTCGACATCACGTACCGGGTAGCCCACGCGCCGCATGCCAGCGCGAAGGACGTTCGCACCGACCGAACGCATCGGCTCGAGCGACTGGCGAGCCTCGTCGAAGCGGCGTTGGCCGACCGCGTCAATCGCCGGCCCCAACGTCGACGGCAGCATCCTCCCCCTGCGCAGCGACAGGAATCGCTCGAGGGTCAGCGCCAGTACGAGCACCGAGCAGAACAAGATCGGCCACATCAAGGTGCCGCCAGCCTCGAGGAACTCGCCGATCGTAGTCGTCGGTTCCGCAGCCGGATCGGGGGCCCCGGAGCCGCCCTGGATGAGAAGAGCCGTGAACGCGGCGTTGAGTTCGGAAGTCAGGGTCATCGGTTCTCTCCTCCGGCTTGCGCGGACTTGGCTTCGTTGGAATCGGGGAATCGTTCGATCAGTTCGGATCGGAATCGTTCTGCCTCGGCGTTCCGACCAAGGTCTTCGAAGAGCGCGATGGCCTTCAGCAACGCGTGCGGCACCCAGGCCGGGTCGTCGAAGAGAATCGACGTCCGCACATAGGCGTCGACCGCACCCTCGCGATCACCACCCGCTAGCTTGACCGCGCCAATCCGCGTCTGGGCCTTCGCGCCGAGGGCTCCCTGCGAGAGCTGAACCGCTTGCTCGAAGGCTCGAACCGCGCGCGGCTCGGAACCACGCAGCACTTCGGATTCGCCGAGGGCGAGCTGCGCTCGGGCCCGGGCAGCCCTCACGACAGCCTCATCCTCGCCAGGAAGCGGATCCTCGAGCGCCAAGAACGCCTGGATCTGCGCGATCGCCGCGACCGCATCACCACTCTTGGACAGCGATTCGCCGAGCAAGAGTCGAGCGCGCCCCTCATCGGCTGGTTCCGGCCCGAGTTCGAGGTAGGCCTCCAGCGCTTCGATCGCTTCCCCGGGTCGATCGAGCGACGCGAGGGTCTCGCCCGCAGCGAACAAGGCCACGGACTCGAGTGGCGACCCCTTGCCGACCTCGGCCGCGCGGCGGAAGGCTGCCGCGGCTTCGGTTCCTTGGTCGGTCCGCAGCAGTGATTGCCCCAGACGCAGCTGCGCGCGCGCAGCGAATCGACCGCGCACGCGCCCGAGACGCTGTCGTCCCTCGTCGACGGTGCGGCGCTGGTCACGATCCAGCACCCCGTCGGTCGCCTGATCTTCGATCCCGAGCAGCGACTCTCCGACCTGCAAGTCGGCTTCCGATCTCAGGTCCTCAGGCGAACCGTCGAGATCCGCCAGCTGCCGGAAAGCGGCGACGGCGCGCGACTCGTCGCCACCCTTGCGACTCGCCCAGGCGAGTTCGTAGAGCGCGCGTGATCGATCGACTTCGAGGCCCGATCCGAGCAGACCGGTGAGCGTCTCGACCGCCTTCGGATGATCACCAGACCGAGCCTCCGCCGTGCCCAGACTCAGCCAAACTTCCGGGGCACGGGGATCCTGAGCGAACTCGGCGAGGAAGGCTCGCGCCGCCGTACGCACTTCAGGCCAGTCCTCCTGAGTCCGGTGCAGATGCACGAGCAGGTGCCGGAGATCGGCCCGGCGGATCGCATCGGTGCCCGGATGCTCGATTCCACGCGCGATCGCCTCGAGCGCTGCGTCGTTGCGACCGAGCTCGAAACTCGCCCACGCGAGCCCTTCGAGCGCACGCGCACCAAGTGCATCGTCTTCCGAGGCCAGGTCGCGATAGACCTGCAACGCACCTTCGAAGTCCTGATCTTGGTAGAGCGCGTCGGCGCGCTCGATCGCGACCTGACGGCGCTCGTTCGGGTCGACCGACTCTGCCGCACTCGACAATCGCTCGGCGGCCGCGCGTTGATCGCCCCGGGCCTGGAGCACTCGGGCAGCAACCCGCTCGGTCCGACCGAGCGAGACTCCCTCGGGGTAGCGCGCGCGGTAGCGGTCCGCCGCGTTCAGAGCCTCGTCGGGCCGTTCGGCCTGGAGATACGAGACGGCGGCCATCGACAAGGCCTGCTCGCGTTGTTCGTCGTCGAGTCCCTCGTCTCGCGAAGCCGAATCGAAACGGCTGGCCGCAGCGGCGTGGTCGCCGGCGAGCGACCGGCACCAGGCGGCCATGAAGGCACCGCGAGCCCGATCGGGATGGTCCTCAACGAGACTGTCGTAGCTCTCGGTCGCGGCGTCGTAGCGTTCGAGCGCGAACAGATTCTCGGCAACGGCGAATCGCGCGAACGCAGCATGCTCGTGCGAGGGAAGTTCCTCCACGAATCGCTGGGCGAGTCGCAACGAGTCTTCGTGACGCCCGAGTTCGTGCAGCGCGACGATGCCGGCGTAGAGCGCATCACCTCGAAGACCGGGATCGTCCGTCGCACCCTGAATCGCCGACGAGTAGTTCGCCAGCGCCTGATCCCAGTCACCCTGTTCCGCCAAGGCTTCCCCGAGCTCGAAGCGCAGCTCGGCGTCGTCCCCAAGAGCCAGTGCCGACTCGAAGTCCCCCGACGCGGCATCGAGTTCTCCGAGCTCGATCGAGGCGCGGCCCCGGGCCTTCAGCGCTTCGCGGCGGACCTCGGAGTCTTCGCCACAGATCGGAGTCAGGACCTTGCGGGCGGCGATCGGATCACCAAGGTCCAGCGTCACGCGGCCGAGCTCCAACCGCACGGCCTCCATGCGCTCGTGATCGCCGTAGCGCTGAACAAACTGCTCGAGTGCAGCTCGGGACTCTTCGTCCTCCCCGACGGACCGTGCGGCCAGCGCCAGACCGAAGAGGGTTTCAGGTGTGGCGCCATCCGAGGTCGACCGCGCCTTCCGGTAGTGAGCAAGCGCGCGCGCGTTCGAACCTGCGCGCGCGGCGCACTCCCCACTCAGTGACCAGAGTTCGCCAGAGGCTGAGTGCTCGGGGAACCGTTCGAGCAGGCCCTGGAACTCCGCCTCGGCCTGGTCGAAACGCTCGAGTCGGAGCAACGCGAAGCCCGCCTGGTAGGGCGCTGCGAAGCCGTGCCCCTCGATCGCAGGGTCTCGGCGGGCCGACTCGCGGAACATCGATACGGCCCCCTCGTCGTCACCGAGTTCGACGCGCGCGCTGGCGGCCGAAAACGCGGCCGACGCGCCGAGGTAGTGATCCGCCGGCACCTCACGGAGCATCTGCTCGAACCACTTCCGCGCCTCGTCTGGTCGCTCCAAGGTTTGGAACGCAGTCGCCAACCGGAACAGGCACTCGGCCCGGAGGTCGAATCCCCGATCGTTCGCAGCCTGCCCGAACTCGGCGACCGCCTCGGCGTGCTTCCCAAGCTCCACGAGGCTGACGCCGAGCCGGTAGCGCGCCTCCGTCCGCAATCCGCTGTCGGGATTCTCCTCGAGGAAGCGCCGGAACTCCGTCACCGCCTGGTCATGGAGCCCCCGCTCGGCGTAGCCGGCAGCCAGGACGAAGGACCTCGGCGGAGCAGCCTGAGCCGCGGCTTCTGAAGCCGTCAGGGTGGCCAGGGCCAAGAGGCTGACAAGCGGCGGAACGAACCGGGCGCGCGGTGAGAGCGGCGGAATGGAGCGTTTCATGGGATCGATGCAGCACCGGCCGCCATCCCCTCTCGGGGTCCGCCCGAGGGATGACAGCGACCGGGACCGCGAGAGGGTTCTCGATTCGGTCGACGGCGGGCCGGTCGACGCGCCGAGTGCCGGGCCATGCCCCGCCCTCGAGCCCGCAAACGACCCAGGTAGTTCCAGCTACCCGGGTCGTTTTAACCGCCCGGGACTCAGTGGCCAGGGTCAGCAAAATCTTGTCCGTCGATCCGGCGGATCTGAGGACCGACCGATCGGTCCTGCCGAGGATTCAGGCGCGTTTGCTTCAGGTCCGACGCAAGGGTGCCGAAGAGCCCATGGAGTGGTCCCTGACGGACCGCGAGCCCGATTCCCCATGGCCTTCGACCTCCTCCTCCTGGGCGAAAACCGCCCGGCGCTCGACTCCGTGCTTCGCGCACTTCGTGGGGAACCGCGTCTCGCTGTCGCGTCGCTGCGTCTCGCGGACGACACGCTCGGGGGTCAGAAGACCAAGGCCCACAACCAAAAGCGGGTCCTTCAGGAACGCAGTGCCCGGTTCCGGGTCGCAGGCGAGCTTCAAGCAGCGAGCTGGACCGATCGCGCCCTCGCGGTCCCCCTGCTGATCGAGCATCTCGACCTACTCGCAGCCGCCATCCCGGAGTCGAGAGAGCCGACCAACGACCCGATGACCGCGGTCTGGGAGCATCTCTTCGAGTCCCTGCACGACGAGC
>JBCBZB010000019.1:0-67617 GCA_039815565.1 Planctomycetota bacterium
ATCTGTGTGCGGGTTCCTCGTGGCTGGGGCCCTGACGGGCTCGCCCACCGGCCGGGGTGACCTCACGGGTCACCGCGCCGAAGCTCCCTTGCGGTGATCGCGCGACTTCGCGCCGGATCGTCTGCCTGGTCGAGCTCACAGCAGTGCTGAGGAGCACTCTGTCGCGTCCTTGCTGGCTTCGGACCGAACCAGCACGATGACCCCATGCCCCGACTCCTGAAGCGGAGCGGCCGGATCCTTCTGTCCTGCGCGCTCACTTTGGTTCTGCTCGAGGTCGGGTTGCAGCTCCTCGCCCTCGTGATGTCGGGGGTGACCGAGGATCGAGAAGCTTCGGGTCGTCCGCGTCGGGACGGTGAGCGCGTCGTTCTCTGCGTCGGCGATAGCTACACGTTCGGGATGGGGGCGAAGGAGCGGGATGGAGCCTACCCGGCCCAGCTCCAGCAACGTCTGAACACCGTGCCATCCGATTCGTCGTGGCAGGTGGTCAACGGCGGTCGTCCCGGCCGGGACTCGTTTGCGCTTCTCGCGGACCTCGACCGACAACTGCAGGCTCATCAGCCGGACTTCGTGTGCGTGCTCGTCGGGATCAACGACAAGTGGCGACGCCGCGGTCGGTTCCCAGAGGAAGGCTCTCCGAACGACGACGAAGGCGGTCTTCGGACGGTGCGCCTCTTCAAGCTGCTCGTCCGCGGCGTCGGATTGTTCGAGGACGAAAGGGCCGAGTCCGCGGGGGAGCCCTCGGACGCCTCGGATGTCTCCGACGACCTCCAAGGGCACCCGCTCCTCGGACGTTGGCAGGTCGCTCCGGGCGACGCAGAGGCGGTGTTCTGGCCCGATGGGACCGGCCGCCTCGGAGACGGCAGTTGGCGATGGCGTGCGGTCGGTAGCGACATCGTGATCGAGGGCGAAGAGCGAGCGACGCGCATGCGGCTCGAAGAGCGTGGTGAGGCGCGCGTGCTGTGGCCGGAGGCAGGCGATCCATTGCTCCTCACGCCGGCCGGGCAGTTCAGCGACGCGGAGCTCGAGGCTCGTCGTGCGCTCTCGCGCGTGAAGTCGGCCCACCGGGCCGGAGACTTCGAGACCTGTGCTGAGATCGGTCTGGAGTGGGTGGAGTCCGGGCGGTGGGATCGAGAGCAGTCTCTCTCCGTGCTCCCGCTGCTGGTCGATTCACTTCGAACCCTCGGTCGGTCCGACGATGCGTCAACGAGCCTCGAGCGATGCTTGGAGCTCCACCGGAGTTCTCCCGATCGTTCGTCGGCCAACGCGGTGGCGCGGTCGCTCAGTCACCTGGGTGACTACCGCGAGGCCTATCGCGTGGCCTCGGATGGTCTCGCCCTCTCCGGCGATGGTGTGAGCCCTCTGACCTACACCCTGGTCGAGATGGCGCGGCTGATCTTGCAGCCAGCGGAGATCCGAGAGTTGATCGAGCGACGACTGAGGGAGGAAGGCGACCTCTCGGGCTTCGTTGCTGCCTGGCTTCACGTGTGGCTACCCAGCGCCTATCCACCGAGCGAGCGATTCGCGGTGATGGCGGCCGAGCTGGTTGCGGCGCAGAAGCTCGACCCCGGCGGAGACGCTGTCCAGCGGGGCTGCCTGGTCGGTCGTGAATGGGGAATGGATCCCGAGCTTCTTCGCGAAGCCGCGGAGCGGAGCGGGCTCGCAGACTCGGAGACCGAACAGCTCCTCGCGCTGTTGCTCGACGAAGCAGTTGCCGGGTCCGACTCCTGGCTTGCCGTGTTGGAGGAGCACATCAGCCGAATCGCGACGCGCTGTCGTGAAGCCGGTGCAGAGGTCGTGATCGGTTGTTATCCGTTCCGCGACACCGAGCTCCGGGATGCGATTCGCAGGGCCGCAGAGCAGGAAGGGCTTCCATTTGCGGATGTCTTCATCAGGTTCCCGGCCGACGGAGCCGAGCGTGCGCCGCTCTTCGTTCCGGATGGTCACTGCAGTGACGAGGGCTACGCCTTGTTCGCGGAGACCTTCGCGGACGTTCTGATCGAGCGAGTGCAGGGGCGCTGAGTCCTGGGCATCGGCGGATTCGGCCGCCTCGGTCCGATATCCTCTTTCGTGAGCCCGTCTCGGGTCTTCGAGCTTCATGTCCGTCCGCGAAAAACTGTCTCTGCTCGCCTTCGGCCTCAGTGCGGCCGTGCTGTTGTTTCTGCTGGGCTTCGCGGTGTCGCACTTCGGCTGGGCGGGTTCGGAGACCTTGCGCAGCGCATTCTCGGAGGTGCAGACCAAGGTGTCTGACCAGTGGATCGACACGCATACGCACGCTGCCCGGCCAGGGCATCAGCCCGGCACGCGCCGACTCGGAAACGCAACGCCATCCCCGGGGGTGACGTTGCTGACCTCGTTCTGGGCTGAGGACGGCGGGCGGGTCGGTGCGCGTCTAATCGACTCGAGCGGTGCGGTCGTGGGGAGCTATCCGATCGATCCGCTCGCGATCTGGCCGACCGAGCCCTACCAGGACATGTTGACCGGGACCTTCCACTCGGACCGGAGCTACATCCACGGAGCGACGCTGCTGCCGGACGGCGACCTGCTGTTCAACATGTCGTGGCTCGGGCTCGTGCGCATGGCACCGAATGGTGAAGTGCGATGGAAGTCTGACGACCGGACGCACCACTCGGTCGAGCTCAACGACGAAGGCAACATCTGGGTCTGTGGGGTGCGGATGCACGCGGGGCCGTCGAGTCTCGCGCAGTTCCGCGGGCTGACGTTCCCGGTGATCGAGGACCTCGCCGTGCTCTACTCACCCGAGGGTGAGCGGCTGCGGGAGATCAGCATGCTCGACGTTCTGTTCCAGAACAATCTCGACCGGCTGATCAGTCAGCGGACGGCGCCGGGCGCTGCCAGCGACGACGTCACACACATGAACGACGTCGAGGAGCTCTCAGCCGAGATGGCGGATCAGTATCCGCTGTTCGAGGCGGGCGATCTGCTCGTGTCGTTGCGCGAGACGCACACGGTGATGGTGTTCGATCCCGACACGCTGGAAGTGAAGTGGTTCGACTCGGCCCATCAGATCCGCCAGCACGACCCCGACTTCATCGGCGACGGTTGGATCTCCGTCTACGACAACAACCCCGACGGCATCTGGGAAGGCAAGCTGCGGATGGGAAGCCGGCTGACCGCGCTCCGTCCGCACACCGGTGAATTCCGGGTGATCTACCCCGAGTCGAAGCCGGGGCAGCTGAACCCTCGGCCCTTCTACTCCGAGGCCTGCGGCAAGGCGCAGCAGATGGCGGACGGGCACTGGATCGTCCTCGAGACGACGGCCGGCCGGGTGTTCGAGCTCGACGCGAACGGCACTCCGATCTGGGAGTACTGCCACGAGGTGCGTGCCGAGGACGGCCGCGTCGTCAATCTGATGACGGGCGGGCGGTTCCCCTACGACCCCGACACCGTGCGCGGCTGGTTCGCGAACTGAGTCGCGCGCGTCACTGGATCACGGCCCAGGTCATGTCACCGGCAGGCACCGTGACTTGGACGTCGATTGTGTAGTCGCGCGCGAGCTCCTGCGTGACGACGTCGCCGTTTCCGAATCGCAGAGTCGCTGTGTCGTTCAGGCCCGTGTAGTAGAGGTTCACGCGCAGTGTCTTGGTCACTACGTGATCGAGCGGGTTGTAGACGCAGAGCATCCCCTTGCGGTCGAGCTGCGGGTTGGCGTGCAGCACCCAGTCGAGGTCACGACCGTCCGCGCGGCGACCGTGCACGATGTCGGACTCGAGGATGTCGCGGTAGTTCTTGAACCAGGTGACTGCCTCGAGAACCGTGTCGCGCGTACGCTCGGTGTCCCACAGACGAGGGCCGCGGTAGTGCGCTTGCACGCCCATGCCGAGGTTGGAGATAAGCATGCGGCGGTAGTGATCGCGATGTTCGTCGAGCGGCTCGATCGTCGCGGCCGCGCCGCCGCCTTGATACTCGGCGAGCGGGACGTGCATCCAGCCCATGCTCGGGGTCTTGGTCCAGGTGCCGTCGAAGATGTTCTGGCGGGTGTGGATGACCTGCTGGGCGCGGGGCAGGGACCAGTTCACTTCGCGGTAGCCCATGCCGCACTTGTTGGAGCCGGAGAAGAAGTAGTAGTCCGGTGCGTTGATGTAGACGCCGCTCGCGCGGAGGTCGCGGTAGAGGTCCGAGGTCAGTCGCCACTGCACCCAGCGTGAGTCCTCGATCCCCGACTGCATGGGCGGCCGGGCCGAGACGTCCACGTCTCCCGGGTAGGGGCCGTCGTTCTCGAACTGATCGAAGCCGGTCTCGGCGTAGAACGAACGCATTGTGTCGAGCCACTGCAGGCCCCAAGCCGAGGTCACTGCGGGGCAGCGGCCGTGTGTCGGCGACTGGCCCTCGGGGCTCACGATCATGTGTTCGTCACCGACGTGACGAGAGGAGAACAACGAGTAGCAGCCGAGTTCGATGCCCTGGCTCTCGGCGTAGTCGGCGACTTCGGTCCACTCGCGCAGGAACTCCGGGTCGCGGTTCTCCATGTTGAAGCCCGATCCGAAGCTCAGAATGATCGCTTCGAATCCGACGGCGACCGCTTCGTCGATCGCCTCGCGCACCCGTTTGGAGTCGTTGGTCAGGAGGTGGTGTGTGATCGGATTCTCGGTGACCCAGGGAGCCAGCCTGCGGAACATCCGCCGCTGCGCGAGTCCGCGGCGTTCGCGATCGCCGGCGTCGTGGAGGAGTTCGATCGAACGGAAGCTCTGGAACGTGTCGCCAGCGCCGATGCTTTGGGCCGGTCCGTACGTCGGTTCGCAGACCAGCAGGCAAGGCGTCTGCCGAGCCCAGTTGACCTGCGACGTGTAGAGCGGGTCCGTCTGCCAGTGCACGACGTGGCGGTTGGCGTTCTGGTGGGTGAACCCGCCGAACGCGAAGTCCGTCTCGACGTGGATCGAGTCGGGGACCGGGAACGCAACGCCGTCGCGATTCTCGACCCAGTTGGCCTGCTCGACGATCGCCAGCTCCTCGGCGACGAAGTGGTCGACGCGGATCGCCTGGGCCGAGAGGTTCTCGACCGTGAGCCACTTCGAGAACACCGGCACCCCGTCGTACAGCTCGTAGTGCACCGAGACCCGGAAGGGTGGCGTGTCCGCCCCCCGAGGTTCGAAGTGCAGATGCAGCGCTTTGCCGGCTGGCGGCCACTGCGCGCCCGGTGCCGCGTGGCGCCGGCGGCTCCACTCCAGAGGTGCGACCGGGTCCCCGGTCTCGAAGCCGACGAACTGCAGCGCGTCGGGGTCCGCCGCCATCGCGTCGAGCCACTCCGGCGTCAGGTAGGCGTGGTTCGGCTGTCCGAGGAGTCCACCGACGTCGTAGTCCGTTCCGTCGATCCTCACGCGGGCCTCGGGCCGAACGGAGCGGAGGAGCGCTTGTCCGGTGCGGAGGTTGGTCAGCTCGACGCAGGCAGCGTTCGGAGAGATGCGCCAGGCTCGACGGACGAGCCCGTTCGACATCACGATCTCGTTCCGTTCTTCGTTGCGGCCGACCTCAGCGACGAAGGGTGACGAATCGATCAGGTAGTCTGTTCTTGGCGCCGTCGACTCGGCCGCCTCCAGAGCCCGCAGCTGCTCCAAGGGGCGTTCCTGGCTGTTTGCCTGCGAGGCGCAAGAGAGAAGAGCGAGGGGCAGTAGCGACGTGTACGGAATCATCACGAGGGCCGGCGAAGCCGACTTCGAACACGCTAGCCGATTCGCACTGGCCCCTCAGCGACGGAGCCGTCTCAGACGTCGCCGATTGTCAGCGACAGTCCGTTCGACGTGATCAGGCCGAGTGCGTTGATTCCTGCGGCGAGTGCGAAGCCCTGCGCCTCGAGGACGACGCCGGCGAGAGCCGGGTTGTTCGGGAGAGGTAGCAGGGCGATCGAAGTCGGGGGAGTGACGGCGGTGCTGAGTACGACGAGCCCATCGTTGCCCAGGAAACATCCGGGTGCTCCGGCCCCGGTCAGGTCGCCGGTCTCGAAGTCACCGTTGACGATCTGATCCTGTGCGGAGAGAGCGGTCGCAGACACCAGGCCTGCGAAGAGAGCTGCGGTCGTGATTCGCATGAGCGGAGAGAGTGGACAGCGATTGGACGACCGAGAGTCTAGAGGTCGACTCGCGGGCTGGCTCTCCCCGCCGGTTCGGCGGGTGCGGCGATCTAGAGGTCCCAGGGCAGCGCCGGGAGTAGCGGCAGCTTCAGGCTCGGTGGCCAGAGGCCGACACCAAGTGTGAATCCCAGGAGGTGCAGCTCGACACCTTCCTGCAGTCCGACCTGCGCACCGAGCCAGGTGGTCTCGAGTTCGAGGCCGAGTCGGGTTGTCGTGACTCCGGCGCCGATCAGACCTCGGTAGTCCTTGCCCTCGGCGTTTGGATAGAGCTCGATCGCAAAGCCGTCGACTCCGCGAGACAGCCATTCGACGAAGGTGTTGCTGTTCGGACCCGGCCAAGCGTCATAGTCGTCCTCGTAGGGGTAGTTGGGGGCGAGCTCCAGGATCTCCGAGGCGATGCGACTCGCGTCGTCGTCTTCGGCGAAGCTCGCGATCACGTCGACCCTTCGGTCCCAGCGTTCGTCCTGGAAGGCGACTGGTTCGAGGAGCTCGTCGATCGCGACGCCTGAGAACTCGCTCACGACTTCGACGCGCTTCCACTCGCCGTCAAGTCGGAGATCGATCCAGGTATGGACCGCCCATTGGGCGATCAGTGGCTCGTCGGCGGGAATTCGGCAGCACTTCACGAGCACCTGGTCCCCGTCGTCGAGGCTCAGTTCGGACGGCTGCAAGGCGCAACCGGACAGGAACAGGGCGAGGAATGAGAGGGGCCGAAGCACGTCTGGAGCATGGCCGAGCCCGCTTCGCGAGGCCAGATTGGAATGGGGCCATGTCACCGAGCGGTCCTTTCCTGGACGCTGCGCGGAGGGAACACAGGACTCGGCAGGGAACAGCCGATAGATACCGATGTCCCGACGTCTGCCTGACGGCCGAACCGGGAACCGATTCTCATGACGACCGCTCCGGATTCTCCGAATGTCAGCAACAAGCGGAACCGTCGACGTCTGTGGCTCGGCGTGCTCGCGGTGCTGTTGGGCTTGGGGATCTGGCAGGGTCTCTACTGGGCGCGCTATCTGCACCTCGCGAGCGGTTATGCCGCCAAGGTCGCCGCATCCGGGCTGTTCGTCGCCGGTCGGGACCTAGAGCAGCTTCGGACCCACGAGCTGAAGCCCTTCGCGATCCTCGACGTCGAGGTCGACGAGGAGAACCGTGAGGTTCACGTGTCGGCCTTCGGTCTGTTTGGGCAGACCGCCCGTCACCGTCCGGGCCTTGGCGCCACGCTTGTCCATGACGACAGCGAACTCAGCGGTCCAGCGCGTCTCGAGTCTGCCGAGGGCGTCGAGGCGATTCGACTGCCGGAGAGTTCGCTCGATCGACTGCACCTCGCAGCTCTCAACCAGAGCGTCGAGTTCGCGTTCCGGGATCTCGATCCCGAGCATCCCTGGAACACGCGGGCGGTGGTCATCCTGCAGAACGGCGAGGTCCTGATCGAGCGCTACGGTGACTCGACTGGGCCGGACACTCTGCTCCACGGTTGGTCGATGACCAAGACCGTCACTGGCGTGCTCTGCGGCCTCGCGGTCAAGGATGGGCGCCTACGAGTCGAGTCGCAGGCGCCGGTTCCCGGATGGGAGCAAGACGGACGGTCCGCGATCACTCTCGAGCACCTCTTGCGAATGACGACCGGGTTGGACTTTGAAGAGTCCTACAGCAAGCCCGGTTCCGATGCCTTGCGGATGCTGTTCGACAGTCACGACATGCCGGCGTTCGTCGCGACGCGCCCGCTCGAGCACGCCCCTGGCAGCAACTGGAGTTACTCGTCGGGAGATTCGCTGCTGCTGAGCGGGATCCTGCGGCGCACCTACGGCGAAGCGAACTTCGAGTTCGCCCGCGACCGGCTGTTTGCCAAGGTCGGAATGCACAGCGCTCGTCTGGAGTTCGACGGCGCTGGCAACGCGGTCGGTTCGTCGATGTGTTGGGCCAACGCTCGAGACTGGGCACGTTTCGGGGAGTTCCTCCGCGAAGGTGGACGGGTCGCCGACGAGCAGATCGTTCCGGAGGGCTGGATTGACTGGATGGCTACGCCGACTCCGGAGTCCGAGAACGGTTCGTTCGGCGCTCACCTATGGGTGAACGCAGGCGTGCCGAACACCAACCAGTGCGCGTGGCCGAGCGTTCCGCGCGACCTCTTCTGGTGCGCCGGCTTCGAAGGCCAGTTCGTCGTCGTCGCACCGTCGCGCAACGCAGTGATCGTTCGTCTCGGTCAGACTTTCGGCGAGCCGACGTTTCCCATCGAGCCGTTCGTCGCTGGTGTGCTGTCCGCGTTGCCGGATTGATTCGCCGAATCGGGACCACCCTGCGGGGTGACCGTGAGTGCCGCGACTCTCTGGAGTGCTCGAGCGGCCAGGTCCGTGCGGCCGAGCTGTCGTTGGGCCTCGGCTTCGAGTGCTTCGACGTCGACACCGACGACGCTTGGTCGGACCGGGACGAGGGTCGAGTGGCCACGCCATTCTCGGAGCCGGTTGCACAAGCGCAGCGCGTCTGAGGCGCGGCCGACCATCAGTGCCGCTTCGGCGGCGACACGAAGGAGTCGTGGGGAGATCCGACTCGCTCGGCAGAATTCGTCACAGAGGGCGAAAGCGTCGTGCGTTGCGCCGACGGTCAGCAGGCGTTCGGCGTAGGCGGCCGCGACTTCGGAGGCGAACGGGCGTTCGCGCAGGTCGGCTGGGCTGAGGGCGAGCAGTGATTCGATGCTTCGGGTCAGGCAGAGGTCCGACCGTTCTTCGTCGCCGAGGCGCGCGAGGTGGTCCGCGAACAAGAAGTTGAGGTAGGCGTCTGCTGGATCCTCCTCGAGCGCGAGTTCAAAGAGCCGCTGGTTGCGCTCCGCCTTCCTGCGATCCTTCCAGATCTCCGGAGCTGCACCGTGGTGGTCGAGTCGGACCGAGAGATCGGCGATGGCGAGATCACGGGATCGCAGCTCGGGTTCGAGGGCTGGGCCGATCTGCTCGTGGATGCGGCCGCGGTATCGCAGGCCGTCGAATCGTCGGAAGAGGCGGAGCAGTCGGACCGGCGTCGGCGGCTGTTCATGGACCCGATCGACCAGCTGGAGTCGGTAGGCACCGACACCCGGTTTCGTGATCGCTTCTCGCAGGAGGTCGCGCTGGTCCGGATCGAGGAACTCGTCCGCGTCGATCTGCAGGATCCAATCTCCGGTCGCGTGATCCAGTGCGACCTGCCGTGCTTCGGCGAAGTGCTCGGTCCATTCGGAGCGGATCACCGTCGCGCCGTGGGACTCCGCGATCTCGATCGTGCGATCCTCAGAGCCGGTGTCGACGAGGACCAGTTCGTCACAGAACCGCTTCGCTCGGCTCAGGCAATCGTCGAGGAAGCGTTCCTCGTCGCGCACGATCATGCAGAGCGAGAGTTTCGCCGTCGGCATCGGTTCGGGTTCGATCGGCTGTGGCTCCCAATGAGCGAGGAGTCGTTCGAGGTCTTCGGGCGACGACGTGTCGCTCGCGGGCTGCGAGTACGGGATACGGCGCACGACACAGCCGGTCGATCCGAGCCGCAGGAGCCAGTCGTCGAGCGCGACGCTTGCGGGGAACTCCGGGCGGCGGACCGGGCCCGCTCGTAGGACGTCGTGTCGTCGCAGCGCGATAGCCGTGAAGGTGTCGCCTCGCGTCGCGACCGGCGAGTCGTGGCGACCGAGCGCCGCGAAGAGTTGATGAAGAAGTTCGGGGTCGTCTGTTCGTGTCAGCACCAGGTGGTCGCAGAGACTCGAAGCGATCTCTTCGTCAAGCTCATCGACCGTGACGCGCCGCAGCCTCGTCCCAGGTACTGGCGTTGCGGTTTCGCTCTGCCGTCCGTCGTTCGAGTCGACGATGTGCAGGATCGTGTCCGGTTCGATCACCGTCTTGGTCGCGACCAGCCAGTGGCGTGCGATCGGGCGCCCGTCGGTCAGGGCCAGAGCCTCAAGGCCTGCACTGCGGAGTGACTCTCGCAGTTGGGTTGGCCAGCGCTCGATGTCCTCGACAGCGACTCGTTCTTTGACCTGGAGTCCCGCCGCGCGCAGAGCATCCAGAGCCCGATCCAGTGCGATGTCGACCTCTGGGCAGAGATTCGAGCTCGGGGCGTCGAGTGGGCCGATCGTGGCTCCGAGGAGGCGGCGGAGAACGACGGGTCGGTGAGGGTTCTGGAGGTCGAGCAAGAGCTCACCGCCATCTCGCAATTTCTCTGCAAGTCGGGCGATCCCGTCCTCGAAGTTGCCGAATTCTTCGCGCCAACCGTCGATCACGGCGACATCCAGGAGTGGCAGGGGGTCCACGATCGTCGGGAGGTCCTCGCGCTCCTGAGCCGGGAGTGCGAGGAGCACTTCACCGGTGGGCTCGATGGAGGCCCGATCGGGATAGGGGCCCAGGAATCCCCTGGGGGTCCGGTCCTGTGACCACTGCCTATTGCCTACCATGTCCACTCGTTCTCATCGGCACATGGCGATCGACCCTGAACTCCTCGAAGGCCTTCGAGACACGCGGTTTGCGTGTGTCGAGCATCTCGAATCCTGCCCCTCGACCCAGGATCTCGCGGCGGAGGGTCCGGACGCCTGCGTGATCTGGGCGGATCGTCAGACCGCGGGGCGCGGGCGTCAGCAACGATCGTGGTCGAGCGGCGGTGCCGTCGACGTCGAGGTGTCGTTCGGGATCCCGACGGGGGGGCTCAGCGACCCAGCGCTCGTGCCAGTCGTGATCCCGGCGGCGGTCGTGCTCGCACTCGAGTCCTGTAGCGGAGCGAAGTTGCAGCTGAAGTGGCCCAACGACGTGCTCACGGACGGTCGAAAACTCGCCGGTCTGCTGATCGATGCGCACGGCTCGAAGGCCGAGCGTCTCGTGGTCGGGATCGGGGTGAACGTCGGGCGAGTCGAGTTCGACGAGGGTCTGCCGGCCGCCAGTTTCCGGACCGCCGGCTACGCGGACATCTCTCGATCCGCGGTCGTCACGGCTCTCGGTCGAGAGCTCGATCGCGCGGTCGGACTTCTCGAGTCACAGGATCCGGAGGCTGCGCTCGAAGCGTCGCTCGGTGGACTGGGTTCGGTCTTCGTCGACCGGCTCGGCCTCGTCGGTCAATCGGCACGCATCGAGCTGATCGACGGACGCGCACTCACCGCCGAGGTCAGCGATCTGGATCCAAGGACCTGCTGGCTGAGCGATGGCACGGCGATCCCGCTCGCGGAGATCGAGCGGGCCCGCGTCGAGTAGCGATCTCAGGAGTCGCCCGAATCTTCGAGCAAGCTTGTGAGGCGGGCGAGGCCTCGGAACACGAGGTTGCGTACGGCTGCTTCGGTGCGGCCCATCGACTCGGCGATCTCCGAGTAGCTCATGCCGACGATGCGCTTCAGCGTGACCGCTTCGCGTTGCTCATCGTTGAGCTCGGTGAAGGCCTTCTCGAGCGCTTCCCAGTCTTCTTGTCCGCCGAGGATCCGTGACGGAGTGAGTTCGTTCTGCGCACGGTCCGCGATCTGCGGTCCGCCTTCGGCAGCTGACTCCTCCCGACCGAGATCGCGCTTTGCCGCACGGTGGAAGCGTCCCTTGTCCACGATCTTGTGGAGCGCTCGCTTGCACAGCCAGTGACGGAACTGCGCTTCGCCGCGGAACTCGAAGGCGTCCGCGCCGGCGAGGACGTCGCCGCAGACCGACTGCACGAGATCGGTCAGCGATTCCCGTCGTTTGACACCCTGACCTGCGTGCACACGCACGTAGGCCTCGAGCATCGGTAGGTTCTCGATCAGCAACTCGTCGAGCGCCGGGGCGTCGCCGAGGCTCGCTCGTTCGATCAGGTTGCGGCGATCCGGATTCACGGTGGCAGCCCACCGTCGGAGTGTCCGAGCTGTGGCAGGCCGATCAGAATTGGATCATGGTCGCGTTCGACACGTCAACGCGCGACGCTCCGGGAGCCAGCGTGAACCACAGTCCCCAGATCGGCTGGAAGTTGAGGCTGAGGAACGCAGGCGCCTGCAGGACCGCGACTCGGGGATCCCCGAGGTTCGAGCCCGGATTGCGATTCTGGATCGAGATCGGGATCCAGGACGGGTTCGTGCCGGGTGACGAGAACGCGACCAGGCAGATCGCCATCTCTTGTCGTGGTCCGCTCGGACCGAAACCGGTCAGCCAGAACTCGAGCTGTGGCACCGGGACCGCAGCGGCTGGGTCGCAGGACCGCGATGCCGACGCCCAGAGGGATTCATCGACGATCGGGACGCCGGCGAAGGGTGTGGAGGTCGGCGAACCCCAGGAGAACACGCGAGTGACTTCCTGGCGGATGAACGGATCGAGAACGCAGACCGAGACGACGCGGTCGCCGGTGCTCGCCTTGCTTTCGACCTCTTGTCCGTCGTTCTCCTTGTAGGGCTCTGGCATCGGTCCGACCACGGTGACTGGTGTGCTCGAGGGGTCCAGAGGCTTGGATGCAAAGAGCAACTCGGACGGAACTGGAGTCGGAGCGCCGGTCGTCGAGTAGACCATGTGGGTCTTGGCGAAGGTCTCTTCGTGGGTGCGGTCGACCGCGAGTGCGTCGATGTCGTCGTCGTCGGTCAGCCCGAAGTCTGAGGGGACGCAGTAGGCGATCGGCGTCGACCAACCGGTCACCCGGCTCCACTCAGTCATGAAGACGATCGCGCCCGAAGGGTTCGCCACCCCTCCAGTTCGGTTGACGCGCCAGATCGGAGGAACGTTGTTCGATGTCGCTCGACTGACCGAGAAGAACACACGTGGCTGCAATGGCAGCTGGTTGGTGAACGCGGAGTCGAGTTCGTAGAGGGGGACGTGGAAGTCGAGCGCTGCGATGGAGTTGTTCGCGTCCGGAGTGTTCAGCCGCAGCTCTTCGGAGTCCGCCATCCGACTCGTCTGACCGAGGTAGCGGCCCGGCAGGAGCGAGATCTCGGACACGTAGCCAAACACATCGCCGCCGGCGCCTTCCGGTTGGAGCTGTTCGAGCAAGATCTCCGGACCCGCGCCGGCCGTGTCCGGGGCGACGGTGAACGAGACGTTCAGCCAGTCTCCGGTCGGCGCCGAGATGACACCGTCGTCGAGCTGCGGGTCGACCCAGAGCAGATCGAGCGCGACCGAGAACGCGTCGATGTCGATGTCGGCGATTCCCTCCGGCTGCGAGTTGTCCGGAAACAGCGCGGCGAACGTGAAGTCCGGTCGGCCGATGAGCCGGGGTGGATTCTGCTGGCCACCGCCAGTGCCCGGCTTGCGAGTCAGAACTCGACGGTGATCGAAGGTCGAGCCGTCGGGTGCCAGGGCACCCGGCGAAAGGAAATACGTCATCGCCGAGTGGGGCAGAGGCCCGGTGCTCGGTCGCTGGGCCACTACGGCCGGAGCGCAGAGCAGCGCGAGGGCGATCGTCGGGAGCGGAGAGCGGTTCATGGCTACGAGGTCCTACGAGTGTGTGGTCAATCTTCGGTCACGGAAATCGCTCTGCACAGTCGCAAACCGATGCCGCCCGAGCGGTCCGTCTGACCCTTGGCCAGGCGCTGGGTGTGTCGCGCTTTCGTCGCGGGGGCGTCGAAGCCGCCTCCGCGCACGACGCGTGGAATGTCGCCGTTCGACTCCTCGTCGGCCTTCTTTCGGAGGCCCGTGTCGGGGGCCGCGGTCACCTTGTCATAGAAGTGGTATCGATCTCGGACCCACTCCCAGACGTTGCCGATCGTGCCGTGAAGACCAAAAGGGTTCGGCGCTCCGAGATCGACGGGGCCGTGGAAGAGGTAGCCGTCCTCGAGACCCGGTTCGGCCTGCGTGTAGTACTGCTGGGCCACAGCGCGCTCGTCCGCGAGGTTGGCGGCCAGTGGTTCGACGACCGAGGATCGGTCGGCGCCGCACCACCAGGGGGTCGTCGTCTTGGCGCGTGCGGCGTATTCCCACTGTGCTTCGGTCGGCAGATCCAGACCGAGTCGCCGGAGCCAGGTCCGACTCTCTTCCCAGGAGAGATTCTCGACCGGATGCCTGCCGTCGATCACGTCGGTCAGGCGGGCGCCGGGGTTGCGTTCGTTGAAGTCGAAGGTGATCTGCGACGTGACCTTCGTGGTCATCCCGACCCACTGGGCTTGCGTCAGCTCGTACTTGCCGATGAAGAACGGCGCGAGCGTGATCGGATGTCGAGGGTCTTCGTCGTTGCTCGCGAACTCGTCGAAGAACTCGGCCTCGGGGCGGACTTCGGAGCCCATGAAGAACGACCCGCCCGGGATCAACACAACGACTGGGGCCGTCGATTCGGTGACCTCGAGGAATCCGTTCGCGCCCACGGATGGGATGTCCATCGATCCAGACTCACCGTCCGGCCAATAGAGCGCGAATTCCCAGAGCCCTGAGTCGGGATCCTGGCGGAGAGGGATCAGGCCGCTCTGTGGCTTGAGTCGGAGCCCTTCGTAGAGCGGGCAACGCTCTCTGTCCGCGATCGACTCCAGCGCCTCGTCCCATCGGGCGCGCAGAGTCGGGTCGTTGACGGCGGGAACCGAACGTGCGAACCGAGTCCAACGCTCGACTTCCGATCGGGACTCGTGGAGCGTGTCGAGGTCGTCGAGCAGCAGGGTCAGCGACTCGTCGAGGACGGCGTATCGACCGCGGTCATAGCCGCGGTCGACGACGTCCTGGGCCTCCGGGTTGGCTGCCCTCCTTCGAGTTTCGCCGAGGAAGTCCGCGGCGGCGTCGCGAGATGTCAGCGTGACCTCCGCATCCAGCAGCCAAGATTCGAGGTCGGACAGGCCGCTGGGTCCGAGTGGGCCGAGGGAGTCGACTCGACCGATCAGGCGAGCGACCTCCTCCCGTTCCGCGAGCTTGTCGAACCAGCTCAGGGAACGGCGCGCCTGGACCTCGTAGTGCAGAGCGAACCCGAGGCCGGTCAGGGCCGTCAACAGCACAGCGACTGCGGTGAGGAACAGTCCGCGCCTGCGCTTCGCGAACTTGCGGAGTCGGTAGATCGTCGTCGGCGGTGTCGCCGAGATCGGTCGGTGTTGCAGGAAGGCCCGAAGATCGGTTCCGAGTGCGGTGACCGAGCCGTAGCGCAGCGTCGGGTCGATCTGCAGCGCGCGCTTGAGGATCCGGTCGAGGTCGCCGCGACAGCGGCTCGCGAGGCTCCGAGAGAGGATCCTGGTGTCGTCGTTGTCGTCGGAGGAGGCGCGTTCGCGAAGCCGGGTCGAGAGGGCCGGTCGCTCCATGCTGCGGATCGCCTGGACGACTTCGAGCAACGTCGCGTTTGGGATGTCGATCGGAAGAGAGCCGGTCACCATCTCGAAGAGCACCGCTCCGATGCCGTAGACGTCGACGCGGACGTCGACTTCGTCGACGCTCGAGTCAGCCTGCTCGGGAGCCATGTACTGCGGTGTGCCAAGCACCTGGCCTTCGAGAGTTTCGACGTCGCCACCAGAGATCGATTCCTCGAGGCCCTTCGCGAGACCGAAGTCGATGACCTTCGGCTGGAGCTCACCGTCGATCTCGGTGACCAGAATGTTCTGAGGCTTGAGGTCGCGGTGCAGCACACCGCGGTCGTGCGCGTGCTGCACTGCATCGCAGACCTTCGCCATGAGCTCGAGAGTTGTGTCGAGGCCGAGTTCGTTTGATCGATGGACCTCGTCGATCGGGCGACCGTCGACGAACTCCATGGCGAAGTACGGTTCGCCGGTCTTGGTCTCACCGGCGTCGTAGACCTGGGCGATGCCCGGGTGCGACATCTTCGCCAGTGCCTGACGCTCGGAGAGGAAGCGCTGAACGACCCGCTCGTTGCGGCGATCGCGGCGAATCACCTTCACGGCGACCGCGCGGTGAACCGGCTCGACCTGCGTCGCGAGCCACACCTCACCCATGCCACCGCTGCCGAGGCAGGAGCGGAGTTGGTAGCCCTCGATCACTGGCTGGGTCGCGGATTTGTCCTCGTCGCCGAGAAGGCCCAGGTCGCGCAGCCGGTCGAGGCGCTTGCGCAAGGGGTCGCGGAGCGCCGGCTCCTTGTCGGTCAGGTACTCGATTACCTGATCGAGCGTGCGCGTGTCGTCCCCGTCGAGGGCTTCCAGGCAGTCGGCGACCAGCGCTTCGAGCCGTTCTTCGCTTCGCGATTCCATGATCGAAGTAGGCAGAAAAATGCCGCGCCGAGAGTGTAGGACTCCCGGCGCGGCCGCGGGATGGACGGTTCGTCGAAGGACGAGCCGTTTGAGAGCATCTCGAAACCGACGGACTCAGCGGTTGATCGTGAGTCGGAGACGGTTGCTTGTGAGAACCGGGTTCTGACCCGGAAGCGTGGCGAGTCCGACGCCCTGGATTTCGAGATTCACCCCGATGAATGCCTGAACGGCCGGGAGCAAGAGCGAGAGTGTTCCGTTCGGGATCGTGACGGCCGCGTTGACCGAGAGTTCGCAGCCCGGCGCACCAACGAGGCCTAGATCGATGCCCTGGTCGAAGGCGTCGAAGCCGATCAGCAGGAAGCGCCGGTAGTGGCCCGACTGCATGACGATGTTGATGTCCGCGCCGAGTTCCGGCATGCCGAACACCTGGACGAGCGGCTGCAGGCCGGTGTTGTCAGAGCAGCCGGTCGGGAAGACCTGGAAGCCACCGGGCACCGGGATCGTTCCGTCGGGGACCGAGAGGGAGAACCCGCCGGTGCCGCGCGAGGCCGAGTCGAGGAACTGGAACCCCTGGTCGACGACGATGCCGAAGGCGTCGAACTTGTAGACGTTCATCACCAGGTCGCAGCTCAGGTGCAGCGCTTCGATCTGCGCGC
Organism: Planctomycetota bacterium; assembly: GCA_039815565.1. Taxonomy (GTDB): domain Bacteria; phylum Planctomycetota; class UBA1135; order UBA1135; family UBA2386; genus JBCBZB01. Next base: position 16,787 of record JBCBZB010000019.1, read on the forward strand.
AGCAGTTCTGTTGCCACGAAGCGAGACCCATCGCGTCGGTCTCGTAGGGCGTGCCAGGGGCGAAAGTGTCGAACGAGCAGCGACCGGTCGTCGCGTTTGTCGCGTCACCGCCAGAGCAGGCACCCGCGGACGAGTTCTCGCCGCCGTCGGAGTAGACGTAGAAGAAGCACTCGGCCGACGGGCTGATGATGCCGCGGATCAGGAGTGCCGAAGCCGAGTCACAGATCGCGTCCGCGAGAGGAGTGGCGCCCGAGCAATCGACGCTCGAGTCCACGGTTTCGTGGCAGTCGACGACGACGTTGGCGAGGGAGCCCGAGGTGGCGACGCTCTGCCATTCCGGGAACCCCGGCACGGCCCGCGATCCGGTCGGGAAGGCGCTGTTGAATTCCCGGATCGTGACCTCGCCGTTCGGGAAGGCGGCGAAGAACGCGGAGACGTCGTTGCGGCAGGCCTCGGCCGAGGCTTCGCACCGGTTCGGTGAGCCGCCGAGGACCATCGAGCCGGAGCGATCGAGGAGGAAGACGGCGCGCGGGGTCTGGGCGTGGGCCGAAGCGGCGGCGGTCAGGGCGAGGGCGAGGGTCAGAGCGGATGGGGCGTTCATCGGTCTGTTTCTTCGTGGTGGGTTTCTGAGTGAGTCGGTGGCAGGTGCGACCGTCGCGCCTGCAATCCACGAAGCGGCGGCGCCCCGGATCTGTCCGGTCGAAGAGCGAGATTTCTGCCGCCTGGCAGCGCACTCGCTCGGGAAAGTTCGACTTCCGGCCCGAACGAGGCTGGGAACCGCTGGCCCCGAAATCGAAGAAAGGCGCCCCGAGCGGATGCCCGAGGCGCCTTAGCGGTCCGCCGAATAAGCGGACGAGTGGGTTTGAGCGAATAGAGCCGGCCGAATCACGGCGCGATGTTCAAACGGATGCGGTTGCTCGTGAGCACCGGAGCCTGCGACGGAAGTGTTCCGAGGCCGACACCCTGGGTCTCGAGCGTGACGCCGACGAGGGCGCCGTTCTGCGGGATGATCAGCGGGAACAGGCCGGTGCCGACGGTGACGGCGGCGTCCACGGTCAGGACGCAGCCCGGCGAGCCGACGAGCCCGAGGTCGATGCCCGGGTCGATTTCGTTGAAGCCGAGCAGGATGAAGCGCTGGTAGTTGCCGGCTTGGAGCACCAGGTTGACGTTCGAGCCGAGCGTCGGGGTGCCGAGCGGCTGCAGGAGCGGACGCAGGCCGCTCGAGTCGGCGCAGCCGTCCCGGAAGCTCTGAATACCGCCCGGGGCCGGAACGGTGCCGTCCGCGACGTTGATCGAAAAACCGCCGGTGCCGCGTGAGGCGGAGTCCAGGAAGCTCAGAGCCGGGTCGCCGACGATCGAGAATCCGTTGAACTTGTAGACGTTCAGGACGAGGCCGCAGCTGAGGCTGAGGGCCTCGATCTGCGCGCACGAGTTCTGCTGCCAGGACGGCATTCCGCCCGGGCCGGTCTCGTAGGGCATGCCGGTGGCGAAGGTGTCGAAGCTGCAGCGGCCGGTGTCCGAGTTGGTCGCGTATTCGCCGGAGCAGGCGCCCATCGAGTTGTTCTCGCCACCGTCCGAGTAGACGTAGAAGAAGCACTCGGCCGACGGGTCGATGATGCCGCGGATCAAGAGTGCCGAAGCCGAGTCACAGATCGCGTCGGCGAGCGGCGTGAGGCCGGCGCACATGACGCTGGCGCTGACCGCGTTTTGACCGTTCGTAACGGCGCTCGCGAGTGAGCCTTCGCTCGATGCGCTCATCCACTCGTTGAATCCGGGAACGGCCCGCGATCCGGTCGGGATCACGTCGTTGAACTCCCGAACGGAGATCTCGCCGTTCGGGAAGGCGGAGAAGAAGGCGGAGATGTCGCCCTGGCAGGCGATCGCCGAGGCGTCGCAACGATTCGGGGCTCCGCCCAGCGTCATGGAGCCGGAGCGGTCGAGCAGGAAGACGGCACGAGGCGTCTGGGCTTCGACGGCCGCAGCCGTCGTGAGGATCGCGAGAGCGGTCAGGAAACGAGAGTTCATAGGTCTGGTCCTTCGTGGGATGGTGTTTCTGGGGCAGGACGAGGCCATATGAGGCTCGGCGATGTTCTCGCCGAAGGCCGACCAGGCCTGCAGAAGGACCAGCGGGGGAGGGAGTGGTTTTGTCCGGTTGGGGGGCGAATTTTTTGGATCGGCGGGTCTGGCCACACTCCGCGACTCCGACTGTGAGAACCGTGAGGTTGATTCGCCTGACCCCGGGACGAGCTCGAAGCGACTTCCGCGAAGGAAGGGCCCGGGCGTGGTGCGGAATTGGGGCTGCGCAATCATCTCCACTGCGGGCGCCTCTGGAGGAGCCCACCGGGAGGTCGAGGGAGCGAGGCGTCGGTGAGAGGTCACTTCCGGCCTTCGCCTAGTCCGACAGGGCTCGCAAGGATCGAAGTTGTTGGCGGTAGGGCTTTGCCTTCGGTCGGACGGATTGCACCCGAACGAGTGCGTCGTCGATGTCGGCGGCGATCCCTCGGCGCAGGAGCAGGCCCGCTGCGATGGTCGCGGTCCGTCCGTGTCCCTCGGCGCAGTGAAGGAACACTCGCCCGGGCAGTTCCTCGATCTGACGTAGGTATCGCTCCAGGACCTGTGGCGGCGGCGCAGCGCCGTCGACGATAGGCAGGCTGAGGTAGCCGGGGTGTGCGCGTTGGCGAGGACACTCGGTGTACTCGCAGGTCAGGTCGACGAGGTGGTCGACTTCGAGTTCGAACTCCTCGTCCAAGAGCCGGCGTCCGATCCAGAGGTCGGGGAGGAGTTGGCTCCAAGGTGATTCTGTCAGTCGCGGCCTACGCCAATGCCACCAGGCGCCGAGCGGTCCGAGGAACGGCAGCCAGGCGACTCGGCTCCACGGGGTTCGGGTCCCGTCGACTCGCTTCCCGAACAGCACTCGGACTCGCCGGTAGTGACTTCCTGCCCCGAGAGGCCAGAGCCAGGCGAGGCTGGCAGCGGCGCAAGCGAAGCCGGTCCAGGTCAGGACGATCACGGCACTGAGCCGAAGCCACGAGTCACCGGCTCCAGTGCCGGCGATGGACCAGGCGGCGAACAGGAAGCCCGCTGCGACCGATGCGAACGCCACGCCGAGAATCACGAAGCCAGTCTAGGTGCGGCGCAAGGTCAACGAGAGTGACTCCGCTCGATTCTGCGGTATGACCGGTCCGACGTGCTGTCCACGTGGATCACCATCGTCGGTGTGTTGTTGGTCGCGTACGCGATCGGCTGCCTCAATGCCGGCTACTATCTCGTTCGTCGCCATCGTGGAATCGACGTGCGAACGACCGGGAGCCACGGCACGGGCGCGACGAACGTCGGCCGAACGCTCGGGCGCCGGGGATTCGTGGTGACGCTCGCGATCGACGCGAGCAAAGGAGCTGCGGCGGTCGGGTTCGCTCTGGCGTTCGACTTGTCGCCGACCTGGCAATGGTCGTCCGCCATCGCGGCGGCGATGGGCCACGTCTGGCCCGCGCAGCTCGGCTTCCGGGGAGGTCGAGGTGTCGCGGTGTGGATCGGCGCGCTTGCGGTGCTCGACCCCGCTCTGCTTTTGGTCGCGACGCTTGTGACCGGCGTTGCGTTCGCGGCTGTTCGCGTGTTCGTGTGCGCCGGCTTGTTGGCGATCTGCTCCGCACCGTTCGCCGCGTGGTGGCTCGGACGGAGTGCGGAAGACGTGACTGGAACGGCGATGCTGGCGGTGCTGATCGCGATCGCCCACCGACCGCATCTCGAACGCCTCTTGAAAGGGACGGGGTAGTGGACCACCCCTCGTCGCTGTTGTCCGATCGTCGATCGAGCGACGGCTTATGGTCGGAGCGAGAGAGATGGCCGACGAGCTGACATTCGGGATCGCCACTGCCGCGGACGAAGACCGCATCTGTGAGCTGAACTACCGGACCTTCGTCGACGAGATCCCGCAGCATCGACCGAATTCATCCAGGCGGTTGGTCGATCGTTTCCACTCCGAGAACACCTACCTCGTCGCGCGTTCCGGGGATCGGCTCGTGGGAATGGTGGCGGTCCGAGACCAGCGCCCGTTCTCCCTCGACGAGAAGCTGCCGGAGCTCGATCGCTACCTGCCGCCGCACCAGAGGCTCTGCGAAGTGCGGCTCCTCAGCGTCGCCGAGGACTCGCGACGTGGCCCCGTGTTCGCTGGTCTCATGGACCAGATCCTGCGTCTCGGCCGCGAGCGGGGCTACGACCTCGCCGTGGTCTCCGGAACGACCCGGCAGAGGAGGCTCTACGAGCACATGGGGTTCGTTGCCTTCGGACCTAAGGTCGGTGCGCCGGACGCGCGGTATCAACCGATGTATCTGACCATGTCGTCGTTCGTGCAGCGAAGTGCCGCTGCCTTCGAGCGACGCAAGCGGGTCTCGGACACTTGCAGCCGCGTGGAGCCGTGCAGCTTTCTGCCGGGCCCGGTCTGTGTGGCGCCGGAGATTCGTGCGGCGATGTCCGAGCTGGCGAGTTCTCATCGAAGCGATGCGTTCCTTCACCAGATGCACCGCGTTCGAGAGGAGCTCTGTGCGTTGACTCACGCCGCGGATGCGGCGGTTTTCCTCGGCTCGGGAACGCTCGCCAACGATGTTGTCGGTGCTCAGATCGCTTGCCAACGAACGCCTGGGGCCATCGTCGTCGACGGTGAGTTCGGCCGTCGTCTCGCGGACCATGCGAAGCGATGGTCGATCGACTTCGAGTTGTTCGAACGCCCCTGGGGCTCGCCGTGGTCGATCCACGAGTTGGAACGATTCCTCGTCGAACGGCCGCAGCTGCGATGGGTGTGGGTCACGTTGTGTGAGACGTCGACCGGTGTCCTGCGAGACATGGATGGACTGCGGGGGGTCGCGACCGCACTCGGGGTGGAGCTCTACCTGGATGCGATCAGCGCCATCGGTGCGGTGCCCGTCGACCTCCGTTCCGTGCGCCTCGCGACTGCGGTCAGCGGCAAGGCGCTGGGGTCGTACGCTGGACTGGCCATCGTCCTCGGCGATCGGCCCTTCTCGGAGCGCACCGACTCGTCGGTGCCTCGATACCTCGATCCCGCGCTCTACGCGAAGGCGCAGGGCGTTGCGTTCACCCAGTCCAGCAACCTGCTCGGTGCCTTGGACACGGCTCTCTCGCTCCACCGATCCGGGGGGCGAACGGCGCACGTCGCCGATCTAGCAGGACTTCTTCGCCGGAGGCTGCGCGCCCATGGGATCAGGACGCTGATCCCCGATCGCTCCGCGAGTCCGGCGGTCACGACGATCCTTCTCGAGGGAGGGGGCGCCGCGCAGTTCGTCGGCGAGTGGCTTCGCCAACGCGGGTTCCTCGTCGGTTTCGAGAGCGAGTACCTGCGCGCACGAGACTGGATCCAGGTCTGCCTGATGGGGGCGGTGACACGAGATTCGGTTGAGAGACTCGTGCCCCGCGTTCGGCAGGCTTTGGACGCGTTTCGAGACCGGACGACCGGGGACCCAACGGGGGCGTCGTCCGCGGGCGAAGCGTGATCAGGGGCGCTCGCCCCCGAACCATCTCGAGGTCAGCGCCCCGGATTTGGCGCCCAGACTTTCCGCTGCACCGTGTCCAGGAGCCGCTGCTCGAGGAAGAGCGAGCGCTCCGGCAGGGCGCCTTTCACCAGTGCATCGAGGCGAGCACGGTCGTCGCTCTGGGCCACCCAGGCCGGGTAGCCACGCGAGCACAGCAGGTGCGAGGCCGCGAGGACGGCCATCACGACGTTGAAGTCCGGGAACGGTGAGATGCGGGCGAAGCGCCAGAACAGGCGAGCCGCCTGGCGGACCGGGTGCATCTCCTCGTAGTCGGGGTGCTGATCCCCGTAGTTGGCGTCCTCGTGGAGGCCGTCGAGCAGCGCCCCGACGCGCTGGGCGTCCGGGTAGGGGACGCCGGGGATCGAGTCCCAGGGGATATCGCGGCGCAGCGTGTTGTTGCGGAAGCGCGCGAGACCGTCGGTCATGGACCGAAATCGCTCGGCGATTGCCCAGCCGCTCGGGCCGCGGCCCTGCATGGCCTCTTCGAGCAGGTCGTCAAAGGCGCGGGCAAGGCCTCGGACCAGCCGCCACTCCTGATGCTCTGGCCGGTAGCGCTCGACCCGATCTTCGAGGATCTTCTCGACGTCGTCCGAGTGGATGCGAAAGCCTCGAATACCGAGTAGGCCACGAACGAAGTCCCGGCGTTCCACGTCGGTCGGCTCCCAGACGGTCGCCTCGGACTTGGAATCCGCGAGGTCCTCCTCCAGTCGCCGGGCTAGCTGGTTCGCCAGACGCTCCGCGGTGGCGATGTCCAACCGCTGCAGCACGGTCAACCGGTCGTTCTGGGCGCCATCACTCATCCTCAGACTCGTTTTCGGCCATTCGCACCCTCCGTCGTGACCCCGACTGAAACTCCCGTTCCCAAGGCGAAGTCAGGCCGCTTCCGGCGGATCCGCAAGATCCTCGGATTCGGCCTGATCGCGCTCGTTGCGCTGTTCTTCACCCTGCCGCTGATCCTCTCGATGGGGTTCGTACGCAGCGCTCTCGAGGACTCGATGGCCGATGCCCTCGGGGTCGAGGTGACGATCGAGGACCACAGCGTCGGCTGGTTCAGTCCGGTCCAGATGAAGGGGGTTCGCGTTGAGCAGCCCACCGGAACTCAGAGCGACGGCCCGCTCTTCGCCCTCGAAGACGCGAGCTTCGAGCTGTCCCTCGCGGAGATCGCGATGGGGCGCGTGCGGCTGCAGGGGCGGGTGCTTCGGCCGGAGCTACGCGTCGTGCAGCACGTCGATGGGACCACGAACCTCGACGAACTCGGCAAGAAAGATCGCGACGACGGGCCCAACGAGGAGCCGGATGAGCAGCCCGACGAGCAGCCGGACGACGAACCGAGCGACGACCAGGACGATGACGAGTCACTCGCCGACAAGATCCGCAAGCACCGGATGGAGTTCGCGATCGTCGATGGCTTCCTCGATATCCACCACGACGTCCACGGTCTCGTCGAACAGCTGACCGACCTCAACGTCCGCATCGAGAAGCCGGAGGACGCGACGAAGTTCACGGCGACGCTCGACGCGAAGGTGCATCGTCCGACCGGTGACGACGGCGAGCTCGCGATCCGCGTCGAGTGGGACGCGGATCCGAGTCATCCGATGATCGCGCGGATGGACTGCGACGAGTTCGACCTCGGTCGCTACGAGGCTGTGCTGCGGGCGCTCCTCGGTGAGCGGAAGGTCGAGTCGTTCCAAGGAGTCGTCACGGCGCACACTCGGATCGAGAGCAAGCCCGGCGAAGCGTTGCAGTCGAACGGCCAGATCCGGATCGATCAGCTGCGGCTGGCGGGTGAGCTGTTCTCAGGGCTCGATATCCAAGCCGAGCGATTCCAGTTCGTGCCCTCACTTCAGGCGCGCCTCGATGACCAAGGGAAGCTGACCGAGCTCGATCTCGCTGGCCTCAGCTTTGACCTCGGCGTTCTCCGTCTCGACGGTCTCGCGACCGAGACACAGGACGGTCGCGCGATGCCGGGGATGCACTTTGTGTTCGATCTCGACGGACTCGCCCAGTTCGGCGGGCCGATGCCGGAGTTGCTGAAGGGGACCGGCGCGCAGCTCGAAGGCTCGTTGCGTGTGCCCCTCGCAGCGATGCAGGGTGAGCTCGAGATCTGGGATCTAGCGAGGATGCTCGATCTCGATGCGGCGTTCGGGTTCGACCGACTGGAGATCGCCGACCAGGTGATCGAGTCGGTGTCGACCCGACTCGATCTCGCGGGCGGGCGACTCCAATTGCGGACCGAGGATGGTCGTTTCAGCGGTGGAGGTCTGAACCTGTCGATGGACGTTGACGCGAGCGATGCGTCGAGCGTGCCGAGCTTCGAGGGGACGGTCGGGGTCGAAGGGTCCCGGGTCGTCGGGCGTGCGGCCGAGGGGCTCTGCTACGTCATGCCGATTCTCAGTGGTCTCGAGGAGGTTGCCGGGTTCCAGTCCGGCCTCGACTGTGACCTCTCTCTTGCCGGTCCACTGATGCCTGGCGACGGCGAGGAGATGCTCAGCTGGCTCTCGCGATTGACCGGCAACGGCGAACTCGCTCTCGGTGGAGGACAGTTCGCGCCGGCTGGAACGCTCGCGCAGTTGGCGCAGGTCGTCGGCCAGCAGGACGGAACGCGGATCGCGTTCGAGTCGTTCCGCGCCGCGCTCGATCTCTCCGAGGGCTTCCTGACACCGAGCTCGATGAACCTGGACTGTGGCGAGCGAGAGTTCCCGCTCGTCGGCCGCACCGGAGTCGATGGCAGTCTCGACTACGTGATCGACGTGCGTGATTGGCTGCGCGGTCACCGCGATGGCGAGCGACTGCTGCAGTTCCTCGGTGACGAACCGCTGGGTGCGCAGCTCGGCGGGTCGGTCGACGACCCATCCCTCGGATTGCCGTCACTAGACGAACTCCTGCAGCGTGCGGCGACCCGGGCGCTCGAGGAGCAGGGTGCGGATGCCCTTCGCCGGGCGCTCGGCGGGTCGGAGCTCGAAGGAGTCGTCGACGACGTGCTCGGTCCGATCCTCGGTGGCTCGCGCGGCGGGCAGGGTGAGAGCGGCAACCAACCGCAGGATGTGCTCGAGGGTGTCCTGCGAGGTGTGCTCGGCGGCAACGAGAACCAACGCGAGCCGGAACCGGAGCCTCAGGGTTCTTCGGGTGGCGAGGAACCGCCAGAGGGCGAGCCGCAAGGGCAGCGCGAGACCCCGGTCGATCCCTTGGAGATCCTCCGTCGTCTGCGGCGAGGAGGTCGGTGAGCGATCGATCACTCGACGGTTGGCGGGGCGTCCTTGGCGACGAGTCCCTGCTTCGAACGCTGGCGTCGGCGTCGCCGTCTGAGCGGTCGGCCCCGGCGTTCCTGACCCGTTTGCGCGAGAGCGTCTCCGCCGAACGATTGTCGATGGGGCTGGAGCTGGTCGAGGTGCGCGAGCGCGCCGCCGAGAAGTTTCCGAAGGTCGAAGCGCTCTTTGCGGATCGGGTCGCACTCGAGCAGGCCTCAGGGGTCGGCGTCGCAGGGCACAAGGCCGAGCGCTTTCGGCGAGCGGTCGGTGATTCAGGAGCGAGCGTCTGGGACATCTGCTGCGGCGCGGGTGGCGATCTCTTCGCCCTCCACGAGGCCTTGGGTTCCCGGGTGCGTGGCGTGGACCTTGACCCGTTGCGCGTCGAGATGGCGGTCACGAACACCGAGGCAGAGGTCCTTTGCGCGGATCTCGCGAATCTGCTCGAGGATCAGGTCATTCCGGCCGACGCCTTCGCGCACTGCGATCCTGCGCGGCGATCCGGCAGTGGTCGGGTTTGGCGCCTCGAGGACCTGGTTCCGTCTCCGGATCTTGTGCGGCGACTGATCGATCGGGTCCAGGGAGCCGCGATCAAGCTCGGTCCGGGGACCGACGTCGAGGAGCTTCGTCCGCTCGGCGGGGAGTTCGAGTACGAGTGGATCGCGGATGGGCGAGCGCTGCGGCAACTGGTTGTTTGGACTGGCGGACTCGCCGAGGAACCCGGGCGACGGCGAGCCACGCGGATCGGGTCGTTCTCGTTTGCCGGTGAGGCCGAGGAGTTGTCGCCCGCTTCCGGAGCCGTGGACCCGGCGTTCCTCATCGAGATGGACCCGGTCGTCGAGCGTGCCGGACTGAGCGGTGCAGCCCTTCGTGCGGCCGGTGGTGGTGATCCGACTCGTGAGCTTCACCCGGGCCTTGGGCTCTTCGGCTCCGAGGCGCAGCTTTCGTCGGAGCTGCTGCGGTGTTTCCCGATCGCAGCGGAGATGCCATGGCGGGAGTCCAAGGTGCGTCGGGCTCTGCGAGACCACGGATTCGGGGCGGTCGTGGTGAAGACTCGCGGTGGGTTCGTCGACGCGAATGCTCTCGAGCGAGCATTTCGATCCGTCGAGGGGCGAGACGGCGTGCTCTTCGTCCTCCGACTCGGGACGAGTGCTCGAGCATTCCTCTGCGAACCGGCGCCTCAGCGACCGAGTGCGTAAACGTCGATCTCGTCCATCCAGGTCGCGCTGCCGGGGAATCGGCCGATCTCGCGCAACCGGCCCTGGAAGTCCTCCGGCAGCGGTCTCGGGGCGATCAGGCTGCGGAGGTGGGGGAGTTCGCGGTCGACGCGACGACAGAGGCAGGCCCACAGCTCGGCCGGAAAGCAGGTCGAGCCGCAGTAGACCAGCGTGGCGTCGGGAAGCGAGGCGGTGAGAAAGTCGTCCTCGACCAGTCGGATCCGGTCCGCGGCGGCCGCGCCGTCCGGTCCCAGTGCTCGGAGGCGTTCGATGCCTTCGACCGCGGTTTCGTGGCGGAACCGTGAGAGCTCGATCGCGACGACTTCGCCGACCTCGGTCGTCATCGCTGCCTGGGCGGCGAATCGTCCGGTCCCCGATCCCAGGTCCAGCAGGATGTCTTCCGGACCCGGTCGCCACCACTGAAGGATGCGATCGAAGGTCGCCTCGATGAGCTCGCCGTAGATCGCCGCTCCACGACCACCCGCTGCGTCGACGATCGCTCGATCTGAAGGCGCGGCCTGGAACCCATCGGGTAGATCCTTGAACGCGTCACTCCAGGGCAAGATGGCTTCTCGTCGACGAACCGTGGCTCGGTGGTGAGCCCGGCTCACTGAACGTTATCGAGGTCGGATCAATGGTTCGTCAACGTCCACCTTGCGATCGGCGAGCGTGACGTCGTGGAGACGGCGTGCGGTTCAGGCTAGTCTCCGCTCCTCGTGGCCGGACGACGCAGAGCGAGCAAGAAGCGCCCCTGGTGGGCCGGTCTCCCCCTTGACGATCTGCTCGACATCCGCATTTGCGACCTCGAGATCTCGCTCGAGGGGACCGCGCTCGAACATCGGATCGAAACACTGTTCGAGGACTTCGAACGCCGGGGTCTGCGCTTCCGACCGCACGTCTGGTTGTCGAGCGAGTGGTTCTCGCCCGACGCGATCATGGGCTTCGCGATCCCGTTCTTCCTCGCGCATCCGCGGCTTGCGCGACTCGAGCGTTCGCAGATGCTGCAGGTCGAAGGCGGTGGTCATCTCGAATGCCTACGCCTCATGCGTCACGAGTCCGGACATGCGATCGACAACGCCTATCGGCTGCGGCGTCGCAAGCGCTTCCGCGAGTTGTTCGGCAAGGCCTCGGAGCCCTACCACGACAGCTATGCGCCGAAGACCACGTCACGACGTTTCGTGCGACACCTGGATCTCTGGTATGCGCAGAGTCATCCGCTCGAGGACTTCGCCGAGACCTTCGCCGTATGGCTGACTCCGCGGAGTGCGTGGCGCCGTCGATACGATGGTTGGCCCGTTCTCGAGAAGCTCGAGTATGTCGACGAGTTGATGACCGAGATCGCGGACGTTGCTCCGCCGGTCCGCTCTCGCGCCCGGCCCAGCCGCGTCTCGACACTCAAACAGACGCTTCGCGAGCACTACGAAGAAAAGAAGTCGCACTACGAGAGTGAGACCACCGGAGTCTACGACCGGCAGCTCCGTCGACTGTTCAGTGAGACGCGAGGCCGCAGTGCAGCTCGGTTTTGGCGGGAACAGGCCCGCGAGATCCGCGACCAGGTCGCACGGGTAACCTCTCACCACCCCTACACCGTCAAGCAGGTCATCGACGCTCTGGAGGTCCGTAGCCGTGAATTGGGTCTACGATGTGGCCGAGTCAGTCGCTCGAAGATCGCCGACGCAGCCGTCCTGGTGACGATGCTGACGGTTCGCATCGACAGCGGCGGCCGATCGGAGTTCATGCGATGACCAAGGCGCGGAAGAAGCGAGTCCTGGTGCTTGCCCACGAGGAGTTCGTTCCGCCCGACACGATCGAAGGCCTGTCTGACGAGGAAGTCCATCCGTTCAAGATGGAGTATGACATCGTGCGTGCACTCGAGGTGCTCGGTCACGAGGTCCAGGTGCTCGGCGTGCAGGACGAGTTGCGGCCGATCCGCGAGGCGATCGATCGGTTCGAGCCACACATTGCGTTCAACTGCCTGCGCTACTTTCACGACATCGGCGGCTACGACGCGCATGTCGTCAGCTACCTCGAGTTGTTGAAGGTCGCCTACACCGGTTCGAACCCGCGCGGTCTTCTGCTGGCCAACGACAAGGCGCTGTCGAAGAAGATCCTGAACTACCACCGCATCCGCACGCCGGGTTTCGCGGTGTTCCAGATGGGGGATCCCAAGCGCAAGCTGCCCAGTCGTCTTCGTTTCCCGATGATCGTCAAGACGCTGGCCGAACATGCCTCGGTTGGGATCTCCCAGGCGTCGGTCGTCGAGGACGAGGCGGCGCTGCGCGCGCGTGTGGCCTACGTCCACGAGACGATCGGTCGCGATGCGATCGCGGAGGAGTACGTCGAAGGCCGAGAGCTGACGATCGGGGTGCTCGGCAATCGGAGGCTCTCGACCTTCCCAGTGTTCGAGCTGCAGTTCGACCGGCTGCCCAGCGGCGCGCGGCCGATCGCGACCGAGCGAGTGAAGACGGACTTCGACTACCAGGAGCGCGTCGGAGTGCGGACCGGTCCGGCCGAAGAGTTGACCGATGCGCAACGGCAGGCGATCTCGCGGACGGCCAAGCGAATCTACCGAGCGCTCGATCTCTCGGGTTTCGCGCGGATCGACCTCCGGCTCGAGGAGTCGACGGGCGACGTCTACGTGCTCGAGGCCAACCCGAACCCGGACCTCAGCTACGGCGAGGACTTCGCCGAGTCGTCGGAGAAGACCGGGCTGAAGTACGAGAAGCTGATCGCGAAGATCCTCGGGCTCGGCCTCGCCTACCGACCGGCTTGGAAGCAGTCGTGATAGGTGGCCAGACCTCGACCACGGAATGCGGTCTAGCGTGTTCGCGGTGGCGAACCGGCGGGCAGCGCCTCGAAGGTGCCGACATCCGCCGTGGGTTCCGCGCTCGTCCCGTGCAGCCGGGGCGCGATCAGGTCAGCTCGAGTCCGAACGACTCGATCAGCTGTCCTTCATCTCCTTGCGGAGCTCTTCGACGGCGGCCTGGAGATCTTCCTGCGTCTTGCCGGCTTGCTGGAGGACCAGCGGCAGCTTGGTCAGGTCGATCTTCGACGCGCCCGACTCGCCCTCGGCGATCGCGGAAGCAAACTCCCAGAACTTCTTCTCGTGGCGCGAGTTCTGGCGTTCTTGGTGAGCGTGGCGGGCAAGCGCCTTCTTCTCACCACGGAGTCGACGGTTTTCGCTGATCTTCATTGGAGGACTCTCGGGAGTTGCGTCAGGGGTGTGTGTGCGGGAGCTGGGCCACGGGGCTGTGGCCGGATCGGCGATCCCTGGAAGTGACTACGGGAAAACCCGAAGTTCATTCATCCGCCGCCCAGCGGAGGGGATCGGGCCGACGCCCGGATACCAGTGCGAGGAACGGAGTAGGGTAGCCGATCGCAGGCGGGACCGCGAGTGGCGGGTGTTGGCCAACCCTTGGGATTCCCAAGTGTAGCCAAACCCGGTTCTTTCGATTCCCGTCCGCCAGCTCAGCGGTCGCGGTCTTCTTCGATCTCGAAGCTCGCCGGTTCCAGCGGGGTGTCCGCGGCGGCATCCGGCAGGTAGCGGTCTGGCCACTCTCCAGCGGTCGTCTCCTGCTCCCAGGCGATCTGGAGGACCCACCAGCGGCCCTCGCTGAACACGCAGGTGATGCCGTTGACGCCCCGCAGGAGGGGTTTCTCGGCCTCCAGGTCCTGCTTGATTTCGTAGGCGCTGAAGACCTGGGCCAGGTGCCCGAATCGCTCGACTCGGCGGCTGGTCTCGATTTCGTAGAACCCGCTGCGCTCGAGCGAGTCGCCGGCGCGCTCGATGTAGCCGTCGACCGCGATCAGGCTCGGGAAAACCCCTTCCCGGCCGCGTTCGGGGCCGATCGGCACCATCTTGGCCTCGGGGTGGAACAGGCTGCGGAGTCGGTCGAAGTCCCGCTTCTGCCCGGCGGGTCCGGAGATCACGTCGTAGAGCGAGGTCACGAGGGCGTCGAGCGTTGCCACGTCGGCGGGGTCTGCGGCCGGGTGAGCCTCGATTGCCGGGTCCTGGTCGGCGACCCCTCGGCTGCCAGGCGTCTCGGGAGCGAACACGGCGACGCAGGTGACGAGGGCGGTCGGAACGAGGAGTAGGAGGAAGGGTCGCATCGATCGGTTGGGGTCGGGGGTGTCGAGGATGTCCGGGATTCGTCCCAGCGGATTCGACTGCTTTGTGGACGATCGCAGAGCGCTACGTTCGGGGGCGCGCCCCGGCGAGGCGCCGACGATGGTCGAACGCGAACACGAAAGCCCCGAACTCCTCGAGCGACTGCGCAACGGCGACGAGAGCGCGCTGTCGGAATTGTTCGACCTACACCGGGCCCGCATGCGTCGCATCGTGCAGTTCCGCATGCACCCAAGGGTGCTACAGCGCGTCGATCCCGACGACGTGCTGCAGGAGGTGTGGCTCGACGCGCAGAAGCGGATCGGCAGCTACGCGACGCAGGAGGACCCGTCGGGCTTTCTCTGGCTGCGTCTCGTCCTCGGGCAGACCATGATCGACCTCCACCGTCGCCATGTCGGTGCCCAGCGTCGCAGCGCGAAGCAGGAGGTTTCGCTGCATCACGGAGCTGGGCCCGCTGCGCAGTCCGATGCGATGTCGATTCACCTCAGCGGCAGCTTCACGTCCCCGAGCGGTGCCGTGCAGCGCGACGAGATGGTCGTCTTGCTCCGGGAATCGCTCGACGAGATGGAGGAGATGGACCGCGAGGTGCTGATGCTCAGGCACCTCGAAGAGCTGTCGAATACCGAAGCGGCCGCCGTCCTCGGCATCCAGGCCTCGGCGGCGAGCAACCGTTACGTGCGCGCTCTCGCTCGTCTGAAAGGGCTGCTCGAAGGTCGTGGGGGTGGGATGTGAGCGAGCCCGGCCAACCAACGTCGTTCGATGACCTCGCGGACCAGTTCGCGGAGGCTGTGCGTCGCGGCGAGCGACCCGACGTCGAGAACTGGGCCGAGGACCACCAGGAGCACGCGGAGGCGATCCGCAATCTGTTCCCGACCATCCTCGCGATGGAGCAGATGAAGTCCTCTTCGACCCCGGTTCAGGCGCGCGTCTCGCTGTCAGTCGGGGATCGCTTGGGCGACTTCGAGATCCTCCGCGAGATCGGACGGGGCGGCATGGGAGTCGTGTTCGAGGCGCACCAGGATTCGCTCGATCGACGGGTGGCCTTGAAGGTGTTGCCCGGTGGTGAGGACTCGCGCCGGCTCCAGCGATTCGAGCGCGAAGTCCGAACGGCGGCGAAGCTGCACCACACGAACATCGTCCCGATCTTTGGTGTCGGGGAGCATGACGGTTGGCGCTACTACGTGATGCCGGTGATCCACGGGGTCTCACTGGATCGAATCGCGGCCCGGATGACCCTCGATCGTGAGGCGATCGAGGGCGTCGCGGATTGGAGTCCGAATCAGGCTGCGGACTCGGTCAGCGAAGTCGTCGGCTCGCTGTATCGGGTCGTCGATTCCGGCAGCGCAAGTGCCTCCGGATCGAGCCCGAGCACGGGCGGTGAACCGGGTGAGTCCGCGCCGGCGACGAAGAAGGCGCCAGTGCGTGGGACTCGTCAGCTGTTTCGTTCGATTGCCGAGGTCGGGCGACAAGCGGCCTCCGCACTCTCCTATGCCCATGCGTCCGGCGTCTTGCATCGCGACATCAAGCCGGCGAACCTGCTGCTCGACACCGACGGAATCGTCTGGATCACGGATTTCGGGCTCGCGATTGCCAGTGGGTCCGAAGAACTGACTCGCACTGGCGATGTCCTCGGCACCGTGCAGTACCTCGCGCCCGAGCAACTCGAAGGCCGATCCGATGTGCGCAGCGACGTGTTTGCGCTCGGGCTGACGCTCTATGAGCTTTGCTGCGGGCGTCCGGCGCGTCAGGGCAGTGACCGTGCGCAGGTTCTGCGGGATGCGGCGACTCTTCGACCCGAACGTCTACGCAGCCGGGTTGCGGCGATTCCGCGTGACCTCGAGACCGTTGTTCATCGAGCCTGCGAACTCGATCCGCGTCACCGCTACCCGACCGCGAAAGACCTCGAGGACGACCTCGAGCGGTTTCTCGAAGGGCGCCCGATCGCGGCCCGACGAACGACGCCGGGCGAGGAACTCTGGCGTTGGTGCCAACGCAACCGGTTGGTCGCGTCCCTTGCAGCAGCCGCAGTGATCGGGGTCGTTGGCGGAGGGTCGGCTGCCGCCGTTGGTTGGTATCAGGCGAGTAAGTCATCGGCCGCCTCCGAGCAGCGTCTGCGAGACGCTTACGCCGGCTTCGACAACGTCGCAGCATCGCTCGTCGGCATCAGTCGCCTCGGCATCGGTGATGCGGGGACCGACGAGATGGACGTCGGTGGGACATGGTTCGAAACGTCCGTCGAGTGGAATCTCTCTCAGGTCTCCGACAGTGAGCGGGCCGTCGCAGAAGAGCTGCTCGCTTACTACGAGTCGCTGTCCGACGAGGTCGAAGGTGGCGAAGATCGGGAGTTGTTGGCCCGCGCGTCGCGTCGCCGCGGAGACCTGCTCGGGTTCTTGCGCGAGACCGAGCCGGCTCGGGAAGCCTACGAATCAGCCCTCGAGGTCTACGAGGAGTTCGAGACGGACGAGGCTCGGCTCGCTCGTGCTGAGATCTACTTCCGCCTCGCCAACCTGGATCTCACGGCGGGCATCGAAGCGGTCGCCACCCAATCGCAGAGTCGATCGCCAGGATTCCGGGAACGTGAACGAGGCCGCTTGTCGTTGCACGAGCTGGCACGGCAGGGCGTCGATCGCGAGTCCCTCGACCGCGCCGCAGACGCGATCACCTCGATGCAGCGCGAACTCGAGCCGCTCGAAACGATCGACAGCCGGTTCCAGGTGGCTCGGTCGGAGAAGATCGCCGCGACCGTGTCCTTGCTCGGAGGCGAAGAGGAGGCGGCGCAGCGGCACTGGGATGCGGCTGCGCGCCAGTACAGCGCCTTGAGTTCCGAGCGTCCGGAAGACTCGCAGATCGCGGTCGAGGCCGTGGAGTCGGTGCTGTTCCTCTTCGGGTCTCCGGAGAAGTTCAAGGACGGCTTTGCGGACACGCCCAGGGACGTGCTCGAGCTCGGCTACGAGGTCCTGCAGACCACCGTGCCCAGCATGCTCAAGCCGGCGATCTCGCAGGCGATGTGGCGAGCCCAGCTCGAAGCCTCGATGCGCCTGGCGGGTGTCTTGCACTACGCCCGTCGGCAACGAGACGACCTGAGCTTCGAGGCGCCGTTCGAGATCGTCGTCGATCGGGTCATCGAGCTCGGCGGGACTGAACTCTTCGACGCGCGTCGGTCCTTGGTCTTCGCTGCCTCGGTCGGCGCTCTCGCTCAACGGGCTTCCGACGAGGAGATCGAGGTGCGCGTTCGTCGCGGGCTCGACGAGATCGTGCCGGCACCGGACGACGAGGACTTCTCGCCTTGGGCCGAGAGCCGTCGCGAACTCCGAGCCGAGCTCGAGAACGAGTTCCAGCGATTGCGCCGGGCGTTCCGCGAAGGTCCGGGCCGCGGGCCTCGTCGCGGCGGCCGCCGAGGCGGCCCGCGCTGAGGCAGGTCGCCGGCAGACCGTGAGCGGTGCCGGCGACAAGCGACGATCTCAGAAGATCGTCGTGAGGGTCGGGTTGCTGCCCTGAATGGCCAGCGTGGCCGGATCGATGGTGATGATCTGCGAACGAAGCTCCACGCCGGTCAGGTCCGGAGTCGTCACGATCGGGAACGCGAAGTTCGAGAGGCCAACCACGTCGAGCGCACCCGAGGTGAACACGATCGGGTTCGCCAGCAGGTTCACGCCCAGCACCGGGATGGTCGTCGGATCGTTGAAGTTCACGACCAAGAAGAACGAGTCTCCAACACCACCGCCGAGGCCCCAGTTGAGCGTACTGCCCTGGAAGGTGATCGGCGAGACCGAGTGGTTCGGCGGGCTGGTTTCGACGACGTTGACGAAGTTCAGACCCGAAGTGCCGGCCTGGTTCTCCGCGATCAGGAATCGCGAGCCGAGGTTGGTCGGCGTCGGCGGGACAAACGTCATCATCGTGTCGCTGAAGACCAGCGGCGTGACGGTCTGGATGCCGTAGAAGATCGTCGTGACTCCGGTGAAGTCGGTGCCGTTGATCGTGACTGCACCGTTCGGCAGCGCTTGGATGTCCGACGGGACGATCGAGGTGATGACCGGCGGGTTTCCTGGCGGCGGTGGGATCGTCAGGCAGGTGCGCGAGTTCTTGAATGAGATGATCTGACCGGTCGCGGTCGGGCCAAACGAGGTGATCGGGCCACAGCCGCCGATGGCGGAGCACATGATCCGGCAGTCAGGGGTCGCGTTGCAGTGCGTCGCACTCCAGTTGTGACCACACTCGTGAGCGTGGACGGCCGTCAGGGCGCCGGTCGAGATCGTTGCGTCGTTCACGCCGTAGGCGTTGCCGATGTTGCAAACGGTCGCGAGTGAGGCGATGCCGAGGGTCGAGCCGAAGGTCGTCTTGCCCGAGAACAGGTGAGCGAGGTCACGTTGGATCGAGCCGTGCTGACTGTTCCAGCGCTGGCTGAACTGGTTGAGCACACCACCCGCCGAAGTCGACGTGTAGGTGACCGCCGTGCGCACCAGGATCGTCGTGATCACGTAGGTGATGTCGACGTCGTTGATGTAGATCGCGTCGATGTTGTTCAGGATCGCGGTGATGAAACTCTCAGTCGCGGGGACGCTCGAGCCACGCAACTGGTAGAGGTCGAAGTCCGCGTCGAAGGCGATCTCCGCCTCCCGCAGGGTCGGTCCGCCGAGGCCCTGGCCGGTCAACGCTTGTCCCGTGTTCACCGGCGTCAAGCGATCGTCAACACCACAGGCGCCCGCGGTCGCGATGTCGCTGCGGTGGTAGACGATGTGCGACTCGGCCGGCATCGAGGACTCGTACTTCTGAGTCGGCTCGATGAAGTAGGTGCCCAGCTCGCCACCGAGGTGGATCATGCCGTCCATCGCTCCGTCGACGATCGAGACCGACACGGCGGCGTCGGCGATCGGGCCGTCCTGTGTCAGGACGATTCCGCGCCAGGTGACGGACTCCGAACGCGGCATGGCCGTGATCGTGTTGCCGTCATCGACCAGCAGTTGGTAGTTCGGTCCGCGAAGGTCGTTCGGCTGCAGCGACATCAGGTAGTCGCTGCCACCGATGCTCATCGACATCTGAAACGCCTCACGCTTGGTCGGCGCGTCGAAGGCGACCATGTCGCCGCCGAAGAGGTCGACGCGGTCGAGCAGCCAGGCTGGAGCCGGGCCGGCCGGGGAGACCAGCTTCGTGCTGTTGGGGGCCTGCGGGATCAGGGCCGGGCCCTGAAGATCTTGCGCAGGCAGAGTCGCGGCGAGCGCACACGCGCCCAGCACCGCTCCGCCGATTTGGAGGGGTCGGATCATGGTTCAGGTGGGGATATGGAGCGTCGGGGGGAGCGCCGAGGCAGGCGAGACACTCGTGACTGCGGGGTTTGGCCCTGGGCAGGAAGGCCTGAACCGTCGAGTGGAGAAGTCTAGCCTCGATCTTCGACGGATGAGAACCCCGTCGGGGTCCACTCTGCTTGACAGAGTTTGCTTCAGGGGGCAGTTTCGATGGCATGCGTCTGGAAGATGCAGTTCATCGCATCGGTGAGATTCACGCCCAGGTCCTCCGTGGGGAGCTGTTCCGTGGCTATCGAGCCCTTCCCACCGCGGCTACCGGCCTCGTCGCACTCGCTGCGGCTGCCGCTCAGACGGTCTGGTGGCCGCCCTACGACGCCAACGACTTCGTCCGCTATTGGGTCGGGGTCTGCCTGATCTGCTCCGCTCTGGTCGGAATTGACTTTGCCATTTCCGTCCTACTTCGGTCCGAACGGCTGGATCCTCGCCGAGCTGGCACGGTCCTGCTGCAGTTCGCTCCCGCGGCCGTCGTGGTCGGCGTTCTGACCTACCTGTGGCGCAACGGGCCCCTCACGCCTGTCCTGCCGGCCCTCTGGACGGCCTGTTTCGGGCTTGGGGTGCTGTCCTCGCGGCCGTACCTGCCACGCTCCATCGGCTTCGTGGCGGGCATCTACCTGTGTGGCGCTGCGGTGCTCGGTTACCGCGCCAGCATCGGTGAGCCGCCGTCGCCTTGGGGCATGGGGCTCACCTTCGGAATCGGACAGATCGCGGCTGCGCTGATCCTCTACACCAGTCTGGAGCGTCCAGAACGTCGTGCCTCGAATGCTTGGGAGGGAATCTGACCGTGTCGGATCGTGATAGACAGAATCCTGACCAGACCTCTGGTCAGGACGATGACGAGGGTGAGGGCCTCTTCGCCTACGAGGGCCTCGACCGGGTGCTCCACGAGAAGGCGCGACTCGGCATCCTGACCGCTCTCGCGTCCCAGGTGACCGGGGTCGGATTTGTCGAGCTGAAGAGCCTGTGCCATCTGACCGACGGCAACCTGAGCCGGCACCTGAAGGTGCTGGAGGAAGCTGGTCTGGTCGAGATCCGCAAGCGCCCGCAGGGCACTCGGACCCGGACGACGGCGCTGATGACCCGTGCCGGCCGCGCGCAGTTCCTTCGCTACCTCGACGAGCTCGAGCGTGTCATCCGCGATGCGCGCCCGCGCGCCGAAGGTTGCGAGTCGCCGGACACCGACGGTCCGGCCTGGTCGCCGGCCTGACCCGCAGTCTCGGGCTCAGGCCCGGTTGCGCCGAAGTTCGTCGACCGCGCGATCGACGCGGTCCAGGGCGCTCTCTACCTCGTCGATCGAGTTCGGGGCGTGTGGTGAGAAGCGCAGGAAACCGTCGGGGGTCGCGACGGACAGTCCGTGCCTGAGCAGGGCTTGTTGAAGCTCCGCGAGATCCAGGTCCTCGGGCGGACGGACTGACAGGATGTTGCTCCGGGCGGCTGGGTTGCTCGAGCGGACACTGTCGAAGTCGCGCGCTTTTAGGCCGTTCTCGAGTGGGTCGAGGATCGACTGAACGTGGCTGTGGATCTGCACGGGCCCGGCCGCGACGAGGCGTTCGACCGCAGCCCCCAGTCCGGCAAAACCAACCGAGTTCATGCAGCCGATCTCGAACACGTCGGCACGCTCACGGAGAGGCAGGTCCGTGCGGAGGTGGCCGGCGCCATCGACGAGGAACCGCGTTCCGTCCTCGTGGCTGAGCCAGCCGATGAGGAGCGGGTCGAGCTCGCATGCGCGGTCGGGGGCGACGTAGAGCATCCCGGTGCCCTCGGGACCCATGAGCCACTTGTGGCCGCCGGCTGCGAGGTAGTCGATATGGCATGCGGCCACATCGACCGGTAGACCGCCGAGCGCCTGGATCCCGTCGACGAAGAATCGCGTTCCGACCGCGCGACAGAGCTCCCCGATGCGCTCGAGCGGCATGCGGAGGCCGGTTTGGAACTGCACCGCGCTGATCGCTACGAGGCGAAGGCCGAGCGAGAGCTCCGCGGTCAGGGCCGCGATCCCATCGTCGGTCCAGAGTTGGTCGGGGTTCGCAAAGACCAGGTCGACGCCGGCTCGTCGTGCGACGGCCTGCCAGGGAGAGACGTTGCTCGGAAACTCCCCGGTGAACAGCAAGATGCGGTCCCCCCGTTGGAGCTCCAGCGACGAGGCGATCGCCGCGATTCCGTACGACGTGTTCGGCATCAACGCGATCGACTCCGCGGAGGACCCGCAGAGCGTTGCGAGGTTGTGCCGCAGGCTCTCGCGGGCTTCCCGCGCCGGAAACCAAGCATCCGCGCCAATCTGCTCGTAGCTCGCCATCGTCGCGACCATCGCTTCGCGAACCGGCTGGGAGACCGGGGTCATCGCGGCGTGATTGAAGTAGACGTCGTAGGCGAGGTTCGGGAACGTGCTGCGGTCGCCGAGCATGGGGGGGAAGATGCTACCGAAAGCTCGCCTCCGGCCGAGGCCGACGATCGATTTTGGCGATCGCGTCGAGTTGCAGACGTTCTGGAGTACTCGATTGAGTCCTTCCTAGAACTGCTGGCAAGAATCCCTTCCCGTCTGTTTCAGGAACCAAGCCATGGCCGATCTCACCGCCCCGTTCAATCTACTCCTCGCCGACTACCAACTGCTCTACCAGAAGCTGCGCGCGTTCCACTGGAATGTCACTGGCCCGCACTTCTTCGGCCTGCACGCGAAGTTCGAAGAGCTCTACAACCAGGTTGCTCTGACCGTCGACGAGGTGGCCGAGCGAATCCTGACCATCGGCGGCAAGCCGCTGTCGACTCTGGCCCAGAACCTCGAGCATGCCCGTCTCCAGGAGGCGAAGGGCGACGAATCGGCCGATCAGATGGTCGAGTCCGTGATCGCGGACTTCCGCACTCTGATCCAGGAGCAGCGATCGCTCGCCGCGGTCGCCGAGGAGGCTGGCGACACCGCGTCGGCCGACATGATCAAAGCCTTCGCCGATGATCAGGAGAAGACCTGTTGGATGCTCCGCGCCTTCTCGTCCTGAGCGCCGGTCGCCCGTGCTTCAGCGCTGGCGGACAATGAAGATCTGAATCTCATGTCCGCCAGGGAACTGCTGCAGCACCTGAAGCGTGCCCATCTCGGTCGGCTGCGCCATGTGGATCATGTTCAGCGGCATCGGTCCTCGGGATTGCAGCACCTGCTCGAGCAGCTGATCCGCAAACGCCTGCTGCGTATCGCAGCAACGGACCATCAGTTCGTGGCCGAGGGTTTCGATCTCGATGCGTTCGATCTGCTCGCGCGCGGCTTCGAGCTCCCAGAGGATGCGCCGTGACTGCGAATCGGTCGACCGTGCTGCTCGATCGAGTCGAATGCTGACCGATCGCACGGCCTCGAGCCCGCCGGCCAGTGCCGGTGGCAGATCGACGAACTGCTCGCGCGACATCCAGGCCAGCATCTCGGCGGCTGCACGGGCTCGCTGTGCGGACGGCGTGAGTCGCTGCACTCGACGCATCAGTCGCGACTGGTCGGTGTCGTCACGCGAGGTGGCGAGCAACTGACGGCGGAGTTGGTCGGTCGCGTTGACAAAAGTGTTCTGCGCTTCGTCGGCGACGACCCACGGCGAGGGCTGAACGAAGTTCGCGTTCGGCGGCACGGCCCCCGCCAGCGTCGTGTTGAACAGGTTGGATCGATCGACGATCGGGCGCAGCGAGGAGCCGGACGACGAGTCGAGGCGCATAGCCTCGGGTCCTTCGGTCGGCTCGACGCCGGCGTTCACCGCGACTTCGTCCTGGCGCAGGGTGCGGGTCGGATCGAGGTCATCGTCCGAGCTCAACGCCTGGACTCCGATCAGCACGAGTGCGGCGGCGGCTGCGCCGATGCCGAGATCGCGCAGACGGGCGGACCAGGGAATCGGTTGGCGGAACGACGCTTCCGGGGTGCCTTCTCCGGCCTCGACTCGTCGCATCAGCGACTCGTGGAAGCCCGCGGAAACCCGGTTGCGCTCGGCAGATCGGGCCGTTTCCCGGCTCTCGACGAGCGCGGTTCGGAGGGCGCGGGCCTGCGGATCGTTCTTCAGCGTCTCGTAGAGCGCGGCTCGGCGGGCCGGCGACAAGCGGCCGTCGAGGTCCAACGACAGCTCGTGTTCGAGTCGGTCGCCTCTCATGGGTTCGGTGTTCAAAGGTTGACGACCTCCTTCAGCGCGGTGCGGAACCGCTGGCGCGCCCGGAACAAGCGCGTGGAGACGGTCTTCACGGGGCAGTCGAGCGCAGCGGCCGCGTCTTCGTAGCTGAGCCCCTCGAGTTCACAGAGGACGAAGGCCTCTCGGAATCGCTGCGGGAGCTGTTGAATTGCTTCCTCGATTGCCGCGTGGGCTTCGTGGGACTCGGCGATTTGGTCCGGTCGGTCCGAGGACGGATCTGGCGCGCTCATCTGGCGGTCGTCGTCCCGTTCGACATCCCGGAACAAGCGCAGTCGGAACTTCCGGCGCCGCAGGATGTCGAGGCAGAGGTTGCGGGCGACGCGGTAGAGCCAGGGACGAAAGGCCGAACTCGGCACCTGCCCGAGATGGCGGTAGAGCGCCAGGAACGCATCCTGGGCGACGTCCTCGGCCTGGAGGTCGTCGCCGAGCATGCGCGCGGCAAAGTTCTTCAGCCCGTCCGCGTGGTCCGAGACCGCCGCGTGGTAAGCCGCCAAGGTGGCGGGCTCGTGGTCTCGGGCGGTGTCTCGGGACGATCGGGACATGACGGTTCGGCGGTCGCGGCACCAGCTGGGATCCGCGGCGGACTTCTACGGTCGAACCCCGTGAGAACTCCCATCGGCAATTCTGCCAGATCGCTGAGATTTGACCCGCTGATGCGCCTCCGACACCTCCTCGCCCTTGCGATCGCCGTCTCCGCCTCGGGTTGCGGGGGAAACGCTCTCGAGTTTCGGGTCGAGACCGACTTCGAGGTGCCGAAGTCCGTCCAGACGCTGGAGTTCCACATCGGTGGCGCGGGCCTCGTGATCAGCGATCGTGACGACGGCGACGCCCGCATCGACGTGGTCGGGACGGTCGTCGCGGTCAGTCTCGAGGACGAGGTCGAAGCTCGGTTCGGAGAAGATTATGTCGCTACCCCGAGATTCTCGATCAGTGAGGACGGGCTCGTGGGGAAGTTTGAGCCCCCAGCGCTCCCGGAAGGGCTCGAGCTCCACGTCGACTCGTCGTTGATCTTGCAGCTGCAGATCCTGGTTCCGCCGGGTATCGCTCTTCGATTGTACTCGGACGCTGGGCGGACCCGGATCCAGTTGAACGGGCACGTCGGCGATGCTGAGGTGATCGCGGATGGCGGCGGGGAGCTCTTGCTCCGCAACTGCGAGGGTCACGTCTCGGGTCGTTACGGAGACGGAAACCTCCAGGCCTTCGATCACCGCGGCTCTCTCGATCTGCACACGGGCAAGGGGAAGATCTGGGCACGCATCGCAGAGATCGGTCCGCAGGGAATCCGGCTGCGTGCCGACACTCCGTCTCTGATTTGCTTCCTGCCCGAGGACGCCGCCTTCGACCTCGATGCCAAGACCATCATGAGCCGTGGCGGCAAGGTCGGAGTCATCTGCAGCGCGTTCGACCTTCCCGTCGAGCGGGTTCACTCATCCCACCCCGAAGACGCCTCTCGCGGAGAGGTGCTCGGTCACCGCGCGCAGGGCCAGGTTCGCGGTGGCGGCCCGCTCGTGGACCTGCAGGTCCAGTTCGGGCACCTCTCGGTCACCAAGACCGAGCCCTGAGGCGCACCCTCGTCCGATCGCATCGGAGAAAGATGCGATCCGCGGCCAAGGCTCAGTAGGCAAGGATCGAAGTCGGCGTTTTCGTTGCCCCGGCCGCGGATCGCAAAGTGTGCGTTCTCGTGCGCGGCGCCGACGGGCGGCACCGTGCATGGACCGACTGATCGGCAAAACGGTCCCCTGCGTCGGAATCCTGGCAGCTGCGAGCCGAAGTCGAGATTCGAGTTGTCGCCAACCGATCGGTAGGAGCGCCTCCACGACGCGTCCCGAATTCAGTCTTCAGCGCGCGAGAAAGTGCGAGCACGCGCGAGCCTCGTCGACCGGGTGCCAGCGCGTTGGCGGCACCGCGAGTCGGTAGCGCTCGAATTCCTCGGCGAAGCGACGGGGGTCGGTGAGCAGGCGTTGGTGCAGCTCTCGCGAGCCGTTGCAGACCCGGCTGAGCCGGAGTTGTGCGATCAGCGCGTCGCTCAGTTCGATGCCGGTGGGGTTTGCGGAACGCAAAGCGTCGCGCCAGGTGTTGGGGAGTCGCTGGTCCTCGGCAAGTCGTCGGACCGCTTCGACGGGGTCACGATCGTGGAACACCGCGGCGAAGCCTTCCTGGAGTCGCCGCAGGGACTCGGTGACGGGCCTTGGTTCGCGCGGTGTAACCCACGGCTTCGACTCTGGTCTGCGGTCGCCGGACGAGGCGACGATCGCCCGGATGCGTCCGAGCTCGGACTCGAGCACGGCGACGTCGCGTTCCGCGACCGTTCCCTCCATGCGCTCCAGAGTCACGACTCGCAGGTTGGGACAGCGCGGAACGACGGACTCGAGCAGGCGGAACACCGGTTCGGGGACGACGTCCTCGTGACTGTCGAGTCGTAGCGACCCACCCTGTCGAAGCCAGGCCGGGTCACTCCAGCTGCCACCGGAGACGTGAATCTCCTCGACGAGGCGCAGGTCCAGGCGTCCCAGCCAGGCCTCCGGTTCGAAGCCTAGGTTGAGTCCGTTGGTCCAGAGGTTGTGGACGTCGAGCAGGAGGAACAAGTCCTCGTGGGCCAGGCAGCGCTCGAGGAAGGCCGGCTCTTCGAGTGGGTCTCCGAGGGCGAAGTAGAACGCCGAGTTCTCGACGCCGATGCGGGGAGCGACCGACCGCAACTCCAGGAGGCGGGCTCGCACGAGATCGGCGACCGCATCGTCTTGCGGGATCGGGAGTGGGAGATCGAGGTTCAGCTCACCGATCGATGTGAAGCCGAGGTGGTCCGTGTAGTGCTCGAACGCGAAGGTCTTCCGGTCCGCTTCGAGCTGCGCGCGCCAGGCGTTGCGCCTCCGTTCGTCCGGGGGTCCGCTCGGAGCGGAGCCGACCGAGTAGCCGACTCCGTGGCCGACGAAGGGCTTGCCGCAGCGGGCTCGGAGCTCAGCGGCAAACTTATGGAAGCCGTTTGGGACGATCGAATCGTCGGGCCCCTTCTTCCAAAGCGCTTCGGGCGTGACGCCGATCAAGTCGACGAGCGGCCCCTCGAGCAAGTGCGTGCAGAGCTCCAGCCAGCGCTGCTCCGGCATCAGCATGAACCCGATGCGCGTGGATGCGGGATCGGCGCTCACCTGTGGCGGAAGACGAGATAGCGGTCACGAGTCGGATGGACCCAGCCCATGCCGCAGTCGATGCCGAATGGTGCGTCATCTTCGCGCGGGTGGGTGTAGTCCGCACCGCAGCCAAGAGTCTCAACCCAACGCGCCCCAGGAAGGTCGCTCGAGACGAGGGAGAGTCGTGCTAGCTCAGCGAGTCGCTCGAACCACGGCGCCTGGTCGCTCTTCGGCTCGATCGAGCGGGCTTTCGCGAAGTAGAGCCCGGCGCAGCGACGGACGTCGGTGTTTGACCCGCTGTCGGCCGATTCGAAGTCGACGGTCGAGTTGCCTAGCGATCGGCGATGGTTGTCGAGACGAGCCGCCGCGTGCTCGGCGTCTCCGAACATCGCAGACTCCAGACGCCGACCGAACAGGCTCGCGGCCTCTCGGGCGTTCGCGATGGCCTCGTTTCGTTGCGGATCCTCCCAGCCCCAACGGATCTCGCTGCCGTCGGCATTCAGAACTGGATCCGCCGTCGGAAGTTCATCGCACACCGACTGAACGCGTCTCGGCTCGAGGTCGATTAGAAGCATCGCTCCGGAGGGTAGCTCGCGCTTCTGGTCTTCCTCGGAGGTCCAGCCGAGGACTTCGCGGATCTCCGCGTCGTTGGCGCACACGATCTCGGTGGTGGCGATCGCCGCGAGGGTTTCGGTGTCGGCGTAGCGCAGGACGAGACCAAGTCGTTCCCCTCGTTCGACCGCGAGAGGCCAGGGCGACCACTCTGGAGCCTCGGCCTGTTTCTCGTCTGGATCGCCATACCACTCGTTCATCTCCTCGATCGCGTGCCGCTGCTCGGGGGTCAGAGCTGGGATGCGGACCACCAGAAGAGGTTTCCCAAGGGTGCGCGCGCGGCGCGCCGCGGCCTGGAGGTCGGGGTGTAGCTCTGGTCGAGACCTGCCAGCGAACCCGAAAGCTCGTGCTCCGCGGCCGGCCGCGCCGAGGGGAGTGGCCATCCCGATCGCCACTCCAGAGAGGAACAGCGAGAAGAAGTCGCGGCGCGACGTCTGGTTGGGTTCACGATCGGTCATCGGAGAGGTCCTCGGATGGGGTGGCTCGGTGGTCAGGGCCCGTTCTGGGCTGCCGGTCGAACGAAGGCTCCGGCGACTCGGTTCCCGTCTTTCCTCCGCGAATCTCGACACCCTACCGGTGCCGAAAGACGAGATCGTGCGATGCGGTCGGGTGCGGATGAGACCACTCGCTGGCGAAACAGACTTCGTTCAGCGGAGCGGGAGTGGCGACACATCGTCCATTCCGCGCCCAACGGACTCCCGGGAAGTCCATTTCCAGACATCGCGCTACGGCCTCCTCCGCGAGAACCCGAGCCGCCGCCGATGCGGTGTGGCTTCGGAGAGCGATGATCCGAGGACCCGACCAACTCGTGCCATCGCTGCGCGATCAGGTTCGTCGGTTCCGCGATCCGAACGACGAGGAGAGGCTGCCCGCGCTCGCTCGCGCGTTCGAAGGCCTTGCGGAGTTCGAGATCCTGACTGGGGTTGCTCTCCTCGAGGTTCGGGCGCGCTGGTCGGTCTGCCTGCGCCGGGAGTGGAGAGATGGCGAGAAGCCATGCGGCGCACAGTGCCAGACCAAGCCGCCGGGGCGCGATATGGAGGATCCCCTGCATGCCCGCTCGACGTGGCGCAGGATTCCGAACTCCCGAGCCTCGTCTCATGGCGCGCCGTGCCGGCCATCGCTAACCTTCCCCGTTCGATGAACCTCGACGGCCACACTCAGAAGCTCCGCGCCGCCCTCGTCCGCGTGAATCAGCTCAAGGAGTCTCTTTGACTACGAAGCCAAACTTCGTGAGTTGAGGAACGTCGAGAACAAGATGACGATGCCGGGCTTCTGGGACGACCAGGAGAAGGCTCAGGCGACCGTTGTCGAGAAGAAGACCCTCGGGTCGATCGTCGATCCGCTGGACAAGGCGGTCGAACTCTGTGGTGACCTCGAGACCATGATCGAGCTCGCGCAGGAGGATGCCGAGGCGTTCGCCGACGAGCTCGATGGTCAGCACGTCCAGATCCACGACGTCCTTGCGGAACTCGAGTTCCGGATGATGCTCGGTGAAGAGCACGACGCGAAGAACGCGATCGTCACGATCTCACCGGGTGCCGGTGGCGTCGATGCGTCTGACTGGGCCGAGATGCTCTTCCGGATGTATACCCGGTGGGCCAAGGACCAGGGCTTCGCCCTCGAGGAGCAGGACTTCCAACCGGGCGAAGAGGCTGGCATCAAGTCGGTGACGTTCTTGGTGAAGGGGCCGTACGCGTACGGGCAGTTGCGGGCTGAGCAGGGCGTGCACCGACTGGTGCGCATCTCGCAGTTCGATTCCCAGGCGCGCCGGCAGACGTCGTTCGCGTCGCTCGAAGTCATCCCCGAGCTCGACGACGAGATCGTCGTCGCGATCGAGGACAAGGACCTGCGCGTGGACACGTTCCGAGCGAGCGGTGCCGGTGGTCAGCACGTCAACAAGACGGACTCGGCGATCCGGATCACTCACTTGCCGACCGGGGTCGTCGTCTCGTGTCAGGCCGAGCGCTCGCAGCACAAGAACCGTGCTTCGGCGATGAAGACGCTGCAATCGAAGCTCTACCAGCTCGAGGAAGCGAAACGGAAAGAGGAGCTCGCGCAGTTCTACGGCGAGCGCGGCACGGTCTCCTGGGGTAACCAGATCCGGTCTTACGTCCAGCACCCCTACCAGATGGTGAAGGACCTGCGGACCGGTGTAGAGACTTCGAACGTCCAAGGCGTTCTCGACGGCGATCTCAAACCGTTCATCGAGGCCTACCTCAAGGGCGTGACCGCGAAGGACTGACGGGGTCTCCAGACCCGGTCCCAGCCATGACGGAAGCAAGACGTGGTGGCCCGACCAGACGGGCACTCATCTCGGTGACCGACAAACGGTCGGTCGTCGAGTTCGCTCAGGGTCTCAGCGAGCTGGGATTCTCGATCCTCTCGACTGGCGGGACGTTCCGCGTCCTCCAGGAAAGTGGTGTGCCTGCGGTCGAAGTGCAGGCCTACACGGGCTTCCCCGAGATGATGGGCGGTCGTGTGAAGACTCTTCACCCGAAGGTCCACGGTGGTCTTCTCGCTCGCCGCGACGACGACTCCGATCTCGAGGCGATGGAGGTTCACGGCATCGATCCGATCGACATTCTCGTCGTGAACCTCTACCGGTTCCGCGAGACCGTGCGGTCGGGAGCCAGCGACTCGGAGATCGTCGAGCAGATCGACATCGGTGGTCCGGCGATGATCCGCTCCGCGTCGAAGAACCACTCCGCGGTCGGCGTCGTGGTCGATCCGGACGACTACGACCGAGTGCTCGAGTCCCTGCGTGCGAACGACGCGGCGCTTCCGCTCCCCGAGGCACGTCGCCTCGCGGCCAAGGCTTTTGCCCACACGTCGAGCTACGACGCCGCGATCGCGGACTTCCTGGCCGCACGGGTCGCCGAAGATTCGGGGGCTGTCGCCGACTCGCTCGTCGTGTCCGGCGCCGAGCCGCGTGCTCTGCGCTACGGCGAGAATCCGCACCAGTCGGCGGCGCTCTACCGTGCGGACGACGCTCTGTCGGGCAGCCTCGCTGCGGCAGAGTTGGTCGGTGTCGGCGACGAGCCCGGCAAGGAACCGAGCTACAACAACTACCTCGATCTCGATGCCGCTCTCGATGCCGTGCGCGAGTTCGACGACCCGGCCTGCGCGATCGTCAAGCACGGAACGCCCTGTGGTGTCGCGGTCGGACCGAATGCCGCCCGAGCGTTCGATGCGGCTCTCGACTCGGACCCGAAGAGCGCATTCGGTGGCATCGTGGCGCTGAATCAGCCCTGCGACGAGGGCACGGCGAAGGCGATCACAGCCCGTCAGACCTTCCTTGAAGCGATCGTCGCGCCGTCGTTCGACGACGCGGCACGGGTCGAGTTCGCGACCGTGCCCTGGGGCAAGAACCTGCGCCTGCTCGCGCTGGGTTCGAAGCCGCACCGCGGAGCGGGGCGGGCGGTGCGATCGATCGACGGCGGCCTGCTGATCCAGGACCGCGATGCGGTGGACCTCGCTCGACCGAGCGACGAAGTGCCGACCGAGCGTCAACCCGAGGACGACGAGAAGCGCGCTCTCGACTTTGCCTGGAGGGTCGTGAAGATCTGCAAGAGCAATGCGATCGTCCTCGCCGTGGCCGATGGTTCGGTGCTGCGAACCGTCGGGATCGGCGCTGGTCAGACCAGTCGTGTCGACGCCGTCGAACAGGCGGTCGAGCGAGCCGGTGACCAAGCGAAGGGTGCCGTGCTCGCGTCGGATGCTTTCTTCCCCTTTGCGGATGGATTGATCGCCGCGGCCGACGCGGGTGTGCGTGCTGTCGTGCAGCCGGGCGGCTCGCGTCGGGATCAAGAGGTCCTCGAGGCCGCTGATGCCCGTGGTGTCGCGATGGTGTTCACGCGCACGCGTCACTTCCGTCACTAAGCCCGAGGTCGTTGACGATGGAACTCCTAGAAGCCGTTCGCCGGATCGAACTCGGAGAGTCGCTGGCGCAGATCGCCGAGTCGCGCCGGATCGAACTCTTGTCCGACTGCGGTCTCGACCCCGACGACGCGCGGCCGGATACCTTCCGTAAGGAGGCTCATCAGTTCGTCGCGAAGCTAGCTCGCCATCTGGGTGATCGGCATTTCGGCGACGGTCGGATCGCAGACGTACTCGCCCAATGGACGCGCTTCAGTGACGACTACGACGTCTACGATGCGTTGCTCGCCAACTTCACGCAGTTCGACGGCCGCGAGCAGGTGCTTCAGAAGGGGCGGGTACTCTTCCCGGGCACGCTGACTGGGCACTGGGACGAGCGTTGAGCGATTCGATCAACGAGCGGCTTGCCGCAGTTCGCGCTCGGATTGACGAAGAAGCGGAGCGTGTTGGGCGTGATCCCGACGAAGTCTCGTTGGTCGCGGTTAGCAAGCGGCAGCCACTCGACCTGGTGCGTGCGGCTCATGCAGCCGGACAGCGGGCGTTCGGTGAGAATCGAGTGCAGGACTTCGTCGAGCGGGCGGGCGATCTCGATGATCTGGGCCTCGAGTGGCACTTCATCGGGTCGGTACAGTCGAACAAGGTGCGCGCGCTCTGCGAGGTGCCCGGTCTCGCCATGCTGCACTCGGTCGACCGTCCGAAGCTCTGTGACAAGATCGCACAGGTGCGGCAGGAGATCGGGTGTGACCAGCCGTTGTCCTGCTTGCTGCAGGTCGATGCGACCGACGACGCGAACAAGCACGGCGTGCGACCTGAGGAACTCGACGCGTTGTTCGACCACGCGGAGGGTTTCCGCGAGGTTCTTCGAGTTGACGGTCTGATGGCGATGGGGCCGCTGGTAGGCGAGTCAGCGCCGGTCTTCGAGGCGGTTCGCCGGTTACGAGACGGTCTCGAGCAACGGTCCGGACGGCGGCTGCCGCATCTGTCGATGGGGATGAGCGGTGATTTGTCCGCGGCGATCGGCGCCGGGTCGACGATCGTGCGGGTCGGCACTGCGGTGTTCGGTCCACGCACGACCTGATCGGGGTTTCGGCTTTACCTGGAGCGCCCGGCTGCAGATCCTTCGACGCATGTCCGTCCTCAAGCGCATCGCCCCGATGCTGTTCGTCCCCGCCGTCTTGTTCAGCTGCGGTGGCGCGCCCGAGCCCGTGACCGACTCGAATGACGCCGTGGAGGCGATCGAAGAGGTCGTGGAGGCGCCGTCTCCGGTCGGTCTCTGGAAGGCCGCGATCGAAGAGACGATGGCCGTGAACCGCGTGCCGGGTGGCGTCTTCGATCCGGCGGCAGAGGGGGCCGAACTCGCGGAGCAGGCCATGGGCGAGTTCTTCTCCAGCCTCTCGATGGAGTTCGCCGAGGACGGCGGTGTCGAGGTCGTGATCGGTCCCGAGTCGGCCAGAGAGACGATGACTGGAACCTGGACGCTCGACGGTGTCGATGTCGAGATGATGCTCGTCGACGAAGAGGACGGACCGGATCGGATCTACCTCGCCGACGATGGGACGCTCGTGCTGGCGGACACAAACCCAGAGAGCGGCAGAAACCTCAAGGTGATTCTCCGTCGCGAGAACTGAGCCGGACCTCGCCTCTTCCACGATGATGTCCTCCTGCATCGCAGCGCGACGCCTCTCCACCGTCCTTCTCTGTCTGACCGTGACCGCGTTGGCCGGTTGTGGCGGCGAGGAGGATCCGAAGGGTGGGGCGGAGGGCCCATCCGTGACTCAGCGCCGCGGCGAGACTCGCTCGCCGGCTGGTGAGTGGCGGGTTCACGTGGACGAGACGCTCGCCGCGAATGGCCGGATCCTTCCGGCCATCGTTCCTCAGCAGCTGAGAGACGGGCTTTCGAAGATGCGGCTGATCCTCGCGGACGATGGGACCACGAGGATGGAAGTGCCCTCGCGCGATCCGGACGATCCCGAGCCCAGCGCGATCGAGGGCTGGTGGACCTACGAGCTCACACTCGACATCAGCTGGGGGGCTGGGACCGGGATCCCCGACGCGGTGCGTTACTCGCCCGCACGTGAGGGCGGACGCACGGCCGATCGGATCATCGTCGTCGGGGAGCAGAACGGTTTCCTGATCACGACTCGATTCAAGCGCTCGAGCGACGGCTGATCGGGGAGTGGTCGCGGAGCGAGCGCTCGGCGTAGGGGTCCTTCAGAGCGGTGCTAGACTGCGGCGGCCCCGCTGCTCCTGGCGGTTGCGCTTTTCGGCCGAATCATGACCCGCTGTCTTCGTGTACTCCTTCTTCTCGCGACCTCTGTCGTGTTCACCTCCTGCGGCGCCTCCGAGCCTGTCGGTGTTTGGGTGATCGATGTCGACCGGACTCTCGAGAAGAACCCGGACATGCTCCCCTCGGATGCGTCGGCCGAAGATCGGCAGCGAGTCCGGGAGTTCATCGGCCAGATGATGACGATGACTCTCGAGTCGGGGGGTGCGGCAACCATGGAGGTCGAGCTCTTCGGGACTCTTCGAAAGGACTCGGCCAAGTGGTCGCTCAGTGGGGACCAGATCACGATCGAGAGCGATGACGGAGATTCCAAGAAGGTCGACAGCGCGACGATTGACGGCGACTCCATCGTGATGGTCGCCAAGAGTCAGAATGGCGAGCAGACGCTCTACCTGAAGCGCAAGTGACACTTCGCTCGCCGTACGCATGCGGTGAGCTGCGAGGCGAACGCTGCTAGACTTCCCGCCGGGGATCGAGGTCGATCTCCGTACCAGATCGAAACTCTCATGAACCGTCTGCTTCCCTGCGTCTTCCTTCTCGCCTCGTCCCTCGTCTTCGCCGGTTGCGGTGACGACTCCGGCAACAACGATTCCGGCGGTGGCTCGAACAGCTCGAACGCCGGTTCGAACGACGACTCCGGCTCGAATGGTGAGTCGAACGGGAACAACGAGTCGAACAGCAACAACGAATCGAACGAGGATCCGGCGCCGAGCACGGGCTCGAACGCTGGAGTCGTTGGCGTTTGGGAGCTGGACTTCGACAAGACGATCGAGGCCACGCCCGCGTTGACTGCGTCGATCCCGGAGGCACAGCGTGAGCAAGCCCTTGGGATGATGCGTCAGGCCATGGGGCAGATGAACATCGAGTTCCGCGCCGATGGTACGGCTTCGATGACGAGCACAGGGCCGTCACAGAATGCGACCTACTCGGTCTCTGGCAACCAGATCAACGTCGTGCCCGAGGACGACGATGACAGCGGTCCGGAGTCGGTGACCTTCACCGAGAATGAGATCATCATGGAAGAGACCGAGAACGGTCAGGCCATGAAGATGATCTTCCGCCGCAAGACCAACTGATTCGTTGTCGCATCCATTTGCATCCCTTGGGGGAGTCGGGCGCGCCCTGCGCCTGGCCCTCGGCCTGACGCTCCTAGTCAGTTCCTCGGCATGCGACCTCTCCGGGTCGTCGCCCGAAGGTCGTTGGACGATGGATGCCGAGGCGACCTGGAACCGGAGTGCGCAGCAACTACCGTCCGTGCTCGACGAGCTCGCGCAGGCCACCAGGCGGCGTGCGCTAGAGGATGTGCGCTGGGAGTTTGAGCTTCGAAGCGATGGAACTCTGAGTAGCTCCGTCGGCGGCAGCTCCTCGGCTCCGATCCTGCTCGAAGGCTCTTGGGCGACCGAAGCCGAAGATGTCTTGCTGACGCTCGTCGATCCTCGCGGCGTGCCACAGGTCATTCGGGCGAAGTTGGAGAACGACACAATGTGGTTCTCCCCGCCAGAAGGGCTCGGTCTTCCCGCGGTCGAATTCGCCTTCAGCCGCAGCCGCTGAGAGGCGGGGCCGACTCGGTCTGCGCCTGAGCCCGCGACGACGACCGCGCGGGCGACCCCGCCCTGGCGCAGCCTGAGGCGCGCACACCGACTGAGAATCGAGGGTCGGGAATCCCTGCAGCGACAAGGCAGCCCTGCACATCGGAGAGTCCCGGAGTTTCGTTCCTCACGCCAATGACCGCGATGGGTGGCGCGATGTGGTCTCAGAAGCGAGGGCCGCGGTGGAGCGACTCGATCCGGCTTTCACCGAATGACGCCGAGCTTTCTACCGAGTCTGGCTCGTTCCTCGGCGTTGGTACCGAGTGCGAGAGCGGCGATCACCCCAGGCGTAGTCACCGCGGCGGCCTTGACGCAGTAGGTCAACCAGCCGTCGACGGTGAGGTGGGGTCGGACCAGCCATTCGGTACCCAGCATCACGAGCACGACGGCGACTCCGCCCCTGGGCACCTCCCTGAAGAACTCGCCGACGGGGACGCCGAGTTCCTTGGACAGGTAGCGGGGCATGAGGCCGAGCTGCGCGATCGTCGCGGAGGTCGCCATGCCGACCGCGCAGCCGATGATCCCGATCTGATGGACCAGCACGATCGAGAGCGAGATACCGATCGCGGCCTCGGTCAGCGAGACCGCAGCCATGAATCGCACTCGGCGCATGCCGATCAGGATCTGCCGCCCGGTGGTCGTCGTCGAGCGGACGAGCAGGCCGATCACGAGGACCGAGGCGATGGTCGCCGTCGAGATGTACTCCGGGTCACTGAGGAACTCCTCGCCGACCCAGAGTCGGATGAAATCCTCGCCAGTGGCTGCGATCCCGCCGGCGAGGATGCCGCCGAAGGTCAGGATCAGGCGGGATCCCTGGACCCACATCCGGCGCACGGCGTCCATGTCGCCGACAGCATCCCGAGCGGTTGCCTGTGGCGTCAGAGTCCACGCGATCGCGCTGATCAGCGTCAGCCCATAGAAGACCAGATTCGCGCCCGGCCCGAAGTGACCCGCGGCCTCGTCGTTCAAGAGCCAGGCGAGGACGAACGCGGGGGAGTGCGTCATCACCTGGTCGCCGGCATTGATCAGCACGGTGAAGATGCTGTAGCCGTAGAGCTCCTTGACGTTCTCCCGGCGGACATGTCGTCGGGCGAGTTCGACACCGGGCAGCAGCTTGCGGGCGATGAACACGCGGACGAGGCCAGCGAGCAGCTGCATCGACACCGTCAGGATCGCGAGGCCGTAGAGGCCGTTCGCAGCACCGAGTGTCTGACCGAAGAAGGGAAGGTCCTGTGGGTCGGACTTCAGAACCCAGACGATCAATCCGGAACGGATCAGGATCTCGGAGATTCCGATCGCGTTCGAGAGGTCGAACCTCTGCCGCGCGAAGGTCGCCGATTGGGCGACGACCAGCGGGAAGTTCAGTGCGACGCCGTAGCCGACGATGGCGAACAGCATCGAGGCCTGTTCGTCGGTGGCTCCGCTGATCTCGAAGAGTTCGGGCCCGAACCACGCGAAGCCGGTCGCGACCAGTGCGACGCAGAGCCCCGTTCCGGCCATCAGCGCGACCGAAGTCGAGATCGTGCGGCTGACGTTCTCCAATTCACCCCGTGACCAATAACGGGTCACGAACTGCCCGACCGCAGAACGGATGCCGAGGTCGAGCAGGCTGTAGGAGCCTGTGCAGGCGACCAGCAGCGTCCAGAACCCGTAGGCCGGCTTCCCGAGTTCCTCGGTCACGATCGGCGTCATCAGGATTCCGATGACGGCGTTGATCAGGAACCCGGCACCATTGCTGAAGACGTTCCGGGCGATACGCGACGAAGGACTCATGGAGGAGCGAAACAAGCGTAGTCCGGACCGGGCGAGCGGCGAGTCCGGTCCCGAGATCTTGGATCTCCACTCTGCGTCCTGGACCGAGACAGGGGGACCGAATACCACCACGGCGCCGATGTCCAAGATCGCGCTCGTCAGCTACTTCGGACCACCTCAGCTCGCGGTGGCCTCCCACCGGATCATCCGCCTGAGCCGGACTCTCCTGGAGGCCGGGCACGACGTGCACCTGGTCACGATGGACCCCGATCAGTTGCCGAAGCGGGACCCGACTCTCGAGGCGCTCCTGCCCTCCGAGGTCCGACTCCACGGGTTCGGGGGGCCGAACCTGGTCGATCGCGACGCTCGGAACTTCGTCGAGAAGGTCCACCGCACTTGGATCTTCAAGCTGCCCGACTGGCGACCGGTGTTCGATCGTCACGTGGAGTGGTCGAAGACGCTGATCAAGCAGTTGCCGCGACTCGTCGAGAGCGAAGGCATCGACACGGTGTTGCTCTGCTGCGGTCCGCACGGCCAGCTCGAGGCGGTGCCGGCGCTGCGACGCCGGTTTGGGGACCGGCTACGAATCCTGATCGACTATCGGGATCTCCTCAGCGGCAACACCTGGCGTCAGTCGAAGAGCGAGTCGATTCGGCAGAAGGTCTGCGCCAAGGAGAAGGCGATCCTCTCCCAGGTCGACGCACTGACTGTCAACAATGACGACGCGCTGACGGCGTTTCAGCAGAGCGGAGCGATGCCCGACGGCCTGAGAGTCGAAGTCGCCCGGAATGCCGCCTGCCCGGAGGTTGCGAAGCAGGTGTTCGACATGGGCGAGGTGCCGGATCTTGGGCCGGGGATCCATCTCGGGTTCTTCGGGACCATCTTCCCCAAGCGTCGCCTCCTACCGGTTCTCCAAGCGATGGCCGTGCTCCCGGACGAGCTGCGGCAGCAGATCCGCCTACACGTCTACTGCGACGCGACGACGTCCAAGGATCTGCTCGACGAAGATCTGTGCCGGGTTCCGGAAGCCGCGTCGCAGGTCACGCGGTTCGACTACCTCGGCTACGGCGACGCGTTGCGGATGATGCGCGCGATGGACGGCCTCATTCTGATCAACTCGCCGGAACAGGCCGACCAGATCTTCGTCCCGGGCAAGCTCTACGACTACATGATGGCCGAGCGGCCGATCTTGTTCGTCGGTGGGGAGGGGAATGCACCGATCGGCGATGCGGCCCGAATCGTGGCTGCGCAGAGCGGACCTGAGGCTTGTTTCACGCACTCTCAGGTAGACGGAGTCGCAGAGTTCGTCCGTTCCCTCGGAACCCGACCTGCCGGGAGTTCTGCGCCTCGCGCGGTCGATCGCCTCATCCCGGAGGCCTACCGGCCGGAATCGACGTTCCGACCCATCCTCGACCTCTGTGCGCAGCCGGTCGGTCGGTGAGCGCGCGCCGGGCGGCGCGCTGCTCGGTCACTTGCCGCCGTCGCCGTCGGTCTCGTCGCTACTTTCGGTTTCGGTAGCTTCGGACTCGTAGCCACAGGGACGCGGGGTGTCCTGCATGCACAGCGCGAGGATGCTGACGGCGGTGCCGTAGTTGCGCGAGCGCGCGAACACGCGGTCGTTCCAGCCACCGTCCTCTTCACGCGTTTGCTGCAGACGCGCGTGGAACTGGCTCAGGTATTCGGCCTGGGTCTCTTCGTCTTCGATCAGTGAGATCGCCAGCGAGGCGTAGTGGTGCGCGTAGATGAAGTAGTACGGCGCGACTCCATAGGGGCGGACGTGCGTGCCGGTCTGCTGACGGCGCTTCTCGAGTTCGCCCCAGTGTTCGAAGAACGAGTCGAGTGCGAGTTTCAGCCCTTCCTGGCTGCCTCGTCCAGCGAGCCAGAGCGTCGACTCGACCGAGACCATGCGGCCGATGGCTCCGGGCAGCGTTTCGTCGACGCGCTCGGAGATCGATTGCGGGGGTGCCGAGTACAGGATCGATCCGTTCTTGGCGCGTCCGCGCTCGAGTGCGTCGAGACCCAGTTCGAGGACCTCGGTCGGGACCTCGTGGCCACGCTCCTTGGCGTGGAACAGGGCGAGCAGGCCAGGGCCGGTCATGAACGGCGACGGAGCGCGACGGCCGGCGTAGTTCCAGCCGCCCTTCTCCGGAAGCGCCGTCTCGACCAGCGACTCGACGAGCCAATCGATCGACTTCGAGACGGTCTTGGCCTGCTTCTTCGGGACCGCGTCATGGTCCTGCATCGTCAGCAGGAACTGCAGCGCATAGATCTGGCCCCAACCACGCACGTCATACATGTCGCGCGTCGTCGGCTGCATCAGTGGCAACTCGAGGGCTTCGAGCACGAACTCGAGCGCCCGCCCGACCGCCTTCTGACGATCCTTATCTTCGTCGTAGCCGGGAGCGGCGAGCAGTGCCGTCGAAGCGATCGAGGTTCCGCCGACGCGGTAACCGATCGGGATGACCCGTCGCTTGCCGTTCTCATTGGTGCGGTAGACACCTTCGTACGGCCACTCGCGTTCTCCTTCGCCTTCCTGCATCTCGAGCAGGATCTCGATCCCGCGAGTGACTTCGGTCGCCGGATCGAAGGTCGTGGTCGCAGCTTCTTGAGCCTGGAGCATCGGAGTCCCGAGCGTCAGGCAGAACACGGACCCGAGGGTTCCCGCGGAGAGGCGAAGGAGAGTCATGACGCGACGATAGCAATTCCCGTCGCTTCTCAAAGCGAAAGCGAGGGAAGCTGGAGGCTCGAGAGCAGGGAGCCGTCTGGGCATCGCGAATCGCCGTGCAGTGCCTCGAAGCCGCATTTCTGCAGCACCCGGATCGATGCCAGGTGGTCTCGATGTGTGATTCCCACGAGCTCCGTCGCCAGGGTGCGGCCGGTCACGAATTCGGTGAGGTATCCAACGATCTCGGTGGCATACCCGCGACCGAAGGCGAATGGCAGGAGCCCGTATCCCACTTCGAGGGTCCGGCCATCGGCGAGGGAGGGGAACGAGGTCAGTTTCGCGACTCCGACGAAAGCGTCGTCCTCGATTCGTCGGACCGAGTAGAAGCCGAGATCTGGGCCAGCCTTCCCGGCTTCGCGCGCTGCGTCGAACCTTAGGTTCGCCTGCTGGTCGTCGAGCGGCTCGCCCGTGACGTAGCGCATCGCGACCGGGTCGGTGTACCACCGACAAAACCCCTGGCGGTCGCTCTCGCGCGCCTTCTCGAACCGCAAGCGGGAGGTCGTGCGGCCGTCGTTCGGGGGGTTCTTGGAGGGAGGCACCGGCGGCAAGCTACTCCCGAGGCTGGCCGGATTCTGTCGAGGATCTGGAGCCTTCGATGGCATGGCCCGATTCTTGGACGGAGGTGGCGAAGCCGTCCCGCATGTCTGTTTCCACTGCTCCAGAAGGGTCGATCCGTCGACCGTCACCATCGGTCGTCGCGATCTCGTGCCTCACGTCGTTCGCGGCTTCTGTGTTTGCGCAAGAAGACGCCAAACCGCCGGCGGATCCGGGGAGGTGGGCGATCACCGCCGAAGCACCTGCGCGTGTGGCCGTTCAGTATGAGCGGGACTTCGACTGGGATTGCGACTGGGCCGGCCAGGGACCGGATCCGCAACGCGGTGTGTCCTACGGAGGTCACCCACGCCGCGTTCAGCCGGTGTTGTTGGCCTCGGAGTTGTCGGTGGACCGAACCCACCGGGAGCGAGCGCCCTACGACCTGTTCGACGTCTTCCCCTATCTGGCGTTCGACCTGCGTACGCTCGATGGCGGTGAGATCGATCGCGTGTTCCACCGCATGCCCTGGGTTGGTGACCTGGAAGTCACTGGCACCGTGCGGGCGATGGATCAGGACGGGAATCAGGAGATGCGGCTACATCTGGTCAGTCGCGAAGGGATCGATCCGCTCGGTGACGACGATTCGTTCCTGCGCAGTCTCGATCATTACATCGACGAGACGGTCGACATGGATGTCGTCCTGCGTCGACGACTCTCTCCCGCCTCCGATGCAACCGGATCACTGGTTGAGATGTTTCAGGTCGCCCTGACGGGCACGGTGACGCGTCAGCGACCCGGCGAGGAGAAGTTGCGCTTCCGCGTCAGTGGCCGCGAGTTGTGGACGCTCGAGTCGTTCGTCGCGCCGAGTGCGAGTCTGCGTTCGCGAGTGCAGGAAGCGATCGACGCCGCGCGGCACTATCTCGAGGGCGAGCACCTGGAGCACGGGAACAACACCCGGCGTCGCGAGGAAGGTCGGGGGAACTTCCAAGGCCCGACGCTTCGCGGGCTTGAACTCTGGGCGATGGCACGCAGCGGCTGGACCATCGATCGGCCGTCGATGAAGGAGAGCATGGATCTCTTGCTCGACTCGCCAGCCGAGCAGCCGCTGACACTCGCGATGCGAATTCTCGCCGTGGACGCGCTTCACGATCGACGCGGGGACACGAGACGTCGGCCGACGGCGGTTGAGGCTGGCACCCCGAGGCAGCGTGGCAAACGGCACGGAACTCTCCCGGCCGAGCTCGGGGTGCGGCTGGATCATTGGACTCGCCAGCTGCTCACGTTCGCCGATCCGGAACAGCTGGCGAAGGGGCGATTCGTGTTCCGGTTCGCCTCTGACGGGTTCGAGAGTTCGCAGGTCAACTGGGTCGGGCTGATGGCTCTCGATGTGGCTGAGGCCCGTGGATTCGACCTACCCGACGAGCTCTGGAGCCAGGCCGCGACTTGGCTCTGTGAGCATGCGATCGAGACCGGTCGGCCGGTCGACTACCAGGTTGAATTCGAGGTCACCGCGTTCCTCGGCGACGAGGGCGCGCTTCGCTCACGTCGAGCCGCGCCGTTGGGTTTCTCGCGACACGCGGAGCTCGATCGCTACTCGGTTCAGGGTGCGTCGACGCTGGAGTCTGCGGCGGCCCTTGCACTGTGTCGCCAGCGGCTCGGGCGCGCGGACCGGGATCTGAAACGGCGTTGCGACCAGGTGCTCGACGGGGTGCTCGCCTGGATGGCGACCACGATGACTCCGCGGGTCGACCTCAGCACGCACCCGATCTACTTCCAGGACACGCCTGACTTGCGACTCGCGTTGCCGTTCGCCCTCGAAGGGCTCGGCGTGCAATCCCTGGGTTCGCAGGCGCAGAATGTCCGGGGGTTCCACGCACGTGACTGGTACTTCGACACGGTCAACGTCCTGCTACCTGATCAATCGAAGAACGGCGCATTTGCTTCGACGGTGATCGGCACTCCGGCGGCGCTCATGATCTTGCGTCCGCGGGTCGATGGGGCTCTGACCGGCGAAGGCAATCGATGAGGTCTCGGGAAGACGAACCCTTGTCGGTTCACCGAGTGTGCCGCAGCATCCCTGCATGAGGTCTTCGTTCGAGTTCGATCCCCGGTCCGCGCTGCTCGGTGCCGTCGCGGTCGTTGTCGCTCTGTTCGGGCTGTCGGCGATGCAGCCGGCCATTCCGGCGTCGTCAGGAGGGCTCGCGGTGCCGCAGCCTCTGCGTGTCGCCGGCTTACCGGCGGGCAAGGACATGCTGACGGTACAGCAGGGCTCGCCGCTCACGGTTCCGGATGGGCGCGTCTTCGTCGCGACCGGAATCGGTCTCAGCGCGCTCAGTCAGTCGAGCGATTCGGAGGGCCTCGTCAGCATCGTGGCCGACGGTCTGACCGTGCTCGTGGTCGGTCTCGGTGACTCGCGCTCGACCGGCTCGTTGAGCACGCAGCAATCGGCGTCGGTCTTCCAGTTGCCACAGGGCCTGACCGCGGCCGCGGGCTCCGAGATCTCCGCGACGACGAAGAACGGCGCCGCAGTGCTCTTCGGCTACCTCGAGGACGCGTAGTCGCCTCTCTCCCGCTGGGGCGAATCAGTTCGACCCGAGCAGGTCGACGATCCGGACGGCTGCCTGGCCGTCCCACAGCGGCGGCGCTTCTCCGCGTCCCGCCTCGCCAGTCTGGATCTTCCGGTAGCCCTCGAGGATGCGGTCCGGATCTGTGCCGACGAGCTGGTTCGTTCCGATCTCGCAGGTGACCGGGCGCTCGGTGTTCTCGCGGAGCGTCAGGCAGGGCACGTCCATGATCGTCGTCTCTTCCTG
The DNA here is from genome assembly GCA_039815565.1 of Planctomycetota bacterium. Taxonomy (GTDB): domain Bacteria; phylum Planctomycetota; class UBA1135; order UBA1135; family UBA2386; genus JBCBZB01. The sequence continues at coordinate 59,673 of JBCBZB010000019.1, forward strand.
GATGCCACCGGAGTCGGTGAGAACCAACCGAGCGGCGTCGCAGAGCCGCACGAACTCGAGGTAGCCGGCCGGATCCAGCAGCCTCAGGTTGGGCATCGCCTCGACCTTCGGTGCGAGGGCCGGGTCTTGGAGTCGCGACCGGGTTCGCGGGTGCACCGGGAACAAGATCGGCTGGTCTTCCTGAACGACCTTCAGCACGTCGAGGATCCGACCGAGCACCGCGTTGTCGTCGACGTTCGACGGACGGTGCAAGGTGACGACGGCATAGCTCTTGGGTTCGAGGCCGAGCTTCTCGAGGATCGTCGTTTCACGCGCCTTCTCGAGGTTCTTGAGCAGCGTGTCGACCATGACGTTGCCGACGAGGTGCGCGCTCTCTTTAGGCGTGCCTTCCTTCAGCAAGTTGTCGATGCCGCTCTGCTCCGTGCAGAACAGTTGGTCGGAGATTCGGTCGGTGAGGATCCGGTTGATCTCCTCGGGCATCCCACGGTCGAAGCTGCGCAGGCCGGCCTCGACGTGGATCAGCCGGATACCGAGCTTCGAGGCGACGAGCCCGCAGGCGATCGTGCTGTTGACGTCGCCGACGACGAGGACCGCATCCGGCTTGTGCTCGAGCATCACCGGCTCGAAGCGTGTCATGATCTCGGCGGTCTGTTGGGCGTGGCTGCCCGAGCCGACTTCGAGGTTCACGTCCGGCTCGGGGATTCCGAGCTGGCGGAAGAACAGATCGCTCATCCGTTCGTCGTAGTGCTGGCCGGTGTGGACGAGCAGCGGCTCGAACTCCGGACGGCCTTCGTAGGCAGCCATGATCGGGGCCACCTTCATGAAGTTCGGGCGGGCTCCGACGACGTGAACGATCTTCATGGATTGGGCGGTGCGGACGCTCGGATCGTCGCCACAGGACCCGTGGTTACAACCGACAAGGGAGCGACTCCTCTCTTGTCGTCACTCGATCCGCCCCTGCTGGAACCAACGCCGCCGGTTGGTATCGAAGTAGAGCCAGAGCCGGTCGCCGTGCTGGAGGTGGGCGAAGTGGTAGGCGCGTTCCGGCTCCGGCAGATCGGGGTTCTCGAGGGCCCACCAACCGCCTGAGAGCAGGTAGGGGCCGTCGAGCCGCCGGACCGGTCCCGCTTCGAGGCCGGCTGGGAGCCAGCCGTCGGGTCCCGGTCGCTGGCTCGTCAGTGTGCGCGGGCGATCGAATCGTCGGCGGACCAACGTTGGAGAGGGGGCTTCTGCCGCCAGCAGGGCGCGATCCGCCGGTCCGAGTTGCTCGAGAGGCACGAATCGGAAGGCGCGGTCCGGCAGATGTCCGATGTCGAGGCGTGCGGTGACGACCGTGTTCTCCCCGAGGCTCGCACGGACGCGGGCAAGCGCGCGGTTTGCAGCTTCCAGGTCCCGGCCAGGGGCTTCGGCGAAGAGCTCAAGCTGTTTCTGGTTCGCCGAGACCACCTCGGCTTCGAGGCGAAATCCGACAACCGGGGCTTCGAACTGTTGGGATTCGAGACGTCGTCGGAGTAGGTCCTGCAGGAGAAGAGCGGCGAGGGTCGGTTCGGCAGGGCGGAGCGAACCGCGGAAGGGGTCGGGGTGGCAGAGGCTCGTCTGCTCGAAACGAAGTTCGAAGTGCAGGATCCGCAGCACGGAGCCGCGTTTTGCCGTCTCTGCCAACAGGGCTCGAAGGGGTTCCTCGATCGCGAGCAGCAGAGGCTCGAGCGGGAGTGGGCGATCTTCTGGGCCGATCTCGAACTGCGTCTGCAGCGGCTCGACGAACGGGGCCGGGGTGAGTGGTTCGCTCTTCCGGCCGCTCAGCAGTTGGTGAAGGTTGGCTGCGTCGGCGCCGAAGCGGCTGAGCAGTCCGCCCTCGGGCAGGCGTCGGAGTCCGCCGACTTCATCGACCCCGAGTTTGTGCAGTGCGTCGCGGAGCTTCGGGTCGAGATCGAGCCGGACGAGTGGCACCTGGTCGGTGCAACGGATGGCCTCCTCGGTCGAGAACAGGAGCTGGCTCTGACCCGGAGCCGTGATGCGGGCCAACGCGTAGCTCGAGAAGCGATCGAAACTGAGAGCCAGGCTCGCGCGGAGCTCGAGCGCCTTGATGGTCTCATGCACGGCCTCGGCCCAGTCCGAGGGTGAGTCGAACAGGCCTTCGAGTCCCTGGGTGTCGATCCAGAACACGCCTGCAGTGCCGAGGGCGTGAGCGTCGTTCTTCAGGTCCGTGTTCGGGCAGGGTTCGACGTGCGGGCTGAGTCGCTGCAGGGCTTCGGTGATCTCGGCGACCGCCTCGTCGATCGTGCTCGCTGGAACGACGGCTGCCCGGAGATCCGTAGTCAGGCTCAGCCCTTCGGCGTAGCGCCGACCTGGCAGGACCCGGGCTCGCCGAGCGTGTTCTTCGACCTGCAGAATGCGCCCCTGCGGCTCATCCCGATCGACGACTGCGACCGGATGTCCACGCCACTCCGGATGCTGTCGGAGCAACAGCTGCAGCGCGAGGTGCGCGAGGTCCACGCACGCGAATCGACCGGGCGGAGTGTCGCGACGACTTGCCACGACGTCCTCTCACCCAGCTCCCGGGACACTCTCGGCGAGGAAGCGGCATTCACTTCCTGCGCGACGTCCCTTGCTCTTCAGCAGGTCGAGGCGGCATTCGAAGAGCGGGTGGAGTTCGGTCTGCCAGTCGTCCTTCGGAGAGCGGTCGGCTGATCCCGGGGCTTCGTCACAGCGCGCGTGCACACGCAGGCCAGCCTGCACCAACGGGTCGCGTTGCATCGCCGTGGGCGAGCGCAGCCACAACAGCACGCTCTGGTGACGGCGAGCGAGGTTGGCGAGGCGGACCTGAACGGCCAGGCTCGTGTTCGCCAGGCCTGCTTTCGAGCTTCTGGAGTGTCCTGTCGATCGTCGGGACGGGTTCCGGTTCGGTCCGATCGAGCGGCTCGAACTCCAACGGCGGGTGTCGTTGGGCGTCGTGAGGGTCGATCTGGGGAGAGCGGCTGCGGCATCGACCTCGTCGAGGATGCAGAGACCGAAGGATCCGGACCGCAGGAGTTCGTCCGCGGCGGTCCAGGCGGCCTTCTGATCGGGGGCTCGGACGACGGGCAGGGCCTCGAGATCGATGCCTTGCCGGGCCAGATCAGGCGCGAAGAAGGTCGAGGGGCCGGCGCTGATCCAGACCGCGGGTTCGGCCTTCTGCTGAGCCTCGAGGAGGAGTCGGGCCGAGGCGGTCAGACCGTGGCCCAGGACCTCCACGATTTGGCCGCGGAGCGCGCTCAGCGACCAGCGGAAGCCGGCTTTGGCGGCTCCCGGGCTCCCTCCGAAAAGGGTGTCTGCGGGGCTTTCGGCCGCAAACCCAGGTTCAGATGGGTTGCGGAGGCTCTGCCCGACCCACCGGGTCTGGCCGGCCTCGAGCAGGCGTTGGAGGGACTTTTCGGTGGGCATGGGGAGCAGGATAGGGAGACAGATGTCTCCCTATCAAGCCCCTAACAAAACGAGAGTCCGATCCGCTCTCAGAGGTTGCCGACGTCGATCCGCAGGCCGTTCGAGAAGATGGCTGGGACCGTCGCGGTTTGCGCCGGATCGATGACGACCGACTGCGCGAAGATCGAGACGCCGATCAGGGCGGCCGAGTTCGGGAGGCTGATGCTGCTCGCACCGGTGCCGAGGTTGAGTGGCAAGGTGGTCAGGTCGCCGCTGCTCAGGATCGTGCAGTCGGACGGCAGGACCGGCAGGGTGACGTTCGTCTGCGACACACCGAGGATCGTGCCACCGCTCGCCGCAGAGCCCGGGATGAAGGAGGTCAGCATGTCGAAGGTTTGACCGGTCTGCGGACGCGACGTAGCGGTCAGCGTCAACGGGATACCACCACTCCGGCTGAACGGGATCGTCGCCGTGAGGTCCATGCTGCCCGGGTCGTTGGTCGCGGTTCCCGCCGAGAGGCCGACGATCGAATCGTCCGAGACCGTGACGTAGTTGCATTCGATGCGGCCATCGTTGTGCAGCTTCACCTGGAAGGTGTTCGAGTCCGAGTCTCCGAACTGCGGCACCTGGTTCCAGGTGACCATCGCGAAGGTCGGCGCGGTGTCGAAGAACAGATCACCACTGGCGCCCGGGTTGAAGTCGTCCCAGCAGACGGCAACCATCGTCTGACCGAGGAACTGGTTGACGCTCTCGGTGAAGTCCGAGCCGGAGAGACCGGTGCCGATGCGACCGTTGGAGTCGATGTCGATCGCGCTGATCGTGCCGAGGCCCGCGAACGTGGCCGTGAAGCCGAGGGCCTGGCCCGAGAAGAGCGTGTCGTCGCCCGAGTTCAGGTTGTTCGAGAAGCCGGGGTCGAAGGAGCCGGCGTTCGTGACCGAGAAGCCCTGAGCCGTCGGAGTGACCGTGAACGAGAAGCCGCTGAGGTCGTTGCCGTTGTTCGGAAACTGCTCGTAGAACCCGTCGTTTGGCTGCGGGCAACCATCGCCGTAGGCGATCGCTTGGCCAGTCGTGCCGACCGTCGTGAAGACCGCGACTTCATCCGAGCCGGTCGCGCAGACGTAGATGTCCGAACCAATGACCGCGACGCCTTCGCCGGTCGAGAGGCCATTCGAAACCGTGCCCGGGGTCGAGCTCAGCTCGGTGAAACCGTTGTCGTAGTGGCGGAGCGAGTCCGTTCCGCTGTCGTAGACCCAAAACGTGTCGTCGGTTTCGTCGTGGGCGATGCCATCGACCGAAGAACCGTTGAGCGAGAAGGTGCCGAGCAGTGCGCCGCCAGTCGAATACTCGCGGACCTGGGCGGTGTTGCCGTCGGTGATGTAGAGGTTGCCGGTCGCCGAGCTGTAGGTGATGCCTTCCGGCGAGCCCACGGTCGCGGCGATCGAGAAGCTCGAGACGAAGTTGCCGCCACCGTCATAGATGTCGACGTCCGAGCCCGCAGCGTCGGTGATGTAGATCATCGAGCCGTCCTGCGTGATGCCGATCGGGTTCGCTGAGTTCGCCGAGATGTCGAACGTCAGCGTGATCGAGCCGCTCGTCGAGGTCAGGCCGAGGCGGGCAGCCGGGCCGACGTCGGTGAACAGCAGGTCGCCGAACTCGTTGCACTCGATACCGGTCGGGTTGCCGTTCGGTGTGACGAGTGGGAAGGAACCGGTGAACGCCTGTGCGGAGGCGACGCCGGAGAGCACCGCGATCATCGCGGCGGAGTGTGAGAACTTCATGTCAGAGGGGGCCGGACGAGACGCGGCCGGCGGGGGCCGCGTCAGCGTAGGAGCTACGCCGGATCCGGCCACCCTCGGGCCGGTTGCGCGCGCGCACGACCGACCGGCAACCCTCGGTGGCAAGGCAGGGACGAACCCGGCCCTACCCGAGCGATCAGACGTCGCCGATGTCGATCTGCAGGCCGTTCGAGTAGAGGGCCGGCACGATCGCGGTCTGCGCAGGGTCGATGATGACCGACTGCGCGAAGACGGTGACGCCGACCAGGCTCGAGAGGTTCGGAAGCGCGATGTTGCTGGCTCCCGTCCCGAGGTTGAGGGGAAGTGTCGTCAGGTCGCCCGTGCTCTGGACCGCGCAGCCGGTCGGGATGATCGGCGTCGTGATGTTCGTCGCCGCGAGTCCCAGGATCGTTCCGCCGCTGATCGCGGTGGCTGGGATGTTCGTCGTGACCATGTCGAAGTTCGTGCCGATGACGGGCCGCGTTCCCTCGCTGAGCGTGAGCGGCAGGCCACTCCCCGCGGTTGCGAAGGGCAGCGAAGCCGACAGATCGATGCTGCCCGGGTCGGTCCCTCCGATGCCAGCCGAGAGACCGACCAGCGAGTCGTCCAAGACCGACACGTAGCTGCACTCGATGCGGCCGTCGTCATGGAGCTTCACCTGGAACGTGTTGGAGTCTGTGTCGCCGAACTGCGGAACCTGGTCCCAGGTGATCATCGCGAAGGTCGGGAAAGTGTCGAAGTAGACCGCGCCACCAGCGGATGGGTTGAAGTCGTCCCAGCACACTCCGACCATCGTCTGCGCCAGGAACTCTCCAACGGACTCCGTGAAGTCCGAGCCAGCGAGTCCGACGCCGATGCGGCCGTTCGAGTCGATGTCGATCGTGCTGATTGTGCCGAGGCCTGGGAACGTTGCCGTGAACCCCAGCGCCTGTGCGACGAATAGTTGATCGTCAACGGACCCCAGGTTGTTCGCGAAGTTGGGGTCGAACGCTCCAGCAGCAGCCACCGTGAAGCCCGAAGGGCCCGGCAGAATCGTGAAAGACGTGCCGCTGAGGTCGTTGGCTCCGGCCAGGAAGAGCTCGTAGAAGTCGTTCGGCGGCGGGCAACCTGTTCCGTACTGGGCCGTGGTCGCCGGCGTGCCGTTGATCGCGAAGGCTGCAACCTCGTCCGAACCGGTGGCGCAGACGTAGATCGTGTCCCCGATGATCGCGAGGCCCTCGCCACCGGAGAGTCCGTTGGCGATCGTTCCGGGGACGGCGCTCAGCTCATTGAACGCCGCGTCGTAGTGGCGAATCGAGTCCGTGCCGCTGTCGTAGATCCAGAACGTGTCGTCCGAGGGATCGTGCGCGATGCCGTCGATCGAGGCTCCGTTCAACGGGATGGTGTTCACCAGAACGCCCGCCGTCGTGTACTCGAAGGCCTGGGAGGCGAGTCCGTCGGTGACGTAGAGGTTGCCGGTCACCGGGCTGAAGGCGATGCCTTCCGGAAACGTCGTTTCGGTCCCGATCGGGAAGCTCGAGACGTAGTTGCCGAGTCCGTCGTAGAGATCCACGTCGTTGTCGGTCGCGTCCGTGATCCAGATGTTCAGGACGCTATCCGTGGTGACTCCGAGCGGCGTCCCGGAGTTCATCGAGATGTCGATGGTCAGTCCGATGTTGCCGGAAGTATCCGTGATGCCGAGCTCGTCGACCGTGCCGATGCAGGTGAACAGCAGGCTGCCGCCGCCGTTGTGATCGAGGCCGATCGGGGTGCCACCGTTGGTCGTGAGCGGGAAAGAACCGGTGAACACCTGCGCAGATGCAGCACCGGACACAGCCACGATCATCGTGGCGAGTTTGAGAACGTTCATGGGGCAAGAGAGCCGGCACGTGATCCCGGCCGGCGCGAGTCGAAACGAAGAGAGCGAAGAACGTGTTCCGACCCGAGGCAGACGGTTTTCCGCGTCACGAGCTGAGGATGCCGACTCGGCGTCCTCGTCGCGGAACGACAGATCCGGTGCTCGGTTCGAAGTCCGGGATCGACGAGCGATCCCCTTCGCCGCGGAGAGATTGAATGCGGCGGAACCCGTTTTCCGACTGATCGGTCCTACTGGATCGGCCTATGCCGATCAAGCCCGCGCGGTTGGCCTATTCCCTCGACCGGATAGGCGCCGTGTCGTCGTGTCCCCCGCTCGGGAAGGGCGGGGACTCGCGGGGAGGAAGTCACCGGACCGATGTCACGGCGACTTCCGATCGTCAGTCGACGATCTGCAGGTCGAGCGCCGAGCTCAGCTCGATACAGGACGTGATGCAGCCGCACTGCACGCGGAACGCGATCCCGACCAGTGACGAGCGAGTCGGAATGCGAGCACGGTAGTTCGAGCTGCCTTGCTCGCTGACGAGCGCATCGAGCGACCAAACACAGGGGGTCGAGCAGGCGATCGGTGCCGACAGGACGATGTCGTTCACCCCGCGCGCACCGATGGCGAGCGTGGGGACACCACTCGTGTCACACGGCGGGCAGTTGAACTCGAAGAATCGGCCGAGGCGCGGCGCGGAGACGAGCTCCGGGGCCTCGGAGCTGACACACCCGGTGGCCGGGACGACCGAGATGCGGCGGGCGATGACGGTCCAGTCCTGACCGGCGTTCGACGGCGGCTGGCCGATCGACACCATGCCTGGGACGACGAAGCGATGCGTGCCGCGCACAGCTTCGTGGACGACGCCGAGCGAGTTCGGCTCGCAGAGCAACAGCGCGACGAGCACGCGTCGCGCGTCCGAGTCCTCGAG
>JBCBZB010000054.1:0-33663 GCA_039815565.1 Planctomycetota bacterium
GAAACGTCTGTCGCGAGAACGTCCGTCGGCAGCTACGGCACTGGAAGCGAGGCACCGCATGCGCCCTGCACAAGGGCTGGTAGGAGCCGTGGCGGATGAAGAAGTCTTCCGAAGGCTCGCGATGCATCGAGCACTCGCGGTAGGGGCAGTGGCTGGGTCGGAACATCGGGGTGCGCGGAAGCCCTCGGCGACTCCGAGGGCCTCTCGCACTCCCGGTGCACGGAAACCCGCCCCGGTGACCCCAGAATCCTGCGATCCGGCGAGGTGGGCTCTCGACCCAACACGCGCGGGGGGCAGTTCACGAACCATGGAATGCTTTCGCCCAACCGCTCTATTGCGTTCTCGTCAACGTGAAGGCGTCCGTGGTCAGGATCACTCCGTCACAACGCAAGGCAACGCCTTGAAGGTTGATCGATACGCCGACGGGGAAAATGTCGACGCCGTTCGACACCACGTCGAGCAGGACCGAGATCTCTCCGGGCCGGATCAGACCAGTCGGACCGAAACCGATCGCGGTGCCGAGGTCGACTCCGAGCCCGCAACCCGGGTTCAAAGGCAGGCCGAAGTTCGACAAGGGGACGACCGTGCTGGTCGGCAGACTCACCAGACCGAACCCCGGCCCGGTGGTGAGCGGTGGGGAGACGGAGAAGGCGAGCAATCGAAGCTGTGCCGACGACAACACACCGTTCAGGGCGAGCGTCGTCGAACCGACACCGACACACGGAGCCGCCAACGTCTGGACCTGGAACATCGGCGGCGGACCACTGACGAACGGACCGGTTGTCGTGAGCGAACTGCTGGACTGAGCACAGACGGCTGCAGACAGAAGCAAGGGAGCGAGGGCAAGACGCAGCATGATCGGAACTGTTGACCCGGCGAGTCGTCTGTCAACCCGCTCACCCCCCAACCAGGGAACCCGACCCGAGCAACCCGACCAGACACCCCGACTTGCTCCCGAATGCACCCACTCCGGAGTCTGGTAACATGCGGCCGATCGGTCGAGAGGAACGATTGGGCCTCTTCAGTAACGGAAGGAATCATGACTCACATCACTCACGCTCTCAGCCTGACTCTGGTCGCCCTGGCACTGACCGGTGCGCGGACCACCGCACAGGTCTCGGTGTCGACCGTGGCCCAGACCCCGATCGACGTGCGTGCCTCTTCGCCAAGTGGCACGAATGGACAAGTACTCCCCGCGGGCACGCCGTTGATCAACCGCACACTCAACGCGTCGGCACCGGGAGCAGCATCGAGCTGGCAGATTCAACGCCTCGGCGACGGCGCCCGAATCAACGCGACCTGGCAGTCGCAGATGTTCCGGTTCGCGAGTGCCTCCGGAACCGTACGACTCACCTTGTCGACGCCCGTTCCGACTCCGGGCTCGCTACAGATCACATTGACGGGCGGCTCGGCGACGATCGATCTCGCCGGCGATGGTTCGATCGAGTTTGATGCCCCTTTCTTCAGCGGGACCAACATCGTCGAGACGCGCCCGCTGATCCTCGACTCCGCCGGAGCCATCATCGACTTGACCTCGAACTTCTCCGGTTCGTCGTTCCCGCCGTTCTTCGAACAGCACACGATGGAGGTTCGCTTCGTTCCTGGAGCGGCTGGTGTGCCGACCCTGGGCCAGAACTGCTTCGCAAGTCTCGCCGGCAACGTGAATGTCGACTCGAACGGCGACCTCAACCTCCGCCTCGAGGGGAGAGCGCTCACCACGGACTCGTTCGGGCTCTTTGTCTTCGGTGTGAATCCGAACACCCTGCCTCTCCCGGGCCGCGGTTGCTCACTGCTCCTCGACCCGCTGATCGCACTGGCCGCCAACCCCGATGCGATGAACCGCGCTGTTCTCGACCTCCCGGTTCCGGCACTGATCGGGGCCGGCGGGCTGCGCGTTCAGTATCTGACTTTCGACTCGAGACTGTCGGGACTGGTGACCGCAGCCAGCGCCCAGATCAACCTCTAGCCCAGCCCGAAGACCAGCTGGCGAGGGACCGACGACGCCCCCAACGCGCCTCCGGGAAATCCCCGTAGACCGCTCAGGGTGGGTTGGAGTTCCGGTCGATAGCAAGGGAAGAACCAATCCCCCCGGAAACCCAGCCCAATGAGCGCCCAACGCTCACAGCGTCTCCCCAACGACCGCAGCGCCGGCTTCACGCTGGTCGAGATGATGATCGCGGTGGCGATCCTCGCCGTGATCGCGTCGATTGCGATTCCGCAGTACCAGGCCGCTCTTCAAACCGCCCGCGTCGCGAAGGCACGCGCGGAGCTCCGCACGATCGCGTCGGAGATCGTCGCCTTCCTCGGGATCGAGGGCCGGCTCCCCCTCTCGCTGATCGAGATCGATCGCGGTGGGAAGCGCGACCCGTGGGGGCAACCGTACGTCTTCCTCAACCTAGCGACCGGCACCGGTGACAACCTCGACTGGGCGGTCGACCAAGGAGTCCTCGATCCCGACGCACTGGTTGGACCATCCTCGGTCGTCGCCACTCGCGGTCCCGCAGGCGGAGCGAGCCTCGTCGGTGGTAGCAGTGGAGGCGGAGGTGGTGGCGGAGGCGGCGGCACGGCGGACACGCTCTCGCGCCTCTCCACTCGAAGTGCACAACGCGTCAGCGATGGCCTCCAACCACTCCCCGGCCTCGACCGCATGATCGACCTGATCTCGAACAGCTCGGGTCTGAACGAGTTCGCCGTCGGCAAGATCGCCGTGGTCGATGACGTCGGCACCGTGCGACGCGTCGATCAATACCTCTTCCCACTGAACACGGACTTCGACCTGTTCAGCCTCGGAGCCAACCGGACCTCGAGTACCGAGATCACTTCGGTCGGCGGCCGCGATGACGTCATCCGCGCCAACAACGGCGGCTATTTCGGCCTTGCGGGCGACTACTGAGAAGCAGGCGAACCCGACTTCGGCCCAGTGAGCAGCGAGACCCTACCGCACCGAGCGGCAGGACCTACCATGGCGCCATGATCGCTGCGCGGAACGTCTGGCTAAGCCTCGCCCTGTGCGGTCTGGCCTGCGCACTCAGCAGTTGTGGGGCTCGCTACCGGGTCGAGTCACGGACCAGCACCAATCGAAACGACGATCGGAGTAGCGGTGGTGGGACTACGATCATCCTCGTGAGCACGGCGACGGCGCCGAGTTCGATCGAGCAGCCTCCCGAGTTGGTCTCCGACTCAACGGACTTACGACGAGTGACACTCGAGGAGGTCGTGGGATCGGCGAAGGCCCGCTTTCCGACGACGGACCCTGGCCTTCAATTCGCCGCGGATGGATCGATGCGAGCTTCGTTCCGGATTCAGAACACCGCGAACGACCCGCTCGTTGATGTCGTGATCCGACTTCTGTTCGAGACCTCGGAGTCCACCTACGCCACCGAACACTCGCTCCGCCTGAGCCCGGCCCTCGAAACAGGCAGCTCGAGACCACTCCAGCTCACAACGGGCCTGCTCGACGGGGCCAATTTCGACGACATCCGCAGCCTGCACGTCGTGGCGTTGAGCCCACGATCCAGGACGACTACGGGACCCGGCGAATAGCGACGACCACGCGGTAGCCGTCGAGGTCGACGAACGTCTTCCCGCACCGATCCCAATAGGGGTTGTGGGAGGAGACAACTCGGAAGCCAGCCTCCGTCATGAGTCCGCAGCGTTCGGCCAGCACCGCCGCATCCTCGACGTAGAACACCATCAGGTGCTCGGGGGATGAACCCGCCGGAGCCGTCGCGCCCCGCTCGTGTGTGAATTCGATCTCCCAAACTGCCTCCGAGCCTGAGGCGCCGAGCATCACTCCATCGAAGCCCTCGTGATCCTCGAAGCAGCCCAACTCACGCAGACCGAGACCCGCGCGATACTGGGCAACGAGCTGCTCGAGCCGGTCCGTCGGACGGGCGATCCGCAAGCGACCGGTCACGAGGGGGCGCCTTGGCCAACCGTATCCTCTGGGGTCTGCGAACCCTTCGAGTCGAAGCGCTTGTGCTCCTTCCCGTCATAGCGGAACACGATGCCCTGCCCTTCGTCGCGCGTCTCGAGCCACACCGGGCGCTTCCACATGGACTGGACGTACTCGAGGGTCTGCATCGCGTAGTCGAACTGCAGATCGACACCCACCCAGTCGTGGTGCAGATAGAGTTCGCCGCGGTTGCCGAAGTTCGCGTCGGTGACCTGGATGATCGGGTTGCCGAAGTTGGTCAGAGAGTCGAGAAGGCTCCGTTTCACGCGCTGCCAGTCCCGCGAGACAATCTCGTAGTCACCGGTCTGCTGGTTAAAGCCCCAGACGAACATCTTCTGGTCTTCGGCGAACTCTGCGTTCACGAACTCGTCGACGAACGAGATGTCGTTGTGGACCTTGCGGACCTGGAAGATCTTCTCCTTGCCCTGGTTCGTCGGCCGGAACCACTTGCGACGGAGATCAGCATCGTCGCACTGTTCGAAGTCGATCCCGAACTTGCCTTTGTCCCAGCGGTCCTCGATGTCCCGCATCAGCTCGACACCGAGCTTGTACGGATTGATCTGACCGGGCCGGGTGGCGAGGGTTCCCGAGTGAGCGTCGCAGTAGTTGATGATCTCAGAGGCCTCGACGAGGTTGCGAGTCATCATCGTGCTGTGCCAATAGACGGCCCAGCCCTCGTTCATGATCTTCGTCATCCCCTGCGGCGCGAAGTAGTAGGCCTCGTCCCGCAACATGTCGAGGACGTCCTGTTCCCAGCTCTCAAGTGGTGCGTTCTCGAGCAGGAACTTCAAGACGTCGCGGGCCGGACGCTCGGGATACTTGACCGCGGTCTCCCGTTGTTGGGTCGCCTTCTCCCGCTCAGCACGAAGCGCTTCGGGCGGGTTGATGTAGCGGTCCATGTAGCCCTTGGCCTGGAACTTCCCAGGTTCGCCGCTCTGCTCCGCACCGACATCGATCCGGTCAGGACGCTTGACGTAGGGCGAATAGATATCGATCAGATTGTCGAGCGCGAGCACCTGGTCGATGAAGTCCTCGACCCGTCCAACGCCATGGCGATCCATGTAGCGCCGAATGCGCGCTCCGTGGTTCGCCGTCATGTCCATCATCTTCCGCGGCGTCTTCGCGAACCATTCGTTGTTCTTGAAGAAGTCGCAGTGGCCGTAGACGTGGGCCATGACGAGCTTCTGGTCGGTCAACGAGTTGCTCCGCATCAGATACGCGTAGCAAGGGTCATTGTTGATGACGAGCTCGTAGATCTTCGAGAGACCGTAGTTGTAGCTCTTGCTGAGCTGCTCGTACTCCATGCCGAAGCGCCAGTGTGGATAGCGCGTCGGGAAGCCCCCGTAGGAGGCGATCATGTTCAGTTCGTCGGCATCGACGAGCTCGAAGATCACCTCATAGAAGTCGAGTCCGTAATTCGCTGCGAGCTCCCGGATCTCGTCACGGTAGCGGGCGAGTTCTGGTGTCAGATTCCCCATGCGTGAAACGAAGCCTCCAGACCTGGTCAGCGCCCCTTCTGCAGGAACGTGCGGATCGATGGCAAGATGCCATCGCGATCGAGGATATCCGACGTCACGACTCGGTCGTCCGAGCCGAAGACTGAGTCGAGATCCTTCTTGAACTGCCCCGAGCCGTAGGCCGACTTGACCTGGCCATAGCTGAACTGGTTCACCTGCGGAACGATCGAGTGCTTGAGTAGGTCGACGCAGCGCTCGGTGTCGCGCGATGACCAGTTGTCACCATCCGAGAAGTGGAACGGATAGATGTTCCATTCGCTCGACGGATACTGATCCTCGATCACGCGGAGGCAGAGCTCATAGGCTGCGGAGATCTTCGTGCCCCCACTCTCACGCAGGTGGAAGAACGTGTGCTCGTCGACGACCTGAGCCGCCGCGTCGTGAACGATGTAGACGACCTCGAGGTTCTTGTACTGGCTCTTCAGCCAGGCATCGATCCAGAAGGCCTCGATGCGAACGACCTCCTTCTGCTCGCGGCCCATCGAACCGGACACGTCCATCATGTAGACGACAACGGCGCTGGCCTGAGGCTCGTCCCGGGTCTCGATGTATCGGTAGCGATGGTCCTCACGGATCGGCACCACGACCGGGTTTTCTGGGTCATAGGTGCCAGCGGCGATCTGACGCTTCAGAGCCTCCTTGAAGGTGCGCTTGAAGTGCCGGAGCGACTGCGGTCCCTGTCGACTGATGCCGGTGAAGCGACCCGCCTGGGTCTTCACGCTCTGCTTGCCGCGCGGCTCGATGTTCGGCAACTCGAGCTCCTCGCCGAGGATCTCGGCGAGCTCTTCGAGGGAGACATCGACCTCCAGGACATGCTGACCGGGGTCCTCTCCAGCCTGACCTGAGCCCGGCTGCTGCTCCCCTTCCATCGGGTCACCAGCTTCGCCTTCGCCCTGGCCGACCCCCTCCTTCTGATTCTTGCCGTAGCGGAACTTCGGAAGCTGGATCTGCGGGATTGGAATCGAGACCGCACGCTTGCCCTGACGACCGATCATCTCGCCCTGCGAGACGTACTTCTTCAGGTCGCGCTTGATGCGGCCGCGAACGATGTCGCGAAACCGCGTGTGGTCCTGGTCGATCTTCCGCAAGACTCAGGCCTCTTCCTTGGTGTCTCCGCGAGCGAAGATCGAGGCGACGTAGTTCAGAACGTCGCTGGCCGAGATCTCGTCGTAGCCGAAGTCCCGGATCAGGCGACTCTTGACCACCTCGATCTTCTCCTGGGTGTCCTTGTCGACGACCGTGGAGACGAGGCTCGTGAGCTTGATCGAGTCCTTCTGGTCCTCGAAGAGCTTGAGCTCCAGGGCGCGATGCAGACGATCGTTGGTCTTGTAGTCGAAGGTCTTCCCCTCGATCGCCAAGGCCCCGATGTAGTTCATGATCTCGCGGCGGAAGTCGTCCTTGCGGACCTCCGGGATATCGATCTTCTCTTCGATCGAACGCATCAGGCGCTCGTCCGGCTCTTCGTCGCGACCGGTGTAGGGGTTCTTCACCTTCTCGTTCTGCGTGTAGGCCTTGACGTTGTCGATGTAGTTGCCGCAGAGCCGGGCGATCGCTTCCTCGTCGGCGGAGATCGCACGCTGAACTTCGTTCTTGATGATCTCCTCGTATTCCTCGCGGACGACGAGCAGCAGATCCTTGAGCTGCTTCTTCTCCTCGGGGTCGGAGATCAATGAGTGGTGATCGAGCCCCGACTCGAGCTCGTTCATGACCATGAACGGGTTGATGCAAGGCAGGTCATTGACCAGCGTGTTGCTGATCTTGTCCTGGATGTAGCGCGGCGAGATTCCGTCCATGCCCTCACCCGGGGAGTCTTCCTTCAGCTCCTTGATGTTGTCTCGGGTGTAGCCGGGAAGCGTCTTGCCGTTGTAGAGCTTCAGCTTCTGCATCATCGAGAGGTTGGCCTTCTTCGGCTCCTCGAGACGGGTGAGGATCGCCCACATCGCCGCGGTCGACAGCGTGTGCGGTGCGATGTGCTTGCCCGGAACGCTCTTCTTGTTGAAGTCGCGCTCGTAGATGCGGATTTCGTCAGTGAGCTTGAGGTTGTACGGGATGTCGATCTTGATCGTCCGGTCCCGGAACGCCTCCATCAGCTCGTTGTTCTGAAGACGGTTGTACTCAGGCTCGTTGGTGTGCCCGATGATCACCTCGTCGATGTCCGTTTGAGCGAACTTCTTCGGCTTGATCTTGTGCTCCTGACTCGCGGTCAGAAGGTCGTAGAGGAACGCGACGTCCAGCTTGAGGACCTCGACGAACTCGATGATCCCCCGGTTCGCGACACAGAACTCCCCGTCGAAGTTGAAGGCACGCGGGTCGCTGTCCGTGCCGAGCTCCGCGATCTTGCGGTAATTGATGTCGCCGGTGAGCTCGGTCGAGTCTTGGTTCTTCTCATCCTTCGGCTGGAACGTGCCAATGCCCTGGCGATCCTTCTCGCTGATCAGCATCCGGCGGACCTGGACGTGGTCGAGGACCTTCATCCAATCGCCGTCGTAGCGCTCGAGAAGCAGATCCTGGTAGTAGCGCGAAACCGGGCAGAGATCGAAGGGCAAGCGCAGGCGGTAGGGCCCGCGAAGCTTGTCATTCAGGCTATCGACGATCTTGCCGCGTGAGGCTCCCGGGACGAGCAGGAGAGGCTCCTCGTTCATAGGAGAATCGATCACCTCGCCATCGATGTTCCACGAGAACGTGTAGAGCGCACCGTCCGACGAACGCGAGTAGCGCTCGAGTCCCTTCTTCAGCAACCGGGCGATCGTTGACTTGGCCGAACCGACCGGACCGTGGAGCAGCAGGACGCGCTTCTCGGGACCGAATCCGTGAGCAGCCGCCTTGAAGACGCTCATCAGATTCATCAACGGCTCTTCGAGACCAAAGAGGCCGTCTTGACCGTTGTCGATCGGGTCCTCGAAGAACCGGAAACGTGTGACCGTCTCTTTGTTGTCCTCGATCGTGTCGGTGCCGTGACCGAGGACCATGTCGTAGAGGCGTTGGTGCGCCGTCCGCACGACCAGCGGATTGTCCTCGACGAGCTTGACGTAGTCGTGGAACGAGCCCTGCCAGTGCTCGTCCTTATACTTCTGCACGTCGAGGCTCTCCCGCACGAGCCCGAGGATGTCCGTTGGTTCGGTCATGGTTGGTCTCCGCCGCTCCGAGGATCAGGACCGCCGCGGCTGGGCCGGCCCCGTTCTTCTCTTCGGCAGTTTAGGCCGAAGTCCTCAGCTGGTTCCGCCCTTGTTACTGGCCGGACCGCATCAAATGGCCCGGACGGAGTTTCTGGGGACGCAGAATCATCCTGGTAGGATCCTTCCCACCATGACCCCACTCCGGCTCGCTCTCGCCGCCCTGGCCTTGGGCGCTCTCGTCTTCCTCCCGATCGGCTGCGGGGACGAAGGCGGAGAAACTCGCAATGACTTTGGCCCCGTCTCGGGCGAACGCGCTCGCGAAACCACGCGGGAAATCTGCCAGATCGGAGAACGGACACCCGGCTCCGAAGGCATTCGACAGGTCGCTGCGCTGATCGAGTCGAAGCTCAAGGAGATCGATGGATCCCTTGTCCTGAACCGTCAGACCTTCAAGGATCCCAAGCTCGCTGGCACCGATTGGGAGGACGTCGAGTTCCAGAACCTGTGGTGTCAGATCCCGGGCAAGGATCCGGAGAACGGGCCAATCATCATCGTTGCGGCGCACTACGACAGCAAAGTGACGCACCCCGGTGAGCAGGACTTCGAGTTCGTCGGCGCGCTCGACGCGGCCGCGTCATGCGCCACGTTGATCGAGATCGGACGGCAGGTGCATCAGGAGAGCGCGCTCAACGCCAACGTCTGGCTCGTCTGGTTCGATGGTGAGGAATCGCTGCCCTGGACCTGGAACGACGAGCAGGCACTGATCGGCTCCACCTGGTTCGCGAAGAACATCGCCAAAGAACAGAACTGGCCAGGTAAACGCCTCGGCTCGCGACTCCGCTCGCTGGTCCTTCTCGACCTGCTCGGACACGAGCAGCTGAAGATCGACAAGGACGTGCGCTCGAACGGCGACCTACTCGACATCGCGCTCGAGTCGGCCCGAGAACTCGAGATGGAGGACGTCATGTTTCAGTTCGAACTCTCGCCAGAGTTCAAAGACGACCACATCCCTTTCCAGCCTTACCAGATTCGCGTCCTCGACCTGATCGACTTCACCGGACGCATCCCGGCGGAGCACAACCCGAACTACCCGCTCTACGATCAGATCAAGGACTTCGACGCCTGGTGGCACACCGAGCAGGACATGTTCCCGAAGGTGTCCGCGCGTAGCCTCGACTTCATCGGGAACCTCGTTCACCGAATGCTCGGCAAGATCGACGCGAAGTTCTGCCAGAACTGACATCGGCACTCTCGATGCGAAAGCGCTCGAATCGATCACCCTCCGCACTCCTGCTCGGCTGCCTCTCGGCGATCGGCGGGTGCTGTGATGCCCCGGATCCCAAGCCGCCAATCGACCAGGCCGCTGCCCCGGAGTCCCTTGGGCAGACGGCCTACGACCATGTCGCCGGGCTGGTGGCCATGGGGCCGCGCCACGCGGGCACGAAAGGCTGGCGCAACGCGCTGTGGTACATCGAGACCGAACTCCAGCGGATCGGCCTCGAGCCCGAACGCGAAGAGTTCGACTCCGCGGTCGCGCAGACGACGTTCGCGAACGTCCGCTGCACGATCCCCGGACGCTCGGAAACCCGACTCGTCCTCGCCTGCCACCACGACACCAAGGTGTTCGAAGGGCATCTGAACGAGGAAGACAACTTCCACTTCGTCGGGGCCAACGACTCGGCGAGCGGTGTCGGTCTGTGCCTCAGCCTCGCGGGCTACTACGTCGACCACCCTCCCCCGCTGACGATCGAGCTCTGCTTCTTCGATGGCGAAGAGAGCCTGACCATCGACTGGAACGACCAACTCTCGCTGTTCGGATCGCGCGAATACGTCCGCCAACACGTCGAAGACGGACGCCTCGACGGCCATCCGGTCCGAGCGATGGTGCTGGTCGACATGGTCGGGGCCGACCACCTGTCGTTTGATGACGATCAACGGTCGACTCCGTGGCTCAAGCGCCTGTTCCGCACCACGGCACGGGACCTGGGACTCGAGCACCTCGTGTTTCGAGAGCGCGGATCGATCAAGGACGACCACGTGCCCTTTCTCGCTGCAGGAATCCCCTCGATCAACCTGATCGACCTCTACGACAATCCGGAGTGGCACACACCCGACGACACTCTCGACCACATTCGTGCCGAGAGTCTGCAGCACAGCGCCCGCCTGGTTCTCGAGTTGATCGAGCGCATCGCGACTCGTAGGACTTCGCTCTGAGCCGGAGCCCCCAGCCGATCGGCCGGGCCAACCCTCCAGCTCCAGAACGATGAACGACAGCGTGGCCACGCGCGGCGACCGCCGCCTGCACTTCCAGCTCCACGGCGAACCCGCGACCGACTCGGGGCGACGCCCCCTGGTCCTGATCCCGGGTCTCGGAGGCGGGTCCAAGCTGTTCGGTACCCTGCCACGGCGCTTCGCCCGTGAGGGGTTCCAGACGCTGACCTTCGATCCGGTGGGCATCCCGCCCTCCTCGGACTTCGAGGGCGAATTCGACTTCTCCGCAGCAGCCGCGGACCTCGAAGCCGTCCTCAACACTGCCGGGCTCGGTGAGGTCGACCTGGTGGGAACCTCGCTCGGCGGCAAGGTGTCGCTTCAGTTCGTGCATGACCGACCCGACCGGGTACGCCGATTGGTCCTGCTGGCGTCCTCCGCGGTTGTGTCTCCGCGGGCTCGTCGCGTCTACCGGTTCTTCGAGCGGGTCGCGGCCACCATCGCTCCGGAGGACTTTGCCACCGTGGTGGCACCGTTCCTGTTCGGCGCAACGTTCCACAACGAGCGGACGCAGGTGGTCGACGACATCGCACGCGCGACACGCCCGACGGAGTCGACCCGCCGTCTGATGACCGCACAGGCCAGAGCCCTGCAAGACTTCGACGGTATGCTGCTCACGCCACGAATCGACCACTCGGTGCTCTGCTGCGCGGGCCTCGAAGATACGCTCACCGATCCGGCCGACGTCCGCGCGACGGCAGCAGCGCTGCGCCACGGCGAGCTGGCTGAGTTCGAACGCGCAGGGCACTCCCTGCTGCTCGAAGACAAGACGGTCTACGATCGCACGGTCGAATTTCTGACCGCGCACTGAGCGCGCGATCAGCGATCGCAGGATCGACGCAGAGAATCAGAACTCGAGCTCGACGCGCACGCCCGGCTTCACTTCGAGTTCCGTCGGCGACTGTCCAGCTCCGGAGACCTGGTAGCGACCCTCCGGGACCGACACCGCGGCGCCCGCCGTGAACGGAACCACAACCTCGAGGGAGGCCTGATCCTCGTCGAGCGACCGGAATCGCAACCATTGAGACCCGTCTCCGAGGTCTGGCATTTTCGGCAGCAGAACCTCACCAACCCGCTGGATCTCGAGCTCGAGCTCGCCGGTTTCGTCCTCGAACAACCGTCGCGCGATCGAACCGTCGTCAAAGACCGCCGTCAGCGAGAACGGCAGGTCGTCCGGCCGCGCCACTCGGAGCCCGGCAAAGTCCGTGGCACCCAGAGTCTGCAGACGGCCATCGGCACGCTCCAGAAGCACGACTCCACGCCCGACCAGCGAAGCTGGCGTGTTCAGATAGACCGGCTGCAGGTCCTCGACGTTTGCCGAGGCGACGAGCGATTCGAAGCGGGAGCCGGAGCGCATTCCCAAGCGAGTGAGAACACGGCCGACACGCGGCTTGTCACCCTCGATCGGGCCTGCCGACGAGACGATGCGAAGCGAACCGGAAGCACACACTTCGACTTCGAAACTGCCGTCGACTCCGGCAACCGCCTCGTGTTCGACCACGATCGTCCGACTCGATAGACCTGGGATGGTCTCGACCAACAAGACCTGCTCTCCCGGATCGAAGTCAGGGAAGCGCCGGACTTCGCTAGCGAAGCGCTGAATCGTTTGCCGCTCAGCCTGCCGCTCGATGCGCGCCAGGAACGGCCGCTTTCGCGCTCCCGCGTCCATCGGGACAATCTCGACCGCCAAGACCTGGTAGGGACCGAGTTCGGCCGGAAGGCCGCGAAGCTCGAAGTTCCCCTGCGGATCGGTGACGACCAGGTGATCACCCCATCGCTCGACCCGCTCGAAGAGCTCGTCCACGACCATCGGCACGACGATGGCCTCAGACATCGCCTGACCGTCGGACTCCAGCACACGACCGCGAATGCCTTGCTCGGCCGCGAGCTGCAGGGTCATCGAACCGCGAGCCGGGAGACTCCTCAGCTCGGCCAGCTGGGATGCGTAATCGCCCCCCGACGGCGCGGTGATTCCGACCAGACCCCGCTCGCCTGACGGCAACGCGACCCGTCCCTCGGAGTCCGTCTCGAGACGCTGGAAGCCCTCCGACGTCACGATCTCGACCCGAACACCGACCACCGCCTCACCAGCCGCACCGACGACCTGGAGTTCCGCCGAGGTCTCGACCCGCACTTCGGGCTCGAGCACTGCGACCCCTTCGGGCAGCCTGGCGCTGGACTCGAGGAGTTCCTCGGTCGAAGCCAGAGTCTCGTCCAATTCACCGCGGCCGACCCACTCCACCGTGCGGCCGACGACCAAGGGCTGGGACTCGGCCCCACGTCGCAAGATCGCGGTCCCGTCGCTGCTCAACAGCTCGACGCGAGCACGAATCTCTTCACCGGAGCCGCCGACTGTGGGCAGTCGGTCCGGACGACGCACCGATTCGAGGGAGAGCCAGGCTTCGACACCACCGCCGAACTGAAGCTCGCCGGCACGACCGTTGGGACCCAGCTCGATCGCGATCGATCCGGCCTGCCCCCCGCGGCTCGAGATGTGGAACTCGCCAGCCGACAGCTGCCAGGGCCGTCGCTCCACCTCGGACTCGGACCGAACACGCAGCGGGTCTGCCGGAGCATCACCGATCACGAGTCGGCTGTCGGCCCCCAGGTTGACTCGGAACCCATCGGCGCCCAACCCGTTCCCTAGCGACCCGTTTCCTGCCGATCCCGCAGCAGCCGAACCTGTCCCAGCGGGCCCGACCGAACGCCCTTGAGGACGTGCGCCCGATTCGTTCGACCAGACCGAAAGGGACAGCTCGCCGCCCTCACCGGTCTGGACCTGCGAACCGATCGACAACTGATCGTCCGCCCGCAGCGGGACGACGCGGCGAACGGAGGTCAGGTCGTTTTCGGCGAACTCGAGTCGCTCGGCGAAGGCCGCCGTCTCGACGCGGAACACAGCTGGCTCTTCGAACCGCTGACTCCACCACTGCCCGCCCAGAGCGAGCGCGAATGAGATCCCAACGACCGCGACGACCGAGGCAGCCACCCCAGCCGGACGCAGGTTTCGACGGGCGCGACGCTCTCGTCGGTGATCAGATTCGACGATCTCCTCTCGCCGAACAGCATCGACGATCTGGGTGACCAGTCGCGGACGGGCCTGACCGGCGCGCGTCCGCTCGTCGGCGAAGGCATCACTCAGCAGCAGGGCCTCGTGCTCGGCTCGGGCGAGCGCGAGTGAGCAGGAGCGGCAGGCGTGCACGTGCTCCTCCACCCGGCTGCGCAACCGGTCGTCGAGATCGTGATCGACAAAGTCCCGGAGCAGCCCCCGGATCAATCCACAGTCCGGCCCGGCTGGCGGATGTTTCTCCAGATCACGCCGGTTCGGCGGCTGGTGCTTCGGACTTCCCTGAAACTGGCTCATGCTCCCTCCTTCAACTTCTCAAGTCGCCCCTGGAGCAGGTCCTTGGCACGGGCCATCCGCACCTTGACGTTGCTGACCGAGATGCCAAGGGCATCCGCGATCTGCTGGTTGTTCAATCCCTCGACATAGCGCAGCACGAGCGGCATGCGCAGCCGGTCACTGAGGCGGTCCACCTCGAGACGCACCGCCTGACGGGTCGCCTCGCGCCGCTCGGCGACCGGAGCCGAATCATCGACGAGCAGGTGCGCCAGCTGATCGGCCTCGGTGGCGACGACTCGTCGCTCGACCTTCCGCCGACGAAGCTGATCCCGACAGGTGTTGCCCGCAATCCGGAGCAGCCAGGGCTCGAGCCGGCGCGACAAATCGAAGCTGTCGCGCGCACGAAACAACTTCACGAACGTGTCCTGAGTCGTTTCTTCGGCGTCTTCCCGACTCCGCAACATGCTGAAGGCGAGGCCGTAGACAGTCGCGTGGTGACGCTCGACGATCTGCTCGAAGGCCGCCAGATCGCCGCGCTGCACCTCACGCATTAACTCCTGATCGAGCTCGCTGCGCATGGGCAAATCGGAGGAGTGCCGCCAGGGGACCACCCCCCGGACTACTCGGTCGAGCGAAGACATCACCACGATCGCGTTACGGCCGCAGTACCTTCGCTGGCTCGGGATTCTCCACAGCCAACTCGGTTCGGCAAGTCCAGGCCGTCAAGTTACGGGCCGGAACGGTCGATAGCAGGGACGCTGGAGCGACCCCCGACCGTGAGAATCCCCGACAAACAGGCGATCTTCTTCGAACTCGACGGCGTCCTCGTCCGCGAGGCCCGACTCGACGAGAACGATCGTGTCCCCTGGTTCGAAGGCGCCCTAGACGCCCTCGCCGCCTGCGACCCCTCGATCTTCACCCTCCTGATCGGGACGAATCGCAGCGATATCGCGTTCGGCAAGCTGCGAGAACGCGACTTCAAGCGGTTCTGCACCCAGTTCCTCGAGGACTGTGAGGCGCGCGGGATCCAGATCCGAAAGATCTACTCCTGCCCGTTCCATCCGAAGGGCCACAAGCGCTACCGCAAGGACTCCGTCTTCCGGAAGCCGGCTCCCGGCATCTACAAGATGGCGCAGCAGGAGTTCGACCTGAACCTCTCCCGTTGCTGGGCGATCGGTCACACCACCGTTGACACCCTCGCCGGCAACCGCGCCGGCATGGGAACGATGCTGATGGAGACCGGCGCGGCCGGCCAGGATGGCGAATACCACATCGAACCGCATCGCACGGCGCGCGACCTTCGCGACGCAATGCTGCAGATCCACGAGTTCGAGTCCGCGATGCGCTGCTGAACGCGGCCATCGCAACCTTGCCTGACGTCGCAGCGACCTCGAAGCTCGCTGCATGACGCGCGCCCTCGCGAAGTCCAAGGGACTCGCCCTCGCCTCGCTCCTCTCCTGGATCCCGCTGCCGCACGCGCTGGCGCAGGATGACGGTGCCAAACCCGAGATCTCAGTCGAGGATCTGGAATCCGCGTTCTCGATCGCTGGGCTCGAGATGACCGAGGACGAACGCCGCATGATGCTGCGTTCCGTGCGCGGACATCTGCGCGACTTCGAACGCCTTCGCGGGCTCGAGCTCAGGAACGACGAACCGTTGTCGCTCCGCTTCGAGCCTCGAGCCGCAGTCGGATCTCCGACTCTGCCGGGGGAGCCGCTGATGGTCGTGGACGTCGACCGACCGGAGACCGATGAGGACCTCGCCTTTGCGTCCATCCGGGAGCTCGCCGGCATGGTGCGGAGCCGCTCGATCTCTTGCCTCGAACTGTGCGACTTCTTCCTCGCGCGATTGGAGTCCCTGGACCCGCAGCTCGAATGCGTGATCCAGACGACCCCCGAGCGTGCTCGCGCTCGCGCAAGGGAACTCGACACTCTGCTCGACGAAGGCGTCTGGCTCGGGCCGCTACACGGCATCCCCTACGGAGCGAAGGATCTCCTGAAGGCCGAAGGAGCCCCTACGACCTGG
Organism: Planctomycetota bacterium; assembly: GCA_039815565.1. Taxonomy (GTDB): domain Bacteria; phylum Planctomycetota; class UBA1135; order UBA1135; family UBA2386; genus JBCBZB01. The sequence goes on from JBCBZB010000054.1 coordinate 16,225, forward strand.
GGCGCCGCGCCGTACCGTGAACAGGAACTCCAGGGGGACGCAGCCGTCGTTCGGCAACTCGACCGAGCCGGCGCGGTCCTGATCGCCAAGCTCTCGCTCGGAGCCCTCGCGATGGGCGACGTCTGGTTCGGCGGGCGCACCAACAACCCGTGGAAGCTCGACCAGGGTTCGAGTGGCTCCTCGGCCGGCTCGGCGTCCGCGACGGCGGCGGGCTGCGTGCCGTTCGCGATCGGCTCGGAGACCCTCGGCTCGATCCTCTCCCCGTCAGCTCGCTGCGGAGTGACCGGGCTCCGACCGACCTTCGGCTCAATCGACACCGACGGCGCGATGGTTCTGTCTTGGTCGATGGACAAGCTGGGGCCGATCGGTCGTCGGGCTGAGGACACAGCCCTCGTGTTCGAGGCGCTGCAGAACCCAGTCGCTCGAGCGCAGCGCGCGTTTCGCACGACGAGCGGACCGGTCGACACCATGCGCGTCGGTGTGCTCGACCAGGCCTTCGCGGACGACGACCCGTTCCTCGACGAGCTCCGCGGACTCGGCTGCGAACTCGTGCCGTTCGAAGCGCCGGAGTTCCCGACCCAAGCGCTCCTGTTCGTCCTCACCGCCGAGGCCGCCGCGGCGTTCGACGATCTGACGCGCAACGACCAGGACGACCTGCTCCGTCGGCAGGGTCGAGGTGCTTGGCCGAACATCCTGCGCACGGCACGCCTGATCCCAGCCGTCGAGTATCTGCAGGCGCAGCGCCTTCGCGTCCGGCTCATGGATGCTTGGGAGGACGCGTTCGCGAAAGCTGACGTGTCGGTGTTCGTCCATCCGATCGGCCCGACCCTCGCGGACACGAACCTGTGTGGACAACCGTCCATATCTGCTCCGCGCGGCGTCACCGAAGCCGGGACTCGAGGCGCGGTCGGGTTCACCGCCCGCAACTATCACGAAGACGTGCTACTTCGTCTGGTCCAGGCCTGGCAGGACGCCACCGAGCACGACGAACTCCGCCCGAAGCTGCGCTGACCGATCGATTCAACCGCCGAGGACGACGACGACCCGGCCACCGCGGACGGCTTCTCGGAGCCCGAGCCCGAAGGCCGCAGCCGCTCCTGGACCAGCGTCCAGCCGCAGGTGGACCCGAAGTTGCTCCTGCAACGCGCGGCGCTCCTGCTCGTCGAACTCGCCGCGGTGCACGGCCTCGACGGGGATCGACGACCGTCCGCCGGCGATGGCCTTCAACCCAGCCTCCACCGCCGCGCTCATCCGGCCCGGACCGACGAGCACCTTGGTCGGCGCACCGACCTCGGAGTCCTCACTCCAGAGATCGCCGAGTTCAGCTCCGAGTGTGGCGAGTCCGGTGAACACGGTCTCGTCCTCGACATCCGGAGCGAGGAACGCTCCTGCCCCGACGAGTTCACGCTCGGCTTCCTGCAAGGCGTCACCGTTCTCGTGATCGTGGACGACGACCGAAGCCAATCCGTGAACACGCTCACTCCACAGCCCATCGAGCGGATGCTGCTGGTCCAGCAGAACCTCGAACGGATGACCCGCGAGCAAGGCCGCGTGGCCCCAGGAGAGAATCCAGCGTGGCTTGCCATGGACCACGACCCGAGGCTTGTCTGAGCAATCCCCGAAGTGCTCGATCAACGAGTGCACGGCACCTCGCACCCAGGCCGACCCTCCGGGCTGTAGCACGTCCACCGCCAGGGTGAGGTTCGGCACGCGACCGACCTCCGGCACGATCGGAGCCTCGAGCATCACCACACCGGGGAGGACCGGGCGAAGGCGTTCGCGGGCGCGCGAGAGGGCTTCCGGGTCGAGCTCGGGTCGATTGTCCACGACCTGAGCCTAGCCCGATCAACCGACGCAGGCGATCCCGACCACGACCCGACGTGCGCCCTGCCGACGAAGCACTCGAGCGCAGGCCGACGCCGTGGCCCCGGAGGTACTGACATCGTCGATCAGCAACACGGTCCGTCCCTGGACCTCGACCCCCCGACGCAACTCGAAGACCCCCTCGACGTTGCGAGCGCGCGAGAGCACTCGGGGATCAGCCTGGGGCAAGGTGTCGACGGTTCGTCGAAGCCCTCCCGAATCGAACGCGAGTCCTAGACCATCGGCGACAGCCGCCGCAAGCTCCGCCGCCGGATCGCGACCTCGACGTCGGCGCTTCCGCGCATGCATCGGCACCGACATCACCAGCATCGAACGCTCGACTGCACGAGACGCGAGAAGGCGGAGGGTCAGTGAACGGACCAAAAAGGCCTCGGCGGCCGGATCGGCCAGGAACTTGAAACGCCGCACCGCACCGCCTGCTGCGCCGCGGTAGCGGAACGGGGCGACGCGCGCATCGACGCCTCTCAGCGGCCGATGGTCCGCGAGGCATCGCCCGTCGGGCGTCAGTTGCTCGCCGCATCGAGCACATCCGGCGACGGGCATCGCCTCCAACCGATCGCGACATCTGGAACAGACCGCGTCGCGACCGGCCCGCTCCCCGCAGGTCGCACACCCGAGCGGAGCGCACCACTCGAACAACTCTCGGAGACCTTCGCGCAGCTCTCGCCGAACGAGGATCTGCCACCGGCTGCGCTTCGCGATCGACCGCACGAGGATCCAGTGCCCGAGCGAACGCTCCAGTCGCATGGAAACCCAAACACCCGGAGACCCGGTCCCGCAAGCCCGTCGTCAGCGACTCGACGCCTGCGGCCGAATCGTTCGCGACCCAACCGCTAACGACCGGGCAGCGACTGGATGCCGTCGCGGAGACGACGACCGCCACTCTGCCCGAACGGGCTCGGTGCATTGCCGGCGGCGCCGAACTGCGGCCCCTGACCGGCGGCGCCCGGAGCCTTGCGTGGAGCTTCGGGCGGAAGCTCGAGAGCAACCCGCACTTCGCGCACGTAGTCGGCCACCGTCGCATCCGGATCGTTGCGGACACCGAGCAGAGCACCGATCTCCTTCGTGCGCTCCATGTCACGCTCGAAGTCCCAGGGGTGCGCCTGGAAGAAGTCCTTGAGCTTCTGCTGGAACGTGCGTCGCGAGTAGATGGCGCCCAGGACGTAGGCCAGCGCCGCCACGACACCGATCGCCAAGCAGACGAGCGCGGTCCGCGTGCGGTTGGTCACGTTCTCCAACTCGGCGAACCCCTGAAGCAGGAAGCCGGCGTTGAGGAACAAGAACCCGAGGACGACCTGGATCTTGTTCAGGCTGTAGTCGCGCACGGGCGCAACCGACCCCGCTCCGACCCCGAAGGACTCCTCGATGACCTTGCGGGTCCGTCGGAAGATGATCGAGTTCGCGAGGAAGAACACCCCGACGAGGTTGCAGACGTAGCCAACCAGTTTGAGGTCTGCGGGATCCATACAGCTCCGCGGCGGCGCCTCGACCGGGCCCTGACCGCGTGCAGGAAAGATAGGGATTGCGCCCAAGACCCGCCAGCGCCGTTCTGTGTCCCGCCCAAGAAAAGCGGCCGACCGAAAATCCGCCTTCTCCCTCGTCGGAAGCTCCATGGACCGACAGACTGCGGGACAACCCGGCCACCTCCGGGCCTCCCATGACCGACGCCCTCGTTCTGGACCGCGTCACCAAGCGCTTCGGTGACTTCACCGCGGTCGACGACCTCTCGCTCCGCATCCCCAGTGGATCGATCTACGGATTCATCGGCCCCAACGGAGCCGGGAAGACCACGACGATCCGCATGGTGATGTCGATCTTCTACCCCGACGAAGGATCGATCGAGGTCCTCGGGAACGACCGCAGCGAAGCGGTCAAGGACCGCCTCGGCTACCTGCCTGAGGAAAAGGGCCTCTACAAGAGCATGAAGGTGAAGGAGATCGTCTCCTACTTCGGCCAGCTCAAGGGGATCGGCCGGCGCGACGCCGACGCGCGCGCCGAGGATCTGCTGACCCGCTACGGACTCGGCGAGTGGCTGGACAAGAAGTGCCAGGCCCTCAGCAAGGGCATGGGTCAGAAGGTCCAGCTCCTCGGCACGCTGATCCACGATCCAGAACTCGTGATTCTCGACGAGCCGTTCAGCGGCCTCGACCCGGTCAACATGGAACTGATGCGCGAGACGATCCTCGACATGAAGCGCGAGGGTCGAACCGTGATCTTCTCGACGCACGTGATGCGCCAGGCCGAGGAGATCTGCGACCGCCTGATGATGATCCACAAGTCGAAGAAGGTGCTCGACGGCACCCTCGCCGAGATCAAGAGCGCCGAGGGCAAGGGCATTCAGATCGCCTACGACGGGGATGCCCGGTCGGTGTTCGAACAGCTCCGAAACGAGCAACTCGTCGATCGCATCAACGATGCCGGACACGAATGCGAGCTGTTCCCGGCGGGCGACACGGACACCCAGACGATCCTCCGCCGCCTGGTCGATGCCGGCGTCGTGATCCGCAAGTTCGATCTCAGTGAGATCTCGCTGCACGAGATCTTCGTGCGCAAGGTCGGTGAAGACCTGATCCCTGAGGAGTCTTCGCACGCGATCGCCGGTGGACTCTCGCAAGGAGGAACCTCGGCATGATCGACCGCCCAACCTACCTCGTCGCGCGTCGCGAGTTCATCGAGAACGCCCGCACGAAGACCTTCTGGATCGGCATCATCTCCCTGCCGGTCATCATCGCGATCTCGATCGGAATCTCGGCGCTTCTGAAGGAGGCCAAGGGCGAGAAGACCTATCTCGTTCTCGACCGCACGGAGGACCAGTGGGTCTCCCAGGCGATCGAGGAGACCTCGATCCGCGGAGTGGTCTCGGTCGCATCCGAACTCGCCGCCGCCGACCCGGACTCGGCGGAGACGAAGGAGAAGCAGGCCGAACTCTCCCGTCGCGTTCGAGAGCGCATCGCGAGCCTCGCTCCCGACCACCCGATGCGGGAGCTCATCGACCGAATGCAGCCCCTGGTCGAGCAGAGCACGGAAGGAGGAGATGGCAGCCTGCAGGCCCTCCAGGCGGTCCGAGGCCTCGACGATCTGCCCGAGGAGACTCAGTCGGCATTTTTCGAGTGGATGTCCTCGGTCTCCCGCGACCCCGAGAAGCAGCGGCAGATGAAGGCCTTCCTGGCCGACCTGTCCCCGACCGCGGACAAGAAGTTCGTCCGGAAGTCGCTTGCGGACCTCGGGCTCGAGAACACCCCTCCGGAAGAACTCACCGAGGCCCTCGACCAAGCCGTGGGTCGAGGCGACCTGTTCGCATACTTCCTCATCCCGGAGAACGCGCTCGAGTCGAAAGAGGGTGCTGACTACGTGTCGGAGAACGTCACCGACTCCGACCTGCGCGACTGGTACGAGAGCCTGGTCACCGATGTGCTTCGCAACCGACGCATCACCGACCTGAATCTCACCAAGGCGCAGGCTGCCTCGCTGCGCGAGGGATTCGACTTCACCGAAATCTCCGTCACGGACTCCGGTGAACGCGACGAAGTCGACTCGAGTGCGAAAGCCGCGAGCTTCGCCCCGATCGCCTTTGTGTATCTGCTTTGGATCGCAATCTTCACCGCGGCGAACATGCTGCTGACGAACACGGTCGAAGAGAAGTCGAACCGACTGATCGAAGTCCTTCTCTCATCGGTCAGCCCGAATCAGCTGATGACCGGCAAGGTGCTCGGCATCGGAGCAACCGGGATGACGATCATCCTGACCTGGGTCGCCACGGCGCTGCTCGGAGTGCAATTCGTCGGAGACGGAGCACTCGCCGGGATCGATCTGACCGCGATCCTCGCCGACCCGCTCTACCTCGGATCTTTCGTCGGCTACTTCCTCGCCGGCTACCTGCTCTACGGCGCGATCCTGGTCGCGATGGGCTCGGTGTGCAACTCGCTCAAGGAAGCCCAGAACCTGATGCAGCCGGTCATGATGCTTCTGCTCGTGCCGCTGATCGCGATGGTCTTCGTCGTCCAGGAACCGAACGGCACGGTCGCGAAGATCCTGACCTATGTGCCGCTCTACACGCCGTTCCTGATGATGAACCGAGCGGGCGGTCCGCCGCCGACCTGGGAATACATCGTCTCGACGATCGTGATCCTGGTCTCGCTGTGGTTCGCGTTCCGCGCCGCGGCGAAGGTCTTCCGGGTCGGCATCCTGATGACCGGCAAGCCGCCGAAGGTGAGAGAAGTCCTCCGCTGGTTGCGAGCTCCGGTCGGCACCGTTCCGGTGCGCCCGAAGACCGACTCCTGAACCCGGACCTCTTTTCGGGACGCCCCGACACCCTCGGGGCGTGATCGACTCCAGTCGATCGCGCCGGACGGCCGATTCCCTATCATGGGAACTCGGCGCCGGAAGAACCGCATCGACCTGACGGTCCCTGGGCTCCTGACGATGACCGTTGTCGGAGCCCTCCTGGCGATGGGCGTTCCGGGCCTCGGCGACTCTTCGGACGCCGAAGCCCCCTCCGCGCCGGCAGCCGGTCGACCGGAGGTCTCGGGCCGCGGCGACCTCGAGACCTTGGCCCCGTTCTCCAGAGGCACGGCTCTACGCTCGGTCTCTCCGGTCCGACCAGCGCGCACAGTCGAGGATCTCTGGAGCGATTGGATCTCTCGGCCCCAACAGCGCCGCGAGGTCGCACTGGTCCGAGGTCGCTGCCTCGACCCCCACACCGACCGACCGATCGCCGGCCTCGAAGTACAACTCGAACGCACGAGCGGATTGGCCCGCAACCGAGGTGAGCACCTCGGCCTGACGACGACCCATACGGACGACCGCGGCGAGTACTTCTTCGCGATCGAGCACCCCGACGAAGGCGACCGCTTCGCCATCACCATGCATGGGGACGGCCTCGCCCGCCATGGCGCGAGCCTCGGGAGAGTGCTCCCGGACCGACGCTACGACGACCCGGGATCGCCGATGGCCGAGGCCGTCGATCGCGAGATCACCGTCGTCGACTCGTTCGGCTACCCCGTTCAACACGCGGACCTGGTCCTCGAGGAACCGATCGAACCGCTGCTCGGCCTGTCCGGGCGCAGCCTTCCATCCATCACTCGACGAGTCCGCACGGACGCGAGTGGACGGGCTAGCCTGAACTCGACCCACCCGAGCGCGAGGATCACCGCGGTCCTCGACCCGGAGCAAGTCACCGGCTACCGCACGAAGCCCAGTGGATCGAATCCGGATCGAATCGTCGTCGAACGTTCGGCTCGGGTGATCCGGGGACTCGTCTTGGACTCGAACGGGAAGGGAGTCCGGGGCGTGCTGGTGGAACTGACCCGACGCGCCGAACCCACGGGAGTCCTCGGGACCGCGGAGTCGCTGGACGATGGCCGCTTCGCACTCTTCGGATTCGAGGGATCGACTTCGTCGGACGACGCGCCAACCGACCTGTCGATCCGGATCCGTCCGAGCACCCCGACCGAAGCCGAACCTCAGCCCGTGGCCGTCGCTTGGGGTGAGTCCGACGTTCGTCTCCATGCGGACCCAGAATTCGCGAAGACCATCCGCATCGCTTCGATCGACGGTGAGCGCCTCGAGCATCTGACGCTCTTTGCGCAGCGCGTAGCGAGCAATCGCTGGGAGACCTGCCCTCGCATCGAAGAGGACGCGAACGGCCGAGCCACCTTCGGACTCTGGGCGAACTCGGGCTTACGATTGTGTGCCGTCGCCGAGCGGAACGGACGGGTGTTCAGTCGATTCGTCCCCGCCGACGAACTCCAGGCACTCGGCATGGAATCCGTTCTGCATCTCGGGGCGAGCCGATCGATCACGGTCCGCTGCCTGAACTCCGACCGGCGACCAGTCGAAGGACAACTCGTCCTGCTCCAGACCGAACTCACACGACCCGACCTGATGAAGATCGGCGAGCTGTTCGCAACGAGCGACGCGAACGGAGACGTGCAGTTCGAGATCCCCTCGGACTTCTCAGGCATTCGAATCTCCGCGGGCGCCGAACCCGGTGCCGACACTCTCGATCTCTCCGACCTGGATGAGCCGCAGCTCCGGAGCGGGCCACTGGAACTCTTCGTCGGCCACCGAGTCCCGCAGCCGATCGAAGTCCTACTACCAAACTCCCTCGACCCAGGCCTGACGCCACTCTGCGTGCTCATCCGGGAACGCTCGGACTCAACTCCGACCGAGTGGCTGACGACGCTCCGTCTCGACGAAGAAGGCCGAGTCGAACCCGTCTCACTCGAGACCGGGGTGGCCTACGAGTTTGGCTTCGGGTGGTCCGACTCCACCGGTCGCCCGCGCCACTCGGGTCGGGTGTTCGGATCGATCGAGGGGGCTTCGAGGACCCCGATCTGCCTCGACGTCCGCGGCCACTCGCCAGCCATGCTCACGCTTCGCCTCCCAAACGGTATCGAAGACCACGGCTATCGCTCGACCGACCGCACCGAGGGCCTGCAACGGATCGTCGATGGGACACCGGTCGGCCCGATCGTCTCGGCGAACCGAACCGACGGCGGCGAACTGGTGTTCGAGGCCCTGATACCCGGCCGCTACGTCCCAGCACTCCGCTGGCCCTCGACTCAGACCATCGAGTTGCGCTCGTCGCAATCCGCCGAGCTCCAACTCGAGGTCGACCCGGAGCCGCTCGGCCTGCAGCTACTCGACGAGACGTCGCGGGCGATCCCCCACGCGAACGTCGAGATCCGAGGCATCTCACCAACGAAGTGGCTGGCGATCGTCACCAGCGACAAAAACGGGCGCATCAGCCTCTGGCCAGCCCCGTCGGGACAGGTCCTCTTGGCTGCGACGACGGGCACGCGCCGTTACTGCGTCACGCTCCGCCTTGAGCCTGGTCACTCTCCAGCGCCCGCGACCCTGACCGAAATCGAGTGACCAAGGGTCACTCCCACTCGATCGTCGACGGCGGCTTCGACGAGATGTCGAGGCAGACCCGATTGAGCCCCTTCACCTCGTTGATGATGCGGTTGCTGATCCGCTGCAGAACATCGACCGGGAGATACTCCCAGTCGGCTGTCATCGCGTCATCCGAGGACACGACGCGCAAGACGCAAGCGTTCTCGTAGGTCCGCGCATCCCCCATCACCCCGACCGAACGCACGGGCAGCGAGACGGCGAAGTATTGCCAGAGTGCTTCGTGGAGCCCACGAGCCTCGATCTCCTGACGAACGATCGCGTCGGCTCGGCGCAGTGGAGCGAGACGCTCTTCGGTCACCTCTCCGAGACAACGGACCGCGAGGCCCGGGCCCGGGAACGGCTGACGATCGACGAGCGACGACGGCAATCCGAGTTCTCGCCCGAGCGCGCGCACCTCGTCCTTGAACAGGTCGCGAAGTGGCTCGACGAGTTCGAGGTCCAGATCCTCCGGAAGCCCACCGACGTTGTGGTGACTCTTGATCGTCTGGGTCGAACCTCCGTGTGCGGCGACCGACTCGATCACGTCTGGGTAGAGCGTGCCCTGCCCCAGGAATCCACAGTGCTCGAGACCCGAAGCGAACTCGCGGAACACGTCCACGAACACGCGACCGATGATCTTGCGCTTGGCTTCCGGCTCTTCAACACCGCTCAGCTCACCCAGGAATCGCTCACCGGCGTCCACGATGTGGAGGTCCATGTGGTAATCGTCGCGGAACAACGACTCCACTCCGTCTCGTTCGCGTTCGCGGAGCAATCCGTTGTCGACAAACACGCAGTGCAGTCGCTTTCCGATGGCCCTGTGAATCAGGACGGCCGCCACGGAAGAGTCGACTCCGCCTGAGAGACCGAGAACAACTTCACCGGTCTCACCGACCAGTTGTCGAATCGCCTCGACCTTCTGCTCGACGATGTCTCCGGGACTCCAGTCCGGTGGGCAACCGGCGATATTGAGGACGAAGTTCTGGAGCATGCGCTCCCCGTCCTGCGTGTGCGTGACCTCCGGGTGGAACTGGATCGCATAGAGCTTGCGCTCCGGGTCGGCGATCGCGGCGAACGGACAAGGCTCCGAGCGAGCGAGCACTTCGAAGCCGGTCGGAAGCCGGTCGACGCTGTCCCCGTGGGACATCCAGACCGTGCGGCTGCCATCGAGGCCTTCGAACAAGCCTCCTGGGGCCCCGGCCTCGATCATGATCTCCGTGCGCCCGTATTCGCGCTCGTCACCAGCACCTTGGACTCCGCCGCCGAGAGCTCGCGTCATCCACTGCATGCCGTAGCAGATCCCGAGGACCGGGATACCCATCTCGAGCATCTCCGTCGGCAGCGTTGGCGCATCCTCTTCGTAGACCGAGTTGGGTCCACCGGACAGGATGATCGCTCTCGGCCGCAACGCCTCGCACATCCTCTTCGCACGCTCCGGAACCGTGATTCGGGAGTAGACCCCCATCTCACGGATACGACGCGCGATCAGTTGGCAATACTGGGCGCCGAAGTCGACGATCAGAACGCCGCCCTGCACCGTGGGTTCGTCGGCTTGCTGCTCGCTCACGTGTGCGCCTCGCCGGTGTAGTTCGGCGCCTCCTTGGTGATGTGAATGTCGTGCGGGTGGGACTCACGCACGCTCGCGGGCGAGACCCGCAAGAACCGCGCGCGTTCCGAGAACTCTTCGAGCGTCGACGCACCGACGTAGCCCATGCTCGAGCGGACGCCGCCGACGAGCTGATAGACGTAGTCGGCGAGCTTGCCCTTGAACGGGACCATGCCCTCGACGCCCTCGGGGACGAACTTGACCTTCTCGGTCACGGCGCCCTGCGCGTAGCGATCGGCCGAGCCGGCCTCCATCGCACCGAGTGAGCCCATGCCGCGCACGGCTTTGAACGAGCGTCCGCGGTAGAGAATGGTCTCGCCGGGTGACTCCTCGAGACCGGCGAGCAGGGAACCGAGCATCACACAGCCCGCTCCGGCGGCCAGGGCCTTGGCGATGTCTCCAGAGCTGCGGATCCCGCCGTCCGCGATCACCGGAACACCGGAGCCCTTGGCCTCCTCCGCGCACTCGACGACGGCTGTGAACTGCGGAACGCCGATCCCAGTCACGATCCGCGTCGTGCAGATCGATCCGGGGCCGACACCGACCTTGACGCCGTCGGCCCCCGCGTCGATCAGTGCGCGTGTCGCCTCGCGCGTCGCCACGTTGCCAGCGACTACCGGCACATCGAAGCGCTTCTTGATGGCGACGACCGCATCGCGGACCCGGAGCGAATGGCCGTGGGCCGTGTCGACGATGACGACGTCGCAATCGGCCTCGACCAGGCGCTCGACCCGCTCGAGATCATCGACTCCGACTGCGGCCCCGACCTTCAAGCGTCCACGAGGATCGCGGGCGGCGGCCGGGTAGCGCTCGAGCATGTCGATGTCCTTGATTGTGATCAGACCGCGGAGCTTGCCGCCGTCGTCCACGAGAAGGAGCTTCTCGATCTTGTTCCTTTGGAGGATCGAACGCGCTTCCTCCAGAGTCGTCTTCGGGCCCGCGGTGACGAGCTTCTCCGCGGTCATCACGTCACGGACCAGCGTTTCGCGTGAGTCGACGAAACGAAGGTCGCGATGCGTCAGGATCCCGAGGACCCGATCGCTGGAATCGACGATCGGAAGGCCACCGCAGTGGCGCGACTCCATCAAGTCGCGGGCATCTCCGACCGTCGCCTCCGGCTGAAGCGTGACGGGGTCCGAGATCACTCCGTTGGCGGAGCGCTTCACGGCATCCACCTCAGCCACCTGTCCCTGGATCGGCAGGTTCTTGTGGATGATTCCGATGCCGCCCTGCTGGGCGAGCCCGACGGCCATCGCCGCCTCGGTGACCGTGTCCATCGCCGCGCTCGCGATCGGCACCTGGATGTCCACACCCCGGCAAAAGCGCGAGGCGGTCGAAGCGTCAGAGGGCAGGACGGCCGACTCGCGAGGCACGAGAAGGACGTCGTCGTAGGTGAGGCCTTCGCCTACCAGCTTGTCCATGGGCCAGTTCTATCAGACGTGTTTCCGAGAAACACGCCGCAGAACGGCCTGGGAGGCAGCCTCCGATACCTCCCCGTGGATCAGGCCCGACGGGCCATTCGCTCGGCCACGGCGGACCGCAGCGAGGCGTCGAGATCTGAGGGCGCGAACGGCTTCGGCAGAGCTGCGTCGAACCCGAAGGCGCTCGGCAAGCCGAGCACCGGGTGTCCGAGGTGTCCGCTCATCGCCACGGCTGGCACCGGGCCAAATCGGGCGTGGAGACGCTCGAGCGCCTCGTGTCCGCCAGTTCCACCGGGAACGACGAGATCGGAGAGAAAGACGTCGAACGGTGCGCCGTCAGCCTGAGCCTGAGCCCAGGCGTCGACGACCAGCGCGCCGTCCTCGACGACCTGGACGCCATGCCCGGCGTCTTCGAGAACGCGTCGGGCGTAGTTCTGAACGTCGGGGTCATCGTCCATGACGAGAACCCGCAGCGAATCCGTATCGCTGCGAACGACCGGCTGCTCGTCCTCTTCGGCGATCCGCGGGAACACCACCCGGAGGCAGACTCTTGCCTCGTCGTTGCGGAACGCCTCGGCGGAACCGCCGAGAGCCTGAGCCGAGCTCGCGATTCCCGACAAGCCGAGACCGGCCGACCCCCGCTCGTTGCCGCGACCGTCGAGATCGAACCAGCGACGGAGGTCTGTCTTCGTTCCAATCGGCGCCATCTCGTCCACGCATTCGAGAACCGCCTGCGCTCCCTCGGTTCGGAGACGAATGACGCCCGGGCGACGACCTCGCAGGGTGGCCCGATCGACCAGACTGGACATGAGTTCGCCCAGGATCCCCGGGTCGAGCTCGCAGCGGACCGTGGGAAGCTCTGGTTCGATCCGGAGCTTCTCGGTGGAGATCCCATCGAGAACCTCGTTGAGTTCGACCGGCTGCGAGCGGACGGCCCGTTGACCGGTCAGGGTCTGGAGCGTGCGGACCATCTGCTGGATCCGACCGGCGGCCTGGTGGGAATCCGTCGCCATCTCGCGCAGATCCGTGTCCAGTTCGCTCCGGTCGAGCATCAGGCTCAGGTTGCCCAGCACCGCGGTCAGCTGGTTGTTCAGATCGTGGGCGATCGCCGCCGCGAATCCGGTGAAGGAGCCCTGGAGAGCGCCGGTCGAGGTCGAGTCAGCACGGACGCCGCTGCGCGGCTGGCCGAACTGGCTCTGAGGGGTGTGGCTCTGCTGATGGGAAAGCATCGCGTCGGGAGGTGTCGCGGGGTCCGGGACCCTTAGGGGGAAGCGAGGATGCTGGGGAAGCGCCCGCGCAGGGGATTCCTCGGTCGCATCGGACGATCCCTTGAGGGTCAACCCTCAGATCTGGGCACTTTGATCGGTTGAATCGCCGATCAGTCGACCGAAGTCCCCCAATCTGCTGGGGATATGAACCGAGCCCGGCCGCTACCCTGCTGCCCGTGAGCTGGGACGACCCGACCCTCCTGACCCTGATCGCCTACAAGCTGGTGCTTCTGGGGATCGGACTCTGGGCCAATCGCCGCATCGACGACGGCTCCGACTTCCTCCTCGGCGGCCGAGGCCTCGGCCCGATGGTCGCCGCGATCTCCGCATCGGCCTCGTCGAGCTCCGTCTGGACGCTTCTCGGCGTCAGCGGCTACGCGTTCGCGTTCGGACTGAGTGCGCTCTGGCTATTCCCGGCCTGCGTCGGAGGCTTCGTCCTGAACTGGTTCGTCGTCGCGCCCAGACTCCGGCGAGCGTCCGCCGAAGACGGCTCGCTGAGCGTCACGGAGTTCCTCGCAGGACGTCACCGTGGACCGGGGTTCGCACGGGTCCGGATCGTGGCTTCGGTCGTGCTCGTGGCGAGCCTGACCGTCTACGTCGCCTCGCAGTTCCGTGGCGCGGGAGTCGCCTTCGAGACGAACTTCGAAACTGGCTTCGACGAAAGCGTCCTGATCGGTGCCGCGGTCGTTGTCGTCTACACGTTGCTCGGCGGCTTCTGGGCCGTCAGCCTGACGGACACGCTCCAGGGCTTGTTGATGGCGCTGACCGCGATTGCACTGCCGGTCGCAGCGGTCTACGAGCTGGGAGGTCTCGGAGAACTCTCGGGCGGCCTCGGCACCGTCGCGAGCGGGCAGCAGGGATACAACTCGCTGTGGCCCAGTGGTAAGTCGCTCGCCCCACTACTGACGATCTTCACGCTGCTCGCGATCGCGATCGGCTATCCCGGTCAGCCGCACGTCGTGAACCGCTTCATGGCGCTCAAGGACGAGCGCTCGATGGTCCAGGCCCAACGGATCGCGATCAGCTGGGCCGTGATCGTCTACGCCGGCACGCTCTGCACCGGACTGGCCGCCCGCATCCTTCTCGACCCGGACGGCTCGAGCTACGAAAGCCTCAAGGCCGCGAGCAAAGCCGGTGAGTCGGTCTTCTATCTGATGATGGACCGACTCTTCCCGGAGGTCCTCGGAGCGATCATGTTGGCTGCGGTCCTCTCGGCGATCCTGTCGACGGCAGACAGCCAGCTGCTCGTAGCGTCGACCTCGCTCGGACACGACCTCGGACTCAAGTTGCCTGGCGGCCCGGTCTGGACCTCCCGTTTCGTCGTGCTCTTCATGAGTCTCGCCGCGGTCGGGATCGCGTTCGTCGACAACGAGAAGCTGTTCAACTCCGTGTTGTTCGCCTGGAGCGTGGTCGGCAACGCGTTCGGACCGCTGCTTTTGGTCACGCTCTGGCGCGGCCCCGTGCGACCGAACCACGCTCTCGCTGCGCTCCTGATCGGCGCCCTCGGATCGGCCCTCGCCTACCAGTTTCGCTGGGACTTCCTCGGTGTGGCGATCAGTCGAGGGGGAATCCTCGAGCGAATCGCTCCGTTCGCACTCTCGCTGCTCGTCGCACGCGCGGGCGCGGTTCGCGGGCTTGCCGCGAAGCCCTGACCCGAGCGACTACTTCACCAAATGCTTCCGCATCGAGCGCTCGATGCGAAGCCAGGACTCGCGATCCGCGTCGGCGACACCTTCTTCGCGCAGCACCTCGTCCAGCACGACGAGGCGACGGTCGAAGTGCCCGCCCAGGATCGGCGGCAGCCCTTCATGCGCAGTGCTCGGATGCCTTCCGGCTAGATCCGCCTGTTCACCGGTTGCCCAACGGAGGAACTGCAACTGCCCCTCGACGATGGTCGCGCGGTCGTGACCGACGAAGAAGAAGCCGACGAGCACATCGTCGAACAACCGCAGGTAGAAGCGGTCGAGCAACTCACGCACCGACTCGACACCGCCGAGTCGGTCGATCAGGCCTTTGGCCTTCCTTGAACCGACGCTGCTCACTCGCCCGGCTTGCAGTAGCGGTCGAGCCAGTCGAAGAACAACCGATGCCAGAGCACGCCGTTCTGCGGCGAGAGCACCCAGTGGCTTTCCTCGGGGAAGTAGACAAAGCGACTGGGCACCCCCATCTCTTGGGCTGCGGTGAACGCTCCGAGTCCCTGCTCGAGCGGCACACGGAAGTCCTTCTGCCCGTGGATCACCAAGAGAGGCGTATCCCAATTCTCGACGTAGCGGTGCGGCGAGAACCGGTCATAGAGTTCCTTCAGCTCCGGCGAGGCCCAGAACGGACCACCCATGTCCCAATTGACGAAGAACAGTTCCTCGGTCGAGAGATACATGCTCTCGAGGTTGAAGACCCCGCAGTGCGAGATCATCGTGCAGAAGCGATCTTCCTGGTCGTGGCCCATCAGCCAGTAAGTCGAGTAGCCACCGAAGCTCGCGCCGATGGCGCCGGTGCGCTGACGATCGACGAATGGCTTCTCGAACATCGCGTCGGTCGCCGAGAGGTAGTCCTGCATCGCCTGACCGCCCCAGTCACCGCTGATCTGCTCATTCCACTCGGTGCCGAATCCCGGCAGACCGCGACGGTTGATCGCGAGGACGATGTAGCCCTGCGCGGCCATCAGGTGAAAGTTCCAGCGGAAGCTGAACCATTGCCCGACCTGGCTCTGCGGCCCGCCCTGGCAGTAGGTGAGCATCGGATACTTCTTCGACGGGTCGAAGTCCGGCGGATAGATGACCCAGCAGTGAATCTGCTCGCCGTCGGTCGCCTCGAAGAACTCCTGTTCGACGGTCGGCAGCCGCAGGTTCGCATAGTGCTCACCATTGACGTTTGTGATCTGGCGCAACGCTCCGCCTTGTACGACAACCCCGGTCTCGGGATAGGCCGCACGATCCTCGACGATAGGAATCTCGACGATCTCGTACGGCCGTTCGGTGCTCATGCGCAACGCGAACATGCTCGAACCGTCGTTGGTCAGGACTGGCGAACTGAAGTGACTGCGTCCGGAGGTGACAGGCTTGGGAGTCCCTCCGACGCTCGGCACACGGAAGATCTGATGCGTCCCCTGCGTGTCCGCCGCGAGGTAGATCCAGCGACCGTCGGGACTCCAGGTGAACTCCGCAACGGTCAGGTCCCAGTCGTCGACTCTCCGCTTGGTCCTCGAATCCCAGTCCATGACGAAGAGCCGGTTCTGATCTGACTCGTAGCCGTCACGCTCCATCGACACCCAGGCGAGCATCGTTCCGTCCGGCGAGAACTGCGGCTCGATGTCGTAGCCGTCCATTCCCGCGGTCAGATTGACGAGGGCAGAGCTCTCCAACGGAAGGAACCAAAGCTCCGAGTTCGTGCTCCGTTGCGGCTCGTTGACCGCCTTCGCGGTCAGCACGAGGCCTGAAGAATCGGGCACCCAAGTGATCTGCTCGCCGCCACCGAACGGCTTGAGCGGCGTATCAATCCGAAGCCCCTCCATGAGATCTCTGGCCTCACCGCCCTCGGACGACACGACGAACAGGTGGCTGAAGCTGTGCTCGTTCCAGCTGTCCCAGTGGCGCACCATCAGATCGTCGTAGATGCGCGCCTCCGCGAACGGCAAATCGGCCATCAAGTCTTCGGCGGGGCGTTCGAACTGCACCTCGCAGGTGAATGAGAAGTGCTTGCCGTCCGGGGACCAGGCCATGTTCGAAACGCCGCCTCCGTGGTCCGTCACCTGCCGAGCTTCTCCACCGTCGAGATCCATCACGTGGATCTGCGCCGAACCGCTTCGAGTCGACAAGAAGGCGACCTGCGTTCCGTCGGGCGACCAGGCCCCGTTGAAGTTGCTTCCGGAGGCGGTGAGCTGGCGGACCTGGCTCGTCTCGAGTTCACGGACGAAGACCTGCGTCGTCCCTCGGTTCTCGGCGAGCTCGTAGCTCCGCACGTGGTAGAGCAGGTGCGTGCCAGCTGGGTTCAGTGACGGCGACGACACTCGATCGAGCTCCCAGAGCAGCTCGGGCGTCATGCGCTCGAACTCCTGGGCCGGGGCGGAGATGGCGGTCGCGAAGATGGCGACGGCCACGGGAAGAAGAACGGGACGCATCACGGGCGGCGCTACGATCCCGCGCGTGGGGGTTGGCTGCAAGGGCAGGAACACAGCTCCCCGGGGGAACTGGCCCCAGCACGTGTTGGGGCGAGAGCCCACCTCCCCGGATCGCGGGGTTTCGAAGTCACCGGGTCGGGTTCCGGTGCACAGGGAGTGCGAGAGGCCCTCGGAGTCGTCGAGGGCAGCCGCGCACCCCGATGTTCCGACCCAGCCACTGCCCCTACCCCGAGTGCTCGATGCATC
>JBCBZB010000110.1:0-12034 GCA_039815565.1 Planctomycetota bacterium
GGACGGACCATCGTGCTCGAACCGGATGCCGAACTGTCATCGATCCATACCCCTCGAGCGAATTCTACGCGAAGCCGACGGCCTCTCCTTCGCCCCCTGAAGATCGCGCGGCTTGACGGAAGGGCGCTCCCCCCTTCGAGTCTTGGCCATGCGTTGCCTACCTCGTCTCGTGCTCTCCATGGCCGCCCTAGGCCTCGCAGCCTCGTCCGGTGTCGCCCAGAACCTGGCGTTGACGTTCACTAACGGCGGCCCCGACACGCACGTCGATGTGGCGTACGGCCCGGGGCTCGTTCCACGCCAAGCGATCACGGTCGAAGCCTGGATCACCTACGACGACTCGACGGTCCCGGCCAACATGGGGTTCCGCTGGCCAACCGTCGCGCGGCAGGACGTCGCTCCCGGTGGCGAAAGTTGGTTCCTTCGCGTTGCGGCCGCGAACATGAACAACACGACGCTGCAATGGGCCTGCCACAACGGCTCGAACCTGCAGTCGACGAACTTCGCGTTCATGCCTGGTCAGCTGAGCAACTGGACGCACGTGGCCGCGACCTACGATGGCAGTCAGTCGATCCTCTACCTGAACGGCAACGTCGTCGCGCAGACCGCGGTCAACGGCCTTCTGCGAGACAACCAGGGAATGCTGCGCATCGGCAACGGCGACACGTCGAACCCCGGCGCCGAAGTGTGGAACGGTGAGATCGACGAGCTCCGGATCTGGCCGATCGCCAAGACCCAAGCGGAGATCCAGGCGAGCATGAACAGCGGCCTACAACTGTGGTCGAACGTGCTGACCTTCAACATGGACAGCACGCCTAACGACAGCTCGAGCGGGTTCAGCGGTACGCCCTCCTCGCTCTTGAGCTACGTCCCTGGAGCTCCGAACTCGATGGTTGCTCCGACGGCAGCCCTGACCTTCGGTGCCCCATCGACAACCTGTGCGCAGGACCTGCGAATGGTGATCCCGGTCCGACCGACGCTCGGCGAGACCAACTTCTCGTTCGTCGTAAGCGACGCGACTCCGGGAGTGAGCGGCGCAGTCTTCTTGGCGACCAGCAACTTGCCTACCCCGTTGAGCGTGGTCGGGATCGACTTGCACCTCGACCCAGCGACGATCCTCCCGACTTCTCTGTCGGGGAACGTCGACGCGACGGGCACGGGACGAGCAAGCTTGTTCATTCCGAACCGGCAGGCTGTCCTCGGCGCCTCGCTGATCGCTCAGTGGCTGCTGATCGACACCACCTGCGGCGCCTCGAACATCACCGCGTCCGAGGCGATCGGCATCTTCGTGACCAACTGAGTCGACACCCTGGTCGACACGAAGAGCGACCGGAGTCAGCGGCTGACCGCAGTCTTGAACGCCTCTTCGCCACCCACGACTGGCAGGCTGAGGCTCGTGTTGTCGAGGTCGACATGGAGCTGCGTGCCCGCCTTCGGCCACAGCGTGAAGTCACGGTCCGAGCTGAAGATCATCAAGCCGATCTTCTGACCCGCCGGGATGATCTGATCGTCGGGATTGAGGTCGAAGCTCAGGTCGACGAACTCGCCCGGCACGAGCGGCACACTCTCGGTCAGCGAGTTCGCGTTCTGCGGGTCGGCCCAGCCGCGCGAGATCAGGTTGTCGTTGATCCGGCGACTGTCGGTCCAAGGTAGCGAGACGAGGTAGACCGACAGGTTGGCCGCTGGACGATCCGACGCGAGTCGGATGCTGATCCGCGCGCGACCAGAGAGGTGCAGGTCGGTTTGCAGCTCCGGCGTCGCGTAGATCAAGCGGTTGTCCGACTCTTCCGCAGCGGCAAGCTTGGAGGGTGTGATCGCCACGTCGTCGATCAACTTCTCGCGGCCCTGCTGGCCAGAATCCCCGATCGCGAGGGAGCCAGCAGATTGCCCGCCAGCGGTCAGGCGGAGCAGAACCGGAGCCGCATCCGGGTTCGGGTAGTCCCCGTAAGGCGTCGGACGTCGATCGCCTTCACGGACGATCCAGGACTTGGGGTCGTCCTCGATCTGGTTCTCGACACCGTGCAGGTAGCGGGTGAAGAACTTGTTTTGCAGCGCAAACGGCGGCGGGCCTCCGTGACCACGCTGGTGCGCGAAGAACACCGCCGGGAGACCACGCTCCTTGGCGGCCTCGTAGATGCGCACGCTGTGCTCCGGCATCACGTTCCAGTCGTTCCAACCGTGGGACATGAACAGCGCGCAACGCATCTTGTCCATCTGGTTGAGATAGTCGCGCCCGGCCCAGAAGTCGTTGTAGTCGCCGGTGATCCGATCCTGATTGGCGATGAGCACCGCGTCGCGGATCGACTCGTTGCAGGTCGAACGCATCGACGGAAGGCCGCTGTTGACGAAGTCGTAGAGGACGTCGATGTCCTCACCCATGTAACCACCAGGGTGACGAACGAGACCGTTCGAGCGGTAGTAGAGGTAGTAGGAGGTGTTCGGAGCGATCGGCAGGATCGCTTCGAGCCCCTCGACGCCGGTGGTCGCCGCAGCGAGTGGCAGCGTGCCGTTGTAAGACGTGCCGGTCATCCCGACCTTGCCGCTGCACCAGTCGGCGACGACTTCCTCACCACCTTCGAGCGCGGTGTAGGCCTTCGCGCGACCACACAGCCAGTCGATCACGGCCTTCGGCGCCAGCGATTCGTTCTCGCCGCCGATCGTCGGGCAACCCTGCGAGAACCCGGTGCCGGGCGAGCTCGAGTGCACGACGGCGAAGCCGCGCGGAACCCACTGCATCGCGCCCTGCGTGGTGATCATGCCCGGCTCTTCGCCGTAGCCGATCTCGGGCGGGTGCTCGTGCATCGGAGGCGTGGCGCCGAGCTCGTGACTCGGGTCCCACATGTATTCGGCCCCGCCCTGCGCAACGCCGGCGAAGTATGGACTCGTGTAGTAGATGACCGGGACGGTCAGCCCCGCCTCGGTCGGACCGGGGCGAAAGACATCGACGTGTAGTCGGTCGTTCTTGCCGTCCCCGTCGGAGTCGAACGGCGCCTCGACGAACACGAACTCTTGCACCCAGGTCGCCGGCTTCGCGAACTCGGGGACCGACATCGCCAGGCCATCCTCGAAGACCGGTTGCGGAAGGGCCTCGCTCTCGGCCTCAACGGTCTCCTGCGCAGGCAGCGCCGCCGAGGACGAAATCAGAGTCGCCAGGGCAACCGTACGAAGCGCCTTCCAGGACGACGGACGCGCGGATCGCGTCGATGACAATGGGGTCCGGACCATTCCGGAACGATAGCCAACCCGGGCGCCCGAGCGCACGCTCCCCCAGGGCTTGGAAACCGCCGACATTTCGATCCGGAATCGGAGCCGCTATCCTGCGCCCCTTGCCTTCCGCCCCCTACAGCCCACGAGAGGCCGGCGACGAGCCCTTGGAGCCGCTGCGCCTTCCCTCGGATCGAGATCACACAGGCCGGACCTTCGGAGATCCGGAGCTGTCGAATCTCGCCGCCGTGCTGCAGTCCGGCCACCTGAACGCGACCGGCGGCGAATGGACGCCGCGCTTCGAACGCGCGTTCGCGGATCGACACGGCCGAACACACGGCATCGCGGTGAACTCCGGATCCGCTGCCGTCCACACCGCGCTCGGAGCGCTCGGGCTGAACGAGGGCGACGAAGTGATCACGACCTCGATCACCGACATGGGCGCAGTGCTGCCGATCGTGCTCGAAGGAGCGACGCCAGTGTTCTGCGACGTCGATCCGAACACCGGCAACGTGTCTTCGGAGTCGATCCTGCAGGCTCTGACCGATCGGACGCGCGCGGTGATCGTCACCCACCTGTTCGGCCAGATCGCCGACGTCCGCGAGGCCATCGCCACCTGCCGGGATCGTGGCGTGCCACTGATCGAGGACGCGGCCCAGGCTTTCCTCGCCACCGAGGACGGGGACGTCGCGGGCTCCCTCGGCGACCTCGGCTGCTTCAGCTTTCAGCAGGGCAAGCACATGACGACCGGCGAGGGCGGCGTCGTCGTCTGTGACGACGACGAACTGGACAAGCACTGCCGCCGGTTCGTGAACAAGGGCTTCGGCTATGGCGAACAACGCCCCGACCACGACCGGCCAGGCTGGAACGCACGTTGGACGGAGCTGCAGGCCGCAGTCGCGCTGGCCCAACTCGACCGACTCCAGGACGTCGTCGATCGGCGCCGCGAACGTGCCGAGCAATTTCGCCAGTCACTCGCCGGTGCACCGGGCCTTCGGTTCGAAGCCCCCCGCCCCGGCACCGAACACAGCTACTGGCGTGTCCCGTTGCTGATCGATCGCTCGGTCATCCCGGGCGGCCCGGATGCGCTGGCTCAGGAGCTCCGCCCGCTCGGTGTCGGCTCGGCTCCACGCTACATCCAGAAACCGGCCTTCGAGTGCGAAGTCTTCCGCCGGGGCGCCGAGTTCGGGGCTCTCCGCGGCCTCGGCGCCGAGGCGCTGGGCTCACCTGACCGACTTCCGGGCACCTACGCGTTCCTCGACCAGGTTCTCGTGCTGCCCTGGAACGAACACCTGACCGAAGACCAAGTGGACGGACTCGCTGACCGCCTGCGACACATCGCGGAACGCCTCGCCCACAGCTCCCACGACACGGCCGTCGAGACCTCGGAGAGCCCGCGATGACCGACGGCTTCGGCACCGAGGCCCCTGTTCGGGTCGCGATCGTCGGCTCCTCGGGTCGGATTGCCCAGGACTGGAAGAACGCGATCGACGCGGAGAACGGAGCCAAGCTCGCCGCCACGATCGATCCGACAACCGCGACAAGCGGTGCCCACTTCGCGAGCATCGAGGAGTTCGTTCACGCCCAGGGTGCTCTCCGCTGCCAGGCAGCGATCGTCGCGTCTCCGCCCAAGACGCACCGCGACCTGGTTGAGCGCCTGCTCGACCTCGGGTTATCGGTCCTGTGTGAGAAACCGTTTGCGACCTCGACCGATGACGCGGAGGCGATGCTGGCAGCCGCAGATCGCAGCAACTGCAGCCTCGTCCTAGCGAGCAAGTTCCGATTCACCCCGCCGGTCCAAGCCGCGCAGACCTGGATCGCTGACGGTCGTATCGGGGAGCCGATCGCCTACGAGAACGTGTTCTCGGCACCGATTGACATGGCGGAGCGCTGGAACGCCGACCCGGAGATCGCCGGTGGCGGCGTACTGCAGGACAACGGTCCGCATGCGGCCGACCTCGCCCGCGCGCTCTGCGGCCCGATCGCCTCGGTCGTCGCCAGCACGACGCGACCGGTGCAGAAGCTCCGGGTCGAAGACGGAATCCGGCTCATGTTTCGCTTCGAGAGCGGAGCGGTCGGCACGAGCGATCTTTCGTGGTCTCTTCCCGCCGCGCGGCAGGACATGGCCATCGTGCGCGGCCACCGAGGCACGCTCCGGATCCGCTGGGACGGTGCCGAGCTGATCCCGGCCGACGGCTCTGCTCCGCAGCACCGCGCGGAGGGCTACGACAAGCGCGGCGCCTTTGGGGCCCAGCTGTCCGAGTTCCTCCAGCTCTGCCGCGGCCGCGGCCAGTCGACCGTCGACTCCAAAGACGCGCTCGCAGCGGTCGCCTTCGTCGAGTCGGCCTACCGATCCCTCCAAGAGGGTCGCTTCATCGACATCGTTGAGAAGGAACGGTGACTGAGCGGATCGATCCGAGCGCACGTGTTCATCCGACGGCCGAGGTCGAGGACGACGTCTCGATCGGTCCACGGACCGCCGTGTGGAGTCACGCGCACCTTCGAGTCGGCGCCTCGATCGGACGTGATTGCATCATCGGAGAGAAGTGCGTGCTCGGCCCAGGAGTCCGGATCGGTGACCTCTGCAAGCTCAACACGGCAGCGTTTCTTCCCCATGGGGTGACCCTCGAGACAGGCGTCATGGTCAGCGCACACGTTGTGTTCACCAATGACCGCACCCCACGAGCGACCGACGGGTCGCTGTCCGAGCTCCGCTCTTCGGACCCTGACGAACACACCCTCGCGACCGTCGTCCGTCGCGGTGCCAGCATCGGTGCGAACGCGACGATCGGCCCCGGCCTCGAACTCGGCGAGTTCTGCATGATCGGAATGGGCAGCGTCGTGACGAAAGACGTACCCGCCTTCGCGCTCGCCGTCGGCAACCCGGCGCGGGTCGTCGGTCGTGTCGACGAAGCCGGAGAGATCGTCGAGACTCTCGGCGACTGACCACTCGCAGCTCAGCGCCGGCCAGGGATCAACGTACCGCCGGTTCCCGCCTGATCTCCGAAGTCTATCGCTTCGCTGAGGTTGACAACCACGCGCTCTCCCGCTCGCAGCACTTCGAGCCGCGCGGGCCCTCCGCTGAGTCCACGCCAGGCCTCGCTCAGAGTCTCGGCCGTAACGGCGACGTCGTTGACTCGGAGGACTATGTCGCTGGAACGCAGGCCGCTCTGGAACATCGTACCGCTCTCGTCAGCGATCGCGACCCGCAGCGTGTCCGGCCCTTCGGCGCGGAACACGACCTCTCCGGCCGTCGGCACCGAGATCTCCATCGACGCATTCGAGCCCCGGTGGCGGAGCTGATAGGTGCCCTCGAGCACGTACGGGAAGACCACGCGTCCATCGGCTCCGACGCTGCCTTCGAGGTGGACGGACGAAACCACGCCCTGCTCACGCCGCGTCTGACGAAGTGTTGCCTGCGTGCCTTCGTCCGCTCCGGGGATCTGGACCGCGACCGGGTGCAGAGCCGGCAACCCGACTACGAAGGACTGCTCGCCCGGACGCAGGGTCAGTTGGTGCTTCGAGAGTTCGACCTGACGCCACGACCCGACGAGGAGTGAAACGCTCAACTCGTAGTCTGCCGGAACGAGCCCGGAGAGACGGTGGTTGCCCTTCTCGTCGAGCTGTGGCCCGTCGCGGTAGCTGGTCCGAATCCCACCCAGGACGCTTTGACCCTCTCGTTGACGGAGGTTGATGCGCAACTTGCTCGACAACGGCGAACCAATCGCATCAGGAACCTGGATCAACAACTCAGCCGGTTCCTGGAACCGCACCTCGACCTCACGTTGACCCTCGACCAACGAAACCCGCTGCTCGCCGTAGTCCGGATGCGAAATCTCCAGGAAGACGGAAGTGCCCTCGGGCCAGTCGGTGAACGAGAAGTCGCGACCGAGCTCGACGAACGGAACTCCGAGACGTCCATCCGGCATCGACCGCAAGCGGACGGAGCTCGAACCCGATCCACCATCCTCCCGCTGGATCCGACACCGCAATCGCAGGCCGCGAAGCGGCGACCCGTCGGAGCCCGTGGCGGTGACCGCGAGGAAGCCGAATTCCTCCG
Source organism: Planctomycetota bacterium (assembly GCA_039815565.1). Lineage (GTDB taxonomy): Bacteria > Planctomycetota > UBA1135 > UBA1135 > UBA2386 > JBCBZB01. The sequence goes on from JBCBZB010000110.1 coordinate 7,262, forward strand.
AGTCTCGAAGGACGAGCTCGCACTCGGCGAAGCCCGACTCGACGTCGACCACGGTCGTTGCACGGATCGCACCCCCGAACCTCAACGCCAAGCCATAGCTGCCGTCACTCAGTCGGGCGAAATGGAACCGCCGACCCGAGACGGACGAGACCGTGGTCGAACTGCCGAATGGATCACCGGCGAAGTCGATCGATTCGGGGTCGAAGGACGCTCCCGCGTGTTCGAGTTCGACGAGGCCAACGCGAGCCCCCTCCAGCGCGAGAGGCCTCGCGAAGTCAGCTCCGTCGAAGACGACCCGTCCATCGATCCCGCCGACCGCCGCCAGATCGATTCGGACGTTCGCTTCGCTCGCGGCATCGACGAAGACTTCTTCGGACTCGAACCGGAACGATGAAGAACGGGAGAACCGCCCCGAGATCGGCTCGACTCCGGCTCGCACGCGAACCCGGGTGTTGGCGAACGCGACGCGCGGGGACTCGGGCGTCCACTGGATTTGTTCTCCTCCACCGTTCTGTTCCGCGCCCAGCGTCAGGGCCGCCAACTCCGGCTGCGATCCATCGGGAAGCCGAAGATCCACCGTGACCAGATGGAGTGGAGTCGCAGTGAATGCGAGAAATCCACCCGGCTCCACGGTCACCCACTCGCGGCTACCGGACTCGATCTGGAATCCCTCGGCGTAGACGCGGACCCGGTGCGATCCCTGGACGAGTCCCGAGACCTCGAAGGAGCCATCGTCGAGTGTCGTGGTCCGGAACGTGTTCGCATCGCTCTCCGCCCATTGCTCGGCCGCACGTCGAAGCGCCTCGTCCAGCGTGCGTCGCTCCGGGGCAGCGCGAAGCGGATTGTCGTTCGAACGCGTCGAGGAACGTGGTTCCCGGTAGCTCACGACTACCGTCGCTCCGGGAAGCCCGGCCCCGTCGATCTGCACAGCCCGACCGCGGATCACTCCATCACCGGTCCTGGAGGTCGCGCTCGGCGCCTCGATTCGCCGAATGGCGGATCGAACCTCGCCTTCGTCGATGGTTGGCGGCCGCACTCCCTCCGACGGTATGCGGGCCTCGGACCGTCCCCTGCTCGTCGTGCGGGGGCTCACCCCGGACACCGAGCGCGAGGACGAGACTCGGCCTTCCGACGCAACGGGGACCTCGGACTCTCGGGCCTCGGTCGAATCCCCCGAGATCTCCACGCCGACCATTAGACCGACCGCGAGGGTGAGCACGGAGCTCAGAACCAGTGGCAGATGACGCATCGATGAACTTCTCCTCCAGGCAGCACGAAGCCTAACAGTCCGGGCTCGCGTCGAAAGACTCGGTGGACGACGATCGAACACGGACCGTGGAACCGCCGATCAGAATGACGAACCGCAGCGGGCACCGGGCACGACTTCTCGCTCGGATCGCCCTGACCTTCTTCCTGCTCGAGCTCACGCTCCAGGTCGCGTCGTTCGCGCTGTGGCTCGGACGACCGGATGACTCGGTGGTCTCGGACGTCGACCATGTCGCACTCTGCGTCGGCGACTCGTTCACCGCGGGTCTCGGAGCATCGGAACCCAAGTCGTTCTCCTATCCCGCCAGCGCGACGCGAATCGCCGCGAAGACAGACGGTGCATCGGTTGGGTTCGTGAACGGTGGAACGCCCGGATTCAGTAGCCGTGACGTGCTACGGAGCCTGCCCGCGCAACTGGAAGAGAACCGGCCGGAGCTGGTCTACCTCCTGGTCGGCACGAACGACCTGCGCATGCGCCCGGCTCTCCTCGAGATCCCGCCGGGAAGCGTTCCAGCGACAGGTTTCCCGCTCCGCTTCCGTATCGGGCGCTTGCTGAGGATCACCGCGGACTGGCTCTTCGGTGACGAGGGCACAGGAATCACATCCGTCGATCCCGCCGATCAGAACGATCCGAACAACTTCGTCGGACTCTGGCACTCCGAGGACCTCGAGATCCGATTCGAACCCGACGGCGGACTGCGCTTTGGCGAGGTGGACCTGCGCTGGTCCGATCTCGGGTCTGGCAAGATTGAACTGCAGTTCCCGAACGGCAATGCGTTCGAGGCCGTTTGGGAACGCCGTCGCCGACGTCTCTACCTCGAGTGCGAAATCTGGGCCCAGTCCTACTTGCTCGAGCCGGGTCCACTCCCCGGACCCGTGTATGACATCCTTCGTGAGCACCTGGCGACCTGCGCGCGGGTCTGCGAGGAAGCCGGGGCAAGACTGACCCTACTGTGCTACCCGGGTGGGCCGTTCGCGAAGCCAGGCCTCAACTCGTTCCTCGAAAACTCGGCCGCGAAGCTAGGGCTCAACTTCATCGACCTCGATGCGCACTTCGCGCCACTGCGCGCTGGGCCCGAGGGCGCCACGTATTACGCCCCCGACGGCCACTGCTCCGACCGGGGCTACGCAGAGATCGCGCGCCTGGTCGTCGAGCACGCACGACAATCGGTTCGCTGATCCTCGAGGCTCAGAGTCGGGCGAGAGGGATCCACACCATCTCGCCCGCGACGCCGTCCAGCACGATCAAGTGGTCGCCCCGGAAGCAGAGTCCTCGCACCCACTGGATGCCGAACTCGTCGAGCGAACGCACGAACATCAGCTCGTCAGTTGACAGGTCGTACTGGTAGAGCTCGTCGGCCTGACCGAGCCAGATCACCGCACTCTCATCGACGGTCATCCCACCTGCGATGAATGTGCGCGATGGCATCGGGTGCCAGTCGGTGCCATCCCCTCCGGTGATTGGAAAGGTCCCCAACTCGGACTGAATCAAGGCACCGTCGAAGAAAGTCTGCGGTTGCGCCAGGATCCGTTGATTGACGACATCAAACGCACAACTTGTCGTCAGCTGTTCGACGCCCACTCCCGGATTCGGCCCAATGATGATCGACGGCACGTAGCAGAAGTGCTGCTGGATCGACCCGTCCGCGAGATCGAGTAGGAATCCATCGTTGCGTGCCGTGATCGCAAACGTGCCGTCGCCCATCGCCGCGAGGTCGGTGAACGGCGAATCCGGGTCGACCTGGATCTCGAGCTCATCCGCCGTGAACACTCGACGGAAGAAGGACTGGCCGTTGGGCCCCGCCTCGAGCCGATACACGCCGGCCTCGGCATCGAGCAGGTAGAGCTCGCCGGTATCCGGCATGACCGTCACGCCAACTGGCTCGATCGTGGCAAGTCCGAGTGCGGAGCGAAGATCGACACGCGACACAGCCCCGGCACCCGGTGGTTCCACCGGAACTGGATTCGGAGAGTTGCTGTTGCTGCAGGCCGCGAAGACCGCGGGCAGGAGAGCGAGGGCGAGACGATTCATGAAGCGTGGGTGTCCTGGGCGCGATGCACCACCCGGACGAGCGAGTCGGACCGATGGTGATAGCAGCGAGGTCACGAGGCGTCACACCGGCTACCGAGAGCGGACGCGAGAGACGCGGTGACTACCGGTTTCCCGCAATCAACGTGCCCCCGGTCGTGTCCGGATCGGCGTAGGGGTTCAGGTCACCGAGGTCGAACTGCAGCGTCTGCCCATCGCGCATGACCAGGATCGTTGCGCCGCCCGCCCTCAGAGCCGAGCGCGCGTCCCCGTAAGTGTCGACCGAGAGTCGGATCTCGTTCACACGGACGATCACGTCGCCAGAACGAAGCCCGATCCGATGGAGCGCACCACTCTCGTCCGCGATCGCTACCCGCATGCAGTCGGGACCCTCGGCGCGGAAGACCACGTCGACGTCTGCAGGCACCTCGACCGGCATGGATCCCGATCGACCGCGAATCGAAACGCTGTAGCTGCCAAAGGGGATCGGCTCGAACTCGATCGTCCCGTCGGCTTGAACCGGCGACCGGACGTAGATCGTCATCTCGCTGTCGCCCTGACCTGCTTGTCCCCGGAGCGTCGCGTTCGTCCCCTCTTCGACCCCCGAGGTCCGGACGATCAATGAACTCAGGCTCGGGATCTGGATCGAAGCCTGGTTCACGCCTTCCCCAACCTGGAACTCACGGCGAGCGATCGTGATGGACGAGTACCGTTGCTGCCGGATCTCGAGTTCCGCCCGATACGTTCCGGCGGGCAGCCCGCCATACTCAGCGACTCCGTCGAGTCCGAGCTCCGCGCGGTGCCACGCGCCACGAGATTCCCAACTGTCGTTCTCGTTCTTGAACCGCAGTGAGAGTTGCACCTTCGAGCTGTAGGGAGACTGCCCGAACCCGAGCACACTGACAGTGAGCGTGCAGGGTGTCTCGAACTGGATCGTCAGCTCCGTCTGCCCCTCGACGAGATCAATCTCCTGGTCAGGGAAGTCCGGGTGGGAGACGTCGAGATCGACTCGATGTTCGGCGGGCCAGTTCGAGAAGTCGTAATTCGCGAGCTGGTGGTGGGGAATCTCGTAGATCCCGGGGCCAGCTCGCTTCGCTCGCACACCTCCGCCGCGACCCGAGCCGCCGATCCAGTTGGTCTTGCTGAATCGGCATCCGTTCAGCGGAGCTCCATCAGGCCCGAGCACCGTGACACGTAAAGCTCCGGACGCAGCCGTCGGTTCGAAGAGGAACTCGAGTTCTTCGATCTCGTCGACGATCGCGACGACCGCCGAGTCCACGACAACGCCCCCGATCCTGAGTCCGATCCCGTAGTTGCCCGGTTCGAGGGGCGAGAACCCGAACTGGCCGTTCGCAACGAAAGCAGTCGTCTTACTCGCCCGCGGCCCCCACGGCTGACCTTCGAAATTCAGCGCGTCCGGATCGAACTCACTGGGATTCTCCAGGCGAGTGATCGCCACTCGAGCATCCGCCAAGACC
>JBCBZB010000038.1:0-42975 GCA_039815565.1 Planctomycetota bacterium
CGATCGGCGCCGGTGCCACCGATCGAATAGAGAAGACTCTCGATCTCAGGCAACTCCTGAGCGGAGAGTTGCGTCCCCGAGCCCCCCACGAGCGCGACGAGGAGTACGAACGCGAGGGCGCGAACCTTCAATCGCCTGCCCCGAGACTGAGTACGGTCATCCCCTCGAGTCCGAGCGCGGTGAGGATGTTCTTCTCGAGCCGGCGCTCGAAGCGCTTCAAGGTGCGCTGATCAGAGTCCGGGAGATGGACGGATCCACCCGCCACCTGACCATGACCACCGAATGAGCCCTCCCCGCCGAGCGCGAGTCGAAGCAGGTCGTAGGCATCGTCGTTCCGTTCGGTTCTCAGTGACACGTAGTAGACGTCATTGACGAGCCCACCGCAGAGCACGGTCTGCCGCCCTTCGAGCCGGAGGAGCAGGTCCGCAACCTCGGCCACCATCTCCGGCGCCTCGACGCGGCCGAGCGAGCAGAGAACGAGATCTCCGAAGATCCGGACGTTGTTGAGCGCGACGCGTAGCGTGCGGTAGTAGCCCGGAGGCAGCTCCGGAGAGACGATCTGACGTAAGATCGTCCGGTCGGCCTTGGGCGAGAAGGCGTCGTAGACCTTCTCGTCGAGCGGCGCGACATTTCGGGTCAGATCCGCGGTGTCCGTCTTGATGCCGTAGACCAACGCGGTGGCGATCTCGGTTGGAACGCTCACGCCGGCCTCGAGCAAGTAGTTGCCGATCAACGTGCTCGTCGCCCCCACGTCCGTCCGGACGTCTCGGAAGACGTCTGCTTCCGGAACCACCAGGGAGTCCAGGTCCTGCTCCGGCGGGACGTGGTGGTCGATGATCACGTCGACCCGACGCCCCTCGGGAAGGATCGTGTGACCGAACCCCGGCTGAGTGTCGACGACGGCGATGCAGTCGTAGTCCGCGACTTCGACCGATTCCTGATCGACCAGATCGATGCCACAGCGACGAACCATCTCGCGATTCTCCGCACGCATGATCCGGCCGGAGAACCCGAACTCGGACTCGAGTCCGACGGACTCACGAGCGAGGTGGCGGAGCGCCATCGCACTCGCCAGTGAATCCGGGTCGGGGTTCTGATGAGTCAGAACCAGCAGGCGCTGGTGCTGACCGAGAACCTCGAGCAACTCGCGGGTCGAATCCATGAATCGGCGCTTCGGCGCCGTCGTGAGTGTAGTCGTAGAGCCGCCGGGCTCTACCCACCGGCGAAACATCTGGACCGCGGCTGTTCGTTCTCAGGAAGGTCCTCGATAGCTCTGAACGATCGCAGCCGCGTGCCGAGCCTCGTCCGGGCCAAACTCCGGATCGAGCTCGACCACCGCGGAACGGCCGCTCTGCCCCCGGCCCAGGGCATCGAACACTCCGGGGACGTCGACACGGCCCGACCCGACGGGAAGGTGGACTCGACCGTCCGCCCAATCCGAGATCGTCGCTCCGACGAGGTAGCGACCGAGCGCGTCGAACCAAGCACTCTGCGGGACCCCGTGCCTCTCCTCCAAGCCGGCGACGAGAGCCGCCTCGTGCCAGTATGCGAGCCGACAACGCGGAAGGTCTTCGAAGATCGCCTGGAGAATCTCGATGCGACCGAGTCCGTCGCGGGCCCGCGAAGCGGTCAGGCAGAACGTCGTCTCGGGATGCTGCCGGCTCAGGGTGTGAAGGCTCCGGCAGACCTGCTCCAAAGCGGCTTCCCTGGCGCTGCCGATCCGCTCCTCCAGCGTCGGGTCCTCGTCGTCCGAGGTCGGATCGAGAACGTCGTAGCTCGGCAGTTCGAGGGTCGTCCGCGCGCGGCCGGGTTCGATCAGAATCTGATCGATCCGTAGGGCACTCGCCCGCTGCACGACCGCACTCACGGCATCGATCGCTTCCGCGCGGACGTTCACCTGGCTGTTGGCGAGCCCCGCGTCGAGTCGCTTCTCGACCGCCATCAGCGGAGCCGCACGCAGACAAGGTCCCAGCTCGAAGGGATGCGACCGACGGAGCTCGAGCAACTGATCGAGCGGGAGATCTTTCGGAGCCGGCCCGGGCTGGATGCCCGAGAAGCCCAGTTCGAGGACGGATTCCGCGATCGCGACCGCGTCGCCGCGCTGGTGCACGGAGATCCAGGAACTCCCCAGCGATGCTTTCTGTGCGGCCACCTTGGTCATCGTCCCCAATTGAGCGCTGCACACGGACCAGGACAAGCAGGAGCATTGCGCCGATCGAAGTCCTGCTTTCCCATGGTGGTTACGTGAGTGAAGCCCCAGCAAAGCGAGCGGATCCTCGAGCTGCGACGGCGGTCTTCGGAGTCGTCGACATCGGCTCGAATGCCGTGCGAGCTCGAATCGCGGAAGTAACCGCTCCGCGCGGCAACCGGCACGTGCTGGAGAACTTCCGCGCGCCGTTGCGACTGGGCTCGGAAGTCTTCCAGACCGGCGGCATCGGCGAAGAGTCGATCGTCGCGCTGGTCGAGTTCCTCGAGCGATTCCGGGACACCTGCGCCGAACGTTCCGCCGTCGCGATCGACGCGATCGGGACCTCGGCGCTCCGCGACGCACGAAACCGTGGCGAAGTCGTGGATCGGATTCGTGAACGGGCGGGCATCGAGGTCCGCGTGATCTCCGGAAGCGAGGAGGCCTTCCTCCTGACCCGGGCCGTCCGCGGCAAGATGGACCTCCGCGACGGCCGATCGCTCCTCCTCGATCTGGGTGGTGGCAGTCTCGAGGTCTCGGTCCTCGACTCGGACAACCTCGTCGCCGCAGACTCGTATCACCTCGGCGCGGTGCGCCTGATCGAACGCCTCGGAAGGTCCGCGCAATCCTCTCGTGACTTCGCCCGCCTCGTCGACGAGCACGTGCGCGCGCTCCTGCCACGCATCAAGACCCACTTCGAGGACAAGACCTCGTTCCGTCGAGCCGTGTGGACGGGCGGTAACGCCGAGTCACTCGCGGCGATCCTTCGCGACCGCGGTCAGGCGCGCGAAAACGACGGAGTCCTTTCGTTCGCGCTGCAGGACTTGAAGAGCCTCGTCCGCGACCTGGCCCACCTGTCCGTCGAAGAACGTGTCACTCAATTCGGTCTCAAGCCGGACCGAGCCGACACGATCGTCCCAGCCGGCATCGTGTATCGATTGGTCGCAAAGGCTGCGGGCGTCAACGAAATCCACGCGCCAGCCGTTGGCATGCGCGACGGCATTCTTCTCGAACTCGCAGCGGTTCACCTCGCCCATTCGACAGTCCGAGATCACCGTGATGCGGTCTTGGCCGCCTCGCGAACCCTGGGCGACCGCTTCGACTTCGACCGAGACCATGCCGAGACCACGCGAAGGCTCGCCGCCTCGTTGTTCGACGGGACCTGGCCACTACACAACCGTGACCTCCACGACCGCATGCTGCTCGAGGCAGCCGCCTTACTGCACGACGTTGGCGCGTTCGTGTCGAACTCGCGACACCACAAGCACAGCGAGTATCTGATCCGGGAGAGCGAGATCGCCGGCCTGTCCGACTCCGAGCGAGAGATCGTCGCCCTGACGGCTCGCTACCATCGACGGGCCCACCCACAAGAGAAGCACCTGCCGTTCGCCAACCTCGACCAACGCGACCAGCGACGAGTCCTGGAACTCTCTGCAATCCTCCGCGTCGCTGACTGCTTCGATCGAGCGCACCGTGAGAAAGTGCGCGACCTCCAAGTCAGGCTCACCGAGGAGGGCGTCCTGCTTCAACCAAAACTGCGATCGACTCAGAATCGACTGACACTCGAAGCAACCGCGCTTGCGCACAAGTCCGCCTTGTTCGAAGAGGTATTCGGAAAGTCGGTCGAACTGCAGATCAAACCTGACGAGTGCTCATGATCGGGACCGGACAACGCGAGATCGAATGCCGCTGGCTCGCGGAGGGCGACGCCCGACCGGCCATGCTTTTCGCTCGTGCCGTCCACCTGGCACGGGATCTCGGGTTCGCAGTCGGCCCGATGACCAGGACACGGCTGGACGACCGCTATCTCGACACCTCGGTCGGCGAGTTCGAGCTCGCTCGGATCGCTCTCCGGCTGCGGCGAAGCGATCACGGACGAACGCTGACCGTGAAGAGCCGCGGCGCACCGCCGGACACCGGAGCCAAACGGAACCTCGGACGATTCAGCGTTCGAGTCGACGACGAGTTCGAAGTCGACTGGGACGGATCGGTCCCGGCCTCCCTGGACGACCTTCCACCGTCGGTCGTCGACCGACTGCCGGTGGACTCGGATCGACCGCTGCACGAGGTCCTTCGACTTCAACAGGTTCGCTACGAAGCGGCCGTGTCCACCGACGGCTCCGACGGAACCGGGTCGCTCTGTGTGGACCGCATCCAGCGCCCCTACCAGCAGCGCCGAGTTGAACTCGAGGTCCCAAGCTGGAACGACGCCTGGCACGAGTTCGCCGACCGACTCGCGGTGGAGCTGCGTCTGCATCCGATCGACGAAGACAAGCTCGCCACTGCGCGCGCGAAGATCACCACACCGACGTCGAGAACAGCGACGCGCATCGAACCACCTCAACGGAACAAGGCTGCGGCCGAAGACCCGGCCGAGAGGAGAGCCGCTGCGGAGCCGACCACGAACTGGCTCACGGGGTGGCTACTCGCACCGCTCGATCAGCACCTGAAGTTCACTGACCGCATCATCGAAGACCCACGTCCGAAGAGAATCCGCCGCTTCCGTGTCGCATGTCGCCACTTGAGAACGCGGCTGCTGATCCTGGACCAGGCCGAACCGTTGAGGGGACGGCGGCGACCGATGCGCTTCCTCCGCGCGCGCGCCCGACAACTCGGTCGAGTGCGAGACCTCGATGTGACCCTCGAGCGACTCGACATCCTCGACCCGGACGAGGAGCGATTCCTTCCGGAAGCTCACGAACGCCTCCGCCAACGGCTCGAACGGCTCCGCGCCCAGGCCGCCCGCAAGACCGTTGCCAAGCTACAGAACGGGCGCAGCGAGGCACGCGTCCAGCACATCAGAGAGTGGCTCCAGTCGATTCTCGATCGCCCGACCGATCTGAAGATCGAGGAGCTGGCACGCTCGTCGATGCCGGCCGCGGTCGAGAACCTTCGCTCTGCATGTGAACGATCTTTGAGGACCGGCCGCATCGAAGACATCCACTCCGCACGACTCCGTGTCAAGCGACTGCGCTACATCTGCCGGGCGTTCCGCGGCGCTTACGACATCGAGTCGGTCGAGCGGGCGCTGGTTCCGGCGCAGGACTGCCTTGGGGCCCTGCAGGACGCAGAGACCACGCGAGCGACGATCCTCCGTTTCGTCCGGAAAGAGCCCGCCGGTTCGAAACCGTTCTTCGAGAGCGACGAAGACCTCCTGGTCTTAGGCGCTTTTCTCCAGCGCGAGACCGACCGGATCGCGATCGCACTCGACGATGCCTCCCGGGTTCTGGCGGATTTGAGCCGGCGAGATTGGTCGATCTTCGAACCGAACCGCTGGCCCTCGCGAGTCGATCTGTAGATTCCCGTCTGCCGCTGGACTCCCCACCACTCCATCCGCCACGTGAATCAACGCCCGCAACGACGCGTCCTCGCACCGATCGCCCTCGCACTCGGTGGCGCTTTCGGCATCGCCGCCGCGGTTCTCGCCGACGGATCCGCCGGCCGAATCGACTTCGGCCTGGCCGGCCCGGTGCTGGTTGCCGGCCTGTTCGCGATCGCGATGTCGATGCGTGATCTCGCCCGCCACGATCCGACGACGTCCGAACACGAGGTCTTCGGGTCGAGCGCCTCGCGACTCCTCGTCCTCGTGCCGATGGCTGGGCTGCTGGTGCAGCCGCTGCTACTCACGCCGTACGATCCGTCGCTGACCGCACTGATCCTCCATACCGGAGTTGCCCTCGTCGCGGGATTCGTACTGGTCGGTCCGAAGAGCTCACCCAAGGCAATCCCCCGTGCACTCGAGCTCACGCTCGGCGCGACCCTGCTGCTCTTCGTCGGAGGCGAGATCAGCCTGCGGATCCTCGCCGCTCAACGCCCCGGCCCGGTCTTCGTTCAGAAGGACGAAACTGGTGAGAGCCGACTCCAGAAGCTCCGACGACCCGGCCTCGTCCGTTTCGGGACCCCGACCAACGACGACGGTGCCTTCGACGGAGCGTTCGAGCTCGAGGCCGACTCCGACGAACGGACCGTGCTGGTCCTCGGCGATGAAGCGATGCTCGGTGCCGTCCCGGCCTGCGTCACGCCGACCGTGCTCGCAGAGGGCGTGCTCGGCGACACCGCGATCTGGGACCACTCCCTGCGAGGGACGAGTCTGTTGGAACATCAGGCACTGCTCGCCGAGTGGGAGACCGATGGACGATTGGACGGAATCGACCAGGTGATCGTCGCGATCTCGAGCGTCGACGACTGGTTCCAAAGCCGTCGACGCCAGGATGCGTTCCGTCCCCTGGCACTCTGGCTCGACCGACAGAATGCTCTACTACCGAGCTTCGCCCGACGTGCGACGTCACCGGAACTGCGGGAACTGATCCTCGAGGGCGAACTCAGCACCGAGATCGGACCTCCGACCGTGGACGAGATCGCGGATCGATTCCCGGCCGTCGTCGATCCGAGCGCCGCGACGTCGGTGATCTCCCCGGAGCAATTCCAGCTCCGGACGCGGGCGGAGGCTCGTAAGACGCGCACAGCCCTCGATACGGCAGCCCTCGAAGAAGCGTTACGGATCCTGAACCGGATGCAGACGACCTGCGAGGCCCACGGCGCACGATTCGGCGTCTTCGTCCTTCCTCACCGAGCCGAGCTCGACGACGCCTTCGCGACAGCGGCTGACGTCGATCCGCGGATCTGGTCCGACGCGCGGCTCGAACTGGTCGAACGGCTGCGCAAGCGCGGCACTCCGGTCTCGGACACAGCCGCCATCCTGCAACTCGAGGCGCAGCGTTTGCCAGCAAAGGGTGCGGACCTCTTCCATCCGATCGACTTCCGATTCAATCGAACCGGCACTTCGTCTTTGGGCGAGATCCTCGCTTCGTTCATTCGCGAAGTCGCGGCCAGCTGACCGAGGCGCGATGCGAGCTGTCATCCAACGCGTGACGGAAGCCCTCGTCCGATGTCAGGGCCCCGGCGAACCGTGGGTCGAGACCGGCCGAATCGAACGCGGACTGGTCGTTCTCCTCGGCATCGAACCCGAGGACACGGACGCCGAGATCGAGGCCTTCGCCACCAAGCTCTTGAAGCTCCGAGTCTTCCCCGGCCGAACTCCAGTCGACAAGAATCTTGCAGAGGTCGACGGATCGGTCCTCGCGGTCAGTCAATTCACGCTCGGGGCTTCGCTGCAGAAGGGAAACCGCCCGAGCTTCGACCGCGCCGCGCGCCCGGAGATCGCCGAACCGTTGTATGACCACTTCGTCGCGAAGCTCCGTGAGGCGGGTGTCGAGGTTGGCACCGGGAGATTCGGTGCGGACATGGAAGTCGAGCTCTGCAACGACGGACCATTCACGCTCATCGTCTACGCGCGCGATGGTCGCGTGATCGATCTCTAGTCAGCCCAACGCTCGAACCAGGACTCGAGCGCCCGCTCGCAGAGATCCAAAACCTCTTCGAAGCCCTCTTCGCCTCCGTAGTAAGGATCTGGCACCTCCTGCCCCACGAGGTCGGAATCCGAATCGAGGAACAGGGCGAGCTCGGCACGCGCACCGGCCGGACGGCTCGATCGCAGTCGTCGCATGTGACTCTCGTCCATCGCGAGAATCAGATCGAACTCGTCGAAATCCCGTGGAGTGACGACTCGAGCGCGCAGCGCCGACAGGTCGTAGCCGCGTTCCCGGGCATGCCGCTGGCTGCGACGATCCGGAGCCTTGCCCGGGTGGTAGTTCTCGATCGCAGCTGAGTCGAACGTGACACGACTCGCGAGCCCGCGCTCACCGGCCATGTGACGGGCAATCGCTTCGGCGGTCGGTGAACGGCAGATGTTCCCGAGACAGATGAAGAGGACGCGCATGGGGGTCAGTCGGACTCGAAATCGAGATGGCGCAGTCGGGAATCGTACTTCTGCAGCTCGCGTTCGAATCGATCGACTTCTTCACCAAGGGAATCGAGCAATCGCTCACCAAAGTCCTCGGCGAACTGCTTCACGGCCGCCTCGTCACCGGAGTCCGGCAGCGAGGACTTCACCCAATCGATCTGGCGCGCAGCCAGAACTCGGCCGTCGTAGTCGATCTCAGCCTTGAGTCGGAATTCGTTGCTCGAGAGCAGTCGCGTGCGGACCGCGTCGACTCTCACGACACTGTCCTGCTCGTTCAAGTAGTCGAGAACCTTGTCGGTCACGTCCTTCGGCATCGACGGCCCCAAGATCAACTGCGCGTTCCGCCAACCCAGCCAGACCGCGATCCCACCCAGCAAGCAACCGATCACGATCGAACTGATCGCATCGAAGGCCGGGTTTCCGGTCCACGCGGTAAGGGCGATACCAGCCGCGGCGACGAACACGCCGAGGCAGGCGATCGCGTCTTCGAACAAGACCGCGATCAGCGTCGGGTCGTTGCTGGTGCGGACGAAGGACCAGAACTCCTCCTCACCGCGAACCGAGTTGACCTCCTTCGCTGCGGCGTAGAGCACGTAGCCCTCGATCAGGAGCGACACGATCAGAACGATCCACGTCTCGATCCCAGGTTCGACTGCGTGCGGGTGCAGCAGCGCATCGACGCCGTGGTAGATCGCGAATCCGCACCCGAGTACGAAAATGCCGATCGCGGAAAACAGCGCGTAGAGAAATCGGAGGTTGCCGTAGCCGTACTGGAAGCGATCGTCCGCCGGCCGTTGGCTCTTCTTCATTCCGAGCCAGAGCAGGAATTGGTTCCCCGCATCCGCGAGGGAGTGCACGGATTCGGACAACATCGCACCGGATCCCGAGATCGCGAACGCGACGAACTTGATCACCGTCAGGAACGTGTTGCCCAAGAGCGCGAGGAGAACCGCGCCACCATTCTGAGAAGCCACGCCGGCAGTGTGCGGATTCGGGGTTGCGGTTCCAGGGTGTGGATCCCAGTTGGCGCCATGTTCGGACGAGGAACCAGACGCTCGACACCGAGAGCCGGCGATCCGGGATCGGAGAGACTCCGCCGCGCGCGCTCGATGTGGCGCTGGAACGGCGACGAGCGCCCTCCGTTCGCGGATCCGGTCGAGGCCGGGCAGCGCTCGGTCTGGGACTTCCCACGCCCACCGATCGCCCGGCCGTTCGGCCGAGAGGTCGTGATCCGCACGCCAGACGCCGAGCTCGCCCGCTCGAATCGCGCGATCGAAGTGTGCGAGACCGCCAGCCCGCCGACGGTCTATCTACCCCCAGAAGACGTCGCCAGGGAACTGCTGATCGACGGCGGCCGACCGACGGTCTGCGAGTGGAAGGGACAGGCGAAGCACTGGCGCCTTCGTGGTGGGCGAGCCGAACCGGTCGCTTGGAGCTATCCCGACCCGTTCCCGGAGTTCGCGGTTCTGCGAGACTGGTTCGCGTTCTACCCGCGCCGGGTCGAGTGCACGGCGGATGGAATCCAGGTCGAGAGCCAGTCCGGGGGCTTCTACGGCGGCTGGATCACGCCGGATCTTCGGGGCCCCTGGAAAGGCGGCCCGGGCTCGAGCAGCTGGTAGACGTCGCCTTGGACCTGGAGGCGAGCCGAGGACCGGCTCCGGACTAGCCTCGTTCGCGTCCGCTGGTCCGGATCCACAAGTAGGACGCGAAGGCAACGAACACGACGACGGCAAGGCCCACCGCCGACTGCCACTCACGATTCGGGTTGGCGAGGAAGCTCACGAGGACCGCGAGTGCGGCAAACGTGGCCGGCAGGCGAGCCAGCTTCTGCCAGCTCCACCACCGACCTCCGCGCGAGGATGCGCCCCGCTGGACGTCGAATCCGTCATGGCGAGCGAGGTTAGCCCTCGGTCGGCCGAGACAGAAACCCGGTCAGACCGAGGCAATCGCGATCTCACCGTGCTCGGCGTCGATCTTGAGCGTCTGCCCCTCCCGCACGTCACCGCGCAGGATGACCCGCCCGATGCGCGACTCGAGTTCACGGCGGATGGTCCGCTTGAGCGGGCGCGCACCGAAACTCGGGTCGTACCCGCGCTCGGCGAGTAGATGCTTCGCCGCTTCGGTCAGCTCCAGGCCGATCCGCTGCTCCGCGAGGCGGTTGCGCAGGTCACGGACCAGGAGTCCGACGATCGATTCGATCTCGCTGATCTTCAACGGCTTGAAGAACACGATCTCGTCGAGGCGGTTGAGGAACTCCGGTCGGAAGGCCCGGCGCAGCTCGGTATCGACTTTCTGACGAGCGCTCGGCTCGATCTCACCGTCTCCTCTCAGTCCGTCTAGCAGGTGCTCCGACCCGATGTTCGAGGTCATGACGACGACTGTGTTTCGGAAGTCGACCGTCCGTCCCTGACTGTCGGTCAGGCGCCCGTCGTCCAAGAGCTGCAAGAGCGCGTTGAACACGTCAGGATGCGCCTTCTCGATCTCATCGAAAAGCACGACCGAATAAGGCCGGCGGCGCACAGCCTCGGTCAATTGACCGCCTTCCTCGTAGCCGACATACCCCGGCGGCGCCCCGATCAAACGCGAGACGGCATGCTTCTCCATGTATTCAGACATGTCGATCCGAACGATGTGCTCCTCGCTGTCGAAGAGCGTCTCGGCCAGGGTCTTCGCGAGTTCGGTCTTGCCGACACCAGTCGGCCCGAGGAACAGGAACGAGCCGATCGGCTGGTTCGGATCCTGGATTCCGGCACGAGCACGCACGATCGCATCCGCGACCGTGTCCACCGCCTCGTCTTGACCGACCACCCGCTCGTGCAAGACCTCGTCGAGACGTAGCAGCTTCTCCCGCTCGCCTTCGACCAGACGCTTGACGGGGACCCCGGTCCAACGAGCGACGATCTCGGCGATCTCCTCGTCAGTGACCACCTCACGAAGCAGCTGGCTGGGGCTCTCTCGACCTTCGATCGCTTGCTCGGCGGCCTCGAGTTCCTTCTCGAGCCCAGGAATGACGCCGTGCTTCAGCTCGGCGGCCCGGTTCAGGTCGTAGGCACGTTCGGCCTGCTCGAGTTCGGTCCGAGCCTGGTCAAGCTGGTTGCGCATCTCACGCACCCCCTGGATCGAGGCTTTCTCGTCCTCGTATTGCGAACGCAGAGTGTCCGCCTCGGCTCGCGCATCTTGGAGCTCACGCTGTAGAGCAGCGAGGCGCTCTCTGCTCTGCGGATCCTTCTCGTCCTTCAACGCGGCTTCTTCGACCTCGAGCTGAACGACTCGTCGAGTGATCTGGTCAAGCTCCTGCGGCATGGAGTCGATCTCGGTCCGAATCGTGGCACAGGCCTCGTCGATCAGGTCGATCGCCTTGTCCGGCAGGAAGCGGTCCGTGATGTAGCGGTCGGAGAGATGGACCGCCGAGACCAGAGCGGTGTCCTGAATCTTCACTCCGTGGTGCACCTCGAAGCGCTCGCGTAGACCTCGCAGGATCGAGATCGCGTCGTCTACGTTCGGCTCCTCGACCAGAATCGGTTGGAAGCGCCGCTCGAGTGCCGCGTCCTTCTCGACGTACTTGCGGTACTCATCGAGCGTCGTCGCGCCGATGCAGTGAAGTTCACCCCTGGCCAGCATCGGCTTCAGTAGATTGCCCGCGTCCATTGCGCCGTCGGTCTTGCCGGCACCAACGATCGTGTGCAGCTCGTCGACGAAGAGGAGAATCCGCCCCTCGGACTCGCGCACTTCGTTGAGAACCGCCTTCAAGCGTTCCTCGAACTCGCCGCGGAACTTCGCTCCAGCGACCAGCGCGCCGAGATCGAGCGAGAAGACGGTCTTGTCCTTGAGCCCCTCAGGAACGTCACCGCGGACGATGCGTTGCGCGAGCCCCTCGGCGATGGCGGTCTTTCCGACCCCGGGCTCGCCGATCAAGACCGGGTTGTTCTTGGTCTTTCGCGAAAGGATGCGGATCACACGGCGGATCTCCTCATCCCGTCCGATGACCGGGTCGAGCTTGCCCTTGCGGGCGAGGTCAACGAGATCTTGGCCGTACTTGGACAGGGCCTCGTACGTCTCCTCCGGATTCGCCGACTGAACGTTCTGATGGCCCCGAACATCCTTCAGCGCCTTCAAGAACGAGTCTTCGAGGACTCCATGCTCAGCCAACACTCGTGCGGCACCACCGTCACTCGAGCCGCTCAGAAGCGCCAACATCAGGTGCTCGACAGAAACGTAGGCGTCGTTCATCCGCTTCGCCTTCGCTTCCGCCTCGACCATCAACTGCGCGAGCCGCTGCGAGAGGTGAATCTTGTCCGCCTCGTAGCCTGGCCCCGACACCTTCGGGATCTTCAGTAACTCCGAACGCAACCCCGACTCGAGCGAGTCGATCGCGACGTCCATGCGGGTCAGGAGTCGGGGAACGAGGCCGCCCTCCTGGGTGACCAGCGCGAGGAGCAGGTGCTCCGGTTCGAGAATCTGATGGCCGAACTCGATGGCCTTCTGTTGCGCGAGGCTCAGGGCCTCCTGCGACTTTTGTGTCAGTCGGTTGATGTCCAAGGGTTACCTACAATGAAGACAGTCCAAAAAATGAAAGTGGGGTGCGTCAGTGACCGGTGGGTCACTCCCGCGGGTTGAACTTCGATTTGTCGCGGAGCTTCTCGAGCAGCTTCTTCTGTTCGTTCGTCCACTCCGAGGGCACGACGACTCGGAGCTTCGCGAGAAGATCACCGCGCTCGCTCTCGGACTTCGGCAGTCCAAGACCCCGCAGTCGCAACACATGACCGGCGGCGGAGCCGGCGGGGATCGCGAGTGCGACCTCACCATCCGGCGTTCGCACATCGACTCTCGCGCCCAGCGCGATCTCCCAAGGGCTGACTGGCACGTCCACGCGGAGATCGAAGCCGTCGATCTGGTACTTCGAGTCCGAGCCAAGGGCGAGCTTGAGAATCAGGTCGCTGCGCTGCCCATCGGGACCGAGCTGGCCCTGGCCTTTGAGGCGCATCTTCGCGCCAGGCTTCGACCCCTTTGGAATCTTCACCTCCAGCGTGCGTCGCCCCCCACCCTGATCTTCCAGAGTGAAGCTCTGCGGACCGCCACGAACGAGGTCTTCGACACTGAGTTCGAGTTCGGCTTCGACGTCCCGACGAGGCGCCGCCGCACGACGTCCGTGCGACTCGAACGGTGATCCGGCACCGCCCATGCCGCCCTGCCCGAACAGCATCGAGAAGAAGTCCGAGAACCCGCCGGAGCCCCCTCCACCCGGCCCACCGAAGTGGAACCCGAAGTCGTCGAACCCCGGTGGCGCCTGGAACTCCTGACCGGCCTGCCAATTGGCTCCGAGCTGGTCGTAGCGAGATCGCTTCTCCGGATCCTTCAAGACCTCGTAGGCCTCGTTGATCTCCTTGAACTTCTCCTGAGCGGTGTCGTCCTTGTTGACGTCGGGATGGAACTTCCGGGCGAGGTCGCGGAAGGCTTTGCGGATCTGGTCGTCGCTCGCCTCACGGCGGACGCCCAACACCTCGTAGTAGTCTTTGAATCGAACGCTCACGAATCCTCCGAACCCGACTCGGGGAACCTGCAGACCGGACCGCGATGGCACCTCCGACCCGTCGGGCCTCTCACCCAAAGCGAGCGGCGTGCCGTCCCTCCGTATTCCCCTAAGAGACGCCTTAGAAGAGGCTTAGACGAACACCCAGCCCAACCTCGACCTGTCAAGTTGGCAGCCGCGCATCAGAACCTGACATCGCCACGCGATCACCGCCGACCGGTCGAGCGAGGCCGAGAGCGCGCCGATCGGAAGTCAGGCTTGATCCGAACGCCTCACTCGGACACGAAGTGCCCGTGCTCGCAGTGATCCAGCTCTTCATGGTCGTCGTCTCTCTGAGAGTCGGCTGGGCTTTTGGTTCGGAACTGCAGCAATCGCTCGGAGTGATCGGCTGGATCCTCGGCATCGTCCCCGGCGCTTGGATCAACTACACGGCCTGTGAGCGGGTCCAGAAGCTGCTGCTGACCTGCTTCGCACCAAACGAGACGATCACCTCCGGCGATCTCCGGGAAGCCGACTCCGACCCCACTCCGTCCACGATCCTGGGGCCCCGTCGGGACGCTCCCGCGATCCCGTTCGCCGCCCCCTCGCGCTCGATCAAGCCGGGCTTCTTCCGAACCCTCGGCATCCTGATTCTGGTCGCTCTCGCGATCAGTGCGTTCGCGATTCCGGCCGCCGTCGGCTGGGTCTTCGGCTGCTACGGCGAGAAGACCTTCGGGCCCCTCCTCGGCTGGCTCCTCGGGACGCCCGCTGGGTATGCCCTCGGCTTCGTGATCTTCCAGCTGGGCGAGGCGATTCACCGACGCATCCTCGCCTGAGGCACGCGCCGGGGGTCAGACCCGCAACTCTTCGCTCGACGCCGCGTCTTCGGCCACGCCCTTCATCCGTGGCGAGAACTCCTCGGCGAGAAACTCGTCGACCTGCGCCGGCGCTCGACCGACGAAACGTTTCGCGTCGAGTAGGTCACGCACCGGCTCCTCGAGTCTCGAGAACGCCTCGTCCCCTTCGATCAACGAGAGCAGCGGGTTGGCTTCTCCCTGCTCCTTGATGCGACGAACAGCCTCGCGGCTGTGAATCCGGAACCGTTCGTGCAGGTCCTGGCGATCGCCCCCCGCGCGAACGCCCGCCATCAGCAACTCCTCGGCAGCGAGGAACGGTAGGTTCTCGTCGAGCCGTCGCCCGATGACACGAGGGAACACCTGCATCCCGCGCATGACGTTCTCGCACAGGATCAGGATGGCGTCGATCGCGAGGAACGACTCCGGCAACGCAATGCGACGAACCGCAGAGTCATCAAGCGTGCGCTCGAGCCACTGGTTCGCAGCGGTCTGCGCGGAGGTATCCGCGGCCGCCAGCACGTAGCGACAGAGCGACGTCACTCGCTCGCAGCGCATCGGGTTCTTCTTGTACGGCATCGCCGACGAACCGATCTGCTTCGACTCGCTCGGCTCCTCCATCTCGCCGTCATGGCTCAACAACCGAAGGTCGGCAGCGAACTTCGCAGTCGACTGCGCCACTCCACAGAGGGCCTGGTGAATCGTCCAGTCGATCTTCCGGGTGTAGGTCTGCCCGGAGACGGGGATGCTGCGCTCGAAGCCCATCGCGGCACAGACTCGTCGGTCGAGCTCGCGCACTTTCTCGTCCTCGCCGTCGCAGAGCGCCAAGAACGAGGCCTGGGTTCCCGTCGTCCCTTTCAGGCCACGCGCGGGCAACCACTCGATCACCCGACGCACTTCGTCGAGATCGAGGAGCAGGTCCTGGAGCCACAGAGTCGCCCGTTTCCCGACGGTCGTCGGCTGGGCGACCTGGTAGTGGGTGAAACCCAGACAGGGCTCACTCCGCCACCGCGCGGCAAACTCGGCGAGCGCACGGGCACACTGCACCAAGCGGGACTCGACGAGGCCGAGTGCCCGACGGTAGAGGATGAGGTCTGCGTTGTCCGTGACGAAGCAACTCGTCGCTCCGAGGTGGATCACGCCCTTCGCGTCCGGAGCCTTTTCACCGAAGTGATGGACGTGCGCCATCACGTCGTGTCGGAGCTCCCGCTCGAGCTCCGCAGCGCGGTCGAAGTCGAACTCGTGCAGAGCTCCCTTCATCTGAGAGACCTGCTGCTTCGAGACCGGGAGCCCGATGTCGTGCTCCGCAGCCGCGAGAGCGACCCAGAGTTCTCTCCACGTCGTGAATCGCCGACGCGGAGAGAACAGTTCGAGCATGTCCCGGCCCGCGTAGCGCTGCACGAGTGGATGTTCGAAGGCGTCCTGCATGGCCTCGTTCTAGTCGACCGGGAGCGCGGATTCTCGCCGGCGAGGACACTGCGTCCTCCTGAGGTCGCATGTCCCCCGCACCCACGCCCGCTGAGCGAGAAGGAGACACAATCGGACCTGGAATTGTCGGAACTGCGACCTCTGCGGCCGCCTGGCCCCGTTTCGAAGGGAGAACGCGGATTCTCGGCGTTGGCACAGCGTGTGCGTTCTCTTCCGGCATGTTGCACAAGCTGATGCCGTTCGTCCTTGTGCTGGTCGCTCCGCTGTCCGTCGCCCAGGCTTCCGAGTCTCGCGGTGACTTTCAGCGCCCCGTCCACCAGCACGATTCCGAAGTTGCCGCCTCGGTCGCGGCCCACACCGGAGCCGTGTCGCCACGCACGGGTCACAGTGACGGGTACTGGCGCACCGTCCGGGAACGCGTCTGGGTTCCGGGAACTCGCCGCGTCGTTCACGTCCCGGCTCGCTATGACTGGCGTTACGACAGCTGCGGTCGCCGCGTCCGTGTCTGCGTCCAGCCGGCCGGAACCCGAGTGATCCAGAACCCGGGCTGCTACCAGTATCAGACCCGCCGAGTCTGGGTTCCGGCGCGCCGCCCGGTCGTCGGGCCGCGGAGCGGTCGCCGGACTCACCGTGTCACCAACGGTCGCCGCGGGCTCGACCGCTCGCCGCGCCGAGGGCGCGGTCGGATCAACTGATCAACAACCCCCGGGTAGCGGCCCGTCGGAGCCGCACCCTCCGCAGCCCGTCGTCGTGACTGACGACGGGGCCGCGGGCTCGAACTCGATGCCGCCGGTCCTGGGTGCGAAGACCAACCGGCCGGAGAAGCCAGCGAAGATCGTCAGCAACCCATCGAGCAGACTGAACTTCGAAAACGTCTCGAATCTGGCGCCCTTCAGCACCTCGTCGCCTCGTCGAAACTCGGCGAGCAGTCGACCCGGCGACTCCGAATCCTCCTGACGCCACGCGACCAGGCCATAGAGCGCCCAGGCCCGATACTCCTCGCATCGATCCTCGCCCGAATCGCGCACCGAGCCAAAGAACAGACCGTCCATCTGCGTCGCGTCTTCGACGTAGTGCCGCGTGTGGAAACAGCCAGGAAGCACCAGGCTGAACGCCAGCAGAAGCAGCTTGTTCTTCACCGGCCGACCTCCACGAATCGCTGCGCCGTTGCATCCCCTTCGACCCACCAGGGCGTGAACAAGCCGAGTGTCAGCCCGGTGACGACGACCGTCAGTAGATCCATCTCATCGCGAATCCGGATCTCGGTCATCCCATCGAACTCCAAACCTCGGCGATCCGCTTCGCACTCGAGCAGCTCGACACCCGAACTGGACTCGAGATCGACGAATCCGAACAGGCAACTCCACTTGTATTCACCGGCATCGACCGGACCAACGACCTCGCTCGGCACGCCGAGCGTGGTCCCTGGAGTCATCAAGCGATCGCCGTGATAGTCGTTCCGGATCGCGAAGCATGCACTGAGGGCCAGCCCGAGGAGCCCGACGACCCCTGCGCGGACCAACCCGGAGACAGTTCGGATCCGGTCAGAACGCATCGCGACTCTCGATCAGAGGGAACAGGAAGCCGCCCATCAGACCGATCATGCACAGCCGACGATCGGAGGGCACGCCGAACTGAATGCTCCGGAGTAGGAAGATGACGAAGAGAGCGCCGGACAGGTCGGTGCAGAAGTCCAAGACCGATGCATCACGGCCCGGACTCGTCGACTGGTGGATCTCGTCGATGATGCCGAGCACCCCGGCCGCTGCGACGACCGACAGCGCGGCACGTCGCCCCGTTCGTCGACCGACCGTTTCAGGTACACACCAGGCGAGTAGGAAGGCCATCAACCCGAACAAGACGGCGTGGCCGCCGTTGAAGAGGTAGATCCATAGGAAGGCGCGTTCTCCAGAACGCCCTTCGTGGGAGGACAGCCACCAGATGAATCCGTAGTAGGCGAGCACCAGTGCCCAGGTCAGGCCGCGGGGAGCGCGACTCATGCAGGCCCAGCCACGGGACACCCAATCGGAAAGCATCCCGCCCCGCCCCGCGTCGACTGCTACTGGATCTTCGACCACCACCTGAGCGCGCATTCCGCCGATGCGGAGGCCAACCGTCAAGCCCGCCGTACGGAACCGGTGATCATGAGCCCGCCACCGGCCGCGGCGGACACCTTCAGGTCCTCGAGACAAGTCGCGATCAGGAACAGCCCACGGCCCCGCTCGAGCTCGAGCGCTGGCAACACGGAATCCACCGAAGCCCCGAAGACCTCCGTCAACTCATCGACGACGTCACTCGGCGCGGACGGATCGAGGAACGTCAATCCGACCCGGTCACCCGCGATCGCGACCTCGACGTGGAGCCGGTCACGGTTCTCTCGGTAGTCCCCGCCGTGATCGATCGCGTTGTTCACCAACTCGTCGACCGCCAGAATTACGGAATCCGCCGTGCTCGGCGCGACCTGCGCGGCTTCGAGGCGGGCCCGCATCCGAGTCCGCAGAACGCGAACGGCCCCGGTCTCCGCCTCGACCAGGAAGCGGAAACTGTCGGATGAATCGGCCGAGTTCATCCTGCGGTCGCCTCCACCGACTGGAGCTCGAGCAACATCGAGAGGTCGAATGCCCGCACCGAGTGCGTCAGCGCGCCAATCGAGATCCGATCCACACCGCACTCGGCGTAGGCGCGCACGTTGCGCTCATCGATGCCCCCCGAGGCCTCGAACTCGACGGTCCGGCCTTCGGCCTCAGCGATTGCACGTAACTCCTCGATCGCCGAGGTCAGCATCGAACCGGCTTCGAAGTTGTCGAGCATGACGACTCCTGCACCACCCAGCACCGCAGCGCGCGCCTCGTCGAGATCGCGAGCTTCGGCGATGACCGGCTTATCGGTCGGATTCGTCCGCACTGCACACTCAACGACCTCGCGGTAGCACTTGGGCGCAGCGACCGCGAAGTGGTTCTCCTTGAGGAGAACCTGATCGTACAAGCCTTCGCGGTGGGCGGTTCCGCCACCGACAACGACCGCGTACTTCTCCGCGAGGCGCAGGCCCGGAGTCGTCTTCCGAGTCTCGAGGATGCGAGCACCGGTTCCCTCGACCAGGCGCACGAGAGCCCGGGTTCGGGTCGCGGTCCCGGAGAGTCGCTGCAAGAAGTTCAGTGCGGTGCGCTCGGCCTGGAGGAGAGCAGTCGCCTCTCCTCCAACTTCGAGGACGGTCGCGCCACGTGTGACCGCCGCTCCGTCCAAGACCTCGGCAAGGAACACGCAATCGGGATCACAGGCTCGGAACGTCGCCTTCGCGATGTCCAGGCCCGCAAGGACTCCATCGTCCTTGGCGATCAAGCGGGCACGAGCCGAGCGCTCGGCGAGCCCCGCAGCCTTCGTGGTGAGGTCGCCGTCCACACCCAGGTCTTCGGCGAGCGCGCGACGCACCGAGTCGTTGATCCACGCCTGCGGAAGACTCATGTAGCTCGGAGGATAACCGATCGTCGAGCCCCCTTCAGGGGTCCCGATGCTCGGACTTTCCTCGGCCGGCAGCCCCCTCCGAACCGCCGAGAGGGCCGCCAGGAATCACGAAGGACTCGATTCGCTCGAGCGTCGTCGGTCCGACACCATCGACTCGAAGAAGGTCTTCAAGGGTCTCGATCGGCCCCTGCCGAACCCGATCCAAGACGATCGCCTCGGCTCGGGTCTCCCCGATCCCAGGCAACAGCGTCAGTTCAAACAGCGGAGCCGTGCGCAGATCGATTCGCTCGATCGGAGGCCAGGACGGAGCCGGAGCGAAGACTTCTGCCAGGCGGCCGAGCGCCGCAACCGAAACGAGCAGGGTCCAGGCGAGCAAGAACGCCCGCCCGCGAGACAGCGTACGAGAGCGCATGCCGCTTCGGTGCCACGAGACCCGGCCCGGTCACCCGGACTCGGTTGATCAGTCGTCGCCGAGCCCGAAGAACTCGTCGTCGTCGTCGTCCATCTCGAAGAACGCACCGAGCTCGTCATCGGTCAGCTCGGCGTCCTCGATCCGCCCGAAGCTCGGGGCTCCGAGTCCACTGCCGAGTCCATCCAGCAACTCAGGATCGATCGAATGGAACTCAGGATCTTCGTCGAGCAGGCTCGCAAGGGATCCTGTGTCCGCCGACTCGGGGTCGTCCGTCTCGAAGTCCAATTCGTCCGCGGGGATCGGAGCCGAACCGAGCCCAGACGCCAGAGCGACGAGATCGATGTGGTCCGACGCCTCGGCGGCTTCTCGAACTGCTTCGACCTTCGTCGCGCTGCTCTCCGCTCGCTCGACCGGGGCCGGCGTGGCAGCCACCGGCTTCGGTGCGGCTGCTGAAACTCCCCGACCGGTCAACTTCGCTTCGAGCTGATCATCGACCGACAGCGGCCCCAGATCACTCAGGCCGGCCGGCACGGTGCTCACCGGAGGCGAGACCGATCTCCCTCGAGACTGGGCGGGGCTCTCCTGGGACTGAGCAGGGCTCACCGGGGACTGGACCGGCACGGCCGCAATCGTGGATTCGGGTGCGACCGACTCGGGTGCCATCGACTCGGGTGCCATCGACTCGGGTGCCATCGCGCCTCGGAACGGCTTCTCGACAGGCGGACTCGACGGACCGGGACCTCGGTCCAGGTCGGAGTCGCGAGCCTCGATGGAGCTCGACTCTGATTCAGGACCAGCCTCAGCGCATCCGACATCCAAGCCGTCGAGCAGGTCGAGGTAGCGACGCATCGCCGCGTCCAGCGCCTTCGAGGCGTCTTCGGGGGCACCGAGTCGACCACGGCAGCGACCTTCGATGCGGACCTGCATCTCCAGATCTCCACGCCACAGTTCGAGAAGAGGTTCTCCACGGAAGAAGAACCGTCGCCGGTAGCGGTCTCCGTCACTCGACAGATTCGGCTCCATCCGGCGGAGGTCGTCGAGGAACCGACGAATCTGAGATTCGCGCTCTCGATCCAAACCATCGACGAACGGCTCCGGCAGCTCGAACGGCTCCGGTTTGGGCGGAGCGGCCGACCCTCGGAGCGCGGAGAGGACCCCGATATGGGTCTCGCCGCCGACCTGGAACACCTCGACCCGCAGAATCTCGAGACCGTCGAGTCGAGTGGCGCGCAGTCGCTCGAGTCCGTCCGAGCTGTAGGAGAAGCCGAGGACCAGCACGCGCGGCGCTCGGTCCATCCGATCTCCGAGCTCCGGAACGACTCGGCTCATCAAGCTGCGGTGCTCCCGCCACCACTCGGTCGCGTTGACGACATGGGCCGCCAAGCTCCGGTCTTCGCCGTGGCCGACGCAGAACAGCAACACCGCCCGACCCGCGGCATCGCGCGCGAGCAAGTCGATCTGACCGCCGTCTCCCAAGACCAGCGATTCGCGTAACACCCGCATCCCCGATTCGAGGCGCGTGGCGTCTTCGAGCACGAGACCGCGGAGTGACTCCGCGGTTCTCGGCAGGATCGGTCCCGCAATCATGATGGAAAGCCGGGCCGCCCGCCCAGCGCGTCGAGTCTGCACATGCGGTCCACCAGAATCAACCGTCGGCCGATCGGCAGCCCCCACCTCAGCGTGACGAAGAACCGCCGAGCCCGGCTTCGATCGACCGCTCGGCCTCGAGGCAACACAGGGCGACGGCGAGAGCATCAGTCGCGTCGGCCGGAGCCTTCGGTCGTTCGATCCCGAACGCCTGGCAGACCATCGTCGCGACCTGATCCTTGTCCGCCCGACCGCTCCCGGTCACCGCGCGCTTGATCCGAGCCGGGGCGAACTCACGGACCTCGATACGGTGCCGCCCGGCGGTCCCGAGCACGACACCTCGCGCCTCGCCGATCCGCAGCGCGGACTGGATCGACCGCCCGCAGAACGCCTCCTCGATCGCGACGAGTTGCGGTTGATACTCGCTGATCCACTCCTCGAGAGCCTCCTGGAGCCGCGCGAGTCGGCTCGCGAGCGACGCACCGCGACCGAGTCGCAGAGCGTCGGCGATCAGAACTCGCGAACGACCGGATCGACCGCTCCGCACCACGTTCGAAGCTCGCAACGCGACCGGGGTCGCCGAGTTCGCCACGCGGCCAGCCGGGCCCGCGATCGATCGTTCGACACACGCGAACCCAACGACCTGCGTTCCCGGGTCGATCGCGAGCACGCGTTCCGAACGAGCAACTGTCGAACTCAAGCGCGTTCCCTCTTCAGTCGCCTTGCGGATCGGCACCGAGGTCACGCAACGCCTTGGTGCTGGCCCAGGGGTAGACCGAGAAGTCCTCACCGACACGTTGTCGCACGGTCTCGACATCGACCTCGTCGAAGATCGCGACGTCCCGACCGTCGACGAGCTTGGCACGCACCACGACCCGACGCCCGTCCAATGACGACGGAAACTCCGGGCTCGCCAGCTGGCCGAGAGCCACCGTGTACTGGGCGATGCCCGACGCCAGCTCCTGTTGTTCCTCTGCCGGCAGCGCCTCGACCATCGCAACATGGAGATCGTTGACGCGCCGCAGGGCGACTGGACCGTTCATCGGCAGGAGATCCGCGCGGAACAGGCCCCCTGCCACGGACGGATCCGACTGCGCCCAGGCCCGCGCTTGTTCGAGGTCCCCGGTGTCAAACACGTAGAGGCCACGCAGACCGGAGTTCGAAATCTCACGCGATCGGTCGAAGGGTCCGGCCAGAAGGAGATGGCCGGCCTGCGCCAACTCGACACGACGGGCGTGGTGACCCTGAAGCATCTCGTTCCGTGCTTCCTCCCCGACGTTCGCCGCGAGGCCGTCGTGCAGGATGCAGAGCGTCATCGGAACGGTGCGTGACTGCGGAGAATCGTCCACGGAAACAGACTCGCAGCCGACGAAGCAGAGCAGAGAGGCCACCGAAATGGCAAAGCGACCGAAACTCGACATGCCGAACAGCATGCCGCCGAGCGACTCGATCACGAAGACCCGAGTCACCGGAACCGACCGAGGTCAGCGCCACTGAGCCGTCGGGAGGAAGGCCTCGACCCCGAAACGGAACGCGAGGTGACCTGGCACCCGCTCGTGCCGCTCGCCGCCCGGACCGAGCAAGGCCTCCGCAGTGACCTCGAACTCCTCGCCCTCGGAATCGACGAACGACGCATGGCCATCCGAACCGATCCGCCGTTCGAGCTCGACTTCGCCCCGGAACGCGAACACCGTCCCGCTCAATCCACGCAGCGCCACCTCGTTCCGCAACACCTCTGACAACCTCGGATCGCCCTCGCTCGGTGGCTCGGTCGCCGCTTGCAGGAACGGCAGACGCACCGCGACCGGCAGCGAGAGCAGGAACTCCGCGTCCAACGACTCGACGAAACTCCGATCGGCCTCGAGGGCGGAACGCAATTGGTCCAGGCTCAGCTCCGACGCATGTTCGGGACAAGACTCGATCAGGCCCCTCAACGCCGACGGCACCTCGGCGTCCCGAGGCTGATCCGTCGACAGCAGGGTGACCGGCCCCCCGTCCACGTCGATCCGCAGGACTCCCGTCTCCCGGATCCGATCGATCGGGACCGCCACGATCGACTTGGACCTGAGGACGAAGACCCGCTCCTTCGGGAAGCGGTCCGCGCTCCGTCCGGAGGCGGGAAACATCAGTCCCTCGCTTCCGAAGTAGAAGCCGTAGGAAGCACCCAGTTCGTATTCCCGATCGACCCCGGTCTCCTCGGAGACGACGTCTGTGTCGGGATGCATTCGGCGCCACTCCCCCCAGGTCGTCACGACGGATGGCAACACTTCGAGCGGCTCGACGCGACCGACCAGGGGACCGAGCACCGGCTCGCCCGTGAACTGGTTCCACAAGGTCCGCGTCTCGCGGTCGAACATCAGCTTGTTCGACCGCATCAACAGTCCCGAGGATCCGAATCGCCGAACCGAGTCGCCCTCGCCCTCGACGTCCGTCCGGTAGACGATGCCGGCGCCGCAAAGCGTGCAGTAGGCGAGCGCGAACGCGACTCCACCGAGTCGGTCGTTCGCCATCTCGTGCCAGTCGAGGATCCGAAGTGGATAGGCTCGGTGCTCGCCGGCGATGGAGACGCCGAACACCGGCTCGCCGTCCGACATCGTCGAAGCCTGGTCCACCGGCAAGGTCACCGGATCGTCCAGGGACGGGATGCCATCGACCTCGACTCCTCCCCAGACGATCTCGTGCAATCGGATCCGCGACCGATCCACCTCGTCGAAGAAGTCTCGCATCCGCGGGTCGACAAGCTCGGCGTAGAGCTCCGCCTTCCACGCCCCGTAGTCGTCGTGCATCGGCCACTCCGGATCCGCCGCCATCTCGAGCGTCAGCGTCCGCCAAGGCCCCTGCACCGCTCGCATGTCGCGCTCGAGGATCGCGGTGCCGGCGTCGAGGATCCGATACCACTCGTCGGCGGTGTCGACGAATCGAAGCAGGTCCCGAAGGATCGGCACATCACGTCGGGAGCCGTTCTCGGTCAAACGACGGAACCCCTCGAGCCGCTCCGCCTCCGGCCGCCCCCGAAGGACCTGCCAGTGGGGAGCCTCGGGGGGCGCCTCCGGCTCCTGGGCACTCAGGGTTCCGAGACCGAGGACGACCGGGAGCATGAGACTCGGCGCCGATCGGCGAAAATGTGGAAGGGACCAGGGTTGGATCATCGGTCGTGTCCTGTCGGCTTCGCCCCGGGCGATCGGCCCAGGACTTCTAGCGGTCGTCCCCATACGCTCGCAGGCGTGTTCGTTTCCATCGCTGTGCTGGCTTCGGGACGAGGGACCCGGCTCGGAACGGAGATCCCGAAGGCCTTCGTCCGTTGCGGTGGCCGCTCGCTGCTCGCACGCAGCCTCGAACGCCTCCACCGATTGCCGGTCGACAAGCAGATGATCGTCGCACTGCACCCGGACGACCGCGAGACCCACTTCGAACTGCTACGCGACGAGCTGCCACCCGATCTCGAGGTCAAACTCGTCGACGGCGGAGAAACACGCCAGGCCTCGATGGAACGAGCATTCGCCGTGACCTCGCCCGTGGCGGACCTGTTCTGCGTGCACGATGCGGCCAGACCGTTCTTCCCCCTTCAGGCCACGCTCGAGGCGTTCGAGAAGGCGGCGGCGGTCGGAGCCTCGCTGCTGGGCGTGCCCTGTCCGGACACGCTGAAGCGCGTCGAGGTCAACGGTCGGGTCGTGGAGACCGTCGACCGCAGTCAACTCTGGGCGGCGCACACCCCGCAGGTCCTCCGACGCGACGTGCTCGAGCGCGCGCTCGAGCGAACCCGGAAGGACGGATTCGTCGGGACGGACGACGTCTCCCTGGTCGAACACCTCGGAGAGCCCGTCGTCTTCGTCCGATCGGACCGACGGAACATGAAGGTGACGACGCCGGAAGACCTGCTCAGCGCCGAACTGCTGGCCAACGAGCTGGACGCCGACCCGGCCGGCAGCCACCCCCTCGATCGCCTCGCCCCCTGACTCGCACTCCCCATGAAGACGCCCCGCATCGGCCTCGGCATCGACCTACACCGCCTGGAACCCGGACGCCGCTGCGTCCTCGGTGGACTTGAGTTCGACTGCGACGTCGGACCCGCGGGCCACAGCGACGCCGACGCGATCCTGCACGCGATCTGCGACGCGGTCCTCGGCGCCTGTGGAGCGGACGACCTCGGGTCCCTGTTCCCCGACAAAGACCCGGCGAACGAGTCCCGCGACTCGGCTGAATTCTGCGCCGAGGCGCTCCGCCAGTGCCGGAGCCGAGGCTTCCGCGTCGCCTCACTCGACATCGTCGCCGAGTGCAACAAGCCAAAACTCGGCCCGAGACGCGCGGAGCTGCGGGCGCGGATCGCCGATCTGTTCGGGACCGAAGCCGATTGCGTGAACATCAAGGGCAAGACCGGCGAGGCGGTTGGCGCGATCGGCGAGGGTCGTGCCGTGCGAGCCACCGCCGTCGCGCTCCTGGTCGAGAGCGGCTCCTAGGGCCGTCCACGGCCAATTCGGCGACGATCGAGTGCTCTCCGGCCGGGAGCTCGAACCCCTGGGGGAATGCGACTATCGCGCCGACCGAAGACCGGGTAGGGTTCCGGGCGTCTCCGGGTAGCACCGGCTCGATTCCGAGTCGTTGCACTCACTCCCCGTTCTGTCTGTCCGGGTTTGTGATCGGCTGAGAGAACGGCATCCATCGAGTGATGCGTGCTCTGCGGACTGGAGACATTGACCCCCGGGTGGCATCCACCACCCATTCGAGTGTCGGTCCGTTCCACGAACGATGACCGGCTGAGACACGGAGGTGCGGCTTCGACGTCGACACCTTCCAGAGCAGAGCAATGAACAAGCGACTCTTCGTCGGCAACCTGTCCTTCGACACCATGGAGGACGACCTCATCGAGGTCTTCGAGCAAGACGGGCGCACCGTGACCAGCGCCCGCATCATGACTGACCGTGACACCGGTCGTTCCCGCGGCTTCGCCTTCGTCGAGATGGCCTCGCCGGAAGACGCCGAAGCGGCGGTCTCTTCGATGGATGGATACGAGCTGGATGGACGCGCACTGCGCGTCAACGAAGCCGAAGAACGCAAGCCGCGACGCGGCGGCGGTGGCGGTGGCGGCGGTGGTCGCGACGGCGGCGGCCGTGGTGGCTACGGCGGCGGCGGCGGCGGCCGCGGTGGCGGTCGCGATGGCGGCGGCTACGGCAACCGCTACTGAGCAACCCTGAACGAGGTCCGGGCACTCACGTGCCCGTCGACCTAACGATCCGCGCAGCCCCTCCACTCGATGGGGTGCGGCGCGCGGGGCGCCAAGGACGCGAGCTTTCGGCTCGCAGCGGGGCGCCGAATGGGGCCGGCAAGATGCCCGGCCCCGCTCCCAACTGCGCCAAGCCAGAGGAGCACTACTCGACCGCGGAGACGATCGTCCCGGAAGGGCGAATCGAGGCCTGCGGATCGCATCGTCAGGCGGAACCTGTGCCGCTGGTCGGGTAGAGTGCCGGCGCGCCTCCGGCCCGATCGGAGGAACTCCGCCTCACACTCTCCTCTCATCCGCTTCATCAGGCCGCCGTCCATGGGCCGAGCCGAGGTCCACTCCACAGCACACGTCGATCCTGCAGCCCAACTGGGCGAGGACGTCTTCGTCGGTCCGTTTTCCCTCGTCGGAGCAGGTGTCGCTCTCGGTGCGAGAACGCGATTGATTTCGCACGTGCAGATCGCCGGGCCGACCACCCTCGGAGAGGACAACCTGATCCACCCGTTCGCGGTGGTCGGGGGCCCAGCGCAGATGCGTCAGTCCGCTCAGCCTGACGAAAACGAGGAGTTCGGCCTCCGCATCGGCGACGGCAACGAATTCCGCGAGCACGTCACGATCAACCGAGGCACGTGGCGTGACACCGTCGTCGGGGATGGCAACTATCTGATGACCGGATCGCACGTCGGCCACGATGTGCTTCTCGGCAACAACTGCACGTTCGCCAATGACGCAGCCCTCGCGGGGCACTGCGAAGTCGGCGATCAGGTGAACTTCGGTGGTGCCGCGATGGCGCAGCAAGGCACCCGCATCGGTCGGCTTTCGTTCATCGGTGGCCTGGTCGGCGTGAATCGTGACCTGCCGCCGTTCTGCATGGTCCACCGCACGAAAGCGGTGTCTTCACTCAATCTGGTCGGCCTCCGTCGCTCGGGAATGCGGGCGTCGATCGACCCCCTTCGTCGAGCCTTCGACCTCCTCTACCGGCACGGCCTCCCGCTGCGCGAAGCCGCCGACGCGATCGACGAAGCGGTCGGTGACGACCCGGCCTGCCAGGAGCTGATCGAATTCGTCCGAAAGGCCGACCGCGGCGTGCTGCGCTACGTCAGCAAGGAGCCGGCTCGTCGGCGCCTCTTCGACGCGGCGAAGGACCTCGCCCCGAGCACCGACGATCACGACGACGAGTGATCTCCGCTCAGCGGAGTTCTTGTAGCTCGAGCAAACGCGAGTAGAGGCCGCCGGCCTCTGCGAGCTCGGCGTGGCTTCCGCGCTCGACAATCTTGCCTTGCTCGAACACGCAGATCAGGTCGGCATTGCGAACGCTGGACAGGCGGTGAGCGATGACGAACGAGGTTCTCCCCTTCATCAAGTGGTTCAGCGCGTGCTGCACCGCCTCCTCGGCCTCGGAGTCGAGCGCCGAGGTCGCCTCGTCGAGGAATAAGATGCGCGGATCACGAAGCAGGGCCCGCGCGATGGTGATCCGCTGCATCTGTCCGCCGGAAAGGTTGCTGCCCCGCTCGCCGCAAAGCGTCTCGTAGCCGTCAGGCAGTGCCCGCACGAAGTCATGGACCTGGGCGGCCTTGGCCGCACGCTCGACATCCTCCTTCGACGCGCCCGGACGGGCGCAGACGATGTTCGCGTAGATCGTGTCGTTGAAGAGGAATGGCTGCTGCGACACGAGAGCCGTGTGGCGGCGGTAGCTCGCGAGCTCGACCCCTCGGAGGTCGTGGCCATCGATCTCGATCGCTCCGCTCGAGGGGTCGTGGAACCGGGCGATCAGATCCATCGCCGTGGACTTGCCCGCTCCCGATGGCCCGACGAACGCGACGGTCTGACCCGGTTCGACCTCGAGATCCACGCCTCGAAGCACCGGCTCGTCGCGGTAGGCGAAGGTCACCCCACGTAGAGCCACCCGCCCCTCGACTTTCTCGAGCACTTGCGAACCGGATTCGGATCCGACGTCGGGTCGCTCGATCAGGATCGCATCGATCCGATCCATCGCGCCCGCCGACTCCATCATCGCGTTGTAGGCCCGCGCCACGCGCTTGATGTGCGTGTAGAGCATCGACGTCGGCGCGACGATCTGCAGCACGTCGCCGATCTCGAAGTTCGGCTCCTGCAAGAGCAGGCTCAAACCGAAGATCATCAGCGCGAAGCCGCACTGGTAGGCCACGAACACAGTCGCCTGGGAACGCCCCTTCGACTGCAGCATCCGCTTCGTCCGGTCGAGGAAGGTCTGGTTTGCCGCGGCGAAGTCAGCTCGTCGGGCATCCTCCAGCTGGAATGCCTTGACGACCCTGATGCCGCTGAGCATCTGGTTCATCGACTCGGTCGAGTCCCCCATCGCCGCAAGCGAACCACGCGAACGCTTCTGCACGCGCTTGCCGATCCGGATCATCGGCCAGCCCATGATCGGCACGAGCGGTACGACGATGATCAGAGCGACCGGGGCGTAGAACCCGACGATCGCGATCAGACCGAGAATCTTCAGCGAGTCGACGACCAGGTTGTCCGCGACGAGGGTGAACGACCTCGCGAGGACGGTCGTGTCATTCGTCAGACGCGAGAGCAGCTGCCCCATCCGCTCCTTGCCGTAGTAGCGCAGCGGCAGGTGCAGGAGGTGTGTCGCGAGCTCGTCGCGAAGCTCGACGACGATCTTGGTCGCGAAGAACCGCGACAGCACACTGGCGAAGTAGACGGCGATCGCACCGAGCGGTGCGACGAGCATCATCAAGATCGACGCGGTGAAGATGATCGCACCGTTCTCGTTCGGCGGCGCAAACTCCATCCCGACCCAGCTCGAGAACTGGTGAGACCAGGCCGAGAACGATTCGTTGAACGAATCCGACCAGTCGCTGACGACCTCACCCAGCCCGAGAACGCCCTCTTCGGGCTCCACGTCCTCCGGCTCCTTCTCACCACCCGTGAAGGCTGTGAGAATCGGCTTGATCAGGAGGAGAGGCCCCTGATGCAACGCAACCTCGAGCATCGACGCGGCCAGCATGCCGGCGACGAGCTTCTTGTTGCGTCGGACGCCGGAGAACACCCGCGCCAACACGGCGCGAGGACCAGCCATCGACTCCGGAACCGCCTCGGACTCGGGTGAACCCTTCGTCATCTGGGCGGCATTCTGCGCTCGGGGTGGCTCGGAGTCGACTCCGAGCCACAGATCCGGAGACTTGATCGCGGGACCCCGATCTGCAAACCGGGGTCAGGGGATTTTGCTCACTTCACTTCCGTGCGAGCGATCACGCCCTCGGCCCAGGTCTGGAACCGGTGCTGGAGGAAGTCCTCGTTGACGAGCTGACTGACGCGCTCGTCCTGCAAGTTGACGCGGCCGTTCGAGAACGAACGGCTCAGCACCTGGACGATGTAGTAGGAGTCCGACGAGCGGATCGGGCCAGTCGCCTGGCCGACAGGGGCGTCGTAGAAGATCGTCTTGGCGGCCGAGAAGCCGGTCAGCAGATCAGTGAACTCACCTTCACGGAACGACTGACGCAACTGGTTGAGCGCGACCGCGCCGAGTCGACCGCGCTTCTCATCGCGGGGGAAGAACTCGCCGTGCTTCCGCATCATTGCCTCGAAGGTCGCACCACTCTCGAGCTCCTTCATGCAGACCTCGGCGCGCTCGCGAGCCGACTCCATGCCGTTGGCAACCCAGCCGGCAGTGACGCGATCGCGCGCCAGGAACGGAATGACCTGGACGTTGACCTTGCCGTTTTGGAAGAACCCGACGAACTCCTGGGCGTGCGCCTGCAGGTTCTCCTCGGTGAACTCGTCCGCGATCATCAGCTTGTAGGCCTGAAGCAGACGCCAACGAGCGCGGAACGCCTCGAGACTCGGGTAGCGCTGGAAGTTGGTCACGACCACCTCGACGGTGAAGATCGTGCCCTCGAACTGCGCCGAGAACTCGTCGTAGAGCTGCTTGAACGTCGCGTCGTCGATCAACGCATCGTTCGCCTCGAGCTCCTGACGAATCCCCTCACGGATCGCGACCTCGGTGACCGCACGCTCGAGGTCCTGCAGGAACACACCGGACTTGATCCGCTCGAATGCCTCATCCGTGCTCCAGGTGAAGTCGTTGACCTGGAGGCAGACATCGGCCGGCAGACCGTCCGCCGGGTAGCGAATCTCGCTCCACTGACGCAGCGACTTGGTCACCCACTGACGACAGAGGTTGAGCCACATCTCGGGCGGCCGGCCACCGGGCATCGCCTTCGAGTCGCGGATCATGTTGAGCCAGAACTCCTCGCCGTTGCCATCGAACGACGAGGCCTTCACGGCCTCGACGGTGATGTCCGGCCAGTTCTCACACGGCCCCGGGAAGAACACGCGATCGAACAGCATCGAACTCCGACGCTGCGACAGGAACTGTTCGCGGTCGAGGCCGTACTGGGCCCGCACCGCATCCCAAAGGTCGACGTCGCGCGTCTCCGGATCACTCCGAAGCTGCTCGATCAGCCCCTGAACGTCCGCGAGAACCTCCTCGTCGGAGATCTCGAACTCCTCGGCCTCTCGCCCGTTGGCGATCTGCTGCTCCATGAACTCCTGCGTCAGGAACTCGGCGATCTTCGCCTGGATCTGCGCGGAGCCAACGAGGTAGATCAGCTCGCGTTGAACGCGCTGCATCGGAACCTCGACGCCGTTGACGACGAGCGGACGCAGGAGCGTTTCACGCTGCGCGGCCAACTGGGCTTCGAGCTCGTCGACCTGCTGTTGGAGTTCGATCGGGCTCGGACCCTGATCCTGCTCACCGGGCTCCTGGGCCCGGAGGGTGGAAGAGGGAACGAAGAGGGCGGCGAGGACAGGGACCGCTAGAAGGAAGGATCGCATCGGGTTCGAGCGCATCGGCTAGGAAGGGACCGGGAGAATAGCAGCCGGATCCGAAAGTCCCACGACCGCGTCGGGGATCGGGACCCCAGGGCCATTCCGACCCCGAGGAGCACTGCGGCCCAGGACGAGGCCAGGCTCGGATTCCTCCCGGAATCCCGCATCGGACAATCCGTGGCACCCCGGCGGTGCGGATCTCCCGGCCGGATGGGGATCGGGGAATGCGGGTTGGTAAGCTCGCCGCCCCTCGCATGAGTCCCTACGAACCCCGCACCATCGCGTTTGCCGCGGAACTGGTCCACGCCCCCGTCCCAGTCGAGACCCAGAAGGTCCAGACCGTCCACGGCGAGCTCTTCCAGAACTCCGAGGTCAGCTATCAGAACTTCCAGGTCGCGCAGGACGGAATCCACCTGAGCAACCCCGGCGCCCAGCCCAACCAGGTCTCGGTTGCAACCGTCCGCCCGGATCGAATCATCTTCCGGGAGGAGTTCCGGCCGGCCACCGTCGAGGACTTTGCAACCCGCAGCGTCAACGTCTCCCAGCATCTGTACGAGTCACTCAATGTCCCCGCGAGTCTCGTGCGCGTCTACTCGCTGCGCAGCCTCGTGAACCCGCAGAACTTCGAGGACAGCCGCCAGCTGGTCGGCACACGGATGCTCGACGCCGAGGCGATCGCCTCGTTCGGCCGACCGGTCGGCACCGCGGGGGTTCGCTTCGTCTTCCCGGGCTCGACCCCGACCGAACCGAGCTACCAGCTCCGCATCGAGCCTTGGACGCAAGAGCCGCGTTCGCTGTGGATCGAAGTCACCGCGCAGTGCAATCGACCGATTCCAGCGGGAGAGCTCCAAGGCATCGGCGAGGAACTCTACGCCGCCTACCGATTCTTGAGTGGTCCAACGCTCGACTTCGTCAAGCGCTTCGACCAGCCCTGATCCAGAGATCCTCTCACCCCCCGTCATGAGAACCCGCTCGACGACGACAGGACCGGCAAACTGCACCGGCACGCTCGCCGTGGTGCTCGCTCTCGTCCTGAGCGGGAGCGGTTGCGGCGAGAAGACGGATCCCGACTCGTCGCTCGACCCCACCGTCTTGTTACGAATCGGCGACGAGGTCATCGAACGCGCCGAGTTCGACGGACTCTTCGACTACATCCGCCGCACGGAGCCCTCCCTCGGCCACAAGACGATCCGACGGCAGCTCCTCGAGGAGCACTTCCTGCCGATGCT
Source organism: Planctomycetota bacterium (assembly GCA_039815565.1). Taxonomy (GTDB): domain Bacteria; phylum Planctomycetota; class UBA1135; order UBA1135; family UBA2386; genus JBCBZB01. The sequence continues at coordinate 32,509 of JBCBZB010000038.1, forward strand.
GCTGTCTCGACGCGATCACCCGGATCTCCGGGCGGAACAAAAGCGGAGTGCCGAGGCGATGGTCCGCGGCCTGGGCACTTCGGTCGAACTGGCCGAGCGAACCCGACTGATGGACCTCGAAGCCAGGGACTACTCCTGGAGCGACATTCCGTGGCCGCTACGGGAATGGACCTTCGACCCTTTGAACCTCGGGGGGCTCGCGCCGGTCACCGAAGTCCTGTACGGCTACGTCGTGTTGGCGCCCGACGACCTGACGCCGGGCCCCACGCAGCAATACTCCCGGATCCACGCGCATCTGATTCCGTTTCCGATTCTCTCCCGGGAAGAATTCCGTGCGTGGCTCGACTCGGCACGCGAGTCGCTGAAACCGGAGGACGTCCAAGTCCACCCGGACCTCGCTGACTGCCTACCAGACTGGTTTCCGAACTGATGTACTCGTCAAGATCTCGAACCCTCCGCGGCGCGAGCCTGCTGGGCCTCCTACTGTTCGCGACGCTCGCCGCAGCTCCCTCGACCGCCCAGGAGAAGAAGCAGAAGCCCAAGTGGCCGAAGCTCAGTCGAACCGAGCGAACGACGCTCGACCGCTCGCACACAGCCTACGCCAAGGCCGATGAGGCGGAGGATGCCGACGCGGTCCGCGCCGAGCACTTCGACCGCATGGTCGAAGTCGGCGCCGGCGCCGCACGCTGGGCGTTCCGCAAACTCGAGAACGACCGCGTCGTAGAGCCAGAGATGCTGGTGGAACTCTGCCGCAGAGTGGTGTCCGAGGACTACACACCACTCGTCGCCGACGAGCTCGTCGACCGGAAGGCCCCGCTGCACGTCCGCCGCTTCGCAGCCGAGTTCGTATCCCAGCGACAGGATGAGGGGTGGACCGAAGCTCTGACCACCGGCTTTGAAGTCGACGACGAGCGGGTCCGGTTCTTCTCCGCCACCGGCCTCTTCGTCCTTGGGGACTTCACTAAACTCGCTCCGATCTTCGAGGCCGCCAAGACCGACTGGTCTCGGGACCAGAACTACCTCGAACATCTCCTACCCAGCGTCCGCGGCGAAGACGCGTTCGAAACCCTCGACGACGGCCTCGGCTCGGACCGGGAGCGAGACGAAGTCACTGCACTCCGACTCGCTCGATTCCTGGCCCCTGAATCCGTGAAGCTCCGAATCGGCCTCCTGCTCGACTCGGACCGACACAACGTCAAGAAGGAGGCGATCAACGCCTTGCGCGTCATCGTCGATGGCAAGGAGCCCCTCGAAAACCTCGACGTGTTCAAGGCGATCCAGTTCGCCAACGAATGGAAGGCTCGACTGCAGTGACTGACCGATCGTCACCGCGAACCAGGGAACGGTGAGCGACGTTCGACACAGAACCCCTTGGAGTCGGAAGACACGACGATGACCCCACTCAGCATGCGTCTCGCCCTCCTGATCGGACTGACCTTGACGGTCGGCACGACTCTCGTCTCGCCCGTCGAGGCCCAGGACCGGAACCGGGGGCTCCCCCGCTACAAGATCGACCCCTACACGAAGAACGACCCCGAGATCATGGAGCATCTCGGCTACGTCTCGTACGGGCCGTTCGAGTTCGGACAGCGCGGTCGTGACCCCCTGACGACCGACATCCTCGACGAGCAGTACCCTGACGAGGAATTGCTGTGGGTCGAAACCGAGCACTACCGCATCGGACTCGGCCTCGAAACAGACGCGGTCCCTCAGAACCCGGAGCGCAAGGCGCTCATCCGCGCCGAGCTCGAACGGCTCAAGGAACGCGGCCTCCCGCGGGTCAATCCGAAGGCACGCCGCCTCGACCGGTGGCTGCGCCTGCATCTCTACGCACAGCGGATCGAAGACCACTACGCCGAGATGGAGCGCCTCTACGGCGTGACCGACGAGACCTTCCCACAGGACGCCGAGCAGCGAATGTCCTGGCCCGGCGACTACGCCGGCGAAGGGCCCTTCCTCGGCCAGAAGAACAAGTTCCTGATCCTGCTGTTCGAACACCAAGGCCCGTTCGAGGGCTTCATGCGCGACTTCCTGGGTCGCCGTTCGAAGCTCGGTCAGCACTGGAACTTCATCGAAGTGGACTCGCTGATCTACACCTACTGCGCCGAGAGCGTCGAAGACGACGGCCGCCTCAAGAAGGACGAGCCGATGCACGCGCACGTGATCCATTCGATCACCCACCAGTTGGTCGACGGGTATATGCATTACTCGTACGACCTGCCGGTTTGGATCCGCTCCGGCCTGGCCCACTACTTTGAGCGCCAGGTCACGCCGAAGTTCAATTCGTTCCTGCGAGGCGAGGGCTCGACCCCCTTCGGCCGGGTCGACTGGAAGTTCGAGAAAGTCGCTCGCAAGCTGATCGTGAAGGACGAGGTCACCCCGTTCAGCGCCCTGAACCGCAAGCGGGAGTACGCCGAGCTGACCTTCGAGGATCACGTCCTGGCCTGGTCTCGCATGCAGTATCTGCTGACGCTCGGCGATGAGAAGTTCGCCACCTTCATGCGGCTCTCGAAGACACAAGTCGACAAGCAAGGGCAAGTCTCGGACAACATCGTCGAGGGAGTGCGCGACGCGCTGAAGGAGGCCTACGGGATGTCTCCCCTGACGCTCGACGAGCGCTGGAAGGCCTGGGCCCTCGAGACCTACCCAGCCAAGTGACCCTGGACGGTTCGAGCGCCCCGATGTCTCGAATCGAGCCACCCGACGACGACTGATCGGGATCTCCCTGAGCCCCCGTGCGACCGGCACTTCCGGACCGCTAGGCTAGGCTCTCCGGCGGCCAGCCATCCGGCGTGAAAACCCGTCGAGCCGGTCCTCGGATCCGATCCGTAGGTCCGCCGCGTCCAATCGTCGAGATCGGACGATCTGATCATCCCCCAGGGCCCACGGAATGGTGAGCCCAGATCCCCCGACATCATGACCTTGTCTCGATTCGCTGCGGTCTCGGCCGCAGCCTTCCTCCTCGGCACCGGTGCTAGTGCCCAGCAACTGCTCTCCCCCGCGACCCAGGTCGGCGCCGTTGAGTCTGCGACGGCGGACTTCACCGCCTACTACGAAACGGACGTCGACGGCATCAAGCTGACTGGCCGCATCCGCGGCGCGAACGGCAACGCGTTCGCGTTCGTCGCAACGCACCAGGACGCCGCGCTGCAGCCGCTGTTGATCGGTTTCGCCCCGCTGTCCTCGGACGGCCAGGGCTTCTTCAGCATCGTCGTCCCGGACGGCGTCGTCAGCAACCTGGCGCTGCCTCTGCAACTCGCCGGCGTGTTCATGGACGGCAACACCCCGACCGCGACGAAGCCGGCCAACTTCCAGTTTGGGACCGCGCCGGACTGCCCCGAGTTCTCGTTCAACTTCGCCATCGGTGACGACAGCGAGCTCGTCGCCGGTCGCCGGATGGACACGCAGTACGAGGATGTCGGCATCATGCTGTCCGCCAGCAACGCTCGTGGCGGTGGCCCCGACGTCTTGTCGCTGTTCGACTCCTCGAACCCGACCGGTGGTGACACCGACCTGGCGACTCCGAACGCCTCGGGCACGAACAACAACACGGCGCTCGGCAACCTGCTGATCATCGCCGAAAACAACGTCGACTCGGCGCCGGTCGACGGCCTGATCGACACCCCCGACGACGAGGCCCAGGGCGGCTCGATCTACTTCGACTTCACGCTGCCGGCTGTCGCCTGTGAGCTGACGCTTGTCGACGTCGACGATCAGCCGGGGACCGAGGTTCGCTTCTACCGCAACGGCGACCTCACGACGCCCTCGACGGTCATCCCGGTCCTCTCCCTCGGGGACGGCAGCGTCCAGGAGCTGACGTTCTTCGAAACCGACGTGGAACGCATGGAAGTGTTCTTCGCTGGTTCGGGCGCTGTCGGCGGCTTCGATGTCGACACCTGCCCGATCTTGCTCAGCTTCGACGAGTTCCAGAGCGGTGAGCCGCGCGGCCTTCTCGCCGGCACGATCATCGACGACGAGTTCGCCGACCTCGGCGTGACGGTTTCCGGCCTGAACGACACCCCCGGCAACCCCGATCAGGTCATCCTGTTCGACACGGCGAACATCACCGGCGGCGATACCGACCTCGCGACCCCGCAGCCGGGCGCTCCGGGCAACGACGAAGCTCTCGGCTTCGTGCTGATCATCGACGAGGACGGAATCGACGCCAACATGGACGGCCTGGTCGACGATCCGGATGACGAAGCCGGCGGCGGCGAAATCCGCATCGACTTCGACGAGCCGGTCACGATGTTCTCGAGCCGCGTGCTCGACGTCGACGGCATCGAGTTCGACCAGTTCATCCTGCTCGACGGCATGGGCAACACGCTCGCGACGCAGGTCGTTCCGGACATGCCGGACGGCGCGGTTCAGAGCGTCAGCTTCGATGTCCCGGGTGTCCGCACCGTGATCCTCGAACTCGGTGGCTCGGGTGCGCTGACGCGCGTCCTCTACTGCCCCGACCGCTTGCTCAGCCCGGGCGGTGGTGGCCCGGTGACCGTCCGCTGAGTCGATGACCACGGCAGAGCACTCGTCCGAAAGGACCGCGCCCACATTCGCGGCCCATCGAGAGTGCAAGCCGTTCCGGCTGCGCCCCACCCTCGGGGTCGCAGCCCTCGCCCTCGGTAGCTGGGTCGGTCATGCGACCTCGATCGCCGAGGACCCGCGGAACACCTTCAGCACCGCGGCCCTCGTCTGTGGTGCAGCGACGCTGCCGCCGATTCTGATGGCTCTCGGCATTCTGCTGATGACTGTCGTCGCGGCCGTCCTGCTGTCACCGTTCTTCGCGCTCGCGAAGCTCCAACGGCGCCCAAGCGGCCTCGGCCCGATCCTGACTGCACTGGCGCGGCCCGGCCTGGAATTCGTCCCTGGCTACGTCGCCGCTTGGCGACGAGCAGCCTCGCCGTTGGCGATCGGCGGACTCGCAGGCTCGCTCCTCGCGATCCCACTCCTGGTCGCGATCAGCCGCGGCCTTCTCTGACGCCCGCTTCGACGGTTGCTGTTTCGAGATCAGGCCTGAGACCGCGACGCGTCTTCATCAGGATCCGCGTCGACAACCCGAAGCTCGACCAGAACAGGTGGTTGAGCAGGTGCCAGGGTCCGCGGAACCAACGCCGCACCTGCCAGTCGAGGCGCACGCGAACCAGCGTTCCTCCTTCGGGCCGATCTTCCAGGAAGAACTGCAGACGCGTCGGACGCACGAGTCGCATCGAGATCGCGTACGAGCCGTAGCTGTAGCGGAGATCTCGATACTCCGGTGCGCGGACCTCGCCGATCACACCGTGGAAGCTCAGGCCGGGACCGTGGTGGGCGTTCAGGCAGCCCTCGACGAATCCACCAGGCCGTCCGTCCGGGAGATCCAGGAACTCGACCCGCCAAGGCGGGATCTGGCCGCTCGTGAAGGTCTTCGGATCCGAGAGGATCGCCCAGACCCGCTCGGGCGGAGCACCAAAACGCCAGGTCTTCTCGAACACCTCCGCCCGAAAGCCAGACGGCAGAGTCGGAGCGAACAGACGGAGTAGATCCCTGGACTCGATCGAGCTCATCGGCGAGGTCTTCGCCGCGGCCCCCTCCGAGGACTCACGGAGTCCAGAGAATCGACTGCCAGGTCGGCAGCAGACTGAGCAGGGACTGGACGACCCATTCATGAGCGTCCACGCCCATCTCGACGGCGTCTTCGCGTGGCAGTTCTCGCACAAGGTGAAGCCAGTGCTCACCCGGGGTGTAGGCCGAGAAGTACTCCCGCATGTCGTCGCGGTTCGCCTCTCGCGCCCAGTAGAGCTTCTTCCAGTCGTGCATCCGTAGGGAGAAGCCTCCGGGCAGAGCCTTCAGGTTCTGGCACCACTCCTGCATGCCCTCGTCGGTCTGGACCACCTTCTTCAGATTCTCGCCGTCCCACCAGGCCTGCGGGTGGATCCGGAGAGCCGCCTCGATGACCTGGCCGTCGAGCGACACTTCGAGCACCGTCTGGATGTAGTGGGTTTCAGCGTCTTTCCCGAGCGCCTCGCCGAAGAACGACGAGAGCTTCTTCCGCTCCTTCGAACCCCTGCAGAGATACGCCCGCTGCTCACGAACCCGAAAGTTGTTGAACGAATACGGGTGGTGCAGCCCCGCCTGGGAGTCCAAGGTCGTTCCGAGCTGCTTGGCTTCGGTCTTCACCTTGTCGGCGAGAGCCTTCAGCTTCCGGCGGACGGCCAGTCGGAGGGCGTTGTATTCGGGATCGTTCTGACGGTGCTTCTCGTAGGCGAGGAAGTCCCGCTCGAAGAATGGCTCGATGGCGGTCGCTTGCATTCTCATGCAGACGGTAGCAGCTCGAAGGATGGATTCCCGTCGACGAAGACCGCCTGGCGGGCGCTCGGGCATCGAATCGAGGAACCAGCCTGTCGGTCGGTCTGAGCGATCGAATCTGTTACGCTCGCGCGGTCCCCGCTCGAGCCGACTTCGGTTGGAGCGCTCACCTCGACAGCGATCTTGCGCTTCGATTTTCGTCGTGCCCTGCTCGTGCTCGGCTTCGCCGGGCCCCTCTTGACGTCCTGCGCGTCGATCCCTGGTTTCGCGAACCCCAGCGTTCGCGTGCAGGCACGCCTGTGGGCGGACACGGCGAGAGGTGACGCCAACTCGTCGGCACCTGCAGGATCCGGCGCACCCGTTGGCGGTCAGAACGTGCCCCTCAACGACCTCGGGCTCGATGACCGCGGCGACGACATCGGCGGCCTCTTCCACCTCGGCGACGGCTTCTCTGGAGTCGAGTTTCTCTACCAGGGCGTCGATCTGTTCGACAGCTCGCCGAACGTCCTGCCGTTCGCCTACGGAGTGCTCCCCGCCGCCTCGCTGATCAACTCGAACCTCGAGATGAACGAGTACCGCCTCGGATACATCGGCGAGGTCTTCGATCACGAGTTCGTCTTCGGTGAGGAGGACGAAGAGGAATACGTGAACATCCGCCTGGGCGCCGGTGTCGAGGTTGCCCACCGCGATGGCGACTTCGATGTCTTCGAGGTCGCGATCCCCGATCCGGATCTACCCGAGATCATCGAGACCGGCCTGACGAACTCCCTGAGCTTCTCCGACGGTGGCGCGTTCTACGGCAAGGTTCGCGGCCGCGTCTCCTGGCGACAGTTCGCGCTGCAGGCCGACTTCGCGTTCAGCCCAGACCTGGTGTTGGGCGGGCCGGTCGAGGGGCCGCTGAACGACACCGAGATCCAGGCGCGCTACACGTTTTTCGAACAGGGGCTCACGCTCTTCCTCGGCTACCGACGCTCGCAGTTCGAGCTACAGGACAACGTGCAGGGAACCGCATTCAACGCCGACTTCGTGATCGACGGCTTCTTGGCAGGCGCCGAGTTCGAGTTCTGACTCACTCGCTCCGATCGGGCTCGAGTAACTCCAGCAACTCGGAGAGCCCTCGCTCGCAGTCCTGAATGCCACGGTCCCGGCAGGCGCCTACGAGGTTCCGGACGATGCGGCCGAGCCAGGCACGGTTCGAGACCACCGGTAAGAGCTCGACCTGATCAGCGATCTCATCGCCGACGACCGTCCGCACCATCTGGCGGGCTTCGTCATCCGATCGAACGCGGCCACCGTGGAACGGATCCACGATCATCGCCCGGAACCCCGAGTCGCCTTGCACCCGCACCATGAAGTGCCCCGGCGCACCGAGCCCTTCGACACGCGGACTATTCGAGCCCTCGCTCGAGCCCGCCTCCGAACCCAGCGGCTCCACGACGAGCTTGTAGACCAAGGACAACGTGATCGGCAGCCCGCGCCGGCGATCGACGACCGACGGCAAGAGGCTGTTCTCCGGCGCGTAGTAGTCTTCGGTGTCGCCACGCAGGTCCAGCTCGTCGAACAGCACCTGGTGCGCGCGAGCGATCACCGCGCGGGTCTCGTTCGAACCGGAGCGCTCGCGAATGCGCTCGGTCCACGAGGTCAGGGTTTCGCGTGTCCCGTCGAGATCGAGATCCGGATCGACGTAGGCGGACAACGCGAGCGCCGCGTCCAATAGACCTTCACGGGTTTCGAGCGCATCGAGATTCCGCTCGATCGACTCGAGCAGCTCGCGCGAACATCTGGACCGTTGCGACCCCATACCGCGAGGGTAACAGCGTGGCGTTCGTTGACCAGAGCGCCGATCCGCGACGACGACAGGAACCGAATCCGATCGTCGTCAGCGAGAGTTCCGGGAAACGGAGCTCGGTTCCTCGGATTCGGCCTCGTCCGCCGGCATCGATTCGGGCTGCAGTCCCTGCGGCGCGGCCAAGCCCTCCACCGACTCTCCGTTGCGATGGGCGATCGCTGTGCGGTAGACGGACTCGATCCCGTTCAGGTGAGCACTCGCGCTGAACTCGGTTTCGAACCTCGACCGCGCGGTCTCGCCGAGCTCGCGACGGAGGGCCTCGTCTCCGCTCAGCCTGAGAACGGCCTCACGGAGGGCCTCGGCATCCCCTGGCATCACCGTCGCACCGACCTCGTCATCGACGATGCTCGACAGGGAGCCGATCTCGGACGCCACAACCGGCAGACCGGAGGCGAACGCCTCGACGATGGTCATCGGGAAACCCTCATACCAGGTCGACGGGAAGACGAGCATCGAAGCCCGCGCCATCGCACCCAGAACGCCTTCCCGTTCGACGGCACCGAGCCATTCGATCCGCGGATTCTCCGATGCGGCCTGAGCGACGGCATCGCGGAGAGGGCCATCACCGGCAATCGTCAGCTTCGGACCGTCGGACGACGGGTCCGAGAACGCCTCGAGAAGCGTCCGAACTCCCTTCTCGGGATTGAGCCTGCCGACGAAGAGCACCCCGTCGCGTGCTTCGAAGTCCCCGGGACTCGGATCGTCCGCCAGGAAGTTCGGCACGACGTGGCTCCGCTCCCTCGGGACCGAGGCCTCGCTCATCTTCTGCCGCGCAAACTCCGTCAACGTGATATAGGCGTCGACGTCCGAGCGGTAGGTGCCGCGCAGACGATGCACGAACAGCATCGCAGCGACGGCCGCGGACGCCGGCCGACTGCCGCGATAGCAGGCATGCCGAATCGCCGGCCAAGCAATCGACTTGCCGAGACACTTCTCACAGACAGCGCCGTCGCGGAACAACAAGGCGGACGGGCAGGCCAGACGGTAGTTGTGCAGCGTCTGAACGACCGCAGCCCCCTCCGAACGCGCCGCGGCGTAGGCTGCGGGAGAGATCAGAGGCAGCGTGTTGTGGAAGTGCGCGACGTCGATCTGACGGTCGCGAACCGTCTGACGGATCTCGCGAGCGCGCTCTCGGTTCCAGATCGTGTCGACCAGGAGGCCTACACGCCCGGAGTCCGACACCTCGTCGTTGTGGGCGACGTAGGTGGAGACCTCGTGCCCTGCCGCACGCAGCAGGTCCAGTTCGGCCTCGAACACCGCATCCTCGCCACCACGCTGGCGGTAGCGGTTGTGAACGAGCAGGACCCGCATCGATCTCGGTTGGGGCTTCGAAGATGGAACCGGGATCAGTGGATCGCACCCGAGCTGTGCACATCGTGGCCGGCATCGACCAGGGTGCGCTCACGGCGAGCGAGTTCGTGATCTGATTCGACCATCATCTCGACGAGCTTCTCGAAACTGACCTTCGGCTCCCAACCGAGCTTCTCGCGAGCCTTCGTCGAGTCTCCCAGCAGGAGGTCGACCTCGGCCGGTCGGAAATAGCGCGGGTCGATCTCGACGAAGTCTTGGTAGTCCATGCCCAGGTGCGCGAACGCCAACTCGCAGAAGCGGCGGACACTGTAGGTCTCACCGATCGAGACGACGTAGTCGTCGGCCTCGTCTCGCTGCACCATGCGCCACATCGCTTCGACGTAGTCGCCAGCGAAACCCCAGTCACGCTGAGCGTCGAGGTTGCCGAGGTACAACTTGTCCTGCAGACCGCAGTGAATACGACCGACAGCACGCGTGATCTTGCGAGTGACGAAGGTCTCACCGCGACGCGGGCTTTCGTGGTTGAACAAGATGCCGCACGACGCGTGCAGGTCGTAGCTCTCGCGGTAGTTCACCGTGATCCAATGGCCGTAGACCTTGGCGCAGCCGTACGGCGAACGCGGGTAGAACGGCGTGGACTCCTTCTGCGGCACCTCTTGGACGAGGCCGTACATCTCCGAACTACTCGCTTGGTAGAAGCGGACCTGCTTGCCGGTGTTCTGCTGGTGGTTGCGAACCGCCTCGAGCAGTCGCAGCGTGCCGAGGCCCGTCACGTCGCCGGTGTACATCGGCTGGTCGAAGCTGACGCGGACGTGGCTCTGAGCACCGAGGTTGTAGACCTCATGCGGATCGATCTCCCGAATCACACGCTCCATTGCGTTGCCATCCGCGAGGTCGGCGTAATGAAGGTGAAACCGCTTGCCGTCCTGATGCGGATCGGAGTAGACGTGATCGATTCGCTGGGTATTGAACGAGCTGGCGCGTCGCACCAGGCCGTGGACTTCGTAGCCCTTCTCCAGCAG